>JBBJML010000023.1:0-67814 GCA_037720195.1 Nakamurella sp. | reverse complement strand
GAACGAGCTGGCGCCACTCGTCGCCTGCGCCCTCGTCGCGTTCAACCCGTTCCTGCAGTCCGGCACGGTCACCGGCCAGGCGCAGGCGGCCTGGTCGGTCACCGGCAACAGCCAGTACCTGGTGATGGGCGGTGAGTTCCCGGCCGTCAACGCCAATGCGCAGCAGGGCCTCGTCCGCTTCGCCGTGCCCTCGATCGCCCCGAAAAAGCAGGGCCCCCGGATGTCGACGGCCCAGGCATGGACGCCGACGGCAACCGCCCTGAACGGCGGCCGGGTCAAGGTCACCATTCCCGCCAACTGGGACCGCGACGACCAGACCCTGACCTATCAGCTCCGCCGCGCAGGCGTCGCCGCGGTGCTGGACCAGGTCACCGCCGACAGCCAGTGGTGGAACCGCCCGACGGTCACCCTGACCGATCGCAGCGGCGTGGCCGGAGCCGCGAGCTACACCGTCGTGGCGGTCGACGCCGACGGCAACTCGGCATCGAGCGGGACGGTGGCGGCGAACGTCGCTGCTGCCAGCACGTACGCGACCGACGTGCTCGCCGACCAGGCGTCGCTCTACCTGCGACTGGCCGAGGCGAGCGGCACCAAGGTCGTCAACTCGACCGGCGGCGCCGACGCGACCGTCTCGGGCACCGTGACCCGCAGCGTGGCCGGAGCGATCGTCGGAGACGCGGACACGGCGTACACCTTCGCCGGTGCCCAGGTCTGGAGCGCCCCGACGACCATCGCGCCCGACGACGCCTACAGCCTCGAGGTGTGGGTGAAGTCCACCAGCACGCTCGGCGGCAGCATCGCGAGCTTCGGGACCGGGACGAACGCCGTCTCCGCCACCGTCGCCCGGGTGCTGTACTTCGACACCAGTGGCCGGATCCACTTCGGAACGACCGACGGCACCACGAAGAGAGAGGTCGCGAGCACGGCGGCCTACCGCGACAACAAGTTCCACCACATCGTGGCCACCCAGGGTCCGGCCGGAACGACCCTCTACGTCGACGGTGTCCAGGTCGCCCAGCGCGCCGACCTCACCACCGGGACGACGTTGACCGGTTACTGGCGGATGGGCGCCGAGAACCTCACCGGCTGGCCGTCGGCCCCGGCGAGGAACTACCTGACCGGCACCTTCGACGAGTTCGCCACCTACCCGACCGCGCTGAGCGCCCGCAAGGTCGCCCAGCACGCCAAGGACGGCGGGATCGTGCTCACGGTCCCGAACTCCGCGCCGACCGCCGGCGTCACCGCCACTGCCAGCGGTCTCACCGCGTCCGTCGACGGCAGCACCAGCACGGATCCGGACGGCACGATCGCCACGTACTCCTACAACTGGGGTGACGGCACCGCCGCCACCGTGGGGAGCTCGGCGACGGCCACCCACGCCTACGCAGCCACCGGCACCTACACCGTCACGCTCACCGTCACCGACAACGACGGTGCGACCGCGACCGGCACCACCTCGGTCTCCGTGGTGAAGCCCAACGTCGCGCCGGTCGCCGCCTTCACCTCGTCGGCAGCGGGTCTGGTGGCCTCGGTGGACGGCAGCACCAGCACCGACAGCGACGGCACCGTGGCGTCGTACACCTGGAAGTGGGGCGACGGTTCCGCGGACACCACAGGTGCGGCAGCCACCGCCACCCACACCTACCCGGCGACCGGTGGCTACACCGTCACGCTCGTCGCCACCGACGACAAGGGCGCCACCAACACGGTCACCGGGACGGTGTCGGTGCAGGCCAGCAGCGCCGAGGTCGCCACCGACACCTTCGGTCGGACGGCCGCCTCCGGGTGGGGCAGCGCCGAGCTCGGGGGCGCCTGGACCCTCGTCGGCAGCGCGACACGATTCAGCACCGACGGTTCCACCGGAAAGATGCGGGTGACTGCCGCGGCCAGCGGGCTGTCGGCCTACCTCGACTCGGTCAGCGCTGCCGATGCGACGGCCACCGTCGACGTGCAGCTGGACAAGGCGCTGATCGCACCGGCGCTCATCTCGAGCGACGTGCGACGCAACGCCACCGGTTCCTATCGGGTGAAGGCGCGTATCGCCGCGGACGGCAGCGTCCAGTTGAGTACAGTCCGGGTGGTGAACGGCACCGAGACGAACCTGAAGACGGTCACCGTCGCGGGTCTGACGGTCGCGCAGACCGACACCCTGCGGCTGTCGGCGACGGTCAACGGGAGCACGGTCTCCGGATCCGTCTGGAAGGTCGGCGGCACCGCGCCGGCCACCCCGCAGGTCTCCTCGATCGACTCCGTGGTCACCGGCGTCGGCTCGGTCGGTCTGGTCACCTACCTGTCGTCGACCGCGACCAACGCGCCGATCACGTTCTCGTTCACCAACTACCGGGTGGTGAAGGTCGGCTGAGCAGGCTCCCCGACTCGAGTGCTGAGCGGGTTCCCGACGACGCGGCCGGACCGCCCCCGGCTCCGGCCGGGGACGGGCTCGGTACCACCGCCTCCCGGGGCGCCGCTGTCACCCTTGCCGCGCAAGGCGTCCGATTGGTGCTCCAGGTCGGTTCACTGGTGGTGCTCGCCCGGCTGCTCACCCCGGCGCAGTTCGGTCTCGTCGCAATGGTCACGGCCATCACCGGGATCGCCGAGATCCTGCGCGACTTCGGCCTCAGCTCCGCCGCCATCCAGGCGAAGAACATCAGCCACGCCGAACGGTCGAACCTGTTCTGGGTGAATGTCGGCATCGGCACGGTGGCAGCTGCCGCCGCCGCCGCGCTGAGCGGCCCGATCGGCGCGTGGTACGGCCAGCCGGAGATCCCCGCGATCGTGCTGGTGCTCGCGCCGTTGATGATCGTCAGCGGGGCCACTACCCAGTTCCGCGCCGACCTGTCCAGGTCCATGCGCTTCACCGCGCTCGCCCGGACCGACATCACCGCCCAGGTGGCGAGCATCGCGGTGGCGATCGTCGCGGCCGCTCTGGGCGCCGGCTACTGGTCGATCGTCGCGCAGCAGGGCGCCTTCGTGATCGCCACGTTCGTGATGTCTGCTGCCCAGTCGCGGCTGCGTCCCAGTTGGTACCGCCGAGGTGTCTCGCTGCGACGGTTCTTCCGCTTCGGTGGCGGTCTGCTCGGCATGCAGTTGTTGGGCTACACCACGAACAACGTCGACACCGCAGCGCTCGGCGCGGTCTGGGGGCCGAGCCAGGTCGGCATCTACGGCCGGGCCTACCAACTGCTGATCGTTCCGCTGAACCAGGTGGCGAACGCGTTGCTGCGCGTGATGCTGCCGGTGCTGTCGAAGGTGCAGGACGACGACGAGCGGTTCCTGGCCTATGTCCGCCGGGCACAACTGATCTGTGGGTACGGCTTCGGTGGGGCGTTCTCGCTGGCGGCCGGTCTGGCTGTCCCGTTGGTCGCCGTTCTGTTCGGTCCCGGCTGGGACGGGGTCGCACCGGTGTTCGCCATCCTCGCGATCGGCGGGGTGTTCCGCGGACTCGCCCAGGTGACGTACTGGATCACCCTGGCCAAGGGCCTCACCGGCAGCCAGTTGCGGTTCTATCTGATGGCCAGGCCCTTCATGATCCTGTGCCTGCTCGCCGGACTGCCGTGGGGCGCGGTCGGGGTCGCCGTCGGTCACACAGTGGCCTTCAGTGTCGAATGGCTGGCATCGTTCTGGTGGGTCGGCCGCGCCTCCGGTCTGTCGATCTGGCCCTTGGCCGGCCGCGCGGTACGGATCATCGGGCTGGTCTGTCTGCCGGCCGGTGCCGCGGCCTATGCAGGCACTCTGCTGCCGCTGCCGACCGGGCTGCGGCTGCTCGCCGGGATCGCTTGTGCCGCAGTACTTCTGGCGGTCGTCATGACCGTGTCACGTCGCGAACGCGCCGATCTGAAGGAGATGCTCGAGTTCGGTCGTCGGGCTGTCAAGAAGGGGGCATCGTGACGGACGACGAGTCCGACGCACTCCCGGCGGTGGGCATCTGGCGGTCGAGTTGGTTGCCCGCTTCCGAGACCTTCGTGGCCCACCAGACCGACGCACTGCGTCGTTGGCGGCCGTTCCGGATCGGCCTGCGGGCGCTGCCCGACGGTCTGCCGGTGACTCCCGATCTGACGCCGTTCGGCCCCGACCTGCTGGGACGTGTGCGGCACCGGATCAGCCGGGCCACCCATTACCGCTTCCCCTACGACCGCTGGTTGTCCCGGCGCCGGATCTCGTTGCTGCACGCACACTTCGGGCCGGGCGGGGTCAAGCTGCTGCCGATCGCTCGGCGCACCGGGATCCCGCTGCTGGTGACCTTCCACGGCTTCGACGTCACCACCGCGGCCTTCGCCAGGAACGCGGCCGGGGAGCAGTACCGCGCCGAGCTGACCGACCTGTTCGCCGGTGCCCGCGGTCTGATCGCGGTGAGCGAGTTCGTCCGCAAGCAGCTGCTGGCGCTGGGTGCGCCCGTGGACAAGATCCGGGTGTTGCCCATCGGCATCCCGCTGGCCGGATCCCCTGCGGCACAACGCCCTGAGCGTCCCGTCATCACCTATGTCGGCCGACTGATCGAACGCAAGGGTGCCGATCACCTGCTGCAGGCGGTCGATCTGTTGCCCGAGCCGCTGCGGTCCCGTACCCGGGTGCGGATCGTCGGGTTCGGGCCACTGGAGCCCCGGTTGCGTGAGCTCGCGGCGAGCACCGGCCTGCAGGTCGAGTTCCTCGGACGCCGCACCCCTGCCGAGGTGGCCGCCGATCTGGCGTCCTCCACCCTGTTCAGCGGGCCGTCGCGGTCGATCGGCGACGAGGCCGAGGGTTTCGGCCTGGTGTACCTGGAGGCGGCCGCGGCCGGACTGCCGGTCGTTGCCTATCGCCACGCAGGTGTCACCGAAGCCGTTGCCGACGGGGTGACGGGACTCCTCGCTGCCGAGGGCGACGTACAGGAGCTGTCGGACGCCCTGGCGAGGGTTCTGCAGGACGGCGCGCTGGCCTCGGCGCTGGGTGCCGCCGGGCGAGAGCGGGTGTACCGGGAGTTCGAGATCGGGGTCCGCACCGCGGCCCTGGAAGACTACTACGACGAGATGCTCGGGCGCGCAGCAACCTGATCGCCCGGGACGCCGGCGAGTTGCGGCGGCGGCCGGCTCCGCTGTCGCACCGACGGCAGCCGGCCCGACGCGATGAGCGCGAGCATCACCCACAGCAGCGGACCGCAGACGCTCTCGGTCCCGAGCGATGAGAACGTCTGCGGCATGATCAGCACCACCAGGCCGGAGACGAGCACACCGCGGAGCCGGTCGCTGCCGAACGCGGAGACCACCAGCGCCACCTGGGCGCCGAAGTAGATCACCGTCGCGATCACCCCGATCCCGATGGCGTACATCAGGAACGAGCTCTCCAGGGACGTCCTCAGACCGCCGAGCGCCGCAACCCGGTAGCTGGTGGTGATCCCGTCGCCGTAGACGATGAACTGGTTGAAGGAGTCCAGGAAGAACGACACCGCCCTGGTCCGGGCATCGGTGGAACCCGAGTCGTTCGTCAGCCGATCGGCCAGCCCGTCGACCAGGGGTGACGCGAGGATCCCGGCGGCACCGGCGACGACCGCCGTGGTCAGCAGGACCTTGGCACCGGCACCGGCCCTGGATCTGAAGATGACGTAGACGAAGGTGACGGGCAGGATGAGGGCCGCCGTCCTGGACTGGGTGATGAGCACGCCGACGGCCATCAGGCCCAGCAGGCCCACCTGCAGGCTTGCCCGGCGCAGCCCGGCGACCAGCGGCGCCGAGGCGCAGAGCAGCATCGAGAGCACCAGCGGGTGGTCGGTGGTGCCCATCCACCGGTCCCACGAGTCGGTGAACCAGTAGTTGGTGTGGTAGCGCCCGCTGAAGAAGATGGTGCCCTTCAGTGCGAACTGGGCGATCGCGATCACCGACTGCACCGCGGCCACCGCCAACACGACGTTCCGCAGCACGACCCGGGCGCTGCCCGCACGCCGGATCGCCACGGAGGCGAACCAGAACAACATGATCGGCCCGGTGATCTGGTCGGTCACCAACACCACTCCGGGTGGCTGGCTGCCCATCAGCGACATGATCGAGGCGGTGAGGATGACGAGCACCAGCGTCAGGTACAGCGGCCATCTGGCCGCGAACTCGCCCATCAGCTCGACCGGCCGACGGATCAGCAGGACCACGAAACACGCCAGGATGAACCAGGTGGCCGGATGCAGGGCCAGCAGCCCGTCGCCGCGGCCGGTGAACAGCACCCCGGCCACCCCGGGGATGAAGACCCAGAGACCGAAACCACCGCAGGCCATCCACAACGGCCGGTCGTGCAGCAGCAGCGCGCCGCCGAGGCACAGCAGGATCCAGATGGCCATCAACACGGCAACTCACCTCCTGGGCACTGGCGTCCGCGTGCTCCCGTCATGATGCGCCGGGCCGCGCATACTCTGTGCGGGTCCGACCGAACACACCCTCCAGCACCCCGCGGGCAGTCGCGAGGTCGCAGCGCGCGGCACCCCGGAGTCCGGCATCACGGCGCGCAGCACCGACCGCAGAACCGATCACTCCCCGCACGGTACGGCGGACTCCGGTGACGACGAGACGAAGCCGCGCCGAGAGCTGCTCCCGGCGACCGTGGGCCAGCGCGAGCGTGACGCGACTCCAGTCGTTGCCCGTCCTGCGGTGCCGACTGACGATCCAGCTGCGGCGGGTCCTGGCGACCGGGACCACCTCGCGCACCACCGCCTCGCTCGTCCAGCGGATCTCCAGGCCCTGGTGCGTCATCGCCCTGGTGAGCATCGAATCGCTGCCACCGGTGAGCCCGAACGCATCGTCGAAGGCCAGTCCGCGATCGTCCAGCACCTCACGGTCGATCAGCAGGTTGTTGGTCGCGGCCCCCCGGATCCGAGCGCCGTGCGCATGGGCACGCGGTTCGAAGGTCCCGCTGCCACGCACCCACGCGTCCGGCTCCTGCTCGAAGACCGAGATCACCGGGCCGCTCACCGCGGCCGGTCGCCACCGCTGCATGGCGCGCACCAGCGCGGCCAGCCAGCCGGGATCCGGCCGCTCGTCGTCGTCCAGGAACGCCACCCAGGCGATTCCCCTCTCGCGGGCCGCCGCCAGCGACGCGTTGCGGGCTGCGGCGATGCCCGGCCGCGGCTCGTGCCGGTACGTGATCCCCGGGTGCGCGGCCACCTGACTGCCGGCACCTCCGCCCGGATCGTTGTCGACCACCACGATCACGGCGGCCGGGGAGATCTCGTCGGCTGCGCGCAGCAGCAGCGGCAGCAGGGCCGCCAGGTCGTCCGGTCGACGGAACGTCGCCACCGTGAGCAACACTCGGGAGGTGGGCGCGTCGGGCATCCGTACAGTGTCGCTCACCAGCGAGCCGCGCCGCGTGTCGTCCGACCCGAGCCGACGACGATGTCACGACGTCGGTCGCGGGATGCGTGGACAACCCGGACCGGCAGGGCACGGGCCGATATGCTGGGCCGATTGTTCAGGCGGCGCCCATCCGGGGCGCCGGACCGCCGCGACGACGAGAACAGGGACGATGGACCTACAGACGTTCCTGAGGGCGATCCGGAAGTTCTGGTGGGGGATCGCCGTGCTCGCGGTACTGGGGGCGGTCGGCGGCTTCGGCTACGCGGCCCAGAAGACCCCGGTCTACGCCAGCACCGTCACCTTCGTCGCCATCACCCATCCGACATCCGAGTCGGCGAACCCGCTGGCCGGCGAGCAGTACGCGCAGCAGCGGGTGGCCACCTACGCGGACGTCATCTCCACCGACCGGCTCGCCACCGCGGTGCTCGCGGCCGCCCCCGGCCTGGGGCTCACTCCGAACTACCTGAGCCAGCACATCGCCGGTAGCGCCCGCGCCGAGACGGTGCTGCTGACGGCCACCATCGACGACACGGACCAGGCTCGCTCCCTCCAGATCGCCACCCTGGTCGCCAACGTCTTCCCGCAGATGACCAACGACATCGAGAGCGACAACGGCACCAGGCAGGCGCTGCTGTCGTTCGATGTGGTGGACGGTCCGACCCTGAACCTGGTGCCGATCAGTCCCCGGACCAAGCTGCTGATCGCCCTCGGCCTGGTGGCCGGCCTGATCCTCGGCATGGCCATCGGGCTGCTCCGCGAGGTGCTCGACAACAGCGTCCGGTCGATGGATCTGCTGCGCACCATCACCGACACGCCGGTCCTCGGCGTCGTGTTCCGGTCGGACCCGACGGGCAAGGGATCGGTCGTGATGGCCCAACGGGCCAGATCGGTGCAGGCGGAGGCGTACCGGCAACTGCGCACCAATCTGCAGTTCGTGGATGTCGATCGGCCGGCGTCGATCATCGTCGTCACCTCCTCGATGCCGAAGGAGGGCAAGTCGACCACCGCGACGAACCTGGCCCTGGCCTTCGCCGAGTCAGGTCGCCGAGTACTGCTGATCGATGCGGACCTGCGGCGCCCGCGGATCGGTGAGTATCTCGGACTCGAGGGCGCGGTCGGTCTCACCAACATCCTCGCCGGGCAGGTCAAGTTCGAGGATGTCGCCCAGAACTGGGGGACCCAGGGCCTGGTGGTGCTGCCGTCCGGCTCGATCCCGCCGAACCCGTCCGAGCTGCTCGGCAGCAAGCAGATGGTCGATCTGCTCGCCCATCTGCGCACGCAGTTCGACAACGTCGTCATCGACACCCCGCCGATCCTCCCGGTGACCGATGCAGCGGTGGTCGGCCGATCCAGCGACGGGGTGGTGGTCGTGGTGCGTCACGGCCACACCAGGCGGGCGGAGATCCGGAGGGCTGTCGGCATCCTGCGGGGTGTCGACGTGCGGGTACTGGGCTGTGTGTTGAACGACGCCCCCACCAAGGGCGCCGATGCGCAGCTGCGTTACGGCGAGTACGGCTATCACCAGGAAACGGTGGCCCGGCCCGGCAGGGTGCGGCGGCTGCTGGGTCGGCTGCGCCCGAGGTCGCGGCGCAGCGCGGAGCGTGCCGAGTTCGGCCGCTCGGCGGGAGCGGCGACGGTGGGTGACGTGTTGGCCGCAGAGCTGTCGCTGCCGGACGTGCACGCGACCGGAGCCGGTCGACACAGCGCCACCTGGGCCTCGGTGGTCAGGGAATCCGCCGAGGACGAGAGGGCCGAGGACGCCGGGGCCGACGTCCTGCGGGACCCGCCCACGACAGACACCCCGAAGACCCCGGCGACGCCGGACACCGCCCTGCAGGCGGAGCGGGAAGCCTCCCCGACCTCGGAGCTCGATGCCGCCGCGGCCGAGGACGAATCCGACGCGACCGAGCGTGACGAGCCCGTGGTGGATCGCGACGAGGGTCCGGATCCCGCTGCCGAGGACCCGGCTTCCGCGGACGCTCCGGACGGTGACTTCCAGACCCAGGAACCGATCGGGGACGGGGATGCCCCGGAGGACGTCGAGGCGTTCCAGGACCGGGCAGCACCCAACGGCGCCGCCTCGTCCAGCAACGGTGGTCACGGGGGAGCAGGGGAGGCACGGGACGAGCGTCCGGTTGCAGCGACCGCGAAGCAGCGCGCACTCCTGCGTCGTCAGCGCAGCTGACGCTCGCTCGCAGTAGCAGCTGAATCGGGCCGGTGCTCGTTCGCCGTCAGCGACGACGCAGGAGCGACCACCGCGATCGACGATCCTCGACCTCGAGGGGCGCAGACGAGACCCCGAACATCTCGAGCGACCTGGCGATGGCCAGGCCCGTCGACCGGAGCTCGCGATGGGTGCCGCCCACCGGATCCGGGATGTCGTCCGCCGACGGATCCATCATCGCGAACAGGTGTCGACGTGATCGGGCATGCTCACCGAGCTCCTCACCGCCCTGCCGGGTGTACTCGATCGGGTGACCCACATGTACGAGGTGGGCGAACTGACGCAGCGTGAAGGTCCGATGGACCGCGCGGGGGTCCAGGGACACCACGGCGGAGCGGTGCGCACGCTCCGCAGTCAGGATCAGCCCGGCCTCGGCGACGTCATCAGCGGTGAGCTGATGGGTGCGCAGGCCCGCGGTGTCGATGTCCCAACGCTGCAGCAGCTCGGTGACACCTGGGTGCACCCGCGAGCCGGCACGGGCAGCAACACCGGCTGACCGAGTACTCCAGGTGAGCGGAGTGTTCGTAGCGCGGAGCCCATCACCGATCTGCCGCAACCTGCGCGCCACCAACTGTTCGGCGATCACCGAGCGGATCTGGTTCGCGCGACAGACGAACAGAACGACGAACTCTGAAGTCGGATCGGTGTCCATGGCCAGCTTTCTGTATGAGCCAACTCACTGTATCCACCGATCGAGGCGCACCCGAACGAGGGAAGTTGTCGTAATGAAATCATCCGTGTCCACCGGTCGGGCACTGATCTGATCACCAAGTGTGAATTGCTGGGGAACAGTTCGTACATGCATTAGAGTGATACATGGATCTGGAAGTCAGTGTAGATGACTCTCGGTAGTTGACAAGATCCTCCTGGGTCCGGATGCGGGCCAGTGATCACCCTGGTGAGCTCAGAGCAGAGCCACGGACCCGAACGGAACGGACTCAGTAATGCGGATCGGTTACGCCCCAGGGGTGTACGACATGTTCCACGTCGGCCACCTCAACATCCTCAAGCACGCTCGATCGAACTGTGACTTCCTGATCGCCGGCGCTGTCTCCGACGAGATGGCCTTCCAGGCGAAGGGCCGCTACCCGATCGTCCCGCTCGCCGAGCGTCTCGAGATCCTCTCTGCCATCAACTACGTCGACCAGGTGCACGCCGAGTTGGTGCCGGACAAGCTCGAGACCTGGCGGGAGCTGCAGTTCGACGTGATGCTCAAGGGCGACGACTGGCACGGCACCCCCAAGGGGATGAAGCTCGAAGCCGATTTCGCGGCCGTCGGGGTGGAGATCGTCTACTTCCCGTACACCGTGCACACCTCCAGCACGCTGCTGCGCAGTGCGCTCACGGCCACCCTGCCCAGCCAGAACAACGGCGAAGCCCGCGTCGGCTGATGACCACCGCCGAGCGTCGTATCCCGACCGGCACGGTCCCGTCACGAACGGCGACCGGGCCTGGCAGTACCCGAAGCATCCCGGCAGTCGGCCGTACCGTCTGGGGCCGCCGCTTCGCGCGCCGACTTGCCGTCACCGATGCGCTGGCGCTCGCCTTGTCTGCCGTGATCGTGCACCTGATCGGTTTCACCCAGCCGACGATCGAGCGGTACGGCGTCGGCGCCGCGTTAGTGGGAATGACCGCGCTGCTGTGCGCAGTGTGGGCCGGCACTCTCGGCTTCGCGGGAACCCGGAAGCCGTTGGTGATCGGGTTCGGACCTGCCGAGTACAAGCAGATCATCCGCGCCAGCTTCGGTTTGTTCGGTGCTCTTGCGCTGATGTCCTACGTCACCGCCGTTCCCCTGCCCCGTCGCTACACGATGGCGATGCTGCCGATCGGGCTGCTCGCCCTGCTCGCCGAGCGCTACCTCTGGCGGCGGTGGCTGCAGGCCCGCCGGGACTTCGGTCATTTCCAGACGGCAGTTCTCGCCGTCGGGAGCCGTTCCACCGTCACCTCTCTCGTCCGCGACCTGCAGAAGATGCCGCGCGCCGGCTATCGGGTGGTCGCGGTCTGTCTCACCGATCGCGATGCTTTGGGCGATGAAACCCTCGACGGCCTGCCCGTGATGGGCGGTGTGAACGACGTCAGGTCGGCCGTCCACGTCTCCGGGGCGGACACGGTCGCCATCACCGCCTCCGCCGAGATCGATCCTTCGGTCGTCCGCCGCCTGTCCTGGGACCTCGAGGACACCCATGCGGGTCTGATCCTCGCCCCGGCCCTCACCGACATCGCCGGTCCGCGGGTGCACACCCAGCCGATCAACGGCCTGCCGCTGATCCACGTCGACCGTCCCACCTACCGCGGCGCCAACAAGTTCGTGAAGAAGTCGTTCGACTTCTTCGGCACCGCGCTCATCCTGGTGCTGTTCAGCGTGCCGATGCTGCTCATCGCGGCGGCCGTCAAGTTGACGAGCGACGGCCCGGTCTTCTTCCGGCAGAGCCGGGTCGGCCTCAACGGGTCGATGTTCAAGATGGTCAAGTTCCGCACCATGGTCGTCGATGCCGAGTCGCAGCTCGAGGAGCTCAAGCGCCAGCGGCTGGCGGCCGAGACCGGCGACGCCGGCAACGACATCCTGTTCAAGATGAAGGACGACCCGCGGATCACCCGGATCGGCAAGATCCTGCGCCGCCTCTCGCTGGACGAGCTACCGCAGCTGTTCAACGTGCTCACCGGCTCGATGAGCCTGGTCGGACCGCGTCCGCCGCTGGCCGACGAGGTGGCCCAGTACGAGTCCGACGCCCGCCGACGCCTGCTGGTGCGCCCCGGGATGACCGGCCTGTGGCAGGTCTCCGGCCGCAGCGATCTGAGCTGGGACGAATCCGTTCGCCTCGACTCCTACTACGTGGAGAACTGGTCCATCACCGGGGATCTGGTGATCCTCTGGAAGACCGCCAGGGTGATGCTCAGCAGCGACGGAGCGTACTGATCCTGGTCCGGCGCACCCGGCCCGGTGCCGCGTGAGAGAGTGGCAGCTGTGACTCAGCGCACCACGATCGTGACCGTCCCCGGATCCAGCCCCTCTCCACGGAACGGCCTCGCGCCGACCCGCTCACGTCGTGTCCGCGGGGTGGCGGTGCTCGCGGCTGGTGCCCTCATCTTCGGCCTGACCGGCTGCAGCGACCAGGTCGGCGCGGCAGCGACGGTCGGCGGGGTGCAGATCGCCGAGTCCACAGTGCTCGCCGACTCCACGGATCTGACTGCCGTTGCAGCGGCCTCGGAATCGTCCAGTCCGGCGTCCCCGCAGTTCGACGTTCGGCAGCTCGACAACCGCCAGGTCCTCACCTACCGCATCCGGCACCAGTTGCTGCAGAGCGCTGCCGATCGCGTCGGCGTCATCGTCGACGAGGCCCAGGTGACCCAGGCCCTCGCGAACGGGACCGAGAGTCTGTCCCAGCAGCTGGGCGTCCCGCAGAGCCTGGCCCCGCAAGCGGTCCGCGACACGCTCACCGTGCTCGCCCTGGCGCAGAAGACGACGGCCGTCACGGACGTGAAGGTGACCATCACCGAGCAGCGGTTCGCCTCCCGGGCCGAGGCGGTCACGGCGCAGGCGAAGGCCCAGGCCGACCCGGGCTCGTTCACCGGCGAGGGCACCGAGATCAACCTGGTCAGCAGCGCCGGACACCAGATCGCTCCCTTCGGGGTGTTCCAGGTTCCCGACGGTTCGTTCGTGCTCGTGCAGCAGCCCGCTCAGGACGCCTGGTTCGTGGTGCGGGTGGACGGTCGCACGGAGAGCAAGGGGGATCTGGCCAAGACGCTCACCACCATGCTGCAGAGCCAGGACCAGGCCGGGGTGCTGGGACTGTCCTGGGTGGCACTCGCGCCCCTCATCAGTGGCGTGCAGATCGAGGTCAACCCGCGGTTCGGCGTCTGGGACCCACTCAGCCTGCAGGTCGTCCCGGCGCTCGGGTCCTGACCCGGATGGCCGAGCAGGTCACCCCGGGTGCGGGGCTCGCACGAGCTGCGGCCATCACCGATCGGCTGCGGTCGCCGGGTGGCTGCCCGTGGGACGCCGAGCAGACCCACACCTCCCTGGTGCGCTACCTGGTCGAGGAGTGCTTCGAGCTGGTGCAGGCGCTCGAGGACGGTGACCCGGCAGCGGTGCGCGAGGAACTCGGCGACGTGCTGTTCCAGGTGCTCTTCCACGCCCGGATCGCCGCCGAGACTCCCTCTGCGGCCGGCGGTTTCGACATCGACGACGTTGCCGACGGGCTGGTCGACAAGCTCGTCACCCGTCATCCGCACGTCTTCGCCGCCGGGTCCGGATCGGCGGGGGAAGCACCGGTGAGCGCCTCGGACCAGGAGGTCCGCTGGGACGAGATCAAGAAGGCCGAACGCGCCAAGACGCAGGGCCGCGCCAGCGTGCTCGACGGTGTCGCTCTTGCCCAGCCCGCCCTGGCGCTGGCCGGCAAGCTCGGCTCGCGGGCCGCGAAGTTCGACGTGCACGCGCCGCTGCCGGCGGACGATTCCCCGGCAGCCACCATCTTCCGACTGGCCTACGAGCTGGGTCGCTCCGGCGCGGACGTCGAGGGCGCGGTCCGGGCCGTCGCCCGCGGCCATGCGGCCGCGATGCTCGACGCCGAGTCGGCTGCCGACGAAGCGGCCTCCGGCTGAGCTCTGCGAGCCGGAGTCACTCGCCCGGCAGCGTGACCCCGAGCTGACAGCGTACCTCGTCGATCGTCTCCAGGATCGAGATCGTCTCGTCGAGTGGCAACAGCGGCGATTCGGTCCGACCATCGGCCACGAGCTGAGCCAGATGTGCCGCTTCGTGCACGAGCGCGAGGTGCCCGCGGATCGGCCCGCCGTCGTAGCTCAACTCGCTGCCGTCACGATGACGGTAGGTCAGCGTGGTCGGGGCGTAGAAGTCACTGGCCAGGAACACCCGCGCTTCCCTCCCGATGATCGAGGCGGTCGTCTCGGTGCGGGCGAACAGGTTGGTGTTGATGACGCTCTGGGTCGTTCCGGGTTCACCCTGCAGCAGCATCGACACCTGGCCGTCCACGCCGGTGAAGGCCCGGTCGCCGATGGCGAGGACCCGCTGCGGCGTCCCGGCCACGAACGAGGAGAACGAGATCGGGTAGACGCCCAGGTCCAACAGAGCGCCGCCGGCCAGTTCGGGGTTGAACAGCCGGAAATCCGGGTCGTCGTCGAAGTACTGCCCGTGGTCTGCGGCGACGGTGGTGAGCGCACCGAGAGCGCCGTCGGCCAGCAGCTGCCGCAGGATGTCGATGTGCGGCAGGAACCGGGTCCACATCGCCTCCAGCGCTGTCACCAACCGTTCCCGCGCGGCGGCCACCACCTCGCGGGCTTCGGCGGCGTTCCGGGTGAAGGCCTTCTCGACCAGGATGTGTTTGCCCGCGGCGATTGCCGCCAGCGCTTGGGCGTGGTGCTCGGAATGCGGCGAGGCGATGTAGACGGCGTCGACCGCGTCGTCGGCCAGCATCTGGTCGAGCCCCGCGTAGGGGTGCTCGATCCCGAACTTCTCGGCGAAGGCGTTCGCGGTGTGCTGCTGCCGGGAGGCCACCGCGACCACCTGTTGACGCGAGTGCTGCTGCATCGCGCCGACCATGTTGGCCGCGATGCCGCCGGTGCCGGCGATCCCCCAGCGCAGCGGCGGCGCGTCCTGCGGGTCGGGCGTGCGAGGGGTGGGCAGGGACGTGAGCGGGAGGCTGGTCACCCTGCTGAGGGTAGGTGGTGCCGCCCTCGGGATGGGGGCGGGGGAGCGATCGCTAAGGTCGAGCAGCAGGTGCTCCGGTGGGAGCACGGCAACCACAGGCGAAGGGCTCCGATGACGCCGGCACAGCAGGCCCCGGTTCTGGTGCTCGGTGAGGTGATGCGGGTGCTGGTCGCCGAGCCGGGTGACGCGGTCGACCGGGCCGAAAGGTTCCGTTCCACCATCGGCGGCGCCGAGGGCAACGTCGCGGCAGCGCTGGCCCGCCAGGGAGTTCCGGCCCGGTGGGTGGGCAGGGTCGGGGACGACGACGCGGGGCGGTACGTGCTGCGCCGGATGCGCGCCGAGGGGGTCGACCTCGTCGACGTGACGGCCGACGGGTCCTCGTTCACCGGGATGCTGATCCGCAACACGTCCGCACACGGGGCGATCTCGGTGACCTACCACCGGGCGGGATCTGCGGGTTCGCTCGTCTCCGCGACCGATGTGGCGCGAGCCTGGGAGCGGCGGCGTCCGGCGCTGGTGCACGTCACCGGGATCACGGCGATGCTCTCCGACGATGCGCTCGGCGCAGTGGTCGAGTTGCTCGACCGGGCAGCCGCCGACGATGTCCCGGTGAGCTTCGATGTGAACCTGCGCCTGAGACTGGCCGCCGCCGACCGTTGGCGTGCGGTGCTGCCTGCGCTGGTGTCGCGGGCGCGGATCGTCTTCGCCGGTGACGGTGAGATCGACGTCCTGGCACCGGGCAGGCCGCAGGCGGAGGTCGTGCGGGAGTGGCTCGCCGGCGCTGCCGAGGTGGTGATCGTCAAGAACGGCGATCACACCTGCACCGCCTTCACCGCCGGTGGTGCGATCACCCGACCCAGTCTGGTGCGCGCAGTGATCGATCCGGTGGGCGCAGGCGACGCGTTGGTGGCCGGCTTCCTCAGTGCGCACCTGGCGGGAGCGGATCCGGACGGTTGTCTGACGCGCGGAGCCGCGGCTGCGGCCTTCTCGGTGCAGCACTGGTCGGACACCGAGGGCCTGCCCACCGGACCCGAACTCGACGCCTTCGTGGCAGCCATCGGCAACGCCCGCGAACAGGTGCTGCGGTGAACCACCGGGATCGTCCCGGACCCGGACTCGACCCAGGGAGATGCGCGTGTACGGCTGGCAGATGATGGAACGTGCTGTGGCCCAACGGGTGATCGGGATCGTCCGCACCCCTGACTTCGAGTCCGCCGTCGCGGCCACCACGACACTGATCACCGCCGGACTGCAGTCCGTCGAGATCACCCTGACCAATCCTGCAGCGCTGCAGGCGATCTCGGAGATCCGGCGGCGTTTCCCGGACACCGTGGTCGGGGTCGGCAGTGTGCTGGACAGCGACTCGGCGGTGGCCGCGATCCGCGCCGGGGCGCAGTACCTGGTCTCGCCGACCGTCTCGCCGGCGACGATCGCCGCTGCCAACCGCTACGGCATTCCGGCTGTGATAGGGACGAACACCCCGACCGAGATGCTGGCCGCTCTCGAGGCCGGTGCAGCGGCGGTGAAGCTGTTCCCCGCATCAGCGAGTTCGCCGAAGTGGGTCAGCGATGTCCGTGCCGCGCTGCCCCAGTTGCCGATCATCCCGACCGGGGGAGTGACGCCGGAAACGGCTGCCGACTGGATCGCTGCCGGCGCTGTCGCGGTCGGCCTCGGGTCGGCGCTCACGAAGGGCACCCCCGAGGAGTCCGCCGCCCGCGTCGGTGAGCTCCTGCGCACCCTCTCTGCCCTCTGACACCCACCGATGGTCGAGCGACCCAGGAGTCGAGACCTGTTGCCTGTGTGCGGGATCTCGACTCGCTCGTTCCTCCCTCGCTCGATCGTCGGAAATTCGACGGTCGAGCGACGAAGGAGTCGAGACCCTGATGGATTCGCGACGGGCCTCCGCTTGTTCCTCTTTCGATGACCGGGTGACGGAGGCGCGGATGAGGACGCTGCGCAGCCCTCTGCAGCGATGGACGCGCCGGTGAGCCTGCGAACCGGCGCGTCCGAGCGAAGCCTGCGGAGCAACGACCTCGTCCGCGGCGCCGGCGCACTGAAGAGAATCCCACGCTGCGGGATCGGCAGACCACCTACTGGCACGCCGGTTTCCCAGCCGTTACACTCGGCGCCAGGTCATGAGTGCCAGCGTCAAGCCCCGGCTCGCTGGACGGCAACCCTTCTCCGCGATGGGGTGCCCCGGGTGATGACCGGGCTGAATGCCGTCCGGCGTTCGGCAAGCGTGGGCCTCCTCCATCGACTGGCCCTTGGATGCTCGAAGGAGCGCACTGTGTGCCAGGAAATGTGTAGCCGGTGACGGCGAGCGCGACGGTCTGATTCGCCGCCGGCCCGGAGTGACACCCGGTCAGCCCGAGATCGCAGCCCCCTCACCACCGGAGCGCGCGGGATCCCCTGCGCTGCACCGCTTCTCCCGAACCATCCCGTACCCACCCGGGTCGATCCCGGGCACCCTCCAGGAGCACACACCATGAGTTGGTCGTTCGAAACCCGTCAGATCCACGCCGGTCAGAGCCCGGACAGCCAGACCGGCGCCCGCGCCCTGCCGATCTACCAGACGACGTCGTTCGTCTTCGAGAACACCGCACAGGCCGCCGGCCGCTTCGCGCTCAGCGAGTTCGGTCCGATCTACACCCGGCTCAACAACCCGACCACCGAGGTGGTGGAGAACCGGATCGCCGATCTCGAAGGGGGTGTCGGCGCGCTCGTCGTCGCTTCGGGTCAGTCCGCCGAGACCATCGCGATCCTCAACGTCGCCGAGGCCGGCGACCACATCGTCTCCTCGCCGAGCCTCTACGGCGGCACGTACAACCTGTTCCACTACACGCTTCCCAAGCTCGGGATCACCGTCGACTTCGTCGAGAACCCGGACGATCCGGAGTCGTGGCGGGCAGCCGTCAAGCCGAACACCAAGGCGTTCTTCGCCGAGACCATCTCGAACCCCAAGCAGGACGTGCTGGACATCGAGAAGGTGTCGGCGGTGGCCCACGAGGCAGGTGTCCCGCTGATCGTCGACAACACCATCGCCACCCCGTACCTGTTGCGGCCCTTCGAATTCGGCGCCGACATCATCGTGCACTCGGCGACCAAGTACCTGGGCGGACACGGCACCGCCATCGGCGGCGTGATCGTCGATTCCGGGAAGTTCGACTTCGGAGCCGACCCGGAGAAGTTCCCGAACTACAACACCCCCGACCCGAGCTACCACGGTCTGGTCTACGCCCGTGACCTCGGCGTCGGCTCTGCGCTCGGGGCGAACCTGGCGTTCATCCTCAAGGCCCGCGTCCAGCTGCTGCGCGACCTGGGTGCGGCGATCTCACCGTTCAACGCCTTCCTCATCGCCCAGGGGCTGGAGACTTTGTCGCTGCGCATCGAGCGACACGTCAGCAATGCCAAGGCTGTTGCCGAGTGGCTCGAGGCCCGGGACGACGTGCTGAGCGTCAACTACGCGGGTCTGGCGTCCAGCCCGTGGCACGAGCTCGCGCAGAAGTACACGCCGAAGGGTCCGGGTGCGGTGCTCGCCTTCGAGGTGGCCGGTGGCGCCGAAGCCGGGCAGCGGTTCGTCGACGGCCTACAGCTGCACTCGCTGGTCGCGAACATCGGCGACGTCCGGTCGCTGGCGATCCACCCCGCGTCGACCACCCACAGCCAGCTCTCCGAGGACGAGCAGCGCTCGACCGGCGTCACCCCCGGTCTGGTGCGGTTGTCGGTGGGCATCGAGCACATCGACGACATCCTGGCCGACCTGGAGCAGGGCTTCATCGCCTCCAAGGGCGTCGACTGACGTTGCTTCACCCATCGAGCCAGGAGCAGTGTGAGAAGTACTGGGACAGAAGAGGACTCATGACTCATGTGCAGCAGCGTCGCGGGAGCACGTCACGTGATCCCGCGGCGCTGTCGCGCCTCGTGCACGGCACCGAACCCGGAGTCAGGGCCGTCGCCCGGGTGGGAGCGCTGGTCACCGAGTCCGGCACCGAGCTCGATGTCACCCTGGCGTACGAGACCTGGGGAACGCTCAACGCGGCCGGCGACAACGCCGTCCTCGTCGTGCACGCTCTCACCGGCGATGCGCACGTCGTCGGTCCGGCCGGTCCCGACCAGCCGACGCCGGGGTGGTGGGACGGCCTGATCGGTCCCGGCGCACCGCTGGATCCTGCGCGACATTTCGTGGTGGCCGCGAACGTGCTCGGCGGCTGCCGCGGCAGCACGGGCCCGTCCTCGTCCGCCCCGGACGGCCGACCCTGGGGCTCCCGCTTCCCCCGCATCACCCCGCGCGACCAGGTGGCCGCAGAGGCGGCGCTCGCCGACCGTCTCGGCATCAGTTCCTTCGCTGCCGTCATCGGCGGGTCGATGGGCGGCATGCGGGCTCTGGAGTGGGGCGTCCTGCATCCCGACCGGGTGCGGCACGTGGTCGCCATCGCCACCTGCGCCGCGTTCTCCGGCGACCAGATCGCCTGGAGCAGCGCCCAACTCGCCGCGATCACCACCGATCCGCTGTACCGCGGTGGGGACTACTACTCCGCCTCCGGCGGTGACGGCGCTCCGACCGCCGGGATGGCCGTGGCCCGGCAGATCGCCCACACCACCTACCGTTCGGCGCAAGAGCTCGACGAACGATTCGGTCGCATCGAACAGACCGGCGAGGACGTGCTGCGCGGTGGCCGGTTCGCGGTGCAGTCCTACCTCGACCACCACGGCGACAAGCTGGCCCGTCGGTTCGACCCGAACTCCTACGTGGTGCTGACCGAATCGATGATGCTGCACGATCTCGGCCGCGATCGCGGTGGTCTGCAGGCAGCGCTGCGCCGGATCACCGCGGCGCTGACGGTGGCTGTGGTCGACTCGGACCGGTTGTTCCCGCCCGCCCAGGGCGAGCTGATCGCCCGGCTCGCACCCACGGCCCGAGAGCTCCGCGTCATCCGTTCCGGCCATGGCCACGACGGGTTCCTGATCGAGGCCGAGCAGGTCGGTGCCATCGTGCGCGACGCGGTGGACGCCACCACCTCAGCTGCCGGCGAGCCCTGATCAACCGCCTCGCCCCGGCGATATGGCCCGATTCGGGCGGTGTGCCGCCATCGGGGTCTGTGACGTCGATGACGCAGGGCCGACTGAGGCTGTCCTGACTACGCCCGTCCGTGTGTCCGGGGCTACGGTGAGGCGGTGTCCACGAACACTCGAGCGGTGTCCAAACCCGCAGGCCCACCGAAGGGTCGACGTACCACGGTCGCCCTGAAATTGTTGATGGCCGGTACCGGCATCATCTTCATCGGCTACGTCCTGTTGCACATGTACGGCAATCTGAAGGCCATCAGCGGCAAGGAAACCTTCGACACCTACGCCGAGCACCTGCGCACCATCGGTGAGCCGATCCTGCCGTATTCAGGACTGCTGTGGATCATCCGCGTCGTGCTGGTCCTCAGCCTCGTCGGCCATGTCTACGCGGCGTTCAAGCTGTGGAAGCGGGCCCAGGACGCCCGCACCCAGCGGTACGCGGTGAAGAAGGCCATCGTCTCATCGCTGTCCTCCCGCTGGATGCGCTGGGGCGGAGTGACGCTGCTGCTGTTCATCGTCTTCCACATCCTGCAGTTCACCACCAGGACCGTCACCCCTGGTGGCGACGCCGACAGCCCGTTCGACCGGCTGGTCAACGGGTTCTCGCTGTGGTGGGTGTTCCTGATCTACCTGGCCGCGATGTTCGCACTGGCGATGCACCTGCACCACGGCGTGTTCAGTGCCAGCCAGACCCTCGGCTGGACGAGCTCCGCGCTGTCCCGCAAGGTGGCTCGGATCGTCGGCTGGGTGATTGCGCTCGTCACCTCCATCGGCTTCACCATCCCACCGTTCCTGATCCTCATCGGCGTCATCAAGTAACGGGAGAGGTATCCCCATGGCAGACCCCCGCTCCGAAGTCGACACGCCGTCCGAGGACACCACCGCTCCGGTCCAGGTGGCCAGCGACGTCCCCACTGACGCTCCGACACCCGACTCCTCCGTCGCTGCGCCCGCCGGCACCGCCATCCCGGACGCACCCGACCGCCCCGAGCCGCAGATCGGTGACCTGGTCGAGGGTCTGTACCGGCTCGGCGAGCCGATCGCGGACACCAAGGCGCCGGACGGTCCGATCGAGCAGAAGTGGACGACGCGCAAGTTCGAGGCGAAGCTGGTCAACCCGGCGAACCGCCGCAAGCTCAAGGTGATCATCGTCGGCACCGGCCTGGCCGGCGCTTCTGCTGCCGCCACGTTGGGCGAGGGCGGTTACCACGTCACCTCCTTCTGCTACCAGGACTCCCCGCGGCGGGCCCACTCGATCGCGGCCCAGGGCGGCATCAACGCGGCGAAGAACTACCAGGAGGACGGCGACTCCACCTACCGGCTCTTCTACGACACCGTCAAGGGTGGCGACTACCGCTCCCGCGAGACGAATGTCTACCGGCTCGCCGAGGTGAGCACCAACATCATCGATCAGTGTGTGGCGCAAGGTGTTCCGTTCGCCCGCGACTACGGCGGCCTGCTCGACAACCGCTCCTTCGGCGGGGTGCAGGTCTCCCGGACCTTCTATGCCCGCGGTCAGACCGGTCAGCAGTTGCTGATCGGTGCCTACCAGGCGCTGGAGCGTCAGGTGGCCGCCGGCAACGTCACCGTGCACACCCGACATGAGATGCTCGAGGTCGTCGTCGTCGACGGCAAGGCGCGCGGCGTCATCGTCCGCGACATGGTGACCGGTGAGATCGAGACGCACCTCGCCGACGCGGTCGTGCTGGCCAGCGGCGGCTACGGCAACGTCTTCTTCCTGTCGACGAATGCCATGGGCTGCAACGTGACCGCCTCCTGGCGAGCGCACCGCAAGGGCGCCCACTTCGCGAATCCCTGCTACACGCAGATCCACCCGACCTGCATCCCGGTCTCCGGTGAGCACCAGTCGAAGCTGACCCTGATGTCGGAGTCGCTGCGCAACGACGGCCGGATCTGGGTGCCGAAGAACCGGGAGGACTGCGAGAAGGATCCGCGGGAGATCCCGGAGGACGCCCGTGATTACTATCTGGAGCGGATCTACCCGGCCTTCGGCAACCTGGTGCCCCGCGACATCGCGTCCCGGCAGGCGAAGAACGTGTGTGACGAGGGTCGCGGCGTCGGCCCGAAGATCGGCGACTTCGCCCGCGGCGTCTACCTGGACTTCACCGAGGCCATCGAGCGACTCGGTCTCGCCGCGGTGAAGAGCAAGTACGGCAACCTCTTCGACATGTACGCCCGGATCACCGGTGAGGATCCGTACGCCACGCCGATGCGCATCTACCCGGCCGTGCACTACACGATGGGTGGTCTGTGGGTCGACTACGACCTGCAGTCCTCGATCCCCGGACTGTTCGTGACCGGGGAGGCGAACTTCTCCGACCACGGCGCGAACCGGCTCGGTGCCTCGGCGCTGATGCAGGGTCTCGCCGACGGATACTTCGTGCTGCCGAACACGATCCGCGACTACCTGGCCGCCGGACCGTTCGAGAACGTGGAGTCCCACCCCGAGGTGGCCGAGGCCAAGGCCGACGTCCAGGGCCGGATCAAGCGGCTGCTGGAGATCAACGGCGACCGCACCGTCGACTCCTTCCACCGCGAACTCGGCCACATCATGTGGGAGTACTGCGGCATGGAGCGCAGCGAAGAAGGTCTGCGCAAGGCCGTCGACCTCATCCGCGGGTTGAAGGCCGAGTTCTGGCGCAACGTCAAGGTTCTCGGCTCCGGCGAGGAACTGAACCAGGCGTTGGAGCGGGCCGGTCGGGTCGCCGACTTCATCGAGCTCGGTGAGCTGATGTGCATCGACGCCCTGCATCGTCGTGAGTCGTGCGGTGGCCACTTCCGTACCGAGAGTCAGACGGAGGAGGGCGAGGCGTTGCGTCACGACGACGAGTACGCCTACGTCGCAGCCTGGGAATGGGGCGGCGATGACGGAGACCCGGTGCTGCACAAGGAAGATCTCGTCTACAACTTCATCGAGTTGAAGCAACGGAGCTACAAGTGAACCTCACCCTTCGCATCTGGCGTCAGCCGTCTCCCCGTGTCAAGGGCAGCTTCCACACCTATCAGGTGTCCGACATCTCCGAGGACATG
The DNA here is from genome assembly GCA_037720195.1 of Nakamurella sp. Lineage (GTDB taxonomy): Bacteria > Actinomycetota > Actinomycetes > Mycobacteriales > Nakamurellaceae > Nakamurella. Next base: position 44,497 of record JBBJML010000023.1, on the reverse strand, counting down.
TCGTTCCTGGAGATGCTGGACGTGCTCAACGAGCGGCTCACCGGCCAGGGCGACGATCCGGTCGCGTTCGACTCGGACTGCCGGGAGGGCATCTGCGGCAGCTGCGGTCTGATGATCTCCGGTCAGGCCCACGGCCCCGAGGTGACGACGACCTGCCAGCTGCACATGCGCAGCTTCCCGGACGGCGACACCATCACCATCGAGCCGTGGCGCGCTGACGCGTTCCCCATCGTCAAGGATCTGATCGTCGACCGCTCCGCGTTCGACCGGATCATCCAGGCCGGCGGGTACATCTCGGTGAACACCGGCGCAGCCCCCGAGGCGCACGCCGTTCCGGTCCCGAAGGCCCAGGCGGACAGGGCTTTCGATGCTGCCACCTGCATCGGCTGTGGTGCCTGCGTCGCGGCCTGCCCGAACGCCTCCGGCATGCTCTTCATGGGCGCGAAGGTGACGCACCTCGGCGAGCTGCCGCAGGGCCAGCCCGAGCGCGCCGCCCGGGTGGTCAAGATGGTCAGCCAGCACGACCACGAGGGCTTCGGTGGCTGCACCAACATCGGCGAGTGTGCAGGCGCCTGCCCCAAGGAGATCCCGCTGGACGTGATCTCCACCCTGAACGGCGACCTGCGCAAGGCGATGCGCCACAACCCCAGCTGATTGATCTCTCACGCGAATGCCCCGACGCCCCATTGCGCCGGGGCATTCGTCCATCTCCGGCGACCGCCGCACCCCTCGACGATCGAGCGACGAAGGAGTCGAGATCCCGTCACATCATCGTCGGGTCGGCCGCGGCTGTGCCCCGGGTCCGGCCCGGCGGGTTCGCAGGCTCACCCGGCGGATTCCCGCCCATGCCCGAGCCACTCCCTGACCCGGGGTACAGCCACGTCCGGCCGCAGTTCTCGATGACGGTGGCCGACCTCATCGGTCGGAAGGCGACAACTCCTTCGGCGATCGAGCGACGGAGGAGTCGAGATCCCGTCACCTGCGGAGTCCTGCGCTCGCAGATGAGCGAGTTCTCCGGTGGTCGAGCGACGAAGGAGTCGAGATCCCGTCCGCTGCGCGACCGTCGCAGCCCTCGACGGCAAGCGGCGAAGGAGCGCGACGAGATCCCGCCACTCATCGGCGAGTGACGAGGATGTGGCCGTCGATCACCATTCCCGCAGGACGTCCTGCCGAAATGCCGCTCGTGGGTCATCTTCTCGACACTCGTCCGCGGTGCTTGTCGGAAGTGGCCCCTCGTCGAGCATGCCCGCAGACGCTCCTGCGGCTTTGCTCCGTCAGCGGCCGTTCTGCGACACAGCCGTCGAGGCATCGTTCAGAGCAGGCCGGCGACGGCGTCGAGTACGAGATCCAGGCCGGGCTCGAACTCGTCGCCGAAGTTGTAGCCGGGCACGAGAACGTGTGCCAGCGTGAAGGACACCAGGTGCGGATAGAGGTCCGCGTCCATCGCCTCGAGCATGGCGGCCACCACGTCCGGCGCTGTTGACGGATCCTGGAGCGGAATGCTGTTCTCCTGCAACGCGAATCCGTACACGTAACTGTCCAACAGTGCGAACGCGCGGGCAGCCTGTGCCGGTGTGAAGCCGTCGCTCAGCATGGTTCCGAGGACTGCGTCGTGCGCGGCGAGGGTCGCCGGGCCCGCCGAGGTTCGGGAATCGACCAGGCCCAGGGCCCACGGATGGCGCCGCATCGCCGCGTGGACCGACAGGCAGCGGCGGTGGAGTTCCGGGCGCCAGGGCAGCCCGGGTGTGGGTTGTTCGATCTGCTCGAAGACGCCGTCGACGATCAGGTCGAGGAGTTGCTCCTTGTCGGAGATGTAGTGATAGGCGGCCATCGGTCGGACGGACAGCCGGGCCGCAAGCGCTCGGATGGTCAGCCCGGCCAGTCCCTGCTCGTCAGCGAGATCCATCGCCGCGGTCACGAGCCGCTCCAGCGACAGCGAATTGCGCGGCGCTCGGGAAGGGGTGGACACAGCAGCACGATATCAGTACCGTACGCCGTACAGTACAAATCGTACTAAGTACGTCGCCCAGATGAGGACCACCATGGAGCACCCGTCAGCAGCGCTCGTCCCCGAAGTCGACATCCGCACCCTCATCCAGCGCGGATACGGCGACGCGACCGTGCTCTCGCTCCAGGAGCGCTCCGCGCCCATCGCCGGGCCGGGTGAGGTGCTCATCCGGGTGGCAGGCGCTGCGATCGATCGCGGCACCTGGCACATCACCACAGGTCTGCCGCGGATGGCCAGACTGGGGCTCGGGCTGCGCCGTCCGAAAGCAGAGGTTCCGGGGTTGGACGTGGCCGGCACTGTGGTCGGACTCGGGGCAGGCGTCACCCGGTTCGCGCTGGGCGACAGGGTGTTCGGCATTGCCAGGGGGTCGTTGACGGAATGCGCTGTGGCGCTGGAGTCCAAGCTCGCCCGGGTTCCGCAGGCTTGTCCGGTCGCGGATGCGGCGGCCCTGGGAGTCTCCGGTTCCACAGCGCTCCAGGCGCTGGACGCTGCGCGGGTCGGCCCCGGCAGTCGGGTGTTGGTGATCGGCGCCTCGGGCGGCGTCGGCCACTTCGCGGTCCAGATCGCCGCCGGTCGCGGGGCCCAGGTGACGGCGGTGTGCAGCGGTTCCAAGCGGGAGGCGGTGCTGGGCTTCGGAGCCTCGACCGTGCTGGTCCGCGAACGCGACGATCTGGAGCTACTCACGGAGAGGTTCGACGCGATCGTCGACATGGCTGCTACCCGTTCCTATCGGCAGCTCCGTCGTCTGCTCGCCGATCAGGGCCGCTACGTCTTCGTGGGAGCGGAGACCGGCGGTCCGTGGACCGGCGGATTCTTGCGTCCGGCGCGGGCAGCGCTGCGCTACCGATGGTCGGCGAAGCCGTTCGTCATGCTGATCGCTCGAGAGCGCGCCGCCGAACTCGAGACGCTCGCCGCGTTGGTGGACGAGGGGATCCTCACCCCGCACATCGATGCGCGCTATCGGCTGGACGAGGTCGGTGAGGCGCTGGACCGATTGGTGTCAGGCCTGGTGGTCGGCAAGGTGTGCATCGCGATCGGTGACAGCTGACAGTGCCGATCCGGCGATCACCCGGATCCGGGCAGGCGGTCGAGCACGTCGTTCCAGCCCTGCCGGGCATCATCGAGTGCAGCAACCGACGTGTAGGTCACCTCCACCTCGGTTCCGCCCTCGACAGGGGTGAAGCTCACCGCCACGGTGTCGATGACGGGCACGCCGTCGAGCTCGGCGTCGCGACCCTCCGTGAGCCAGATCCACGTCATGTTCAGCAGTGTCGGCTGATCCACCGTGGTGAATTCGCCGCGGACCCCGACGCCCACCCGGTCGCTCTCGATCCGGTAGCTACCGCCGACCCTGGCGTCGATCTCGTAGCTGGTGTCCGGCCACTGCGGCCACCACCACTGCGCCAGCGACGCCGGATCGGTCCAGGCGGTGAATGCGGTGTCGAGATCGGCGGCGACGGTACGGGTCAGGGTGATGGTGGTCATGAGAATTCTCCTTCGAACTGGTGTCGTTCCACGTGAGCGGCGAACCAGTCGAGCTGACCGGTCCAGAACAGTTGCGTGCGCAAGGCCCATTCCTGCAGCGGCGCAAGACTTCCGGGTACCAGGGCGACGGTCACCACCCGGCCGGTCTTGTGGCGGGTGACGATCCCGGCTCGCTCCAGGATGCCGAGCTGTTTGAGCACCGCGGGGAGGGTCACCTCGAGCAGTTCGGCGAGGGTGCTGACGCTGGTCGGTCCGGCAGTGAGGTGCTCGATCAGCTGCCGGCGAGCCGGGTTCGCCACGGCTGTGGCGGCGGCGTCGAGAGCGGCGTCCGTGGGCATCGTCCGACCGTACCAAAACTGTACCGTTTGGTGAAGTGTTCTCCGGGACGGATCCGACGATCGCTCGTAGGGTGGAGGCATGGCACTCCGCTTCGGGTACAAGGCTTCCGCTGAGCAGTTCGGTCCGCGCGAGCTCGTGGACTTCACCGTGATCGCCGAACAGGCAGGTTTCGAGTCGGCGTGGATCTCCGACCACTTCCAGCCGTGGCGGCACGACGGCGGCCACGCGCCCGCCGCACTGCCCTGGCTCGGTGCCGCCGGCGCGAAGACCGAGAAGATCATCCTCGGCACCTCGGTGCTCACACCCACCTTCCGCTACCACCCGGCAGTCATCGCCCAGGCGTTCGCGACTCTTGGCGTGCTCTTCCCGGGGCGCGTCATCCTGGGCGTCGGTTCGGGGGAGTCGCTCAACGAGGTTGCGCTCGGGCTCGAATGGCCCGACGGCAAGGAGCGCTTCGCCCGGCTCAAGGAGGCGATTGCGCTGATCAAGCAGCTGTGGGACGGGGAGCGCGTCACCTCCGAGGGGACGTTCTACACGGTTGAGAACGCCACCATCTACGACCGCCCGGACGTTCCGGTGCCGATCTACATCGGCGCCTCGGGTCCGGCCGCGACCCGGATGGCCGGCCGCGTCGGCGACGGGTTCATCACCACCTCGGGCAAGGCGCCAGAGCTGTACTCCGACACCCTGCTGCCGGCGCTGGCCGAGGGTGCCGGTAAGGCCGGTCGATCGCTCGACGACCTCGATCTGATGATCGAGATGAAGGTGTCCTTCGACCACGACCCTGAGCGCGCCCTGCAGGACACCAAGTACTGGGCCGCCCTCGCGCTGTCGCCCGAGGAGAAGACGCACGTCCACGATCCGATCGAGATGCAGCGGCTCGCCGACGCGCTGCCCGTCGAGCGGGCCGCGTCCCGCTGGATCGTCTCGGCCGATCCGGATGAGCACGTCGAGAAGATCAAGGCGTACATCGACCTCGGCTTCAAGCACCTGGTGTTCCACGCGCCCGGCCCCGACCAGGCCCGTTTCCTGGAGCTCTACGGCGCCGAGGTGCTCCCGAAGCTCCGCGAGCTGGGCTGAATCGGGCAGCGCCCGTCAGCAGCATCCGCTCCCGGACCATGTCCGCGACCCTGGTCCCTCGAAAGGTCTGCCCATGTCTCGTGTCGTCATTCTCGGTGGCCACGGCAAGATCGCGATCCGGCTGGCGAAGTTGCTGAGCGCCGATGGGGTCGAGGTCGACTCGGTGGTCCGCAATCCGGACCACGGCGTGGAGGTGGCCGCAGCCGGGGCCTCGAGCGTCGTGGCCGACATCGAGTCGGCGACGGTCGATTCGCTGGCCGCCGTGATCGCCGGTCACGACGCTGTCGTGTTCAGCGCCGGAGCCGGCGGCGGTGACCCCGCGCGTACGTTCGCCGTTGATCGTGACGCTGCGATCCGGGCGATCGATGCCGCAGCAGCAGCCGGCGTCGGCAGGTTCGTGCTGGTGTCGTACTTCGGTGCCGGGCTCGACCACGGTGTCCCGGAGGACAATTCCTTCCACGCCTATGCCCAGGCCAAGGCGGAGGCCGACGCGTACCTGCGCGCGAGCGACCGGGAGTGGACGATCGTCGCCCCGAGCTCACTCACCCTTGACGCGGGAACCGGGTTGATCGAGACGGCTGACGCCGGCGCCACAGCGGGCGAGGTCAGCCGCGACGATGTTGCCGCCGTCATCGCGGCCGTGCTGCAGACCCCGGCGACCGTCGGGCGCACCATCGAGTTCAACAACGGCAGCACCCCGATCGACGAGGCGCTGGCTTCCTTCCGGAGCTGAGGCCTCCGCAGGCTCAACCCAGGATCGCCTGCACCACCGCGAGCGTTCCGGTCGCCACCAGCAACGCCAGCACCAGTCGTCGGAAGGTCTTCGGATCGATCCGGCTGAACACCCGGTCGCCGATCAGCCAACCGACCGCGAGGCCGGGGATGCCGGCAGCCACCACTGTGAGGGTGTCTGTTCCGATCCGGCCGACCACGGCGAAGCCGATGATCGCCGCGAGGTCCTGGAGCGCGAAAGCGGCCTGCAGGCACGCGCGGAATGCGCGCGGCGCGAGCCCGAGACCCTGGAGTGCGAGGACCAGCGGTGGTCCGTTCATCCCGGTGGAGGTGAGCAACGCGCCACTCACCGCACCGGCCACCCCGACAGCTCGGCCACGGACGGGCCGGATGCGGGGCCGGGCGATGAGCACGGTCATCCCGATCACCACACAGCCGATGAGCAGCGACAGCCAGCGCGCATCCAGCAGACGCAGAGCCAGCAGACCGACCGGCAGACCGATCAGCGCGGTCGCCGACACCACCAGCACCGTGCGCCACGGAATGTGCGCCCGCTGATGGACGCTGGTGCCGACCGAGAGCACGAAACCCAGGCCGGTCGCGGCGACCACTGCGCTCGGCGCCCCCACGAACGGAACGAGCAGCGGCACCGACAGCAGCGCGAACCCGAAGCCGGACACCGATTGTGCGAAGCCCGCGACGGCAGCGATCAGCATCGCAGCGAGAACCAGCACCGGACCATCAGATCACTGCCGCGCGGGCGGCGGGACCGGCTTGCTGCATCCAGCACCCGCGGCGCATACCGATTGTGAGCCGCATGCTGATCTGTCCGGCGCATGCTGAATGGTCAGCTGTGGCCCGAATTGGGGCCGGAGACGACGATCGAGATTGCGGCGGGCACCTGAATCTGCGCCGTGGAGCCTGGTGGTTCGGCAGCCGCGGCGCATGCTGATCGGTCAGGCGCATGCCGAATGGTTACAACAGGCCCGATTCGGGGCCAGAAAACAACCATCGAGAATGCGGCTGGCCCCGAGTCCGCGCGGCCCGTGGGCAGCGCGGACGGCAGATGCCGGCGATCCGCTCAGTCCGTAGCGGGTGCAGTGAGCTGGGGTGGCTTCGCATTCCACGGGCGCAGGTGCTGCACCACCTCGGCGTAGAGGTAGGTGGTCGCCTGATGGACCGAGCGGATCACGCCGCCGGTCCCGGAGTTCCGTTTGGTGCCCATCGGCAGTTCCAGCGTGAGACGGAACGCCCTGATGTCCCGACCGTCCGCGGGCACCAGCAGTTCGGGCTTCTTCCGGACCGATCCGAGCAGCTCCGCGGTGGAGAGTCCGCGGCCTCCCGTGAGCAGTGCTTCGACCCGTAGCGCGTCTCTGGCCTCGGGGATCTGGCGGAGCAGCCAGTTGATCCGGGTCAATGGACGGCCGTCCCGGGGGGCGTCGACCTGGACAGAGACTCCGACCCGTTCAGACCTCAGATCGTTGGTGATCACCAGAACGTCGACGGCGCCGGGGACACGGATCGAGCCGAACAGCTGGCCCGAATCGGCGAGCTGTTGCGCGCGCGTAGTGCCGTCGGGTCGTGCGCGGGGAGGTTGGATGGAGGTCTCGACGCCGAGCAGGCTGGTCAGCTGATGTCCGATGTGGCGCACCAACTGGTCGAAATGGGCGATCACCTCCGCACATCCCATGTCGCTGGCACGAAGAGTCCGGTGCTTGACGGAGTCACGGATCTTGACCCACTCCGGGCCCATGTCGGTGAACCCGTGCAGTCCGGATCTCGGGTGCTCCATGTAGCGGAGGAACTCGTCCAGCACCACGGCCTGCGTCGGATCGGCTGCCCGCGAATGACGCGAGAGCAGGATCGCATCAGTGCGGATCTGCTCCCACGAGAGATGGTGCAGGGACACCTTCTTCAGCTTGCGTCGATCGATGGCGATCGGATGCTCGTCGTTCGACCCGGTGAGCTGATTGCTGATCGTGATGACCGCGTCGAAGTTCTTGGCTCGAGCGATCTCGACGTAGTGATCGACCTGTTCGAAGTTGAGTCGGCCCTCGGAGGTCTTGACCTCCACCAGCGCGCGCCACTCCCGCTGACCCCGCTTGACGGTGATCACCCCGTCCGGCCGGTAGGCCTGCTCGTCGAGTCCGAAGGGAACTTCGATGAACGTCGTCACCGCACCTGCCGGGGCTCCGACCCGGGCAGTGATCGATCGTCCGAATTCCTTCACGATGCCGAGGACGGCGAGCAGCGCCGAGGTGGCACGTCTCTCCTGCTCCTCGGCGCCACCGATGCCGGCAACGGGGAACAGCCGTGCGCGTTGCCAGTCGGTGTCGGTGTCGGCCGGGATTGTCCGGTCCCAGTCGGTGGGCAGTTTCGGGGCACGGGTGGATCGGCGCACCGAGACCCTGGCGGGGCGCGCCGGCGCGGAGGAAGGTTCGTCGACCGTCACCTCCTCGGGCGTCGCCGGACCGTCGGCCAGCACCTCGATCGGGACGGAGGGGGAGGGCGGAAGCTCGGTCACCCCGTCCGCCGAGAGGTCGTGCTCGGACACGTCCGCACTATCGGCAGTCTCGGAATTGTCGACGTCGACGCCGAACTCGGTGACCAGCGCCGTCAGCCCGTCGGCGAAGCCCTGGCCGATGGCCCGGACCTTCCACTCGCCGGACCGGCGATAGAACTCTCCGAACAGCAGAGCGGTCTCGGAGCTCAACGCCTCGATGCCGAAGATGACGAGTTCCTGGGCGTCGGAGGACCGGGCGATCCTCAAGGTCACCGACGATGCTGCGGCGAAGGTGATACCGAGACCGGGATCCAGGCTCGCGGACAGCACGATCCGGGCGACGTCGTCGGGGAGGTCGTCGAGCTCGACGGTCACTACGTCGCTTGCGACGGGCGTCGATTCGTGGTCGGTCCTGATCTTGTCGCGCAGGTGCACGGCCCCGTCGGCGCCGACCGGCTGGTTGTAGAAGATCAGATCGTCGTTGGACCGCACCCGCCCGTCGTCCCCGAGCAGCAGGACACTCACGTCGGCGTCGACCACCGTTCCCTCGCTTCCCTCGGTCTCCAGGATGACGGTGACCGAGCCCAGCTCCTCGTCGAGCGATCGCAGCGCCAGATTCGCGCCCTTGGACAGATGGACCGGCAATTCCCCCACGGAGACCATGACCGAGGATGGCACGGATGTTCGTCCCGCTGGGTGGCTGGACTGATCGGCGTGTTGCCGCCGTCCGGCCACCGCAGTGCAAGCCTCGGTCAGCCGCATCCTGAACGGTCGGATTCAGGCCGAATCGGGCCCGGAGACGACCATCGAGAATGCGCCTGAGCGCAGACGCGGCCTCGGGCCGCGTCAGGCTTCGAGCGCCCGGACCTTGTCGATCAGCGCGCTCGGCACGAGTCCGATGGAGTCCAATTGTTCGAGCGGCACCCAGCTGGGGATGTGTCGGTTGGTCTCGCTCTGCTCCAGCGCCTCGGGTCCGCCGAGCGCGAGGGTGCCGGTCGCCGGTCCCATGAGGAAGAAGAGCTGAGCATCGGCGGCGTTGTCCCAGAACAGCCGGTCCACGCAGGCCGTCAGCGAGGTCTCTTCGGCCAGCTCGCGCACCGCGGCCTCGGCCGGCGTCTCGCCCGGCTCGACCTTTCCGCCGGGGATCACCGCTCGCCACCGCCCGTCCTTGAAGCGGCGGATCACCAGCAGGCAGCCGTCCTGCACGACAATGGCGCGGGCACCCATCGGCCGAGCGTACGACGCAGGACGGCGCCGTGAACGGAACGCGACGGCCCAGATCCCTTGCCGAGCCGAACAGCGTCGGACGCTAGGCTGGACACGCACCGTGGCACCGGGGCTCCCCTCGGTCGGAATCGATTCAGAAAGGGTGTGCCTGTGGCCGCCATCGAAGTCATCGGAGCTCGCGAGATCCTCGATTCACGGGGCAACCCGACCGTCGAGGTCGAGGTCGCGCTGGAAGACGGATCCGTCGCCCGCGCCGCCGTCCCGTCCGGGGCCTCCACCGGCGAGCACGAAGCCGTCGAACTCCGCGACGGGGATCCGAAGCGCTACCTCGGCAAGGGCGTCGAGAAGGCCGTCGAAGCCGTGCTCGACGAGATCGGCCCGGCCCTCATCGGCTACGACGCCACCGAACAGCGCGTCATCGACCAGATGCTGATCGACCTCGACGGCACCCCGGACAAGGGCCGGATCGGCGCGAACGCCATCCTCGGCGTCTCGCTCGCCGTGGCCCGCGCCGCCGCCGATTCCGCCGATCTGGACCTGTTCCGCTACCTCGGCGGCCCGAACGCGCACATCCTGCCGGTCCCGATGCTGAACATCCTCAACGGTGGTTCGCACGCGGACAGCGATGTCGACGTCCAGGAGTTCATGATCGCGCCGATCGGCGCCGCCACCTTCAAGGAGGCGCTGCGCTGGGGCGCCGAGGTCTACCACTCGCTCAAGTCGGTGCTGAAGAAGAAGGGCCTCTCGACCGGTCTCGGCGACGAGGGCGGCTTCGCCCCGAACCTGCCGTCCAACCGGGCGGCGCTCGACCTGATCGGCGAGGCCGTCTCCCAGGCCGGCTACACCCTGGGCTCCGACATTGCCCTGGCCATGGACGTCGCGGCCAGCGAGTTCCACTCCGGCGGCAGCTACACCTTCGAGGGCAAGCAGACCTCCGCCGAGCAGCTCACGGCGTACTACGCCGACCTGGTCGCGAACTACCCGATCGTCTCCATCGAGGATCCGCTGTCGGAGGACGACTGGGAGGGCTGGATCGCGATGACCTCGCTGCTCGGCGACAAGATCCAGATCGTCGGCGACGACCTGTTCGTCACCAACCCCGATCGGCTCGAGGAGGGCATCCGTAGGCACGCGGCCAACGCGCTGCTGGTCAAGGTCAACCAGATCGGCACGCTGTCCGAGACGCTCGACGCCGTCACCCTCGCGCACTCCAGCGGCTACCGCTGCATGATGAGCCACCGCTCCGGTGAGACCGAGGACACCACCATCGCCGATCTCGCGGTGGCGACCGGGTGTGGCCAGATCAAGACCGGTGCGCCGGCCCGTTCCGAGCGTGTCGCGAAGTACAACCAGCTGCTGCGGATCGAGGAGAACCTCGGTGACGCGGCGCGTTACCAGGGTGAACTGGCCTTCCCGCGGTTCACTGCTGGATGACCGTCGAAGCGGTCTGATCTTCGAGCACCCAGGACGACATGACTCATCGCACTCCAGGACGCCGTCCTGACCGCATCGCTCGGTCCAGTGGACCGGGCGGTGCGGCGCGCTCGGGGTCCGCGGCCCGACGCGGCCCGAGCGGACCCGGCGGAAGGTCCGAACGCCCCCGTACTCGCGCCGACGCGGCACGGAGCTCGGACGGACCCACCTCGCGGCTGCCGAAGCTGTCCGTCGGTGGCCCGGCCGCGCCGGCAGCCCGCGCCGGGCTGCTGCGTCAAACCCTGGCCCTCGGGCTGGCACTGGCCATCGTCGCCGTGGCTGTCGCCGGCCCGCTGCGCAGCTACATCGCCCGGCAGAGCGACCTGGCCGCCGCCCAGCAGCAGATCGAACGGTTGCAGGCACAGAAGGCCGCTCTGGAGGAGCGCAAGCGCGCACTCTCCGACCCCGACTACGTGGCTGCCGAGGCGCGCCGCCGGCTGCAGTACGTGTCGCCCGGCCAGACTATCTACCGGGTGAGCCTTCCGCCGGTGAAGACCCCGGCCGGCGCCGCAGCAGGATCCACCACCGAGCCGTCGGGTGCGACCCAGCCCGGCACGCCCTGGTACAGCAAGCTGTGGGACACCGTCAGTGCCGATGTCCAGCCCAGTGGCTGACCTCGCCTGGGGAGCGCCCCAGCAGGTCGAGCGCTGGACCGAGGCGGATGCCGAACTCGTCCTCGGCCAGCTCGGCAGACGGCCCCGCGGGGTTGTCGGTACGGCCTACCGCTGCGCGCACGGTGTGCCGGCGGTGCTGCAGACGGCACCGCGACTGGAGGACGGGACGCCGTTCCCGACGCTGTACTACCTGACCTGCTCGACGCTGGCGACGATCGTCAGCCGGATGGAGTCGGACGGCCTGATGGCCGAGATGACCCATCGGCTCACCGTGGATCTCGACCTGGCGGCCGGCTACCAGCGCGCCCACGACAGCTACCTCGCCACCCGCAACGCCCTGGGAGACCTGGGCCACGCGGTGACCGCCGGCGGGATGCCCGACCGGGTCAAGTGCCTGCACGTGTTGGTCGCGCACTCGCTGGCTGTCGGCCGGGGCGTCAACCCGTTGGGTGACGAGGCCGTCGACCTGCTCGGTGAATACGCGGTCAAGGGCGAACTCGTCTGTGCGCAGCTCGAGCCGGGTCCTGTGGTGTCGACCGACGCCGAGACGGTCACCGAAGCCTGACCGAGGCGCCAGCCCGTTGTCGCTGGTGTTGCGGGCTACTGCTGGCATCGAGTGCTCACTTGTCGCCAGCAGCAACACCTTTCACCAGTTGTACGCCGGTTTCACGCGACAGCGCCACCAGGCTGATCGCAGCGATCAGGGCCGTCACCCCGCAGATCGCCCACACCGTCAGATAGCCGCTGAACGGCGGGTAGATGCCGCGTTCGTCGACGTCCTGGATGGAACCGGTGGCGGCCAGCGCGATCGCGAAGATGCTGGAGGCGATGGCGCCGCCGATGGTCTTGGTGGTGTTCGTCATCCCGGCCGCGAAGCCCGAGTGTCCGCTCGGCGCGGCGGCCACCGCAGCTGCCGGCAGCGCGGCCACCAGCGCGCCGGAGCCGATACCGGCGATCACCATGTTGAGCGTCAGCTGTCCCATCCCGCTGTGCAGCGGCAGGAACAGCAGGTAGCCGACTCCGACCAGCACCGCGGCGCCGGCCATGGCGCTCCGGCTGCCGGTGCGGCGTGCCACCAGAGGGTACGTCAGCGCGCCGACCGCCAGTGCGAGCACGTACCCGCCGATCAGCAGCGACAACGTCGACGCGCTCGCCCCCAGGCCGTAGCCGGCGACGGCCGGATCCGTCCTGGCATAGGTCGACAGCGGGATCTGGGCGCCCAGCACCGAGGCGCCGAACAGGAACGCGGTGAGCTGGATGGGCCACTGCCCGCGGGCACCGAGCACCCGCAGATCCACCAGCGGCGCGGGCGCACGCAGCTCCCACCGCGCGAACGGCACACCCATCGCGAAGGCCGCGATGATCAAGATCCACGGCCGCAGGTCGGCCGGTCCGGTGAGGCGCAGCACCACCAGTCCGGCCATCAGCAGCGCGAGCGCAACGGTGAGCAGCGCGAATCCCGGCCAGTCGATCCTGGCCCCGCCGGGGGTTCGCGGCTCGTGCACGCCGAACCAGATGGTGACCGCTGCGAGCGAGACGATCACCGCGGGGATCATCAGCACCGCGGTCAGCGACATCGACGTCACCAGCGCGCCGCTGGCCAGCGCCGCGATGATCACGCCCAGCTCGAGTGCGCCGACGAGAATGCCTGCGGCGCCACGGGTCCGGCGTTCGTCACCAGCAGTCCGCCCGTGGATGATCGCGACCTCCAGCGGCAACCACACGACGTAGAAGCCCTGCAGGGCCCAGGCGATCAGGAAGGTGCCGAAGCTCGGCGCGAACGCCACCGCCCACGACGCCAGCGCAGTGACGACGGTGGAGCCCAACAGGATCGCGCGATGACCGACAATGTCGCCGAGCCGCGAGAGCACCGGCACCACCAGTGCCGATACCAGCAGTTGCGCGGCCTCGAACCAGTTCACGTCGCCGTGGGCGATCCCCAGCCGGTCGGCGATGTCGGTGAAGATCGGCGTGTAGAAACCCTGCAGCACACCGGAAGCGAGCTCGACGCAGACCAGGAAGCCCACGATCCCGGCCAGCGGGACGGCGGCCGGAGGGATCGAACGGGTGCCGCGACCGGTCATGTCAGAGCCTTCCGAGAAGTGCTGCATACCAACGGATTCCCTCGAGGTAGTCGGCCACCCCGATGCGTTCGTCGACGTTGTGCAGGGTCCTGCGCAGCTCGACGCTCATCCGGAACGGGTTGAAGCGGTAGACACGCGGAAAGCTCTGCTGGAAGAACCGACCGTCGGTCGCGGCCATCACCACGTACGGAGCGGGAACGACGTCGGGCATGACGGCGGCGAGCGTCTCACCGAGCAGCGCGAAGGCCTCGTCCACCGGCGCGACCGCGCTCGGTTCACTCGACGACAGCGCCGTCAACGTGACGTTCTTGTCGCGCACGATCCGCCCCACCTGCTCGATGGTCCCCTGCACGGTCTCGCCGATCATGATCCGCAGGTTGACCGTGGCGGTGGCGGTGGTGGCGATGACGTTCGCGCCGCGCGACCCACGCAGCTGGGTGATCGCCGTCGTGGTCCTGGTCATCGCTGCCGGCTCCGCACCGGCGCGCTGCAACGCCGCTGCGAGCAAGCGCGGTCGCTTGGTCAGTAGGGCCAACGCTCTGCCCAGCGGTGCCCGCAGCCGGGTGGCCATCACCTCCAGCATCGCGACGGTCGCCGCGGGGAGGTTGGTGGGGAAGGGGTGCTCGTCCAGGCGCACGATCGCCCGCGCGAGGGTGGCGGTCGCACCACCCCGGGTCGGCGTTGAGGCGTGCCCGCCGGCGGCCTCGGCACGGAGTTCGAGATCGAGCAGGCCCTTCTCGGCGACCCCGATCATGGCGATCGGCCCCGTCATCCCGGGGAACCCGTCATCGACCACGGCGCCGCCCTCGTCGAGCACGAACCACGGCCGGACACCGCGCGCCTGCAGCAGCTCGATCGCGGAAGTCGCTGCGGTACCGGCGATCTCCTCGTTGCAGCCGAAGGAGAACCAGACGTCGCGCTGGGGTGAGAAGCCTTCGGCCAGCAACCGCTCCGCGGCGCTGCAGAGCGCGATCAACGAGCCCTTGCAGTCCAGGGTGCCCCGGCCCCAGATGAAGCCGTCGGCGAGGTCTGCGGAGAAGGGCGGATGCTGCCAGTCGTCGTCCGGGTCGATCGGGACGACGTCGGAATGTGCCATCAGCACGACGGGGCCGGCCGTGGCGTCCTGGTGTTCCGGGCCGCGACCGGGCCAGCGCAGCAGCAGCGCGTGCCCGCAGTGCTGGGTGATCTCGCAGGCCTCGTGCAGCAGTGGGAACCGGCCGGCCAGCTCCTCGACGAAATCGTCGAAAGGCTCCGGGTCGTGGAGATCGGCGTCGCGGTGCGCGACGGTCACGATCCTGACCACCGCACGGAGCGCCTCCACCGCGGCGTTCTCCTCGTGACGCAGCAATGAGTCGGACGGCGCGGTGCTCATCCGGGAAGACTAGATCGCAGGGTGGGTGGCGGGATGATGATGGGTACCGGACAACCACTCCGTTCCAGGACAGATCGACCTACAGTGGGTTCAGGTCGGCGCCGACGAGGGGGCCGCGGGACCGGGGAGAGCTCATGGCAGACCAGAACAGCGGCAGCGACGCAGGCACTGGCGGCGCGAAGGGCGGCCGGAAGCGGACGTCGAAGACCGTCACCCCCAGGCCCGGTCGGGTGACGTTCCCCGGCATCAGCCCGCGCGCCTACGAGCATCCTGCGGATCGCGGCGTACTCGCCACCATGCGCGCCGTTCCGGGGCTGTCCGACATCCTGCGCACCCTGTCCGGCATCTTCCCGGAACGCGGCGAGCGGCTGATGGCGCTGGCGAGCTCGATCCGGGTGGGGGAGAAGCAGTACCCGCGGATCGAGGCGATGCGTCAGGAGTGCGCCGTCACGCTCGACCTGGACGCCGTGCCGCACGTCTTCATCGACCGCAACCCGGTCGCCAACGCGATGACCGTCGGCATCGACGAGCCGTTCATCGTGCTCACCACCGGCCTGGTCGAAGCGCTCGACGACGAGAGCCTGCGGTTCGTCATCGGCCACGAGATGGGCCACGTGCTGTCCGGCCATGCGGTGCTGCGGACCCTGCTGCTGCGGCTGCTCAGCCTGCAGCACACGGTGTCCTGGGTGCCCGCGGGCGCGCTCGGGCTGCGCGCGATCATCGCAGCGCTGCGTGAATGGTACCGCAAGGCCGAACTGACGGCCGACCGGGCCGGTCTGCTGTGCAGCCAGGATCCGGGAGCGGCCCTGCGCACCCACCTGTTCCTGGCCGGCGGGACCAACACCGACGAGATCGACATCCCGTCGTTCCTGCAGCAGGCCACCGAGTACGAGAACGTCGGCGACATCCGTGACTCGATCCACAAGTTCCGCGCGGTGGAGGGGATGAGCCACCCGATGGCCGTCGTGCGGGCCGCGCAGTTGCAGCGCTGGGCCGCTTCCGAGGAGTACCGCGCCATCATCGGCGGCACCTACCAGCGCCGCGATGCCGACAAGCCCACCGACGACCTGGGCGAGGATCTCGGCTCGGCCGCGAAGTCGTACAAGGATGCCGCCGCCGACTCCACCGACCCGATCATGACCACCCTCAACTCGTTGGGCGATCAGCTCGCCAAGGCCGGCTCGAAGATCGGTGAGGCCGCCGGGAAGATGTTCAACCGAGGCAACGACAACTGACCCGGGCCGGAGATCCGCGTGCATTGGTACGAGCTCGACGAACTCGGTGTCCCGACCGACCTGGCGGTGACGCAGCTGTCCACCCCGTTCGCCACGGTCGATGCCGGGCGGATCGAGCACAACATCGGCGTCCTGGACGAGGTGCTGCGCAGTGCAGGCGCAGTGCTCGCCCCGCACGGCAAGACGACCATGTCGCCGTCCTTGTGGCGTCGACAGCTCGACGCGGGTGCCTGGGCGATCACCGTGGCCACTCCCGCCCAAGCGAGAGTAGCTGCAGCGCACGGTGTTCCGCGCATCCTGCACGCCGGCGCGGTGGTGGTTCCGGCGGACATCAGATCATTGGCTGCGCTGGTGTCCGGTGGCGCCGAGGTCATCCTCTGGTGTGACGATCCGAGCTCGGTCGAGCTGCTGGCCGCCCACTACCCGTCCGACGCCCCCGCGCTCGGAGTGCTGGTGGATCGAGGTACGGCAGGGGCCAGGACCGGCGCGCGCACCGTCGAGACGGCGCTGCAGACAGCGGAGGCGGTGCACGCGTGCGAGCGGCTCACCCTGCACGGAGTGGCAGCGTGGGAAGGCTCCCTGCGGACGGAGAGCGGCCCGGCGACCGGCGCCGATGTCGCCGCGTTCTGCCGGGAAGTCGTCGAGACCTTCACGGCCATCGAGTCCGCTGGGCTGTTCGAGGTGCCCCGTCCGGTGATCTCTGCCGGCGGCAGTCAGTTCCCGGACGTGGTGGCAGCG
This sequence comes from Nakamurella sp., assembly GCA_037720195.1. Taxonomy (GTDB): domain Bacteria; phylum Actinomycetota; class Actinomycetes; order Mycobacteriales; family Nakamurellaceae; genus Nakamurella. The sequence goes on along the minus strand of JBBJML010000023.1, from coordinate 27,607 downwards.
AGCTTCGTCGGGCTGCGGGAGCGGGCCCTGGTGGTGCTCCGTTCGGGCTGCTACCTGACCCATGACGACGGGATGTACCACCGGTCGTCACCGTTCGATGCGGGCCGCCGGACGCCGGGACTGCTGCCGGCGGTGCATGTCTGGGGATCGGTGGTGTCCCGACCGGAACCGGGGCTGGTGCTGGTCAACGTCGGCAAGCGCGACATCGGCTTCGACGAGCCGCCGCTGGCGACCCAGCTGCGTCGTGACGGCGGCGTCATGGAGTTTCCGGGTGACGGGATCACCAGGTCCCTCAACGACCAGCATGCCCATCTGCAGGTGCCCGAGGACGCTGACGTACGGCTGGGCGACTTGGTCAGGTTCGGCATCTCCCACCCGTGCCTGACCTTCGACAAGTGGCGGACGCTACAGGTGATCGACGACTGCGAGGCACCCGTGCCGGCGGTGATCGGCGGGATCCGGACCTGGTTCTGAGCCGGACGGCGGGATCCAGACGAATCCGGCAGTCCCCTTCGACTCAGCCGGTGAATGAGCGAGTGAGGAACGAACGAGTCGAGATCCCGGTGCGACACGACCGGTTTCGACGCGGAACTGCTCGAGTGCGTCGAGCTGCAGTGGCCGAAGCGGGCACTCCTCGTCGAATCGGCACGAATACGTGTTCGATCGCTCGGGAAGGCGTACAGACGCCGACTTCGCGCGGGCCTCGTCATCGGATCGGCACGAATACGTGCTCGATCGCTCCGGTCGGCGTAATGACGCCGAACGGATGCGGGGTGGGGGCGGCCTCAGAGCTGGCGTGCGGTGACCCGCTGCAGCTGGGTGACGTGGCGCGGCTCGAGCTCGTCCAGTGACGCGACCCCCAGCAGGCGCATGGTGCGCTCGATCTGGCCCTTGATGATGCCGATCGCCCGGTCGACGCCGTCGCGGCCACCGGCCATCAGGCCGTAGAGGTAGGCGCGGCCGATCAGCGTGAAGTGGGCGCCGTGGGCGACCGCGGCGACGATGTCCTGGCCGGACATGATCCCGGTGTCCAGGTGCACCTCGAGGTCCTTACCGACCTCTTTCACCACCTGCGGCAGCAGGTGGAACGGGATCGGCGCGCGGTCGAGTTGCCGGCCGCCGTGGTTGGACAGCACGATCGCATCGACGCCGGCGTCAGCCAGCCGCTTCGCGTCCTCGACGGTCTGCACGCCCTTGACGGAGACCTTGCCGGGCCACTGGTTGCGGATCCATTCCAGGTCCTCGTAGGTGACGGTCGGATCGAACATCGTGTCCAACAGGTCGCCGACGGTGCCCGACCACGAGTCGAGCGAGGCGAAAGCCAGCGGCTCGGTGGTCAGGAAGTTGATCCACCAGGCTGGCCGCGGGATCGCGTTGAGGATGGTCTTCGGCGTGAGGGTGGGCGGGATCGTCATGCCGTTGCGCGCATCGCGCAGACGCGCCCCGGCGACCGGCACGTCGACCGTCACGAGAAGGGTGTCGAAACCGGCCTTCGCCGCCCGGTCGACTAACGCCATCGACCGTTCCCGGTCCTTCCACATGTACAGCTGGAACCAGTTGCGGCCGTGCGGGTTCGCGGCGGCGACCTCCTCGATGGAGGTGGTTCCCATGGTGGACAACGAGAACGGGATTCCTGCTGCCGCTGCGGCGCCGGCGCCGGCGATCTCGCCTTCGGCCTGCATCATCCGGGTAAAGCCGGTCGGCGCGATACCGAACGGCAGGGACACCTTGCCGCCCAACACGTCCCGAGTGGTGTCGACCTTGCTGACGTCCCGCAGGATGGCCGGGTTGAACTCCACGTCACCGAACGCCTCGCGGGCCCGCGCCAGCGAGACCTCGCCCTCGGCCGCCCCGTCGGTGTAGTCGAACGCGGGCTTGGGGGTGCGTCGCTTGGCGATGGTTCGCAGGTCGTCGATGGTCAGCGCGGACGCCAGCCGCCGGGTCTTGGGGGAGAGCTCCGGCTTCTTGAACTTGAGCAGCGGGGCGAGGTCGTGCGGCTTCGGCAACTGGCGCTTCATCGAGATGCTCCCGGGCTCTGGATCGACTGTGGTCTGACCACAGCATAGGGCATCCGTCGGCGCCTCAGGAGGTCGTGCTGATGAACACCGGGACCATCACCGCTGTCATGACGGCAGCGTTGACGGCCTGCACCGCCTGGCGCACGGCAGCGCCGGCCCACTCGCCGTCACTGACCTCGGCTGCACGCGCCTTCAGCTGCTTGCGATCGGCGTCCGGGAACAACGCCTTCAACCCGTCGGCCGCACTCAACAGCGAGATCAGCACGGCCGACCGCGGGTCGGGGTCGGTGCCGTCCAGTACGCCGGCGATCCGGCTGCGGAGCTCGGTCTCGTGCCGGGAGTCGGCCTCGGGGAACTTCGTCGACGGGAAGATGCCCAGGATCTTCGAGCGCTCCTCCCGCACCCAACCCTTGGCCACCAGGCGTTCCAGCAACGGGTCCTTGATCCTGGAGTCGATAGCCTGGATCACGGCGGAGGCGCCACGGGGCTTGTCGCTGAACGCGTTCCAGGCGATCGCGAGGATCGGATCGACGGGGGCGGCGCCGATGGAGTGGATCTTGCCCTTGCCCTTGGCCTGCTTCTCGGGCGGGCTGTCGGACTCGACCAGCCCCTGCAGGCTGAGCTCCACCAACAGCGCGCCGGCCAGCGAGTGGGTGAACTGCGGGCCGCCGACCGTCGGCCTGCCCTTGTCCTCGTCGAGCATCAGCAGCATCAGGTCTTCGGCGATGAGGTCCATGACGCCGACGCTACCGAGCCGGAACGCACCTCGCCCGACGATCCCTAGACTCCGAACATGCGCGCCTACGAGCAGGTCCTGGACCGGATCGAACAGGATCTGGCTGCCGGTCTGGTCGACGTGGGTGGTCGGCTGCCGCCGGAACGGGCGCTCGCGGAGCGGTACCAGGTGTCGCGGGCCAGCGTTCGTGAGGCGATCAAGGTGCTCGAGGCGATGGGCCTGATCCGTACCGGTGTCGGCTCCGGACCGGACGCCGGGGCCGTGGTGATCGCAGACGTGTCCGCGCCCATCGGCTCCGCACTGCGGTGGCACCTGGCGAGCAGGCATCTGCCGGTCGGTGACCTGGTGGCGACCCGAGTGCTGTTGGAGACCTGGGCGGTGCGGGAGGCCGCAGCCGGCGCCTCGGACGTGTCCTCGTTGGGCGTGGCGGGTGAATTGCTCGACCGGATGGATGCGGCCGATCCTGCCGACCAGGAGGGGTTCCTGGATCTCGACACCCGGTTCCATCTCGCGTTGGCCGAGGCGACCGGCAACACGGTGGTGATTGCCATCATGCAGGCGATGCGGTCGGGAGTGCGCGCGTACGTCACCCGGGCGGTGGCCGACTTCGCCGGCTGGCCGCGGTTGCGCGAGCGGCTGGCCGCCGAACACCGGCAGATCCTCGAGGCGATCCAGGCCTCCGACGGTGACGCGGCCGCACAGCTGGTCGCCGCACACATCGACGGGTTCCACCAGGAGACCGGTGTGGGGCGGTGATGGGGAACGCGGCGACGGGCCATGCGACGTCCGGGAGTGCGGCGGACGAGGGTGTGGCGGCGGGCCGTCTGCCACCGGGCGTCGCCGTCCGGGTCGCGGCGATCGACTGTGGTACCAACACCATTCGGCTGCTGATCGCCGAAGGTGTGCCGGGCGACGGCATCTGGAAGGAGATCCACCGGGAGACCCGGACAGTCCGCCTCGGGGAGGGGGTCGATGCGACCGGTGCGCTCACCACGTCGGCGCTCGATCGTGCCTGGTCGACGCTCGCGCACTATGCCTCGGTCGTCCGTGCGTCGGAGGTGCTCGACCTGCGGGTGGCGGCGACCTCGGCTCTGCGCGACACCCGCAATCCGGAGGCGTTCGTGGCGCTGGTGCGATCCGTGCTCGGCACCGGCGTCGACATCCTGACCGGAGATCAGGAAGCTGTGATCGGCTTCCGCGGCACTGTTGCTGCGCTGGCCCCGGGACCCGGGCGAGTGGTGACCGTCGACATCGGCGGCGGGTCCACCGAGATCGTGCTCGGCCGTCCACCCGTCGTGGATGCCGCCGGACGACCGGCTGCCGGGGTGGTCGAGGCCGCCGTCAGCCTCGACATCGGGGCGGTCCGCCTCACCGAGCGGATGCTCGCCGGCGACCCGCCGTCCGCGCCGGAGATCGAGCGGGCGCGGGGTCACTGCGCAGCGACGATCAGCTCAGCGATGCGCAACTGGCCGGCCTCGCTGCTCGCCGGGGTGGACACCGTCATCGCCGTCGCCGGAACGGCGCTCACGGTCGCGGCCGGCGCCCAGCGTCGGTCCCGGCTGGATCCGGCCCAGCGGGACGGGGCTGTTCTCCCGTACCCGGACGTCCATCGCACGTGTGCCAACCTGGTGCACGCCAACCGATCCCACCGGGCGATGCTCGGTTACGTGCTGCCCGGGCGGGTCGACGTGATCGGCGGCGGTGCGCTGGTGCTGTCGGAGGTGCTGCGAGAGTTAGAACGGCGTGTTCCAGTCCGCGAGCTGACGATCTCGGTCGCGGACATTCTCGACGGGCTGGTGCTGTCGGTGTTCGACCGGGTCAGCTGAGCGCACCGCCCCCAGGCCACGTGGCCGCAGATGCTGATGAGCTCGGCCGCGAAGGTCGGCGTCCTCGCTGCGACAGCTCGTACAAAGCCTGGGCGCTCATCTTGGAGGATCACCGGTACGTGCAAGGTCGGACGGCGGTGGGCCAACTGCGTGGGCCGAAACGTGCGCGTGTCAACTTCATTGACGGTCGTGGGATGGTGCGGGTAGTTCACTCTGGAGCGAACCCCACCATCCGATGCCACGGTCATCCCACCGGAGCGAATCGATGTAGCCGCCCAGCGGCTCTCCGACATCGAAGGCGGCAACGGTGACCCCGAAAGCGATGGGGTCGGCGGGTTCGCGCTCGTCGTCTGCCCGTCGCCATGTTCGAGAAAGAGTTGTGAACTGAGCCCGTAGGAGAGGGGCAGATCCTTGTCAGTCACTGTCCTGCGAAGGCCGACGCGATCGCCCGGCTGATACGGGGGTGAGTAGGTGATGCACAACGCCGTGGGCCGTCGGTCCAAGCATCGTGAACCCGTACCTCGGCAGCTTCGGTGATGGTGCTGCGACGTAGCTCTTGCAAGCACGCCCAGAGCGCCCGAGTGGACCACTCTGCGTCTGCGTGAGGTGTGAGTTGCGCCAGCAGTCGGCGATGAGTGTCGGTCACCTGACCTCGTTGCTCAGCCGAGACTCGCGGGGGGTCTTGCTCCGCACCAGTTGTCCAGGTCGATGTCGAGCGGCTTCTGGCTCTCCACCAACTCATCTCTGCAGTATGACGTGGCGACGACGGTGATCGTCACCTCTCTCGGGAGAGACACTGCGCCTCGCTCACTGCTCTCCCGCGATCGACCTGTCAGGCGGTGGTGATCGACCTCAGCGCCGCCCTGCGCTTGTGAATGCCCTCGGCCAAGAACACAACTGCGACGGCCAGCAGAGCCAGGGCCACCCACGCGCTCGCGAAGATCGACCGCCCAGCAGTCAGATCCTGGCGGATCAGCACGATCCCCACGACCAGGGCGATGACCGTGACGGCAAGGACTCCGATCAGAACGTGATGCTCTCGCCTGGTACGGCTGTCGGTCGGCTCCGACGCCCGGCGCGCGGCCCATCGAGCTCTGGTCCGAGCGCCGGCGAACGCCTGGGAGATCGGACCGACAGCGGCGATGACGATGGCGAAGATCAACGGCCGGCCGAGAGACCAGACCCCTTCGGCCAGGCGATCGAGCACCGTGGTGCATCCGAAAAGCAGGACGGCCGTCGTGGCATCGGCGCGAAGGGTCGAATTGTGGCCGGACTCAGCCGTTCTGCTCATTGCCGCACAGTAGCGAAGGAGTCGAGACCGCATCGATGATCTGACAGGGTCTCGACGCGCTCGTTCCTCGCTTGCTCGACCAGCGGAGCTATCAGCAGTCGAGCGAGCGCGGCGGTCCGCTGACACGATCGATCAGCCGACCGGCTGACGCTCAGCGGGAACCGGTCGACCGGCCGAGTCGCCGCCCTCACGCCGCGGACGCAGCGCCCTGGCGATCGAAAGGGCTTGCCCCGCAGACAGTTCGGGCAGGTAGGCCCGGCCGATGGCGACAGCGATCTCCGCCAGGTCCATCTGGGAGAAGTAGGCCAGGTGCACCGTCTCGAACCGCGGATGGAATTTCGTCTTGTACTGCAGCAGTGAGCGGAAACCGTAGGCAGGTTCCAGCATCTCGCCGATGCGGTCCAGCGCCTTCGACAGCAGATCCGGGTCCGCCGTGGCGACGCCGGCCGGCCGCGCCAGCGGGGCGACGGACAGGCTGGCGATGTCGTAGCCCTCCGCCTGGAACTGCAGCACGCACTCGGCGATGAGGAACTCCATCACCGGTCGGAAGCCGTCGCAGTGCCGCCGCATCACGTCCAGCGTCCACCCGACGATCTTGCCGCCCCGGTGCACCGGCATCCAGGTGGTGACGCCGTGCACGGTCCCGGCGGCGTCGAGGGCGACATAGGTGCGCATCATGTCGTCGTCAGCGATCGCGACGGTGCCGAGGGTGAATCCCATCTCCGGCAAAGGTTTTCCGTTCACCCAGCCGGACGACACCTCGTCGATCCCGCTGCGCAGCAGCGGGTCGCAGGTGCGCAGATCGATGCGCTCGCATCGGATCCCGTCACGCTCGGCGCGGTTGCGCGCGGTGCGGACGTCCTGCCAGGACTTCCCGGTGAAGGCGAGCGCCGACAGATCGATCACCGCGTCCTCGCCGAGGACGGTGTGCCGCCACTCGTCACCCATCACCTCGAGGAAGCGGTCGCTGACGGTGTACCAAGCCGGGGTCCAACCGTTGCGCAGACAGAACTTCTGGAACTCCGCGACGCCGGCGCGCCAGCGCAACAGCGGACCGACGGGATCGCCGATCGCGATCGCCACCCCGGAAACGACCTTGTAGCCGACCCCGACGTCGCCGGTGGTGCTGATCCAGGCAGTGAAGCCCGGCCAGGTGCGCTGCCAGCCGAGGGTGCCGCCGCCGTGCCGGACGACGAGATCGGTGAGCACCTGTTCGTCGGTGCGGCCGCTGGACCGTCGGCGGCGAGGGGTGCGGCAGGCCGCCTGGGCCGAGTAGAGCAGCGGCAGGGCGACGGCCAGCAGTGCGATCGCCCAGATCACCGAGGTGGCCGTGAGCAACGCATCGGCCGTCCGGGTCCTGGCCAGGATGGCGTGCTCCTCGAACAGTGCCCGGTTCACGATCTGGTGTGGGTGGATGCCCCCGTCCAGCTGGCTGCGCAGCAACCACCAGGTGAGGACCGAGAGTGCGAGGAAGCCCCCGACGGCGACCAACATCCTCGGCAGTGCCCGGGCCAGCGCACCGGCCGGCAGTCGCCAGGGCCAGTAGCCGCGGCCGGCGACGAGGCCGGCGAGCAGCAGTCCCCAGAGCAGCAGATCGGCGGTGTAGCGGGTGCCGTGCATCAGCCCGGCGCTGGTCAGACCGACGACGGCGAGCCCGACAGCTGCCCACCAGGCGAGCGGGAGGCCGCGCCGAAGGGCGTTGCCCACGAGCAATGCCAGGACGAGTAGCACGGCAGCACCGATGACTCGTCCCGGCATCGGCGGCGAGGGCGGGAGCCCCGGGCCGAAGATCCCGCCGTTGCCGGGATAGAGCGTGGTGACGAGTTTGGAGACGGCGAGGACCACCAGAGTGCAGGCCAGCGCTGCGCGCACCCGCTTGATGCGGGGAGCGCGGCCGGTGATTGCCTGTGGGTCCCCGTGTGCGGTGCGGTTCACCCGACGGGCGAGTCTGGGGCCGATGACGAGGCCGGCCGTCCACCCGAAGAGGTGCTCGGCGTCCCACAGCAGCCCGGAGCGCAGAACCATCACGACGATGTAGGTGCTTCCGATCCACCGGATCCGGCGGCCGAGTGCACCCGGCATCACCCAGGTCGCGGCGGCCAGGACGCCGATCGTCCCGGCGGAGATCCCGAGATCGGTCTGCCGGGCGAGCAGGGCGGCCCACTGCCAGTCCGCGTCCGCCAGCGCCAGCAGCGCGGTGATCCCCAGTGCGCCGATCAGGTGCGTCAGCAGCAGCACGCTGATGGCCCGTAGTGACCCCGCGCGCCGCTCGTAGTACCCGACGGCGAGGACGATCAGCGGACCCATCACCACGTACAGCTCGGGGGTGGGGAGCACGAGAGCGCCGGTGAAGTAGTGCAGCAGGTCGCCTCGCTGCCAGGCAGGGAGGCCGTATCCGAGCTGGGTCTGCAGTGCGTCCGGAGTGGTCCCGGCGAGGGCGGTGAGCACCGCCGCAACGATCATCACGGCGCACAGCACGCTGGTCGCCGGGGCGCTGCGCACGAGTGTCGGCACGCGACGGGTCAGCGCGCGCACCCTCGATACTGGAGTCGTCACGTCGCTCAGACGCGGGAGAGCGACGGCGGTTCCGCCGGCGTGCTCCCGATTCGGGCGAATCGTCATGGTTACTCCGTCGGGTGGTCGCAGAGGGCTGGTGACCTCCACATTGAGAGGCAATCCAAGGCTAGGTAGATCGCCGCTCGATGACGATCCAGCTGCCCGGTGTGTTGGATGTCCGCTTGGCTGGCCTACTCCAGCTCGAAATTACGCCGAATGGGTGATGAATGGAAGAGTCGCAATAGGCCGATTGGGGTGGAGGGCGAGCTCTGGCACGATCGCCGCCATGACGTCGGCAAGCGCGCGTGCAGCGGCCGTGCCTGGGCGCACCGCGACCGCGCAGTCCACCGCGGAGCTCGATCACCTGGTGACGGGGTGTCGGGCCTGCCCGCGGCTCGTCGCCTGGCGGGAACGGGTGGCCACTGAGAAGCGCGCATCCTTTGCCGACGAGACCTACTGGGGCCGGCCGGTGCCGGGGTTCGGGCCGTCGACCGCCCGGATCCTCGTGGTCGGCCTGGCGCCGGCTGCCCACGGCGCCAACCGCACGGGTCGGATGTTCACCGGGGACCGTTCGGGCGATTTCCTGTTCGCAGCCCTGTATCGCGCAGGCCTGGCTTCCCAGCCGGGGTCGGTGTCGATCGACGACGGGCTGCGCCTGGACGACGTCCGGATCACCGCACCGGTGCACTGCGCGCCGCCGGACAACAAACCCACGCCGCAGGAGCGCGACACCTGCCGGCCCTTCCTGCAGCGTGAGCTGGAACTGCTGCGACCACAGGTCGTCGTCACGCTCGGGGGTTTCGGCTGGCAGAATCTGCTGGCCTCGTTGCAGGCAATCGGCTGGCAGATCCCGCGCCCGCGACCGGTCTTCGGGCATGCAGCGGAGACGATCATCGACCACCCGGACGGGCGGAGCCTGACCGTCCTCGGCTGCTACCACGTCAGCCAGCAGAACACCTTCACCGGCCGGCTCACGCCACCGATGATCGACGAGGTGCTGGAGCGGGCGAAAGTGCTGGCGGAACTAGGCTGACCTGCACGCCCCCGTGGCCCAATCGGCAGAGGCAGACTCCTTAAAAGGGTTTCAGTGTGGGTTCGAATCCCACCGGGGGCACTGCTCGTCGCCCGTACAGCGGGCGCGGCCGCCGACGCCCGCTCGACCACCGCGGAACTCCCATCCGGGGCACATGCTCGTCGGGAACCTTCGGCAGGGGGATGTCGTTGTGTAGAGGTGTACGTCCCCAGGACGCGCACACCAGAACCACTGCCACCAGCGGAGGACCCCGTGCCCAGCAGCAACCCGGCATTCCGGAACATGAACAAGGTGCTCGACGCGCAGCGCGCCGCTGCTCCCAGCTCCGAGTACCTGCAGAACATCTACGACCAGCCCGCCTACCAGGCGCCGCCCGCCGAGCGCGGGCTGACGGTCGACGACGTGGTCGCCAAGACTGCCACGGTGCTCGGTGTCGCGATCGTCGCCGGTGCGATCACCGCCTGGACCGGCGCCTACCAGTTGGCCATCCCGGCCCTGGTCGTCGGTCTGGTGCTGTCGCTGATCGTCATCTTCAAGCAGTCGACGAACCCGGCGCTGATCCTCGGCTACGCGGTCGCCGAAGGTGTGCTGCTCGGCGCCATCACCGGCGTCTTCGAGAACAGGTACAACGGCATCGCCATCCAGGCGGTGCTCGGCACGCTCGGTGTGTTCGTCGGCATGCTGGTCGTCTACAAGACCGGCGCGATCCGGGTGACGCCCAAGTTCACCAAGATGATCATCGGAGCGATGATCGGCCTGGTCATCATGATGGTCGGCAACCTGCTGATCAGCATGTTCGGTGGGGTGTCGCCGCTGCGCGACGGCGGCACGCTCGCCATCGTCTTCTCGATCGTCTGCATCGCGATCGCTGCGTTCAGCTTCCTGCTCGACTTCGAGGCCATCGACCAGGCCATCAAGGCCGGCGCTCCGGCCAAGACGTCCTGGTACTTCGCCTTCGGTCTGATGGTGACGCTGGTCTGGCTGTACCTGGAGATCCTGCGTCTGCTCGGGTACATGCGCAGCGAGTGACACCTGATCCCAACCTGGGCCCGCAGCTCGACGTTCTTGTTCGTCGGCTGCGGGCCTGGTCGTCTCCGTCCTGGGGTCACGGCGACCGGCTGACGGTCACCCGCCTCGAGCTCCAGGCGCTCGCGGACGACTCCGCCCGCGCGGCCGGTCGCGCTCCACTGCCGGTGCCGTTGCTGGAGACGACCGTCATCCCCGATCAGCTCGCGGTGCTCGCGGACCAGGCGATGCAGGACGGCGTCGATCCGGCGCCGTACCTGGCAAGGATCGCCACGGCGCTGGGTTTCAGCCGCTGAGTCCAGGCTGCGCAGCAACCCGGTCGAGCCGGATCCTGGTGGCCGCCGTCGCCACGGCGGGGAGCAGGGCCCCGACAGCCGTTCGATAGCCGGCCGCACTGGGGTGGAAGCCGTCCGCGAAGAACAGGTCCGGCTTCCCGCGGAAGAACGGCGACACCAGCTGGGCCATCGCGACCGGCGTCCCGCCCGCTGCTCTGACCGCTCTGGCCTGGGCCGCAGCAAGTCCGCGCGACCACCGGGTGAGCACGGCGCGCAGCGGCTGCGGGATCGGCGCGATCACCCCGAAATCCGGGCAGGTCGCGACCACCACCTCCACCTGCGCCGCGCGCAACCGACGAACCGCGGCGCCCAGCTGCGCAGCGGCCCGGGTCGGCGCCACCTTGGCGGTGATGTCGTTGGCGCCGATGACGATCACAGCGATGTCCGGTCTCTGCTGCAGGGCGGCCGTCACCTGGTCGTCCAGATGGACCGACTCCGCCCCGACGACGCCCACCGTCAGCAGTCGCACCGGGTCTCCGGTCAGCGCGGCGAGGCCACGGGCCAACAACACCCCTGGCAGGTCCGCGGATCGCGAGGTGCCGTAGCCGACCGCGGTCGAGTCGCCGATCATCGCCAACGTCAGGCCCGGCTCGATGCTCCGGTCGTCGGTGGGTCCGCTCGCCAGCAGCACCCCGTCGCCCGGCGGAGGGGGCACGCGTTGGGCATCGGCACCGTCCGGCGGAATCAGCCCCGCGTCGATCGCCGCATGCACAGCCGCTTCCTCGATGTGTCTGGTCGCCCCGGCAGCCTGCGTGCTCAGCCCGACCCACGCCAGGCCGGCGGCGCCCATCACCCCGGTGACCCCTGCGGCCGCGGCGATCAGCGCGGTGTGATGGACCGGCCTGCTCTTCATGAATTGCTCCCTTTGGCGATGCGTACGACGCTCCACGCCTCCCAACACCGTGGCCTACCGTTCCATGCCGCGGTGTCCGATTCCAGGAAGTTACGGCGTCCACCGGCGGCGGCGGTTCGGGCCGCTCGAGCCCGATAGCCTGAGGGCAGACAGCGCCGGGTGACCGGTGCCCGCAATGAAGGAGTCAGGCGTGAAGTACGCACAGTCGGTGATCGAACTGGTCGGCGGCACTCCGCTGGTCAAACTGAACTCGCTGACGAAGGGGCTCAAACCGCTGATCCTCGCCAAGGTCGAGTACGTCAACCCGGGCGGCAGCGTGAAGGACCGCATCGCGCTGAAGATGGTGACGGCCGCCGAGGAGTCGGGCGAGCTGCAGCCGGGCGGCACGATCGTCGAGCCCACCAGTGGCAACACCGGCGTCGGACTTGCGCTCGTCGCCCAGCAGCGTGGCTACTCCTGCATCTTCGTCTGCCCCGACAAGGTCAGTGAAGACAAGCGTAACGTGCTGCGGGCCTACGGCGCCGAGGTCGTCGTCTGCCCGACCGCGGTGGCCCCCGAGGACCCGGACTCCTACTACTCGGTCTCCGACCGGCTCGTCCGGGAGACGCCGGGGGCCTGGAAGCCCGATCAGTACTCCAACCCGAACAACCCGGCCAGCCACTACGAGTCGACCGGTCCGGAGATCTGGGCCGACACCGACGGCCGGGTCACCCACTTCGTGACGGGCGTCGGCACCGGCGGCACCATTTCCGGCACCGGTCGGTATCTGAAGGAGCAGTCGCACGGAGCCGTGCAGGTGATCGGCGCCGACCCCGAAGGCAGCGTCTACTCGGGTGGAACCGGTCGGCCGTACCTGGTGGAAGGCGTCGGCGAGGACTTCTGGCCCAGCGCCTACGACCGCACCGTCACCGACGAGATCGTGGCCGTGTCCGACGCAGAGTCCTTCGAGATCACCCGGCGGATGGCCCGAGAAGAGGGCCTGCTCGTCGGCGGATCCTGCGGGATGGCCGTCGCAGCGGCCCTCAAGGTGGCGGAGCGACTCACCGAGGACGACGTGCTGGTCGTACTGTTGCCGGACAGCGGCCGCGGCTACCTGTCCAAGATCTTCTCCGACAGCTGGATGGCCTCCTACGGATTCCTGGCCCGCGGCGACTCCGCGACCGTGCGAGACGTGTTGCGCTCCAAGGGTGCCGAGCTCCCGTCGCTCGTGCACACGCATCCCGGCGAGACGGTGCGTGACGCCGTGGAGATCATGCATGAGTACGCCGTCTCGCAGATGCCCGTGGTGAACGCGGAGCCGCCGGTGATGGCCGGCGAGGTGTCCGGCTCGGTGTCCGAGAGAGCGCTGCTGGATCTGTTGTTCACCGGCAAGGCGTCGTTGGCGGATCCGGTGCGGCAGCACATGGACGCGCCGTTCCCCCTGGTCGGCTCCGGTGAGACGGTCGAGACCGCGCGGGCGACGCTGCAGAATGTCGACGCGATCATGGTGATCGACGACGGCAAACCCGTCGGTGTGCTGACCCGCGCTGACCTGCTCGCCTTCGTCGCCCGATGAGCGCCGCACACCCTGCAGCCCAGGGCTTCTCGACCAGGGCGATCCACGCCGGGCAGGATCCCGAGGCAGTGACCGGTGCCGTCGTGGTGCCGATCTACCAGACGTCCACCTATGCGCAGGACGAGGTGGGTGTGACCCGCGCCGGGTACGACTACTCACGCGCCGGCAACCCCACCCGCACCGCGCTCGAGATTGCTCTGGCGGCGGTCGAGGGCGGGAGCGCTGCTGTCGCCTTCGCGTCCGGAATGGCAGCCGGCGACACCGCACTGCGCAGCATGCTGAAGCCCGGTGACCACCTGATCATCCCGAACGACGCCTACGGCGGCACGTTCCGGCTGATCGACAAGATCTGCGTGCCGTGGGGGATCGAGTACACCGCCGTGCCGCTCGGCGACCTGGATGCGGTCCGCGCGGCGCTGCGGCCGACGACGAAGCTGATCTGGGTGGAGACGCCGTCCAACCCGCTGATCGGGATCGCAGACATCGCAGCACTCGCCGAGGTCGCGTACGGTGCGAGCGCGAAGCTGTTGGTGGACAACACGTTCGCGACGCCGTATCTGCAGCTGCCGCTCGCCCTGGGAGCGGATGTCGTGCTGCACTCGACGACCAAGTACGTGGGTGGTCACTCCGACGTGATCGGTGGGGCACTGATCACCTCCGACGATGAGCTCGCCGAAGGATTCGCCTTCCACGCCAAGTCGATGGGCGGCATCGCCGGTCCGTTCGATGCGTGGCTCACGTTGCGAGGCTTGAAGACCCTGGCGGTGCGGATGGATCGGCACTGCGACAACACCGAGCGGATCGTCGAGGTGCTGCAGTCGCATCGCGGCGTCGCCCGAGTGTTCTACCCGGGGTTGCCCAGCAACCCGGGACACGAAGTGGCAGCCCGTCAGATGCGGCGCTTCGGCGGGATGGTCTCCTTCCGGGTCGCCGGGGGTGCTGCCGCTGCTGCTCAGGTCTGCAAGTCGACGGAACTGTTCACGTTGGCCGAATCGCTCGGTGGGGTGGAATCGCTGATCGAGCTCCCTGCGGTGATGACTCATGCCAGCGTCGCCGGCTCGCTGCTGCAGGTGCCGGACGATCTGATCCGCCTGTCCGTCGGGATCGAGGACGCCGACGATCTGGTCGCCGACCTGCGGGCAGCGCTGGACGCGATCTGAGCTGTCGGGCGGGTCGCGAGATCCAGAGGGTGGCCACCGTGAGCAGACCGAGCAGCGCATAGGCGTTGCCGCACAGCTGTTGCCACCACGACCAGGTCTGTTCCCGCTGCTCTGCCGCGGGTGCCCACCAAATCGTCCAACTGACGGCGACGGCAAGCCACGTCGACGCCAGCAGGGTGCGCCCGGATCCGAGCAGCAGCCCGATGATCGGCAGCACCCACACCCAATGATGGCTCCACGAGATAGGTGAAGCGAGCAGGCCGGTCAGGGTCATCGCCACCACCGATTCCACTGTCCTGCCGCTGCGAATGCAGCGCAGAACGACGGCAGATCCGGCGAGCACCACCAGTGCGGTGGTGAGGGTCCAGTGGGCGCGAGCCGGCGCCGGGTCGGAAAGTCTGGCCACCAGGCCGGTGATCGACTGGTTGGCCAGGTAGCCGATCCCACCGGTCCGCCCGGGATCGAGAGCGCCGCCGAACCAGAAGGCGGCCGAGGAATCGGGCAGTACCAGCCACCCCAGCAGAGCGGTGCCGGCCGCCGTTCCCGCGGCTGACCGCGCTGCCCGGAAGCGCCTGTTCAGTACCAGGAACACGATCCAGATGCCTGGCACGACCTTGATCCCGGTGGCGAGTCCGATGGCCAGACCGGAGCCGCGTCGGCCCGGCCGGTGCAGATCCTCCAGAACCAGCCACATCAGGATCAGGTTGATCTGACCGAACGACAATGTGGACACGACCGGTTCAAGCAGAAAAGAGCTGTACAGCAACAGTTTCCGGTGCGTATGCCGGATCCGGACGAAGTGCCCGATCAGCTGGGTGCAGCGAGCCAGTGCGATCACCGACGCGGCGGTGAGCAGCATCGCCGCTGCGGCTTCCGGGAGGGCTGCGAGCGGTGTGAAGACGGCAGCGGCGAACGGCGAGTAGGTGAAGACCAGACCGCTGGCGGGGTCGGTGACCGCGTACAGTCCGTCGTCACCGTCGAGGAGCGACCATGCACCCATCCGGTAGATCTGCAGGTCGAGCAACGGACCGTGCACCAGCAGCCAACCCCAGCCGAGCGTCAATGCTGCGAGGATCGCTCGTGCACCGAGCGGTGGTGAAGGAGCTGACGTCCGGTGGTGGACGACGGGAACCTCCGATGCGCGGCCGGAGGGCGAGATGACGGGCACCGATCACTCGGTGCGCATCGCGGCTGGACGGGTGGAGCGCTGCAGTGACCAGGTCGCCCCGAGCGCCACCAGGATCGCCGCGAGCAGCGCCGCCCCGACGCCGACGCCGACCAACGGCCAGTCGATCGCCGCGTTCCCGATCTGGAGCAGCTCACCCAGCACCAGGTTCAACAGCAGCCCAGCGCCGACGGCCGCGACCATCGTCACCAGGATCGGCACGACCAGCGAGAGCCCGATCGACAGCGACAGCAGCGACAGCGGCAGGCCGGCCGCCCGACCGAGCGCATAGGGCCGCCTGCGCTCGCGGATCTGTTCGAGGGTTGTCAGCGTCTGGGCCAGCGCGCTGATCAGCAGCACGAGTGTCCCGACGGCGATCAACGCGCCGATGATCCATGGTCGGAACGGGGTGACGGACTGGGTTTCGGAGGTGTACGAGAACAGGTCGAACGCACGATCGCCCAACGGCGCCAGCGCAAGCTGCACCCGCGGCATCATGCCAGGCCGCAGGTGCATGTAGACGGTGAGATAGAACCGTGTCGTGACGAGCTTGGGGAACTCGCGGGCAGCGGCTTCAGGCGTCAGAAGGTAGTCGTCGGCCAAGAGCTGCGAAGGCCTCACCTTTCGGTTCGGATCTCTGGCCACCGTGAGAACCTTCGTGTCGGTCGGCGGCGACCATGATTCGGCGGATCCCTGCGCTGTTGCAGATCCGTAGTCGGGCTGCATGATCCGGTACGGGGGCTCGGGCAGCGGATCATTGACCGGATCGGCTCTCGGCACCTGGAAGATGTCACCGTCCTGGCAGTCGGCCGTAGGATCGGCCTGTTCAACTGCGCTGCAATTGATCACCGTGAGTCCAGGCCCATGACGATCCGGGTTGGAGTCTTCCCCGATCGAGCTGCCTATCTCGATGTTCAGCAGACCATCCGATTGGCGAGCGGCTGATTCGATCGCGGGGATCTCCCCGACGGAGCCGCGCACCTGTCCGAAAGTCTCGATCATTGGGCTGTTGACGCCGTCGGCAGAACTGTCGCCCAGCAACGGAAACAGTGCGATCGACCCGGCCAACACAGTCGCCAGCGCCGCGACCGAGCGCGTGGTGAGTGTGCCGTCCATCAGGATCCGACCGCGGGCCAGTTGTCCGGCGCTCGAGGCGGGGCGCCACAGTCGGCAGAACATGAGGACCAGCGGCGTACTCACTGCTACCAGCGTGAGCATAACCAACAGCGCGGTGATGCAGGGCGCCAGGACTCTGGCCGCCTCGGATTGCAAATCCCACCTGTCCGAACGGCTCTGCTCGAGCATCCACCAGACTGTTGCTGCGCTGACAACGAGCAGCAGTACCCGCCACCACCAACGGAACGGTCTGCGGCGCAACGGGGTCGAACCCTGAGGTCGGGAGGCATCTGCGGGCCGATAGCCGACGAATGATCCGGTCACCGCGGCAATGGTGACGATGCCAATGGAAACCCACCAGCCACTGGCCGCCGTTGGCCCCACGTCCTCTGAACGCAAGCCGACGCCTGAGAACCGCACATGGTCGATGAACTGTCGCAGAACGAGGAGTGCGCCGCTGCCCAGCATCACTCCCAGGAGACCAGCTGCGCCTGATTCGACAGCTCCCAACAGTCGGATCCGGCCTCGCCCGGCGCCCAACAGGGCAAGCATGCCGTTGCGGCGCTCTCGGCGGGCGGATCCGAGCCGCGAAGCGAGGCCGACGAACAACAGCAACGGGACCAGCAGTAGGACCGAGCCAGTTGCCAGCAGGATCCATAACTCAGGATCCAATCCCTGGTTGCTCGCGCCCCCTCCCCAGCCGGAGGCCGGGCTCATCGACACCCCCGTGGCCGGGTTTGGCGCCAAGCTTCCGTCCGCTCCCCGGTAGAAGAACAGGTCATCGGCGCCCCGAATTCGATCCGCCGGCAGGACGCCGATCACTCGGCCGGGGAGCAGGGTCCGAACATCTGCATCCTCCGGTGACGCGAGCAGGGCAGCCAACCGCGGTGACGCGTAGATCTCACCTCGTTGCGGGAACCGTGGTGCGCCCGGCGGTGGCGGTGCTTGAGGTGGACCGGACAGCAGTGCTCCGGTGATGGTTTCGTCACCCGCCGCGAAGCTGACGTAGTGATAGGAGAACGTCTCCGTTCCAGGATCGGCATTGATCGGCAGTAGTGCCGCGGTCGTCACTGCCATGCGGTCAAGCGTCGGAGGGATCGACACCAGCGCCAGCAGTGCCAACGAGCAGATGCCGATCCCGACGGCCATCGTCAGCAGTCGACGCCAGACGGCTCTGTCAGCGAAGGTCATCGTGAAGGCCCACCCGAGTGCCCGGCCTGGATGCGAGCCGGTCGAGCGATCGGCGGTCGGGGCGGCGAGCTGATCGGTGGCCGTCATGCGGGGTCTCTGGTCTCGCTGGTGCGGCCGTCCCGCATGAGGATCTCGCGGTCGGAGTAGGCGGCGACCCGCGGCTCGTGCGTCACCAGGACCATCGCGAACTGGGTGTCCCGCACCGCTTTCGCCAGCAGGTCCATCACCTTCTCCGTCTGCAGCGAGTCCAGCGCACCCGTCGGCTCGTCCGCGAAGATGATCGAGGGCCGGGCGATCAGAGCACGCGCGACGGCGACCCGCTGGGCCTGCCCACCGGACACCCGCCCGGGAACGACGTCGGCCGTGTCGACGACGTCGAGCCGGGCGAGCTCCTCGAGCGCCACCCGCTCGGCGGCCTTTCGGCCGATTCCGCCCAGTCGCAGTGGGAGCGCCACGTTCTGCACGCAGGTGAGCTCGGGGAGCAGCTGTCCGAACTGGAAGATGAAGCCGAAGGCGTTGCGGCGCAGCGCAGATCGCTCCCGTTCGTGCATCATCGTCACGTCTGTACCCCGGTAGGTGACAGTGCCCGAATCGGGCGGGATGATGCCCGCGAGCACATGCAGCAGGGTCGACTTCCCGGACCCGGAGGCTCCCATCACCGCCACGATCTCGCCGGGCATCACCACCAGGTCCGCACCCCGCAGCGCCGGGGTCGCGCCGAAGTCCAGCACCAGGTCCCGGCCGGACAGCAGCGGTGACGACCCCTCGTTCGTCACCGCTGCCTGCCGGCCCTCCGACGGCTGATCGCCGGCCGATCTCGTGGAGGTCATCCCTTCACCTGCGCCGCGAGCTCGGCCAGCCGCGCGGCGGTGACGTCCATCCAGCGCAGGTCGGCTTCCAGGTGGTAGAGCGCGTGGTCGCAGATGAGTTGATCGGCCAGATCGCCGGAAGCCTTGCGGCGGTTGAACTCTCGCATCGCAGTCAGATGCTCGGCGCGTTGCGCGTCGAGGATGTCCGCGGCTGATCGGTCGGCCATGAGGGCGAGCACCACCTTGGTGTAGAGCGTGTTGTGGAGGTACTCGGTCGGCTGCTCGGGGGAGGACAGCCAGGAATCCAGGTCGGTGACCCCGGCGTCGGTGATGCTGTACAGCTTGCGATCGGGCCCGTCGCCGCTCTCGGCACCGTCGATGCTCACCATCCCGTTCTTGAGCAGGCGCGCCAGCGTTGCGTAGACCTGGCCGTAGGCGAGCGGTCGTTCCGAGCGGAACAACTCGTCGTGCGCGCGTTTGAGGTCGTAGCCGTGGGAGGAGTTCTGTGCCTGGAGCAGGCCGAGCAGGGTGCGGGGGACTGACATGAGGCGACCATACACAGTGTGTAGATACGACGTGTATAGCTTCGCGGTGTGTCGCCGATGCCAGCTCTGCAGAACCGTTCCAGTGGTTCGCCACTGCCCGGGGAGGGGCGCTCCACTGGAACTGTTCTGCAGCCGCTGAGATCCACGGGATCTCGACGCGCTCCTTCGTCGCTTGCTCGATCGTCGGAGATCTTGGTGGGCGAGGTGTGGGATCTCGACGCGCTCCTTCGTCGCTTGCTCGATGGTCGGAGATCTTGGTGGTCGAGGTGTGGGATCTCGACGCGCTCCTTCCTCGCTTGCTCGATGGTCGGAGATCTTGGTGGTCGAGGTGTGGGATCTCGAATCCTGCGTCGCTCGATCACCCTCGACTCGTTTCTGCGGCCGCGGGCGCGCGCGGGGAACCGATCCGCGCGACCGACAGTCCGACCGGGCATGGCAGCCCCGGATGCACTGACGCGGTTCTCTCCCGCCGGCGACGAACCCTCTGGACATCCCGATCGCGTCCAGGTCATCCCGCTCGCCGTGCTGGCCCGGATCATCCGTAACCACCAGCAAGAACAGCGAGCCGCCACGGATCATGACGACCAGCAGAACCCTGAGCAGGACCCAGCCGTGGAACTGGACCTCCTGGTCGATCTGCCCACCGATCGGTACGACGTCGACCCCGTCGTACGGAACCGGCGTGGCTCCTTGGATCCGGCTGACTGCGCGCTCGCGATCAGCGTCACCACCGACGGCATCCAGGTCGCGATCGTCACGGAGCGCGGGGTGGTGGCCGCGTCCTACCGCCGCCCGACGACCACGCAGGGTCCAGCACCTGCGACGCCCACCGGAGAACCGGCCGACGGGAAGTCCGCCGCTGAACGGATGTTCGCCGCGGTCTGTGCCGGTGCGGACGCGGTACTGCACGCCGTCGGGTTCGACCCCGACGGCCCCACCGGACTGCGCGGTGTCGGGGTGCTCGTCGCCGGCCGGATCGACCAACAGGCCGGTTCGGTGGAATGCGCTCCCTGGCAGGGCTTTCCGCTCGTCGAACGACTGGCCGAACAGTACGACCTGCCCGTCGCGCTGACGACGCCGGCGCCCGCGCTGTTGGCTTCCGAACACTGGCGCGGCGCAGCCAGGGGGCGACGCGGCGTGCTCGCCATCGACTGGGACCACGAGATCAACGGCGCGCTGGCCCTGGGTGACCGACTGCTGGTCGGCACCACCGGCAACGCCGGTCACATCGGCCACGTCTGCGTCGACCCCTACGGACCGAAGTGCGCCTGCGGTGCGCGCGGGTGTCTGCAGGCGGTCGCAGGTGGCGCCGCGATCGTCGAGTGGTACTCCTCGCACGGCGGCATCGAGGCCGGGAACGACGTCGCGCGGATCGCGCAGGCGGCCGGCCGGGGCGATGCCATCGCACAGGCGACGCTCCGACGCGCCGGCGAGGCGATCGGTCAGGCCGTTGCCGCAGTGGTGACGCTGCTGGACCTGGACGTGGTGGTGATCGGGGGACCACTCGGCGCACTCGGACCGTCGGTGCTCGACGCCGTCGGCGACGGGTACTCGGCACACGCAGCCCTCGGGTACGCCGCGGCACCGCGGGTGGTCCCCGCCGTGCTGGGACGGGAGGGCATCCCGCTCGGTGCAGCCGCCGCGGTGTTGCACCCGCAGTCCTACCGGTCGGGCTGAGCGGGCCGAATGCCCCCGGCCGACGCGGTCCGGCACCGTCGGACGCGTGGCAGGATCGGCATCATGCAGCACGTCAGCGTCGAGGAGATCCGCGAAGCCCAGCTCCTGTTGGCGCCGGTGATCCGGCGCACCCCGATGGAATCTTCCCGGCCGCTGTCGGAGAAGGTGGGCGGTCCCGTCCACCTCAAGTGCGAGAACCTGCAACGCACCGGCTCGTTCAAGATCCGCGGCGCCTACACCCGCATCTTCCGGTTGTCGGACGCGGAGAAGGCGGCCGGGGTGGTGGCCGCGAGCGCCGGCAACCACGCCCAAGGGGTGGCGCTGGCAGCGGAGCTGCTCGGGGTCCAGGCGACGGTCTTCATGCCGGTGGGTGCGTCGATCGCCAAACTGCAGGCGACCAGGGCCTACGGCGCGACAGTCCACCTGCACGGGCCCACGCTCAGCGAAGCGCTGGAGGAGGCGATCCGGTTCGCGGAACAGACCGGCGCGACCTTCGTCCACCCCTTCGACCATCCGGACGTGCTCCGAGGTCAGGGCACCGTCGGACTGGAGATCCTCGAACAGGTACCGGACGTGCAGAGCATCGTCGTCGCCCTCGGCGGCGGCGGGCTGATCTCCGGGATCGCGGCGGCCGTCAAGCAGCTGCGCCCCGGGGTCCGGATCATCGGTGTCCAGGCGGAACAGGCTGCTGCCTGGCCCGAGTCCCTGCGTCAGGGGCGCCCGGTGCGGCGTCTGGATCTGACGACGATGGCCGATGGCATCGCGGTCGGCGAACCCAGCGCGCTGTCCTTCGCCCACGTCGTCGACCTGGTCGACGAGATCGTCACCGTCACCGAGGACGAACTGTCGCGGGCCATGCTGCTCTGCCTGGAGCGGGCCAAGCTGGTCGTAGAGGCGTCCGGGGCGGCCGCGGTCGCCGCCATCATGACCCGGCCCGAGCTGTGCGCGCCGCCGACCGTTGCGGTGCTCTCCGGCGGCAACATCGACCCGCTGCTGATGGTGCACATCGCCGAGCACGGCCTGGTCGCCGCCGGCCGGTTCCTGTCGCTGCGGGTGGAGATCTCCGACCGTCCCGGCACGCTGGCCGCACTGCTCGCCGAGGTCGGAGGGCTGGGCGCGAGCGTGGTGGATCTGGAGCAGTCGCGCCTGGGCAGCGGCCTGACCCTCGGCAACGTCGAGGTCTCACTCCGGCTGGAGTGCAAGGGGCCCGATCACCGCGACCAGCTCCTGCACCGGCTCGTCACCAGCGGACATCGGATCCTGGATTCCCACTAGGTGCGCTGATCGGGACACCTCAGATGTGCGAAGGCCGCCGAACCCGACAGGTCCGGCGGCCTTCTGCGACTGCGGCCCTCGGGCCGGGGAGGATCAGCCGGTGAACGGCTTGGCCTCGATCACCGTGACCTGCTGCATCTTGCCGTTGGGCAGCTCGTACTCACGCGATTCTTTCGGTGCTGCGCCGAGGATGGCCGCCCCGATCGGCGACTGCGGGGAGTAGACCGACATCGAGCCGTGGCTGCCCTCCTCACGGGAGGCCAGCAGGAAGGTCTCCTGGTCGTCGTCGTCGTAGGCGACCGTCACGACCATGCCCGGCTCCACGACGCCGCTGTCCGAGGTCGGGCGGATGCCGACCTGGGCGTTGTTCAGCAGCTCCTGGAGCTGACGGATGCGGACCTCCTGCTTGCCCTGTTCGTCGCGGGCGGCGTGGTAGCCGCCGTTCTCCTTGAGATCGCCCTCTTCGCGACGGGCGTTGATCTCGGCAGCGATGATGGGGCGATTGGCCACCAACTCGTCCAACTCGCCCTTCAGGCGGTCGAACGCTTCCTGCGTCAACCAGGTGCTGGTTGCGGTCTCGCTCATGGTGACTCCTCACTGATCGATCGTCCGACTGACGATCGATGTACCTCGGTGGTAGGCGACCCGGGAGGGTTGCCGATATCCGCAAGGGACGCGGATGTGGGTGTTCCCCCCGGAACAGCGGACGCGGCCCCTGAAGCGCCGTGGTGGCGGGCTGCTACAGACGATGAAGTCGCACAGGCACCACCCGGCGGCAGGGAGCCGCGGTTGAACAACAGGATATCACGCACCGTGTGACACAGACCTCGTCCTTGCGAAGTCTGCCGTGTCGGTGCAGGTCGGACGGGTTCTCCCGAGGAACTGGGGCGACCCAGGGGAACGCTTGTCGGTGGCGCGCGCGACAATGGCAGGTGGACACAGTAGATCCGTCCGCTGCGCCGGGAATCCGGTGTCACGGGCCCGGCACCTCCTTCAGTCGCTGCCGATGCGAACCACGACGACCATTGACGAGGACCAGGGTGAACCAACCCGTTTCTGACCCCATTTCCGAGCCGCTCCGGTTCTCCGCCGAGCAGCGCTGGCAGCGCGCGCACGACGCCGAGCTGCGTCTGATGGCAGTGCACGCGCATCCCGACGACGAGTCGAGCAAGGGCGCCGCAACACTCGCCCGCTACTCGGACGAGGGCGTCGGCGTGCTCGTCGTGTCGTGCACGGGCGGCGAGCGCGGCGACATCCTCAACAAGAAGTTCGTCGAGGCCGAGATCGACATGCCGTCCGTCCGCTTGCGGGAGATGGCCAGGGCCGCCGAGATCCTGGGTGTCGCGCACCTCTGGCTGGGCTACGAGGACTCCGGTTACCACGAGGGCGAACCGGACACCTGGCAGCTGCCGGCGGACTGCTTCGGTGCGCTGCCGATCGACGCCGAGGTCGAGACGTTGGTCCGGGCCGTCCGGCAGTTCCGTCCGCACGTCATGACGACGTACGACGAGAATGGCGGATACCCGCACCCCGACCACATCCGCTGCCACGAGATCTCGGTCGCCGCCTTCGAGGCGGCGGGCGATCCTGATCGTTTCCCGGACGCCGGCGAGCCGTGGACGCCGCAGAAGCTTTACTACAACGGTGGTTTCTCGGCGAAGCGGATGACGGCGATCAACGACGCCGTCAAGGAGGCGACCGGGGTCGGCCCGTTCGACGAATGGGTGGCCAGGATGAAGGAGAACAACCGTCCCGACCGCAGCGATCGGATCACCACCCGCATCCCGATCGGCGATTTCTTCGACCGCCGTGATCAGGCATTGCTCGCCCACGAGACACAGATCGACCCCGATTCGCACTGGTTCGCCGTACCCCGGGAGATCGAGGCGCACGTCTGGGGGACCGACGACTACGAACTGGCCCAGTCGCGGGTGCCGGTGACCCTGCCGGAGGGCGACATGTTCGCCGGCATCAGGGAGCCGGCAGCTGCCCTCGACGGGGTCGATCGATGATCGCGACGGGCGCCCATCTGGCGACAGCTTTCCTGGCCGCCCCGCCGACGCCGCCGCCGGGCAAGGGTGCCGAGTGGGGCAAGGCCACTCCGATCGGCCTGCTGGTTCTCGTGCTGCTCGGGGTCGCGTTGTACCTCCTCATCAAGTCGATGAACAAGCACATGCGGAAGGTGAGCGGCCTGACGTCGTTCGAGACCACCGACGGGCCGACTGCCGACCCGGGCTCCGTGGGCGGCGGGTCCGCCGACGCGTCTCCCGGCGGTCTCGGCGGCGACGACCTGGCGGCCCAGGCCGAGCGTACGACGGCTGTCTCTGATGCCGACCAACAGTCGCGGAACGACGCGCCACGGTCCTCCACCGACCCGAAATCCTGAACTCTTCGCCCCATGGCGAACATGGTTGCGCGGTGCCCGATGTAAGCCTGTAATGGTGTAATCAACCACTACAGGAGGACATCATGAAGGACGACACGAGAGGCCGGTCACGGCAGGCGGCACCGGAACCACCCGACGGATCCGATGCGGCCGGCTGGTTTTCGGGACGGCTCCCGGAGGACTGGTTCGTGGGACCCGCCGAGGTGCGGGTCGACCGGGACGAGATCCTGGTGATCGGCGAGATCCTTGCCCCCGAGGGCGAGTTCGACACCGACGCGGCACGAGCTGCAGCAGCGTCGGGCCGGATCAGCCGGTTCCGCGAGGACACCAGGGAATTGCGGATCGAGATCGCGCTGCAGGCGGAGCACCGCTATCGCCGGCAGGTGTCGTGGGGGGTCAGGATCGGCGATGAGCTGGAGCTGTTCACTACGTTGTCCACCCCGGTGATGACGCGGCTGCGCCAGCCCGAGCGTCAGGTGCTGGACACCCTGGTTGCGGCCGGGGTCGCCCGATCCCGATCCGAGGCGCTGGCCTGGTCGGTGCGGCTGGTCGGACAGCACGCGGACGCCTGGCTCGAGGAGCTGCGGACCGCGATGCAGGAGGTCGACCGGCTGCGGGGTTCCGGGCCGGAGCTGTAGTCGGTGGGGCGGGTCGGCGGAAGCCGGCCCGCGCTGCCGTCCTCCGGGTCACGCCGTGCTGGCCGGCTAGCGGAGGACGATCAGCCAGATCGCGACGGCGTGGCAGGCAGCGGCGAGCGAGACCAGGGCGTGGAACACCTCGTGGTAGCCGAACGTCCCCGGCCACGGATTGGGCCGGCGGGTGCCATAACAGATGGCGCCGATCGTGTACATCAGGCCGCCGACCAGGATCAACACCAGCGGAGCGGTACCGGCCCGCGCGAGATCCGGGATGACGAAAACGGCCACCCAGCCGAGCGCGAGATAGATCGGCACCCCGAGCCAGCGCGGCGCGTGCGGCCTCAGCATCTTCAGCGCAACGCCCAGCAATGCCCCGCCCCAGGCGATCGCCAGCACCCAGACCCTGGTCGGCATCGGCAACGCCAGCACGGCGATCGGGGTGTACGTGCCTGCGATGAACAGGAAGATCATCGAATGATCGGCCCGTTTCATCCAGGTCCGCGCCCGCGGCGACACCCAGGTGTGCAGGTGGTAGGTGGCGCTGATGGTGAACAGCCCGATGATCGTCAGCGTGTAGATGGTGCTGGCGACCGCGGCGGCGAAGCCGTTCGTGGTGGCCGCGACCACGATCAACGCGATCCCGACCACGCCGGCGACGAAGGCCGAGTAGAGATGGATCCAGCCGCGAGCGCGCGGTCTGGTCGACGCCACGGGGGCGTCCGTTCCGGGCGCAGCGGGTGCCAACGAAGACATGTGTCCATGATGCGGCGTGAGGCGGCGTGTTCGCCAGGGCCACGGACGGGTCTCACAGCCGGCAGGTCGGTCCGTCGCCGTGCTGCGACTCCTCGCGGCCGGTACAGCCTCGGGTCGGTAGGGTGGCGCTGTGCGACTCCCCGCCCTTCTCTACCGGGTCTATGAGCGGAAACTGACCAGGGAACTTGTCGGGGCGCAGATCCCGCACCACGTCGGCGTCATGCTCGACGGCAACCGGCGTTGGGCCCGCAAGGCAGGGTTCGAGAATGTCTCGCACGGGCACGTCGTGGGCGCGCAGCACATCGCTGACCTGCTCGTCTGGTGCCGCTCCGCGGGAATCGGCACCGTCACCCTGTGGCTGCTGTCCACCGACAATCTGCGTCGCGACGACGACGAGGTCGCGACGTTGTTGCAGGTCATCCCTGATGTTGCCGACGAGCTCTCGGCGCCGGGCACGGCGTGGCGGCTGCGGGTGGTGGGCTCGATGGACCTGTTGCCGCAGGCCGTCGCGGCGCGCCTCGCTGCGGCCGAACTGCGCACCCGGGACCGCACCGGCCTTCGGGTGAACATCGCGGTCGGGTACGGCGGTCGTCAGGAGATCGTCGATGCGGTGCGAGCGCTGATCGACGAATCGGTGGAGTCCGGGGCCACCGCGGCCGAACTCGCCGAGCGGGTGACGATCGACGGCATCGGCGAGCACCTCTACACCTCAGGCCAACCCGACCCCGATCTGGTGATCCGCACGTCGGGTGAGCAGCGGTTGTCCGGCTTCTTGTTGTGGCAGAGCGCGCACTCGGAGTACTGGTTCTGCGAGGCGTACTGGCCCGATTTCCGGCGGGTCGACTTCCTGCGGGCGTTGCGGGACTACGCGGCCCGGCACCGCCGCTTCGGCGCCTGACCCGTCGCGTCGGCAGACCTCAGGGGTCGACAGCGCTGCGCCGACACTCATGCAGCTCCCACCGGACGGCCATCGGTCGTGGGTACTGGGATGATGGGCTGAGCCCGGATCACGGGTGACGTGGGTGCCTGCGGCGACTGCCGAGCAGGACCCGCGGGATGAACTGCGAAGGGGACCTCGACATGCCGACCGGTGCGCGACTTCTGGTGGTCGACGACGAACCGTCCCTCCAGGACATCGTCGCCACCTCGATGCGGTTCCTCGGCTACGAGGTGAGCGTCGCCGGCACCGGTCGCGAAGCGGTCCGCGCGGCGGTCGACGGCCAGCCCGACCTGATCATCCTGGACGTCATGCTGCCGGACTTCGACGGTCTCGAGGTCATGCGGCGGGTACGCGCCGCCGGCGTCGACGCGGGCGTGGTGTTCCTGTCCGCCCGCGACACCCCGGCCGACAAGATCGCCGGGCTGCAGGCCGGCGGCGACGACTACGTGACCAAGCCGTTCGGTCTCGAGGAGTTGGCCGCCCGGGTGAGTGCGGTGCTGCGCCGGGTGCGTCCGGAGAACGAGAGCGACGGTCAGCTGGTCGTCGCCGACCTCGTCCTGGACCCCGACACCTATCAGGTGACGCGCGCCGGTCAGGACATCGATCTGGCGCCGACCGAGTACAAGATGCTGCGCCACCTGATGCACAACTCCGGAGTGGTGCTGTCGCGGCGTCAGCTGCTGGACGCCGTCTGGGGTCCGGACTTCTACGGTGACGACTCGG
>JBBJML010000022.1:0-70365 GCA_037720195.1 Nakamurella sp. | reverse complement strand
CCGACCGGACCCGCTGCATGACCACACCCCACAGACGTGGGGACTGCCCGTAATCACCCTGCGCGAGCAGCAGACCTCGTCCGCCGCCGCAGCCGGCCGATCGCCACCCCGGTCAGCGCCACGGCGCCGCCGACGATCGCCCAGATCGTCGGCACCTCACCGAGCACCAGCCACGAAGCGAGCACCACGATCGCGGGCACGGCCAGGGTCGAGGACGTCAGCGCACCGGCGTCCGATCGCTGCAGCGCATAGGCCCAGAGGCTGAACGCGATCGCCGTCGGGAACACCCCCAGGTAGATGAGCGACAGGACCGGCGTCGTTCCAGCGGCACTCCACTCCCGGATCAGAGCGGGAAGCCAACCGAGCAGGGCGAGCGCCCCGATCGCACAGCCGACCCAGGTCGCAGTGAGCGCGTCGACGGTCTTCAGCGCGACCTTCTGGGTCAGTACCCCGGCCGCGTACAGCACAGCCGTGACGAGCCCCAGCAGAATCCCGAAACCATCGCTGTGGCCGCCGGATCCGCCGAACGCGATCAGCACGACGCCGATGAAGGCGATCCCGATCCCCGCCAGGAGCTGCCGCGGAAAGCCCTCTCGCAAAAAGACTCCGGCACCGACGGCGACCAGGATCGGAGCCACGTTGACGAGCATGGCAGCCGTCCCGGCGTCGAGATGCCGCTCCGCCGCGTTGAGCAGCACGTTGTAGCCGGCGAACCACAGCAGCCCGTAGGCGGCCACCATTGCCAGGGCCCTGCCCCGCGGCAAGGGCCGGCGTGCGCGGACGGCGAAACCGGCGAGCACCAGACCGCCGACCAGCATGCGTCCGAGTGCGAGTGGACCCGGTGAGAACGACGTCCCGATCCCCCGGATCGCCACGAACGCGGACGCCCACATCAGCAGCACGGCGGCGACAGCCGCCGCCGGCTTCCACTCCCTCGCCCGCGGGTCGGCATCGGACCCGGTGGTGCCGACTGCAGTGGTCGTCGTGCCGTCGCTGGAGTGCGGGGCCGGGGTCTCGTTCATGACGGAAATGCTCCCGCGCCGGGTCTGTTCAGCACAAGCGACCCTTTCTCAACGACTGTTCAGCACTACTAAACGGTGGATAGACTTCGGTCATGCTCGACACCCATCGTCTGCGCGTCTTCCGGGCCGTGGTCGCCGCCGGCTCCGTCGGCGGGGCAGCCACCGCACTCGGGTACACCCCGTCTGCGGTCAGCCAGCATCTCACCGCTCTGCAGAAGCAGACGGGCCTCACGTTGGTGGAACGCAGCGGACGCGGGATCGTCACCACCGCGATCGGTCTGCGCTTCGCCGAGGAATCCGATCGGGTGCTCCGCGAACTCACCGGCCTGCAGTCGGTCGCAGAAGATCTGCGGGCCGGGCGCGTCGGCCGGTTGACGCTGCGCTACATCGCCTCCGCCGGCACTGCCTGGGTACCGCCGGTGGTTGCCACCCTGGCCCGGGAGTTTCCGGATCTGCGGCTGAGTCTGCGACTGGTCGAGCTCGCGCAGGACCATCCGACCGAACCCGACCTGGAGGTCTTCGTCGAGGATCCCGCGCTGCCTGCCGGGGCCGAGAGCCGGTCATCGCCGGCGATCGAACTCCTTGACGAGCCCTATCGGGTGGTCGTGCATCGCACGCATCCGTTCGCACTCCGGGACCGGGTGCCGCTCACCGAATTGCAGCACGAGGACTGGGTGGACAACGACGTGATCCGGGGTCCCTGCCGGATGATCGTGCTGAACGCCTGCGCCGCAGCAGGGTTCGTTCCGGACTTCCGACTCGAGGCACACGACTATCCCTCGGCGATCGCCTTCGTCGCCGCCGGGGTCGGCATCACGGTGCTCCCTGATCTGGGCTGCCGGTCGCTCCCGGCGGACGTGGTGGCGATCCCGCTGCAGGATCCTTCGCCACGTCGGCGGGTGATGCTCTCCGTCCGACCCGCGGTCGTGGACCATCCCGCCGTCCGGCGGGCACGGGAACTTCTGGTCCAGCAGGCACACCGGGACTGAGCTGTTCGGAGTGCGTCAGATCGCGGTCGTCCGTGACGAACTCGCGCCCGGCACGACCCGGCCGTCGAAACAGGTGCGGGTCCCGGTGTGGCACGCGGCGCCCGACTGGTCGACCAGCAGCAGCAGGGTGTCGCCGTCGCAGTCGTGTCTGAGTTCCACCACCCGTTGGGTGTTCCCGGAGGTCTCCCCCTTCACCCAGTACTCGCTGCGGGAGCGCGACCAGTAGGTGGCCCGGCCGGTGGTCAGCGTCCGTTCCAGCGCGGTGCGATCCATCCAGGCCACCATCAGCACTTCGTGCGAGTCGTACTGCTGGACGACCACACAGATGAGCCCTGAATCGTTCCAGCGCAAGGTGTCCGGAACCATGACGTGCTCCTCGCTCGACGGTGCCACGATCAGCTCCTCACTGCCCCAGCGGTGGTGCCACTCGCCCGCACCACGTGCCCGTCGGCCGCCAGCGCGGCTTTCACCTCGGCGATCCGGAAGGTGCCGAAGTGGAAGACGGAGGCCGCCAGTACTGCGTCCGCTCCGGCTCTGACCGCCTCCGGGAAGTGGTCGAGGGTGCCGGCCCCACCCGAGGCCACGATGGGGACGTCCACCACCGCGCGGACCGCCTGCAGCATCAGCACATCGAACCCGGCCTTCGTGCCGTCCGCATCCATGCTGGTGAGCAGGATCTCCCCGGCACCCATCTGCGCTCCCCGCCGAGCCCAGTCCACCGCGTCGATGCCGGTCCCGCGACGGCCACCGTGGGTGGTCACCTCGAAGCCGGACGGGCAGCCCTCCTCGCTCGTCCGCCGGGCGTCGACGGCGAGCACCACGCACTGCGAACCGAACCTGTCGGCGGCGTCACGGAGGAAGTCCGGCCTGGCGACGGCCGCGGAGTTCACCGAGACCTTGTCGGCGCCAGCGCGCAGCAGAGCGTTGATGTCGTCGGTGGTGCGGACCCCGCCGCCGACCGTGAGGGGGATGAACACCTGCTCGGCGGTCCGGGTGATCATCTCGTACGCGCTGGCGCGATTGTCGCTGGTCGCGGTGATGTCGAGGAAGCAGAGCTCGTCAGCGCCCTCGGCGTCGTACACCCGGGCCATCTCCACCGGGTCGCCGGCATCCTTGAGGTCCAGGAACTGCACCCCCTTGACCACCCGCCCGTCCGCCACGTCCAGACAGGGGATCACCCGCACGGCAACGCTCATGCGCACAGCGTACGGTCCGGTCCTCGAGCACCCGAGCCGTCGCGCGGATCACCCGGCGGGGGTAATCTCGATCCCGGCGCGCAGGAACGCCGGACGTCCGCTCGAAGAGGCCTCCCCCGGGAGCTCGCAGCCTCCCTGTCACCATCCTCCAGCTGTGCAGGACCGACCCTCCTTTCGGCCCACCCCGCGGACACGGGCTGACGAAAGGAGGCCGTCATGGCCAGCTCACTGCCCGATTCCCCCTCCCTCGAGAAGTTGCGCGCGCAGGCGCGCACGCTGCAGCGGGCTTGGCGCTCCGCTGACCCGCGTGCGCTCGAGTACCTCACCCGCGAGCACCCACGGCCCGATGTCGCTGCAGCGCAGGGCTTTCCGCTTGCGGCGGCCCAACTCGTAGTGGCCCGCTCCTACGGGTTCACCGGGTGGCCGGCGCTGCGGGCCTACCTCGACCAGGTCGCCGTCCTGGGCCGCACCGCCCCCGATGACGACTCGTTGACCGGCGATGTCGCACGGTTCTGCGCCCTGGCCTGCCTGCGCTCCGACCGACTGGACTCCCCGCCACGGTGGGTGGCCGCCCGAGATCTGCTGCAAGCAACACCCGATCTCACCGAACGCTCGATCCATGCGGCAGCCGCCGCAGGTGACGCTGCTGCCGTACGCCAGGCGCTGGCCGCGGGAGTGCCGGTCGACCAGCTCGGCGGATCCCTCCACTGGACCCCGCTGATGAGCCTGACCTATGCGCGGATCGAGGTCGGTGACCCGCTCGCCACAGCGGCGGTACTGCTCGACGCGGGTGCCGACGCCGACGCCGGCATCCTGTGGGGCGGTCTCGCGACCCCGTTCACGGTGCTCACCGGTGTCTTCGGTGAGGGCGAGATGGGCGCCGGCCGCCAACCTGCCCATCCACAGTGGCAGGCGCTGGCCACCCTGCTGCTCGACGGGGGTGCAGAGGCGAACGACGCGCAGACGCTGTACAACCGGATGTTCCGGCGCGGCAGCGGACATCTGGAGCTGCTGTTCGCGTACGGACTCGGGACCGGCGACGGCGGGCCCTGGCGTCGCCGGCTCGGTGCGGCCACCGAGTCGATCGTCGAAATGATGCAGCGTCAGGTCGACTGGGCCCTCGACCACGCGATGGCGGATCGGCTGGAGCTGTTGGCGCAGCACGGTTTCGGGCCAGGACCCGCCGGGATCAGCGCCGACGTCGTCCGCGACGGCGCCGGAGTGCCGGACGGTCGCACCGCCCTGCACGAGGCAGCCTGGGACGGCGACCTCGAACGGATCACCACGCTGCTCGAGGCGGGTGCCGATCCGCGTGCTCGGGACGCCGAGCACCACACCTCACCCCGGGAGTGGGCGGAGTTCGCCTACCAGGACGCGGCCGCCGACCTGCTCCGGGTGTGGGAGGAGCCCCGGTGATCCGACTGAGGGACCTGCTGGCCACCGACGTGCAGTTGCGGGCCAGGGCCACCCTGGACAACGTCAACTGGTCCGGCCCCCGGTTCACTGCCGATCAGGTCCGCGATGATCCCGCGCTGGCGCACTACTGGGCCGGTCCACCCGGACCCCTCGACCTCGGCCTCGTCGCCGAAGAGGCAGCGGGTGGAGGGGGCTGTCCCGGCGCGGCCGCGGTCGGGGTCGCCTGGCTCCGGCACTTCGCCGCCGCCGATCGCGGGTACGGCTTCGTCGACAGTTCCGTCCCGGAGCTCAGCATCTGGGTGCGCGCTGACCACCGGGGCCGCGGTCTGGGTGGACGACTGCTGACAGCACTCCTCGACGCCGCCAGGGACGCGGGGCTCCCCGGCGTCAGCCTCAGCGTCGAGGCCGGCAACCCGGCACGACGTTTGTACGAGCGGTCCGGGTTCTCGCACGCCGGGATCGATCGCGACGGCGCTGCATACGAAAGCGGGACGCTGCTCCGGATGTTCTGAGCAGCGTCCGGGCGTGGGCGACAATGGGCCGACGTCGTGGCCGGGAGTCCTCCCGACCGGAGCGCGTACCCGACCCCAGGAGAGCCGTGAGAACGCCGTCACCCGACACCGCCCCGCCGGCCGAGTTGGTGCTCCGGTTCGCCTGTGCCGACCGCGCCGGCATCGTCCACGCCGTCACCGGCTTCCTGCTCGAGCGCGGCTGCACCGTCACCCAGAGCCAGCAGTACGGCGATCCGGACAGCGGACGGTTCTTCATGCGGGTGCAGTTCTGCGCCGACCCGCGGCACCCCTCAGGCACCGTGACCCAGGAGTCTGTCGCCGAACAGTTCACCTCGGTCGCCGAGCAGTTCGGCATGACCTGGCATCTCTCCGACCAGAGCCGCCGCCAGCGGATCCTGCTGATGGCCGGCACCGAGGGCCACTGCCTCAACGACCTGCTGTTCCGCTGGGACAGCGGTGCGCTGCCGGTCGATGTCCTGGGCGTGGTCTCCAACCACACCGTGCTGGCCAGGATGGTCGAGAGCTACCGGCTGCCCTTCCATCACCTGCCGATCACCCTGAGCGACAAGGGGGAAGCGGAACGGCAGCTGCTGGCCCTGGTCAAGCAGCACCGGATCGATCTGGTGGTGCTGGCCCGGTACATGCAGATCCTCTCGCCCGAGCTGTGCGCCACCCTCAACGGACGGGCGATCAACATCCACCACTCGATCCTGCCGAGCTTCAAGGGCGCCAAGCCGTATCACCAGGCGCACCGGCGGGGCGTCAAGATCATCGGCGCGACGGCCCACTACGTCACCACCGACCTGGACGAAGGCCCGATCATCGAGCAGGACATCGCCCGCGTCGACCATGCGCTCACCCCGTCCCAGGTGGTCGCGCTCGGCCGGGACGTCGAGGCGCAGGTGCTGGCGCGCGCCGTGCGCTGGCACACCGAGGAGCGGGTTCTGCTCAACGGCACCACCACCGTCGTCTTCCGCTGAACCGAACCGAACCGAACCGAACCGGCAGGTCAGCTCCCGCTGTGCGCCTCGTCCCACCACTGCAGTACCCGGGTTGCGAAGAGGGTCAGCCAGGGTGACGGCTCGCCGACCGGGACGTCGATGTCGAGCCAGACCCGGCCCGGCAACCGGAACTGCTGCAGCCACCTGCCCGCGACGTCGCGCTGCGATCGGATCACCTCGATCGCTTCCGTCATCCGCGGATCCGGGGCCGTACCGTCGTACTTCGCCGCAGCGCGGAAGTGGTCGGCAGCGTTCAGCACGCTGTAGCGGTGACGCCAGGGGTAGCCGAACTCGGACACGAACGCACCCACCGGTTCCCCCGTCGACTCCCGGCGCAGCAGGCTGCGCCGCAACAGGTACTCCTCACCGCGATGCCGGGACGCGCGCACCTCAGGCGCACCACCGACGGCGATCTCGTACCACAGCATCCCTTTCAGGGCGTTCAGGGTGGAGTGGAACGAGGACCGGGTCGAGCCCTCCACCCATTCGCAGTTCCATCCATCGTCCGGCAATTGGTGGGCCGGGAACCAGGTGGCGAGCTCAGCGACATCGGCACCCAACCAGACGCCGTTCGCCAGCGTCTTGGCATTGATGCAGACGTCCACCTCGCCGCCCCAGTAGGGCAGGTCGTCGTACTCCCACCGGGCGCTGTGCGCCAACAGCTGTGCCGTTCCCGTCAACGGCGCGGCGTCCATCCCGAACTCCCGGAGGGTGGTGAGCGTCCAGGTCGTTGCCGTCCACGGCTGGCCGGACTGCGCTTCGGAGCCCTCGAAGTCGAAGCCCGCCGGGAAGTATGCACCGCTGGCCCAGCGACCGTCCGGGTCCTGGTGCGCGAGCAGCGCGGCACCCATGCCCTCCTGCGGAATGCGGGCCCGGGTGCGCTCGTACACGTCGCGGGGCGCACCCGCGAGGTCTCGTTCGACCTGCCATCGCAGCGCAGGGTCCGTGTCGAGCATCCAGTCGAGCGGCGCAGCATCGGTGGCCATGCCCAGACCGTAACTCCGGTCCACGACACCCGCCCGGCCTGCGGCGAGCCGCAGCGGTTCAGTGCACCTCGGCCACGGCGGCGAGCGCTTCCGGCAGGGTAAAGTTGCCGGCGTACAGCGCCTTGCCGACGATGGAGCCCTCGACGCCGATACCGGCGAGCGCAGCCAACGCCCGCAGATCATCCAGCGACGACACTCCGCCGGAGGCCACCACCGGCGCAGCGGTGGCCGCGCAGACCTGGTGCAGCAGTTCGATGTTCGGGCCGCGCAGGGTGCCGTCCTTGGTGACGTCCGTGACGACGTACCGCGAGCACCCCTGTGCGTCGAGCCTGGTCAGCACCTCCCAGAGGTCCCCGCCGTCCTGCGTCCACCCGCGGGCGGCCAGGGTGGATCCTCGGACGTCGAGTCCGACGGCCACCCGGTCGCCGTACCGGGCGATCGCCGAGGCGCACCACTCCGGGTCCTCGAGGGCCGCGGTGCCGATGTTGACCCGACGACAGCCGGTGGCCAGCGCCGCCTCGAGGGACTCGTCATCGCGGATACCACCGGAGAGTTCGACCTTGACGTCCAGCGTGCCCACCACTTCCGCGAGCAGCACGGCGTTGTTGCCCCGGCCGAAGGCCGCGTCGAGGTCGACCAGATGGACCCATTCCGCACCGTCCTGCTGCCAGGCGAGCGCGGCGTCCAGCGGGGCACCGTAGGTGGTCTCGGTTCCGGCTCTGCCCTGCACGAGGCGGACAGCCTGCCCATCGGCTACATCGACGGCCGGGAGCAGCTCGAAGGTCGGCGGTGCTGCGGTCGGATCGGGGGTGGTCTGTTGTTCGCTGGTCACGGTCGCCAAGCCTATCCAGCGGCTGCTGTGCGGCCGGCCCCACCTCGGGAGGACCGCAGCTCGGCTCGGCGGTCAGCTCGCCCGATGGGTGATGCGCCCACCCACGCACGTCAACACCACCTGCATCGAGGCAAGCCCCGCCGGATCGATCGCCAGCGGGTCGTGCGTCACCAACACCACATCGCCGACGTCACCCACTTCCGGCCGCAGTCGACCCCCGGTGGACGCGGCCAGGGCCTGTGCCGCGGTGAGCGCCTGTTCGCCGTGCCAGGCCGGTCGGCCGGCATCGGTGCGGGTCACGGCGGCACTGATCGCCCGCCACGGGTCGAGCGCAGACACCGGAGCGTCGGAACCCAGCTCCAGTACCGCACCGGCATCCACCAGTGCGCGATAGGCGAAGGCGTCCGCGGTCCGACCGGCCCACTGCACGTCTGCGACGTCCCGATCCTCGACCGCGTGCGCCGGTTGAACGCCGGCGGTGACCCCCAGCGCGGCGAACCGACCCCGGTCGGCGGGTTCGACGAGCTGAGCGTGCTCGATCCGTCCACCGACACCCGCCTGCTGGAAACAGTCGAGGGCAAGGGTGTTGGCCCGGTCGCCGATCGCGTGCACCGCGAACGAGATGCCCTGTGCCGCAGCGATCCGGATGGTGGCTGTCAGTTCGGCGACGTCCTGGGTGAGCATGCCGTGATCGGTGGTGCCCGGGTAGGCGTCGTGACACAGTGCCGTCCGGGAGTTGAGCGACCCGTCGATGAGCACCTTGCACGGGCCGACCGTCACCAGTCCGTCGGTACCCGGGAGCGGGTCACCGGTGCGCTGCCCGGCGGCGAGCGCGTCCTCCAGCAGTGGGCGGAAGATGGCCGCCTCCACCCGGACCGGGAGCCCCTCGGGCGCCAGCGCGGCCCGACGGGTCCACTCGTGATGCGTGTCGACGAACTCGAAGTCCCGGATCCGGGTGACGCCGCGTGCGGCAGCCGCGTGCAGGGCTTCCAGTGCCCACCCGTCGAGCGTCCGCTGCGAGGGCTGCGGCAGAGAGGCCACCGCCCGGAAGCAGTCGTCCTCCTTGAGCAGGCCGGTCGGATGGCCGGCGAACCCCACCAGGTCCAGCGCCGACGGCGAGAGCCAGATCGAGTGCAGATCCTGCGAGATCGCCGCGACCGGAACCCCCGGCAGCGCCGCATCCCAGTGCGCGGCGGCGGGGATCTCGCTCCACAACGCATCCCGGAATCCGAAACCGCTCAACAGCTCTGCCCGCTCTTCCGCGGGCCGGGCGGCCTGCGCTGCCGTCATCACTGCCACGACGTCAGCGGCTGACGTCGTCGCACTGAGGTCCACCCGCCGTCGGGCGATCGCCCACTGCGTGAGATGGACGTGACCGTCGTGCAACCCGGGCACCAGCACGCCACCGTCGCCCTCCACGAGGGCGATGTCGTCGCCGGCACCGGTGCTGCCTGCGGACACCCCGGCCACCTCCGCGGGGTCGATCGCCACGATGACGCCCCCCTCGATCCGGACGTCGTGGACCTCGGGCGAACCGGCGAATCGCACCCTGCGGATCAGCATGTGCTCCACCGTAGGACCTGACCGTGATCAGCCCGAGAGCGGCCCGCGCACCGCCCGACACCAGTAGGCCATCTGCCCTGCGCCGACCCTGGCGAGCACGAGCGTGGCCAGCTCGGACGTGCTGCCGCTCAGGGCCTTGCGGAACCTGCGGCGGAACTGATCGGGATCGATACCGGTGCCGCGCTGCTTGATCTCCAGCGTTCCCACGCCGGCGGCGCGGATCCACCCTGCGATGGTCTTCTCGTTCAGGGCGCCGGTCTCCAGCACCTCGAAGGCCCGCACACCGTCCGGGACGACGTCCCCGGTGACGTAGGCCAGATGACTGTCCAGCAGTCGCAGTCCGTGCCGGGATGCCCAGTGCCGCACCAGGTGTGCACGCACCACTGCTGCATCCGGGTCGATCAGGTACCGACCGACCGCACCCGCGACGGTGTCGTCGCCGCCGTCCCCGTCGGCATCGGTGATCTGCCAGTGGACACCGCCGGAGCCGAGCACGGTGGCGCGTCGGCGGATGCCGTCGACCTCGAAACGCTGCGGCCAGAGCACCGACTCCCGAGCCCCGCCGTCCAGCGAGACGATCTCCACCTCGCCAGGACGCGCCAACGTGTCGTAGTCGATCCCCGGCGGCAACCGCAGCACGACGCGTTCCTGGTGGTGGACGTCGTCGAGTTCGGCCACCGACGGAATGGTGTCGAGGCCGGTGATCCGGCGCCCCGCACCGGCCGAGCGCCGAGCCGGATCGGCGTACAGCACACAGCTGCGGGACACCCTGCTCCTGGCATCGGCGCGCACCACCGGCAGGCCGGTGTTGTGCGCCGCCATCCGCAGGCGGACGGCATCCAGATCCGAGCCCAGGATGGTCACGTCCGGCGCGAGCTGGTGCAGCGCAGCCAGATCGGTGCCGATCGAACAGGTGAGGTCGTGGACACCGAGGCCCGCTCCCAGCAGCCGCCGCGCGCGGTGCAGCGCCACCGGCCACGGGCTGGCCTGTTGCAGCGCCTCGTCCGTGAACAACCAGCCGGCGGCTCGGTCGGGCAGCTTGGTCAGGGCACGTCGACGCAACCGGATCGTCTCGACGACCGCGGCGGCGTGCATCCCGGCCCCCGCGCGCACCCTGGGTAGATCCGCCAGCAGCGTTGCGTCGGTCAGCGCGAGCAGGTCGGCCACGCCGAGGGAGTCCGACCCGTCCCGGGAGAGCAGGAAGTCCAGATCAGGGCCGGAGAACCCGTATGCCACAACGGGTGTCAGCTGCGGGCGTGGGCGAAAAACCGGCCGTCCCTGGACTGCAGCTCCAGGTCCGTCCCGAAGGTGTCGGCGAGGTTCTGCTCGGTGAGTGTCGCGGCCATCGGTCCGGCTGCGACCACGGCTCCGTCCCGCAGCAGCAGGACATGGGTGAAGCCGACGGGGATCTCCTCGACGTGGTGCGTCACCAGCACCGTGGCGGGCGATGCCGGATCGTCGGCGAGCAGCGACAGGCGCTTGAGCAGGTCCTCCCGGCCACCGAGGTCCAGGCCGGCGGCCGGCTCGTCCAACAGCAGCAGTTCGGGATCCGTCATCAGTGCCCGTGCGGCCAGCACCCGTTTGCGTTCGCCCTCCGAGAGCGTGCCGTAGAAGCGGTCGGACAGACCGGCGACACCCATCGCCGCGAGCAGTTCACCCGCCCGTCCGAAGTCGAGCTCGTCGTAGCGTTCCCGCCAGCGCCCCAGGACGCCGTATCCGGCCGAGACGACGACATCGATGACCTTCTCCGTGGCGGGCACCCGTGCAGCGAGTGCTGCGGAGGACAGCCCGATGAACGGCCGGATCTCGCTGACCGCGACCGCGCCGAGGCGCTGACCGAGCACATGGGCCCGGCCGGACGTGGGGTGCAGTTGCGCCGCAGCGATCTGCACGAGCGTCGTCTTGCCGGCGCCATTCGGGCCGAGGACGACCCAGCGTTCGTCGGCACGCACGTCCCACCGCACCGCGTCGAGCAGGACGGCCGGTCCCCTACGGACCGTCACATCGAACAGATGGACGACCGAATCGAGAGCGGGCACGATCGACAGCACTGGGGAATCGGTCACGGCCCCATTGTTCCGTATCGGCTCGTCGTGCTCCGATCGCCCCGCCGGGCGTCGCTGACACTGCTCGGGCAGGGCAGGATCCGACCTGCACGGCCCAGCCGTCCGACAGCCGGAGCCATCGTGAAGAATCGGCCGGATGCGCCCAGAACTCGGAACCGGTCCCGAGCGCCACGCCCGTCCGCACGGCTACGCGCCGCAGTCGAACTCGCCGTTCCCCGGCCGGCCGGACCCGCTGGGTGCGACGGTCACCCCCACCGGTACGAACTTCTCGGTGGTGGCCGACGGGCTCACCTCGGCGGAGGGCTCCGGCATCCAGTTGTGCCTCATCGACGCGGACGGCGGTGAGCGGCGCTGGGACATCCGCGATGCGACCCGCGGTCGGTGGCACGCCTTCGTGCCAGGGGTGCGGGCCGGTCAGCGCTACGGCTACCGGGTGGCTGCCCACGACGCGTCCAAGCTGCTGCTGGACCCCTATGCCCGCCGGGTCCACAGCACCGAGTACGACCTGATCGCTGCGAACACCCGGGGCGCGGACACTGCGGGCGCGGCGCCGCTGGGGATCGTCACCGAGCCGATCCGATCGCACAGCGAGCCGCCGAGGGTGCCGTGGGAGCACACGGTGATCTACGAGGCGCACGTCCGCGGTCTGACCGCACTGCACCCCGAGATCCCCGCCGAGCTCCGGGGCACCTTCGCCGGCGTCGCCCATCCGGCCGTGATCGCCCACCTGCACGCGTTGGGGGTGACGACGCTCGAACTGCTGCCGGTGCACGCCATCGCCTCCGAGCCCGGCCTGGTCGCGACCGGTCGCCGCAACTACTGGGGGTACTCGACCCTGTCGTTCTTCGCGCCCCATCCTGGATATGCCAGCGCCCCCGGCCGCGAGCTCGCCGAGTTCGTCCAGATGGTCGACGCGCTGCACGACGCGGGGATCGAGGTGGTCCTGGACGTGGTCTTCAACCACACCTGCGAGGGAGGTCCGGAGGCGCCCATCTGGTTGTCCTTCAGGGGTCTGGCTCCGCAGACGTACTACCTGCCCGACGGATCCGACCTGACCGGCTGCGGCAACACGCTGCAGGTGGGTTCGCTGGCGTCGGTGCGGATGGTCACCGACTCGCTGCGCTTCTGGGCGCAGGAGCTGGGCGTCGACGGCTTCCGGTTCGACCTGGCGTCGGTACTGGGGCGCCCGGACGGCGGCGGCTTCGACGCCCGCGGCGCACTGCTCACCGCCATCGCCACCGATCCGGTGCTCTCCCAGTGCAAGCTCATCGCGGAGCCGTGGGACGCCACCGGCGAGGGCTACGTCGTCGGCAGGTTCGGCCTCGACTGGGCGGAGTGGAACGACGCGTTCCGGGACGACGTCCGCGACTTCTGGCGGGGGCACGGTCGGGTGGCGGACCTGGCCTTCCGGTTGACCGGCTCCCAGGACAGATTCGGTGACGGGCGTCGACCATGGGCGTCGGTCAACTTCGTGACCGCGCACGACGGCTTCACCCTCCGGGACCTGGTGTCCTACAGCGGGAAGCACAACGAGGCGAACGGCGAACAGAACCGCGACGGGACCGAGAACAACCGCTCGGACAACCACGGCGCCGAAGGCCCCACCGACGACGCGGTGATCACCGCGCTGCGTCGACGGCAGGCGCGCAACCTCGCCGCCACCCTGCTGCTGTCGACCGGGACACCGATGATCAGCATGGGCGATGAGCTGTGGCGCACCCAGGGCGGCAACAACAATGCCTACTGTCAGGACAATCCGACGAGCTGGCTGTCCTGGCAGGGCGCGGACCTGGCCGGCTCCGACCTCGGCGCACCTGACGAGACCGAACGCGTTGCAGCGCAGCAGATGCTGGCGTTCTTCCGGCGGGTGCTCGACGTCCGGCTGCGCGCCTCGGCGCTGCACCAGGGTGAGTTCTTCGTCGGCGAGAGCCAGCCGGGACACGACGGTCATCCGGATCTGGTGTGGTTCGCCGAGCAGGGCCGACCGATGACCGAGGACGACTGGAACTCCCCGGACCGCCGGACCCTGACGATGTGGGTCAACGGCAGCGCGGTCACCGGCCACGGCCCGCACGGCGAGCTGACCGCGGACGATTCCTGGCTGCTCGTCCTGCACGCCGGTGCGGACGACACGGAGCTGACGTTGCCGGCCGGCGGTTACGCAACGGTCTACCACCCGACCTTGGACACCTCTGCCGGGACCGGCCTGCCTGCGGACCTCCGCCCGCTCTCGGCCGGCGTCGACATCACAGTGCCGGGCCGGACGGTCCTGCTGTTGCGCGCGGAACGGCCCTGACCCCGCACGCCGGACCCTCGCGGGGCTGACCGCTCGTCCGGATCCGGCAGCGGCCGATACCCTGAGGTACGTGCGCATGCTCACCGAACCGACCAACGATCTCACCTACAACGACGTCTTCCTCGTCCCGAGCCGTAGCGACGTCGTCTCCCGGCACGACGTCGACCTGACCAGTACGGACGGGATCGGCACACCGCTGCCGCTGGTGGTGGCGAACATGACGGCCATCGCCGGCCGCCGGATGGCCGAGACCGTCGCCCGGCGGGGCGGCATCGTCGTGCTGCCGCAGGACATCCCGGCAGACGTCATCGGCGCCTCGGTCACCCGGGTGAAGAACTCCTCCGTTCGCTTCGACACCCCGGTCCGGGTCGACGCCCACACCACCGTCGGCGAGACCCTGTCGCTGATCCCCAAACGTGCACACGGCATCGCCGTGGTGGTGAAGGACGGCGCCCCGCTGGGCATCGTCAGGCCGCAGGATGCCG
Organism: Nakamurella sp.; assembly: GCA_037720195.1. Lineage (GTDB taxonomy): Bacteria > Actinomycetota > Actinomycetes > Mycobacteriales > Nakamurellaceae > Nakamurella. The sequence goes on along the minus strand of JBBJML010000022.1, from coordinate 56,001 downwards.
ACGACGTCGACCGGTTCGCGCAGGCACACCAGGTGATGAGCACCGATTTCGTCGCCGTCGCACCCGATCTCGAGCCGCGGGAGATCTTCGACCGGCTGGCGGACTCGCACACCGAGGTGGCCCTGGCCGTCGACGCCGCCGGTCAGCTGATCGGCGTCATCACCCGTACCGGAGCGCTGCGGGCCGGCATCTACTCCCCCGCCGTGGACGCAGCCGGCCGACTGATGATCGCCGCCGCCGTCAGGATCAACGGCGATGTGGCCGGGCGGGCCGAGCGGCTGCTCGATGCCGAGGTGGACGTGCTCGTGGTGGACACCGCGCACGGTCATCAGCAGAAAATGATCGAAGCCCTCACCGCGGTCGCCGCGGTCCGTGACCGGATCGCCGCCACCGGACGCCGGGTGCCGCTGGTCGCCGGCAACGTGGTGACCGCCCAGGGCACCCGCGACCTCATCGCTGCCGGCGCCGACATCGTCAAGGTCGGGGTGGGTCCGGGAGCGATGTGCACCACGCGGATGCAGACCGGGGTCGGCCGCCCACAGTTCAGCGCCGTCGTCGAATGTGCTGCAGCGGCACAGGCCCAGGGCAAGTCGATCTGGGCGGATGGCGGGGTGCGGCATCCCAGGGACGTCGCCCTGGCGCTGGCCGGTGGGGCCGGATCGGTGATGATCGGCTCCTGGTTCGCCGGGACGTACGAGAGCACCGGGAACCTGCTCACCGACTCGGAGGGGCGGCTCTACAAGGAGTCGTTCGGAATGGCGTCCTCGCGGGCCGTCCGCAACCGGACGGCCGATGCGGCCGGCTACGACCGGGCAATGGCCGGCCTGTTCGAGGAGGGCATCTCCTCGTCCCGGATGTACCTCGATCCCCGCCGACCGGGGGTGGAGGACCTGCTCGACTTCATCACCTCGGGCGTGCGATCCAGCTGCACCTACGCCGGGGCCCGCACGCTGGCAGAGTTCGCGGATCTCGCCGTCTGCGGCATCCAGTCGTCCTCGGGCTACGACGAGGGAAAACCGCTGCACACCAGCTGGTGATTGCCGCAGCTCCGGTGATCGAGCAAGCGAGGAACGAGCGCGTCGAGATCCCCGCCCCGGCAGGGTGATCGAGCAAGCGAGAAACGAGCGGGTCGAGATCCCGACACAACAGGTCTCAGTCGGAACGGGGTCTCGACGCACTCCGTTTGCTCGACCACCTTCGAAACGGCTGCCCCGCAAGGTGATCGAGCAAGCGAGGAACGAGCGCGTCGAGATCCCGGTGCCGCACAACCGGTCCCCGACACGACAGGGTCTCGACTCGTTCCTCGCTCGACCATCGGACTCTTCAGTGATCGAGCAAGCAAGGAACGAGCGCGTCGAGATCCCTTTGCGCACAGCAGGTCCCGGCAACGACGGGGTCTCGACTCCTCCGTTCGCTCGACCACCGGGCTTCTACCTCCCCGGCGAGGAGCAAGCATCTGGGACGGCTCGTCGGTCACGGTCAAGCGGTGCCACGGATGAGGGCGACGCGCAGCCCTCTGCAGCGATGGACGCGCCGGTGAGCCTGCGAACCGGCGCGTCCGAGCGAAGCCTGCGCAGCGGCGCCCTCATCCGTGGCGCCGCATCCGCGGCGCCACGAGAACGAAGTCTCAGGCGGTGGTGACGAGTCCCATTTCGGCGACCGAGGCGAGCCCGGTGTGCTGGGGGACGATCCGGACTGTGTAGCCGACCGGCCCCGAGCGGTCCAGGTGGACGTCGGCCTGGAAACGGTGGCCGTCCCCGTTGCCGATGAACTCCATGTCGACGAGCTCGGTCTCCGACAGGACCTCCTGCGAGTCGACGCGTCCGACGACTGCCTGCACCAGCACGTCCTCCGGCTGCAGACCACCGAGGTCGAGGTAGGCGCGCACAGTCATGACGTTGCCGAGCGAGGGCTCCTGGTCGATCCCGGACGCATCGACGTTGACCACCCGGACCTGCGGCCAGGCAACGCGGACCGAGTCCTTCCAGTGCGCAAAAGCCTTGGCCTGCGGGAGATCCGAGTTCAACGCCCGCGCTGCGGCACTGGCGGGACCGTAGTAGCCGTTGACGTAGTCGCGCACCATCCTGGTGGCCTGGACCCGCGGCCCGAGGTAGGACAGGGTGTGCCGGATCATCTCGACCCAGCCATCAGGGCGCGCTTCGTGACCGCGTTCGTAGAACAGCGGTGCGACCTTCTGCTCCAGCAACTCGTACAGCGCCGTCGCCTCCAGATCGTCGCGGCGGTTGTCGTCCTCGACGTTCGCACTCGGGATGGTCCAGCCGTCGCGGCCGTCGTAGAGCTCGTCCCACCAGCCGTCGGAGATCGACAGGTTGAGCGCTCCATTGAGCGCCGCCTTCATGCCGGACGTGCCGGACGCCTCCTGCGGACGGATCGGGTTGTTGAGCCACACGTCGGAACCGGAACACAGGATCGACGCCATCCCCATGTCGTAGTCGGCGAGGAAGACGATGCGGTGCCTGATCTCCGGGTCGTCGGTGAACTTCACCATCTCCTGCATGAAGCGCTTGCCGTACTCGTCGGCCGGATGCGCCTTTCCGGCGATCACCATCTGCACCGGGCGCTGCGGATCGAGCAGGATCTTCTTGAGCCGCGCGGGATCGCGCAACATCAGCGTCAGCCGCTTGTAGGTCGAGACCCGCCGCGCGAAGCCGATGGTGAGCACGCCCGGATCCAGGATCGTGTCGGTCCAGCCCAGCTCGGCCTCGCTGGCCCCCCGCAGCAACCACGCCTGCTTGGCGGTCTTGCGGGCGAGCTCGACCAGTCGACTGCGCAGGGTGTTCCGCAGGTCCCAGAGCCGGTCGTTGGACACCCGGTCGCCGCCCGGCCACTCGTCTGCGGAGGCGAGGTCCTGCCATTCCGACATGTCTCCCGCGACGTCGTACATCTCGCGGGCCGCCCAGGTCGGCAGGTGGACGCCGTTGGTGACGCTGCCGATCGGCACTTCCTCCGCGGCGAAACCCGGGTACAGCGGGGCGAACATCTGCCGGCTCACGACGCCGTGCAGCTTGGCGACACCGTTGGCCCGCTGCGCCAGCCGCAGGCCCATGTGCGCCATGTTGAAGCGAGTCGGATCGTCCTCGGCGCCGAGGGCGATCACCGCATCGACATCCAGTCCGGGGAGCAGGTGACTGTCGCCGGTGGAGTCTGCATCGAGGTAGTGCTGCACCAGGTCGACCGGGAACCGGTCGATACCGGCCGGCACCGGGGTGTGGGTGGTGAACACGGTGCCGGAGCGCACCACGGTGAGGGCCTCGGAGAACGTCAGCCCTTCGGCATCCTGCAGCGTCCGGATGCGCTCGAGGCCCAGGAACCCGGCGTGGCCCTCGTTCATGTGGAAGACCTCGGGCGCCGGGCGGCCGGTCAGCTCGGTGAACAGCCGGACGGCGCGGACGCCACCGACGCCCAGCAGCAGCTCCTGCTTGATGCGGTGGTTCTGGTCGCCGCCGTAGAGGCGGTCGGTGGTCATCCGCAGCTCGTCGTCGTTGGCCTCGATGTCGGTGTCCAGCAACAACAGTGGCACTCGTCCGACGTCGGCCTTCCAGATCCGCGCGGTCAGCGTGCGACCACCCGGCATCGGCAGCGACACGGTGACCTCGTCACCCGCGGAGGTGCGGACCAGATCCAGCGGCAGACCCTGCGGGTCGTGGGCCGGGTAGTGCTCGGTCTGCCAGCCGTCGCCCGACAGCGACTGCCAGAAGTAGCCGTGCAGGTACAGCAGCCCGACACCGATCAGCGGCAGCCCGAGGTCGGAGGCCGACTTGAGGTGGTCGCCGGCCAGGATGCCCAGGCCGCCGGAGTAGTTGGGGAGCACCTCGGTGATGCCGAACTCCATGGAGTAGTACGCAATACCGGCCGGCAGCTCAGGACGCGAGGCCTGCTGGTCCTGGTACCAGCGCGGTGAGGACAGATAGTTCTGCAGGTCGTCGTCGAGTCCGTGCATCCGACGCACGAAGTCCTCGTCGCCGGCGAGCTGGTGGAGCCGGTCCTTGGAGACCGCGCCCAGCAGCTTCAGCGGATCGCCCTCGAAGCGCGCCCACAGGGCGCGGTCGATGTCGGCGAACAGGTCCTGGGTGGGGCTGTGCCACGACCAACGGAGGTTGCGGATCAGGCCACCGAGAGGAGCGAGCTGCTCGGGGAGCTGGGGTCGGACGATGAATCGACGCAGAGCTTTCACCCGGAGAACGCTACCGGCAGCAGGATCGATTCAGAAGCTGCTGCGGGGCGCGTCACCACGGCTCCTACCGGTGACGCTCGGGCGGGTGATGCACGGCCACGGAGCGAACTCGTCGGCGCCGTCGCTGCGAGGATCCTCCAGCGGGCCCGTTCGAGGTCTGTCCGCACGCTCAGGTGACCGTGGTCCGGGCGGAGAACCGCGGCGCCCGGAACTCCTCCGACTCGATCACTGCGGCCAGGAGTTGCACGGCGTGCACCACGTCCTGCCTGCTGACGTACAGCGGCGCCAGCCCGAGCCGGATGATGTCCGGGGCCCGGAAATCGCCCACCACGCCGCGCTCGATCAGCGCCTGCACGATCGGATACGCGTCCGGGTGCCGCAGGCTCACCTGCGAACCGCGGCGTGCCGGATCGCGCGGGGTGACGACCTCGACCAGTTCGGCCAGGTACTCGTCCACCGCGTCGATCATCAGCGCCGTCAACTCCAGGGATCGCCGGCGCACGTCCTCGATCTGCACCCCGTCGAAGGCGGCCAGTGCGGCCTCGAGCGCGATCATCGACAACATCGGCGGGGTTCCGGTGCGCAGCCTGCCGATCCCGTCGACCGGCGCGAAGGCCTGCTGCATGGCGAACGGCTCACGATGTGAGTTCCAGCCGGGTAGCGGTGAGTCGATCCCACCCTGCAACGCAGGCGCCACGTACGCCCAGGCGGGAGCACCGGGTCCGCCGTTCAAGTACTTGTAGCTGCAGCCGACCGCGAGATCGACGCCCGCACTCGCCAGGCCGATCGGGACTGCTCCCGCCGAATGACAGACGTCCCACAGCGCGAGCGCATCGACCTCGTGCAGCGATCGGGTGACGGCCGGGAGGTCGTACAGCACCCCGGTCCGGAAGTCGACGTGGCAGAAGACCGCCAGCGCCACTTCCTCGTCGAGGGCGGAGGCATCACCGGGCGCAGCCGCTCGCACCTGCAGGTCGAGCAGCCGTGCCGCCTCGTCAACGATGTAACGGTCGGTCGGGAAGGTGGCGTCGTCGACGACGATCACCGTCCGCCGCGGGCCGGGACGTGCCTGTGAGAGCCGCACGCCGGCGACCACCAGCTTGTACAGGTCCACGGAGGTCGAGTCCGCGACCACCACCGAGCCGGGTTGCGCACCGACCAGCGACGCGATCCGGTCACCGATCCGGAGCGGGGCCTCCCACCAGCCGGCCGACGTCCACGAGCCGACCAGATCCGTCCCCCACTGCCGCCGGACTGCGTCGTCGACGGCCTCGGCGACCCCCACCGGCAGAGCACCCAGCGAGTTGCCGTCGAGGTAGATCACCCCGTCCGGCAGGACGAAGCGACTGCGCAGGTGACGCAGTGGATCGAGGTCATCGGCCTGGGCGGCGTCCGCGAGCATGAGGGGCTCCATACCCCCAGGAGTACACCGACAAACCCACCCGGCGCCCGCTGACCGGCCCAGTCGGCGCGGTAGCGTTGACTCGTGGCCGGACGCATCGGATTGACCGACATCGCACCTTCCGTCGCCTGCGGGAAGCATCCCGCCAAGGCGGTGGCTGGCAGACCGCTCACCATCGGAGCCATTGTGTTCCGGGAAGGGCACGACGCAGTCGCAGCGAACGTGGTGCTGCGCCCGGTGTCCACCAACGGCGCCCGACCCCGCCCGTCGGGGCCGCTGGTGCGGATGACACCCGGCGAAGTGGGCACCGATCGATGGACCGCATCCGTCACACCGGACGCCCCGGGGATGTGGACGATCGTCATCGAGGCCTGGAGTGATCCGCTGGAGACATGGCGACATGCCGTCGAGGTCAAGATCGCTGCCGGCCAGGATGCAGCGGAGCTCGCCAACGATCTGGAGGGCGGTGCGCGACTGCTCGACAAGGTGTCGCGTCGGCCCCGCCATCCGCACGCGGTCGCGTTGCGTAGCGCGGTGCAGGCCCTGCGCGATGAGTCGCTGACCCTTTCCGATCGCGTCCTGCCGGCCACCAACCCCGACCTGTGGGCCGCGCTGGTCGCCGACCCGGTGCGTGAACTCGTCACCCGTTCCCAGCCGGTCCCGCTCTGGGTCGAGCGGGAACTCGCGGAGTTCTCCGCCTGGTACGAGTTCTTCCCCCGATCGGTGAACGCCGAGATCGCGGCGGACGGAACACCCTTGCGGCACGGGACCTTTGCCGATGCGGCCGGCATGCTCCCCCGCGTCGCGGAGATGGGCTTCGATGTCGTGTACTTCCCGCCGATCCATCCCATCGGCGAGCTGAACCGCAAGGGCCGCAACAACTCCGTCACCTGCGAGCCGACCGACGTCGGTTCCCCGTGGGCGATCGGCAGCAAGGACGGCGGGCACGACGCCATCCATCCGGAGTTGGGAACTCTGCAGGACTTCGACGCGCTGGTGGCGGAGGCCGACCGGCTGGGCCTGCAGGTCGCCCTCGACCTGGCCCTGCAGTGCGCTCCCGATCACCCGTGGGTCACCAGCAACCCGGAGTGGTTCACCACCCGGCCGGACGGCTCCATCGCCTACGCCGAGAACCCGCCGAAGAAGTACCAGGACATCTACCCGCTGAACTTCGACAACGATCCGGCAGGGTTGTACGCCGAGTGCCTGCGGGTGACGCAGCACTGGATCGACCACGGCGTCACGATCTTCCGGGTCGACAACCCGCACACCAAACCGATCAACTTCTGGGAGTGGTTGATCGGCAAGGTGCACGAGGAGCACCCCGAGATCATCTTCCTGGCCGAGGCGTTCACCAAGCCGGCGATGATGCACGAGTTGGCCAAGGTGGGATTCACCCAGAGCTACACCTACTTCACCTGGCGCACCGAGAAGGACGAGATCATCGACTACGGCGTCGAACTCGTCGAGTCCTCGGACTACATGCGCCCGAACTTCTTCGTCAACACCCCGGACATCCTGCACTCCTCCCTGCAGTACGGGGGTCGCCCGATGTTCGCCATCCGGGCGATCCTGGCCGCGACGCTGTCGCCGACCTGGGGCGTGTACTCCGGCTTCGAGTTGTTCGAGCACGTGGCCGTCCGGCACGGCAGCGAGGAGTATTTGGATTCGGAGAAGTACCAGCTGCGACCGCGGGACTATGCGGCTGCGCTGGCCGAGAACCGTTCCCTGGAACCACTTCTCACCGGGCTCAACCGGATCCGCCGCGCACATCCTGCGCTGCAGCGGCTCAAGGGTCTGTGGTTCCACGGGATCTCGAACGACCAGCTGCTGTGCTACTCGCGGCAGGACGAGGTCTCCGGAGACACCGTCCTGGTGTGTCTGACCCTCGATTCGTTCACTGCGCAGTGGGGCACCACGGATCTGAACCTGCCGGCACTCGGCCTGCAGTGGGGGCAGGAGTTCGAGGTCGAGGACCTGTTGAGCGGACAGGTCTTCCGGTGGGGGCAGTTCAACACCGTCGGCCTCGACCCGAACCAGCAGGTGGCGCACGTGTTCGCGGTGAGGAAGAGTTGACGCCCGGTGCGGACGGATCCGCGCCGAGGCGCTGACCGCCCCGACGCTCGGGTCGCGTCCGCAGCTGTCGTAGTTCCTCCATCCCCACCAGTGCCAGGAAAGCGAGCATGACGGAACTCCACATCGGTACCGACTCCCACGCCGAGATCGTCGAGGTCGAGGCCGCAAGTTTCACTCCGGCCCGACCGATGCCGGCCCAGCCGGACTGGTACAAGCGGGCCGTCTTCTACGAGGTACTGGTGCGGGCGTTCTACGACTCCAGCGGTGATGGCACCGGTGATCTGCGCGGGCTGATCGAGAAGCTCGACTACCTGCAGTGGCTCGGCATCGACTGTCTCTGGCTGCCGCCGTTCTACGACTCACCGCTGCGCGACGGTGGTTACGACATCGCCGACTACCGCAAGGTGCTCCCCGAGTTCGGCACGGTGGAGGACTTCATCGCGCTCATCGACGCCGCCCACGAGCGCGGGATGCGGGTCATCACCGACCTCGTCATGAACCACACCTCCGACCAGCACGCCTGGTTCCAGGCCTCGCGCACCGACCCGGACGGACCGTACGGCGACTTCTACGTCTGGGCCGACGACGACACCGGCTACCCCGACGCGCGCGTCATCTTCGTCGACACCGAGCCGAGCAACTGGACCTTCGACCCGGTCCGCAAGCAGTACTTCTGGCACCGGTTCTTCTCCCACCAGCCCGACCTGAACTACGAGAACCCGGACGTCGCCGAGGCGATGATCGACACCATGCGGTTCTGGTTGGACGTCGGCATCGACGGCTTCCGGCTGGACGCCGTGCCGTACCTGTATGTGCATGAAGGCACCAACGGCGAGAACTTGCCGCAGACGCACGAGTTCCTCAAGCGCTGCCGGGCCGTCATCGACGCCGAGTACCCGAACGCCGTGCTGCTCGCCGAGGCGAACCAGTGGCCGGCCGACGTGGTCGAGTACTACGGCGATCCCGCTGTCGGCGGCGACGAATGCCACATGTGCTTCCACTTCCCGCTGATGCCGAGGATCTTCATGGCGGCCCGCCGGGAGTCCCGCTTCCCGATCTCGGAGATCCTCGCGCAGACGCCGCCGATCCCGTCGTCCGGCCAGTGGGGCATCTTCCTGCGCAACCACGACGAGCTGACACTCGAGATGGTCTCGGACGAGGACCGGGACTACATGTGGAACGAGTACGCCAAGGATCCGCGGATGAAGGCGAACATCGGCATCCGTCGGCGACTCGCCCCGCTGCTGGATGGTGACCGCAATCAGATCCAGCTGTTCACCGCGATGCTGTTGTCGCTGCCCGGTTCCCCGTGCCTGTACTACGGCGACGAGATCGGCATGGGGGACAACATCTGGCTCGGCGACCGGGACGGTGTCCGAACCCCGATGCAGTGGTCGCCCGACCGCAACGCGGGGTTCTCCCGCAGCGATCCGGCCCGGCTGTATCTACCGGCGATCATGGATCCGAACTACGGCTTCCAGACGGTCAACGTGGAATCGCAGCTCAACACCACGTCCTCGCTGCTGCACTGGACGCGCCGGATGATCGAGGTGCGCAAGCAGTTCGCCGCATTCTCGGTGGGCGACTTCACCGATCTCGGTGGCAGCAATCCGTCTGTGCTCAGCTACATCCAGCGGTTCGAGGGTGACGAGCAGACCGGCGAGACCGCGCACACGATCCTCTGCGTCAACAACCTCTCCCGCTTCCCGCAGCCGGTCGAACTCGACCTGCGGCGCTGGGAGGGTTCGATCCCGGTCGAGCTCACCGGCGGTCAGAGTTTCCCGCCGATCGGCGAACGCCCCTACCTGCTGACCGTCGCCGGACACGGCTTCTACTGGTTCCAGCTCACCGACGACGAGGAGGTGGACTCGGACGATGACCGATCCGCACACCGACGCTGACCACACCCACCCCGCCTTCACATCACCCGACGACGACGAGCTGGCCACTCTGCTGGCCCAGTGGCTGCCCGCGCAGCGGTGGTTCGCCGGTCGCACCGCACCGACCGGCATCTCCATCACCACCCGCAGCCGGCTGCTGGACACCGATGTCGCCGAGTTCGAGCACGTCATCGTCCGGATCCCGGCTGCCGCCGGCCTTCCCAGCCGGTACTACCAGCTGTGGTTGGCCCTCACGACAGAGCTGCCGGAGCGGCTCGCGCACGCGCTGGTCGGGATCGTCACCGATCCGGCGGGGACCACTGTCCAGGTGTCCGATGCCCTGCACTCGCACATCTTCACCGGGGCCCTGCTGTCCGCGCTGGCCGAGGGCCGCAGCTTGGGAGACGTGACAGCGCGGACCGTCACTCCCGGGCTGATCGACGCGAACGCCGCCGGCCTGATGATCTCGGGCGAACAGTCGAACACCTCGATCGCGTTCGGCGACTCGAGCATCCTCAAGCTCTTCCGCCGGCTGGAGCCGGGCCCGAATCCGGACGCCGAGGTGCACCTCGCACTCTCGGGTGCCGGTACCTCCCACGTCGCAGCACTGCTCGGCGAACTCGTCGGCGAACTCGAAGGAGTTCCGACCACGCTGGGGGTGCTCACCCAGTTCTTCGCCAACAGCGCGGACGGCTGGATGACCGCGACCGCCAGCGTGCGCGACCTGATGGCCGAGGGTGATCTGCGGGCCGACGAGGTCGGTGGAGATTTCGCCCCCGAGGCCGAGCGGCTGGGCAAGGCCGTCGCCGAGATCCACCGCGACCTCGCCGCAGCGCTGGGCACCCGGCAGATCGTGGGTGCCGAAGTCGGCGAGATGCTCGCCGCGATGGCAGCATCCGCGGCTGCCACGGCGGCGCGCGTGCCAGAACTGCAGGCGCTCGCGGCCGCCATCGCCGCCACCTTCGCCGCTGTGTCCGAGCGCACGGAAAGCGTGACGCTGCAACGTATCCACGGTGATCTACATCTCGGCCAGACGCTGCGCACCCTGACCGGCTGGGCCATCATCGACTTCGAGGGTGAGCCCAGCAGGTCTCTCGAGTACCGCAGGTCGCTGCACTCCCCCATGCGGGACGTCGCCGGAATGGTTCGCTCCTTCGACTACGCGGGACACCACCTGCTGCCCGGCACCAGCCCGGACTCGCAGCACCTCTTCCGGTCCGCCGAGTGGACCGCCCGCAACCGGAACGCGTTCCTCGTCGGCTACTCGAGATCCTCGAACAGCGATCCCGCCGCGGATGCCGAAATGTTGCGCGTCTTCGAGCTCGAGAAAGCGGTGTACGAGGTGGGGTACGAGTTCGACCACCGACCCGGCTGGCTGGGGATCCCCCTGCAGGCGGTCGAGAAGTTGCTCGCCCCACCGCGACGCCAGGAAGGCACCCCGTGACCGACCCCACCACCCCCGCACCGGCGCCCCAGCAGCCGACCCCCCAGACCACGGTCCCGGCGACCACGATCCCGGCGACCACGGCACCGGCCGGGCCACCGGCCGGCCCGCAGATCTCGATCGACGAGCTGGAGCGCGTCATCGGCGGCGACAGCCACGATCCGCACGGGATCCTCGGACGGCATCCGCAACCGGACGGCAGCACCGTGGTGCGCACCCTGCGGCACCACGCGCGCAGCGTCACGCTCGTCACCGAGACCGATGAGTTGCCGCTGGAACACCTGCACGGCGGCATCTTCGCCGTCACCGTGCCCGGCGCACTCGGCGACTACCGGCTGCGGGTCGACTACGGCGACGACGTCGTCCACACGGTCGACGACCCGTACCGCTGGCTCCCGACGCTCGGCGAGGTGGATCTGCACCTGATCGGTGAGGGCCGCCACGAGAACCTCTGGGACGTGCTGGGCGCGCATCTGCGCAGCTACGACACCCCGATGGGAGAGGTGCACGGCACCTCGTTCGCGGTGTGGGCCCCGAACGCGCGCGGTGTCCGCGTGACGGGCGACTTCGACCACTGGAGTGGTGCAGCCCAGCCGATGCGATCGTTGGGCAGCAGCGGCGTCTGGGAGATCTTCCTGCCGGGCGTCGGGTCGGGGTCGAACTACAAGTTCCAGATCCTCGGACCCGACCGGGTCTGGACGTCCAAGGCCGACCCGATGGCGTTCGCCGCCGAGATCCCCCCGGCCACCGCGTCGGTGATCACCCAGAGCTCGTACACCTGGGGCGACGAGGACTGGCTGACGGAGCGCTCCGAGCGGGATGCGCTGAGCTCGCCGATGTCGGTGTACGAGGTGCACGCCGGGTCCTGGCGCAAGGGACTCGACTACCGGGAACTCGCCCACGCCCTCGTCGCAGACCTGGACGCCACCCACTTCACCCACGTGGAGTTCCTGCCGCTGACCGCGCACCCGTTCGGCGGGTCGTGGGGGTACCAGGTGACGTCGTACTACGCCCCGGATCCCCGGTTCGGCTCACCGGACGACTTCCGCTACCTGATCGACACCCTGCACCAGGCCGGTTACGGCGTCATCCTCGACTGGGTGCCTGCGCACTTCCCGAAGGACGCCTGGGCGCTGGCCCGCTTCGACGGCACTCCGCTGTACGAGCACGCTGATCCACACCGCGGCGAGCAGAAGGACTGGGGCACGCTGATCTTCGACTTCGGTCGCAGCGAGGTCCGCAACTTCCTGGTCGCCAACGCCCTGTACTGGCTCGAGCAGTTCCACATCGACGGGCTGCGGGTCGACGCGGTCGCCTCGATGCTGTACCTGGACTACAGCCGTGAGGCCGGCGAATGGACGCCGAACGTGCACGGCGGCAACGAGAACCTGGAAGCGGTGTCACTGCTGCAGGAAGTCAATGCCACCGTCGGCAAGCGGGTCCCCGGCGCCCTGATGATCGCCGAGGAGTCGACCGCGTGGCCCGGCGTCACCCGGCCGACGCATCTGGGCGGACTGGGCTTCCACCTGAAGTGGAACATGGGCTGGATGCACGACTCGCTGAGCTACGTCTCGCGGGACCCGATCCACCGCTCGTGGCACCACAACGAGTTGACCTTCTCGTTGATGTACGCCTTCACCGAACAGTTCGTCCTGCCGCTCTCGCACGACGAAGTGGTGCACGGCAAGGGATCCCTGTGGGGCAAGGTGCCCGGTGACGGCTGGCGCCGGGCGGCGACGCTGCGCGCCTACTACGCCCACATGTGGGCGCACCCGGGCAAGCAGCTGCTGTTCATGGGCGGCGAGATCGGCAACCCGCTGGAGTGGAACGACAACACCTCAGTGCCCTGGGAGCTGCTCGATGACCCGCTGCACGCAGGGATCCGTTCATTGATCGGCGATCTCAACAGCGCCTACCGGGAGCACCCTGCGCTGTGGACCCAGGACTTCGATGCGGCCGGGTTCCAGTGGATCGATGCGAACGATCGGGAGGGCAACACCTTCTCCTACCTGCGCTGGGGCACAGACGGTTCGGCGGTCGCCTGCGTCGTCAACATGTCCGCCACCCCGCACGAGCAGTACCGGATCGGGCTGCCGCGTACCGGCACCTGGCGGGAGATCGTCAACACCGATGCCGCCGCCTACAGCGGTTCCGGGATGGGCAATCTCGGCTCGGTAGAGGCGGTCCAAGGTCAGCGGCACGGCCAGAGCGCCACGGCCGAGATCGTGTTACCACCGCTGGCCGCGGTCTGGCTCGCCCACGACGGCAGCTGACGAGGACCCGACCGGGCATCCTTGCCGGCACGCGAACGGACGGAGACGGGTGGGATCGACGTGACACGCCGATCCCACCCTGTCCGTCCGGCACTGTGGCGTGCGCCGGCGATCGGGTTGTGCGCGTTCCTTCTGATCTCCTGCAGCTCCGGTGCCGGAGGCGGCTCGTCACCGTCCCTCGTGTCACCGTCCCTCGTGTCACCGTCCCTCGTGTCACCGTCCCTCGTGTCACCGACCCTCGCCCCAGCCGGGACCGGCGCTCCGGCCGGCCCGCAGCCCACCCGCTCCGCCGGGACGGGTGGCGCAGTGGCGGACATCAACGGCGGCGCCGGCCTGGACACCAGCGGCACGTTGATCGACCTCCGGCAGACGCCCGCCGTCGTCTCCGCCACCGCCGGTCGCGACGTCGCGGCGCTCCTCACCGATCTGGAGACCTTCTGGTCGCGGCAACTCCAGGGCGCGTTCACCACGCCCAGCGGCGGCTATCTGCTCACCGACACGGCCGACGTCCGCGCGGTCAGCAGCGGTGCCACCGCGTCGCCCGGCCCCACGACGTCCCCTACCGACGTGCCCGCCGCGCCGCCCACCGAACCCGACACGGGCGCCGGTCCGACTGCCGACTACGGCTGCGCGGGCAACGCTGATACGCTGCGCGGCAACGCTTTCTACTGCCCGGGTGATGACGCGATCGTGATCGATGCCGGCGCCCTGGTTCCGGTGGTACGGAGCTCCTACGGCATCGGTGGTCTCGCCGCCGCACTCGCCCACGAGTACGGTCATCTGATCCAGGCGCGCATCGGCCCCACCTCCGCCCAGCAGCGCGACGATCCGGAGCGGTATCCGCAGGTGCGGATCGAGGCCCCGCCAGAGTGCGCCGCCGGCGCCTATCGCGCGTGGGCCGCCGGCGCCAGCGCGGTGCAGGGCACCGCGCGCCTGCACCTCCCGGTCGCGGCGCTGCCGCGCAGCATCTCCACGCTGGTCGACTTCCGCGACAGTGCCACGGCACCCACCAGCGAGCTGTTCCACGGGTACGGTCTCGACCGGCTCCGCGCCGTCGTCCGGGGGTATCAGCAGGGTGCCCGCTCCTGCGCCGCACTGAGGGTCGGCGACCTGGACCTGACGCTGGGTCGGGCGGGCACCACGGCTCCGAGCGCGACGCAGCGGTATCCGGATCCGGCTGCCGTCGCCGGTGCGGCCACCGCAGCGCTCGACTCCTTCGACCCGGACGCCCAGGGCGGCGCTGCCAGGGCGTCGGCCGCGGACCTGGCTGCTGCCGAGGAGATCGGGCAGTTCGCCCAGGGCTCGGCCACCGTCCTGGCGTTCGGCCGCCACCGTATGCCCACCGCCGCCGACTGCTACCTCGGCGCGTTCTCCCGCGCCCGGTACGGCCATTCTGCGGCCGGGACCCTGGGGTCGTGGCGGTCCGACGCCGACGAGGCGATGGACCTGGTGATCGCCCGGAGCACGGACAGCGCCACCGGCTGGGCGCAGATCACCGGGTTCGTCACCGGATTCGGCGGCGGCCTCCCGGCCTGCCGCTGAGCTGCTCCTCGCTCCCCGTACGGCGCGGACCCAGTACAGCGCGAACTCAGTACAGCGCGGCGGCCAGCGAGCGGCGGGCCGCCACCACCTGCGGCTCATCGACGTCGAAGAGACCGAACAGCAGCACAAGATGCTCGCGCAGCGCAGTCTTCTCCTCCGGCCCACCCCGGCGCACCGCACCGATCAACCGGTCGAAGGCACCGGCGACGTCGCCGTCGGCGACCTGCACGTCGGCGGCGATGCATTGCGCGGCAACGTCATCGGGAGCGGCGTCGGCCAGCGCGACCGCGCCCTCCGGAGCAGCGGCAACCCGGCCGTAGAAGACGGCGGCGGTGCGCCCTCTGGCAGCGTCGGCGTTGGCCGGCTCGCTGTCGAGAATCTTCTGGAAGGCCGCCTCGGCATCGGCATAGGACCCGTCCGACATCAGCTCCTCGGCGGCGGTCAGGCGGGGATCCTCCGGTGTGGGCGGCGGACCACCGTTCTCGGCCTCGGCCGCGGCGATCCCCGGCAGCCGGTCGCGCAGGGCGTCCAGCAACCCGGCGATCCACTGCCGCACCTGCGGTTCGGTCTGGACGCCGGTGTAGGAATCGACCGGCTGGCCGGCTGCGAGTGCGACGACGGTGGGCACAGCCTGCACGCCGAACGCCTGGGCGACGCGGGGGGCAGCGGTGACGTCCACCTGTCCGAGCACCCAACTACCGCCGCTCGCGTCGACGACGGTGGCCAACACCGACGCCGCGTTGTCCCTGGCGTCGCCCAGCTCGATCACCACCAGCACCTGCGCGGAGGCTTCGACGACCTGACGGAAGTTCTCCTCCGTCACCTCGATGACGAACGGGGAGCGGGGCGCCCCGGGGGCTGCGGCCGGTTCGGGCGGCGCCCCAGCGTCCGGACCGGGGGTTGCCCCGGCGGGCGCGGCCGGTTGCTGGGCCCGGGCGGCCAGTGCGCTCAGGTCGACGGCACCGGCGAACGCGGCGCTGACAGCAGCCTGTCGCTGGGCTGCGGGTGGAGGTGTCGGGCGAGTCATGACTCCATGGTTCCACGTCCGTCCGCCGCGGTGCGAACCACTGGGCACCCCTGCGCTGCCGCTCAGCGGACAGCAGAACGGCCCCGACCTGAAGAAGACCTGAAGACCCCGTCCGCAGCGGAGCGCTCGAGTGGTCCTGACCGCAGGATGCTGGGTATGAAGACTTCCGGCGTTCTCGACGACACCGCCGTGGCTGCCCGGCTGCTGGACAGGTTCACCTTCGGTGCGACCCAGGCCGAACGGTCGGCGGTCGTCGGTCAGACCCCCGGCCAGGTCATGAAGACTCTGCTGGGCCGTACGGGCACTGCGCTCCCGGACGGCGTCGCGGTCCCGGACTTCCCGGCCGCTGCGAAGCGCAGCAAGGACGAATCAGCCGATGCCAAGCGGCAGCGTCGCGAGCAACTCAAGGCCGACCGCGCCACGCTGCTGCACTGGTGGCTCTCGACGGCCACCCGCTCCGAACACCAGCTGACCGAACGGATGGCCTGGTTCTGGAGTGGTCACTTCGCCACCGGCATCGCCAAGGTCCGCAGCGCAGGCCTGATGCACCAGCAGTTCGAAACCTTCCGCAGCGGCGGAACCGGATCCTTTGCCGAGCTCGCCCGGAAGATGATCGTCGATCCGGCGTTGCTGGTCTGGTTGGACGGCAACGACAACAAGGTGGGAGCAGCGAACGAGAACCTGTCCCGTGAGTTCCTGGAACTGTTCGTTCTCGGACCGGGCGGATACACCGAGGCCGACGTGCGCGCCGGTGCCCGCGGGCTCACCGGCTGGACTGTCGACCGCACGACCGGGAAGGCGCGCCTGGTGGCGAAGCGACATGACGAGGCACCTGTCACCTTCCTGGGTCGGACCGGACCGCTGGACGCCGACACCTTCGTCACGCAAGCGCTGGCACAGCCGCTGAGCCCACAGTTCGTGATCGGCCGGATCTGGTTCCGCCTGGTGTCGGCCACCCCACCCGACTCCCCCGCGCTGCTGCGCCTGGAGAAGGCCTACGGGGCGGGCGACCTGGCTGCATTGCTGCAGGCGCTCGCTCTGGAGCCCGCATTTTCGGATCCTGCGTCCAGCATCGTCAAACAGCCGGCGGAGTGGCTGATCGGGGCGGTGCGGGTGTGTGCCATCGATCCGCGCAGCCTGCCGAAGGCTTCCCTCACCGCCGTCCTGAAGGGCCTCGGCGCGCTGGGTCAGGTGCCCTTCGCCCCGCCCAGCGTGGGCGGCTGGCCCAGCGGACGGGCCTGGCTGACCGCGGCAACCGCCGTCAGCAGAGCGCGGTTGGCACAGCGTCTCGCGGCCGTCGCGCCGGTCCGCACGATGCTCGGCCGGTCTCCGGCAGCACGCGTCGACGCCCTCGGCCTGGTGCTCGGCCGCACCTGGACCGACCGGACCCGGGCTGCGCTGCTGGCCGTGGCCGACACCCCGACCGATGCGCTCGCGTTGGCGCTGTGCTCCCCCGAATACGTGGTGTCGACGTGAAGCACCCGATGTCGACCATGTCCCGACCAGCCGAAGAGGTCCAGCGATGACGGTCCCCAGCGCCCGCACCACCAGCCTGTCCACCTGCGTGAGCGGACTCACCCGCCGCCGGTTCCTGCAGTATTCGGGGGTCGCGGCCACCGGCACTCTGGCCGTCGGCTGCACCTCGCCGACCGTCGGGGTCGCCGACGTCCTGGCGGCGACCACCGCCGCACCGCGCAGCGCACAGGACGGCGTGCTGGTGGTCGTCACGCTCTACGGCGGCAACGACGGCCTGAACACCGTGATCCCGGCCGGCGACCCGGTCTACCAGCAGGCCCGTCGCGACCTCGCCTACCAACCGCACGAAGTGTTGGACCTCGGCGACGGGCTGGGCCTCAACCCGGGTCTCGCCGGGCTGAAAGGTCTGTGGGACGGTAAGAACCTGGCTGTCGTCCGGGGTGTCGGGTACCCGACGCCGGACCATTCGCACTTCCGCTCGATGGCCATCTGGCAGACCGGCTCACCGACCACCAGCGTGCCGTCCGGGTGGCTCGGCCGGTGGCTGGACCACTCGGGATCCACCGATCCGCTCCAGGCGGTCTCGCTCGACCCGGTGATGGCGCCCCTGATGGCCGGGACGCAGCGGTCCGCCGCGTCCTTCCCACCCGGCGGTCTGCAACTCCCCCGCGGCGCAGCCGGCGCCGGACTGGCCGCTCTCGGCGACCCCTGCGCACAGGACAGCAGCTGGCAGGCCGCTGCGGCGCAGGCGATCTCGGAGATCGAGGTGATCAGCGATGCCCTGGATCCCGCAGTCGCCGCAGCACGGCAGAGCGACAGCGACCCGGCAGCCGAGAGCACCGAACAACAGGGCGCCACCACCGGTGGACGTGGCGCGCTCGACATCCAGCTCGGCCTGGTCGCCGCGATGATCGAGATGGGCGCGCCGACCAGGGCGTACTCGGTCTCGCTCGGCGGCTTCGACACCCACTCCGACGAACGCGACACCCAGCAGCGGCTGCTCGGTGAGCTCGACGGCGCGCTCACCGCCTTCCAGCACCGGATGAGCGCACATCCGTTGGGGCACAAGGTGGTGACCATGGTCTACTCGGAGTTCGGTCGCCGGGTGACAGCGAACGGCTCCGAGGGCACCGACCACGGAACTGCCGGGCCGATGTTCGTGCTCGGCGACCAGGTGCTCGGCGGCTTCCACGGCGAGGAACCCTCGCTGTCCGCGCTGCAGCAGGACGATCTGGCAGTCACCACCGACTTCCGCGACGTGTACGGCACGATGCTGCAGGGTGTGCTGGGTGCCGACCCGGCCCGTACCCTCGACGGCTGGACCGGCCACCTGGACGGACTGCTGCGCGCCTGAGCCCCTCAGACCGGCAGGTGCGGTGTCGACTGCACCTCGCAATCGGCAGCCACCGGCAGCACCAGGCGGAAGGTGGCACCGGTACCCGGCGGCAGCCCCGTCGGTCGGGTGTCCCACAGCAGCACGTCGCCGCCGTGGACCCTGGCGAAGCGTCGGGCCAACGAGAGTCCGAGGCCGGAACCCGTTGTTGCAGAACGACTCCGGTCGCCGTCACCGCGGTGCATCCGCGCGAAGATCAGCTCGCGCTCGGCCTCGGGTACACCGGCTCCGGCGTCGGCGATGTCGAGTGCGACCGTCCCGTGCGCCGTACTCCACCGGCATTCGACCCACGGCGGCTGCGCGTCCGCGGAGGCTCGTACTGCATTGTCGAGGAGGTTGCGCACCATCCCCCGCAGCGCCGTCGGCTCCGCCACCACGATCGTCGGGTCGGCAGCCGAGCCGACGACGAGCTCAGGCTGCAGCGCGAACCGGACCCGGGGGTGGATCTGCTGCAGGACGCGCACCTGATCGGCGGCCATGCCGTACAGCGACAACGGTTCCCGGCGCTGCGTCGCACCCGGCTCCGACCGCGCCAACGCGAGCAGCTGGTCGAGCAGCTGACTGCTGCGTTGCACCTCACCGACGATCTGCGCCAGCAGCTCGTCCCGTTCGTCCGGCAGGAGTTGTTGGTGCAGCAGCGTTTCTGCCGCGAGTCGCACACCGGTCATCGGGGTGCGGAGCTCGTGAGCGACGTCCGCGAGGAACTGCTCACCGCGGATCCGGGTCTGCACCGCCTGCTGTTCGGCACCTTCGAGGCTGTCCAACATGCTGTCCAACGCGGTCGCCGTCTGACCCAGCTCACTGGTCGGAGCGGTCGGATCGAGTCGGACGCCGCGTTCCCCACCGGCGATCCGGCGGGCGTTCTGCGCCATCCGGCGCAACGGATACAACACGCTGGTGGCGAGCAGCACCGCCAACAGCGCCCCGAGCAACAGCGCCGCCAGACCGGTGAGCAGCAGGGTCCTGCTCAGTGTGCTGCCGGCCTGGTCCAGCAGTGAGGAGTCGACGGTCACCACCAACCGGGAGCCACGCGCCGGGCCGGTGCCGCCCAGCACGGCCTCCCGTCTGGGCCCGTCCGCCGGCGGCGAGCCGAGTTGCTCGCCCGACGGGAGCGTCAGGGTCGCCCTGACTCCCTGCGCATCGACCCGGTTGACCAGCTGACGCGGCGCCGTCCCCTGCAGCGCCAGCTGTCTGGCCAGCTGCAGCCGGCTGGTGAGCAGGGCGGTGGCAGCGTTGTCGGCCTGGCGCGCGTAGACCGTGCCGACCACCCAGCCCGCGGACAGCAGCGTGATGGCCAGGATCGCCACCACACCGATCACCAGCCGGGCACGCACCCGCGGGGTCCGGAGGCTCATGTCGCGGATGCTCATGTCGGGTCTCCCAGCCGATAGCCGGTCCCGCGCACCGTGTGCAGCATCCGCGGCCCGTGCTGCTCGAGCTTCCGGCGTACCGCGGAGATGTGCACCTCGACCACGTTCGGATCGAATCCGTCGTAGCCCCAGACCGCGGTGAGCAGTTGGGTCTTGGTCACCACCCGTCCGGGGCGAGCCGCCAGATAGCCGAGCAGCCGCCGTTCGGTGTCGGTCAGCTCCAGCAGAGCGCCGGCCCGCAACACCGTCGTCGCCCCGTCCCGGAGCTCCAGGTCGCCGAGCACCACGGCCGCCGTCGGACCACCGGAGCGGCGCAGCAGCACCCGGCAGCGCGCGATCAGCTCGGCCATCGCGAACGGCTTCACCAGGTAGTCGTCAGCACCGTTCGTCAGTCCGCGGACCCGGTCGGCCGTCGCATCCCGCGCGGTGAGCATCAGCACCGGGACCGCCGTCCTGGAACGGACCAGGTCCAGCAGGGCGAAACCGTCCCGCCCCGGCAGCATGACGTCCAGGACCACCAGGTCGGCAGATCGTTCCTGCAGCTCCCGCTCCAGCTCGGCGCCGTCCGCGAGCGCGGTCACGGCGAAACCTTCGGCGACCAGGGCGCGGGAGACCGTGGTGCGGATCGGGTCCGAGTCCTCGACCAGCACCACCCGCGCCGGTCCCGGGGTCTGCACCGTTCCATTCTGCCCGGCCGCGCCACGGTGCGGCTGACCCGGCTGACCCGGCGGATGCGGTCGCGGTCGCCGCGCCTAGCGTGAACAGCGATGACGGGCACGAGGAGCGCGGACGACTTCCGCTGGGGACCGATCCTGGTTCCCGCCTACGGCCCGACGGCGCTGGCCTCCCTGGGCGCCGGCGCGCTGGTGCCCATCGTGCCGCTGACCGCCACCGCCGAGGGTGCGAGCATCGGGGTGGCCGCCCTGGTGGTCGCGCTCGCCGCGATCGGCCAACTGTGCGGCGACCTGCCGGCGGGCGCGATCGCCGCCCGGCTGGGCGAGCGCAAGGCCCTCATCCTGGCCGGTCTCGTCGATGCCGCCGCGATGGTGTTGGCCTACGTCTCGACGTCGCTGTTCGTCCTCGGGCTGGCGGTGTTCATCTCAGGTCTGGCCGGTTCGGTGTTCAACCTCGCGCGCCACACCTGGATGACGGTGGCCATCCCGCTCCGCTTCCGGGCCCGAGCGCTCTCCAGCCTGGGCGGCGTCACCCGGATCGGCGCGTTCCTCGGCCCGTTCGCCGCCGCCGCCACGGTCTCGATCTGGAGCGTCCATGCCGTGTACCTGTTCGCGGCGGCCACCGGGATCGCCGCGACGCTGATCGCCGCAGCGGTCCGCGATCTGGACGACCTCACCGGTGATCCTGCTGCACGGCACCCGGTTTCGCCGGTGATCAGCACAGGGAAGGTGACCATCCGCACGCTGGTGAGCAGCAATCGCCGGGTGCTGCGCACGCTCGGTGTCGGCGTCCTGCTGCTCTGCGTCGCCCGCGCCTCCCGCGACAGTGTGTTACCGCTGTGGGCCGAGGCGCAGCACCTGGATCCCGCGACCATCAGCATCATCTTCGGCATCGCCGCCGGTCTCGAGCTGCTGCTGGTGTATCCGGGAGGTGCGGCGATGGACCGGTTCGGCCGGGTCGCGGTCGGCGTGCCCGCGACCGCGGCGATCGGACTGGGCCTGCTGCTGCTCCCGCTGACGCATTCGGCGGTCGGGATCGCCGTCCTGGCCTGCCTGATGGGGATGGGCAACGGGCTCTCGTCCGGTCTCGTGCTGACTCTCGGCAGCGATGCGGCGCCCGCCGTCGGTCGATCGCAGTTCCTCGGCATCTGGCGGCTGTTCGCCGACGTCGGGAGGGTCGGCGGCCCGGGGTTGGTGGCGCTGATCGCGCTCTTCGCCCCGCTCGCCGTCGGGTCGCTGGCCGTGGGCGCGGTGTCGATCGTGGGATCGTGGTGGCTGGCTCACTTCTCCCCGCAGCTGGTGCAGCGCCGGGCCCGACGCGCCCCACCTGACGACGCACCCACGAGCTGAGACTGCTCCGGCGACCGCCGGACCGCCGAGGAGCCCGACTGCTCGGGTCGCCCCGCTCCGACGGAAGTCGGATTGCTACCGTCGGGTACATGAGCTCACCCGGCACCCGCGGCGCCCGCGCGGCAGCCCTGCCCTTCGACCCGATCGACCGTGCCGCACAGACCTGGTCGGAGCGGATCGGTGACAACACGGCGATGGCCGCCGTCACCAACGTCATGCGCGTCCAACAGATCCTGCAGGCCGGCGTCGACGAGGCCCTCAAGCCGCACGGTCTCACGTTCGCCCGCTACGAAGCGCTGGTGCTGCTCACGTTCTCCAAGCAGGGCAGCCTGCCGATGCGGCTGATGGGGGATCGCCTGCAACTGCACCCGACGTCGATCACCAACATCGTCGATCGGCTCGAGTCGGACGGGCTGGCCCAACGGCTGCCGCATCCGACCGATCGCCGGACCACTCTGGTGGCCTTGACGGACGAAGGTCGCTCGCGCATGCAGGAGGCCACCGCTTCGGTGACCGCGGCGCGGTTCGCTGTCGTCGGTCTGCAGGACGACGAGCTGAACGCGCTCACCACGCTGCTGACGAAGGTGCGGCACGCAGCGGGCGACTTCGACTGAATCCGTTGGCGCACACCTGAACACGGTGGCGCACACCGCATCCTGGTCCAGCGCCCGGATCGGTCAGTCCCGGCCCTCGAGCAGAGCGGTGAGCAGCGCGCGCAGCCACTGACGGTGGGCGTCCGGGTCCGGGTCGAGCAGCAGGTCGAGCGTCGAGCCGTCGTGGACGGTGACGACGGCTCTGGCCAGGGTGTGCGGCGTGCGCATCTTGCCCGGCAGCGCCGTGAGGTCGACGACGTCCCGCAGGGCCGGCACCAGCGCTTCGACCACCGCGTGCCGATGCCGCTGCAGCGCCGCAGCGGCATCGGGATGGCGCGCCGCATGCAGGAAGTACTCGGCCTTGATCATCGTCCATTCCCGGTCGACGCTCAGCGCCGAGACCACCCGCTCCACCAGCGCCGGGATCGTCCGCTCCCCCGGCCCTGCCAGCGCGTTCGCGACCTGCTCCGCGACCCGTCCGGCGCGCTGCTCGTAGAGGGCGAAGAACAGCTCGTCCAGTGAGGCGAAATTGGAGTAGAAGGCACCACGGGTGAAACCGGCCGCCTCACAGACCTCCTCGATGCTCGTCCGACCGAGGCCACGCTCGGCGAACACGGTGGCAGCGGCATCGAGCAATCGGGCCCGGGTTGCCCGTCGTCGACGGGTCGCGGGCGGGGGTGCTGTCATACCTGTCACCCTACCTGGCGGATACAAAGATGTATCGGATACATTGATGTATCGAAAGAGGTGCATCCGGCACCCCGGGAGGACTGGTCCGATGAGCGAGACGACACACGGCAGGCACGAGGCGCCCGAGACCGACCCAGCGAATGACGACCTCGGTTCGGAGGCAGCGGAACTGGTTGGGACCCAGGGCTTCTGGGCGGAACTGGCCGGTGCTGCCCAGCTCCGTACCGTCGGACTGATCGTCGGCGTCCTGCTGCTCCAGCTCGGGTTCGTGCTGTCCTACGTGGGGGCCTTCCACCAGCCGACCCCACACCGCATCGGGATCGCCGTCGTGGCACCAGCATCCGTCTCGGCGTCGACGGTCGACGGGCTCAACGGCCTGCAGGGCGAGCCGTTCGTCGCCAGGGCCGAGGCCGACGAAGCCGTCGCACGACAGCAGCTGTTGGAAGGTTCCACCAGCGCGGTCTACGTGGTGAAAGCATCGGGAACGCAGGACACCCTGGTGGTCGCCTCCGCGGGCGGCGCCTCCAAGGCCACCGCGATCGAGGAGGAGTTCGAGGGCATCGGGGCCGCCAGGAATCGGACCGTCAGCGTGCAGGACGTGCTGCCCACCCAGGCCGGGGACAACCGCGGCCTCACGGGCTTCTACCTGGTGATCGGGTGGACCGTCGGCGGCTACCTGGTCGCTGCCCTGCTCGGCGTCGCCCGGGGTGCCCGCCCGGCCACCCCGCGGCGTGCGGTGTTCCGGCTGCTGGCGATCGTTCCCTACGCCGTGCTCTCGGGCCTCGGCGGAGCTCTGGCGGTCGGTCCGGTTCTCGGCGCGCTCACCGGTCACACCGTCGCGTTGTGGCTGCTCGGATCGCTGGTGGTGTTCGCGGCAGCGGCGGTGACGATGGCCTTCCAGGTCTTGCTCGGAGTGCTCGGTATCGGGCTCACCGTGTTGGTCTTCGTGATACTGGGCAATCCCAGCGCCGGGGGGGCCTACGCCCCCGAACTGTTGCCGAGCTTCTGGCGGACCATCGGTGGCGCCATCCCCAACGGGGCCGGTACCGCTGCTGTCCGCTCGCTGGTCTACTTCGGCGGGCAGGGCGTCGGCCCGCACCTGGTGGTCATCGGGATCTGGGCGACAGCGGGCGTGGCGCTCGCGCTGATCGCTTCGCGGGTGATGCACCGTCGTCGGGATCCCCTCCAGGCCTGAGCGTCGGCCCGGCGGGAGAGCCGTGGGCATCACCCGTCAGGCTCTGGCGTGCCCGGCCGACGAAGCGGACGATCAGCCCATGACCGACGACCCCGTGGCCCGCATCCGATCGCTGTTCGACGAGCTCAGTGAGGTCTACGACCCGGCCGACGTCCCGTTCTTCGGCCCGATCGCCGCAGGCCTGGTCGAGCTGCTGGCTCCGCTCCCCGGCGAGCGGGCGCTCGACCTCGGCTGCGGAACGGGCGCGGTCACCCTGCCGCTGGCCGCCGCCGTAGGAAACACCGGTTCCGTCACCGCGGTCGACATCTCCGACGGCATGATCGAGCAGCTCGACCGAGCCGTCGAGCAGCTGCGGCTCAGCCAGGTCGTGACGAAGCGCGCCGACGTCTCCGAGCCGGACCCGTCCTGGGGCACTTTCGACGTCGTGACGGCATCACTGGTGCTGTTCTTCCTGCCGGAGCCGCTGCCGGCGCTGCACCGCTGGGTGGCCAGGGTCGCCGACGGTGGACGGATCGGCATCAGCACCTTCGGTCCACAGGACGACGTCTGGCGGGCGGTCGATGCATCGTTCGTGCCGTACCTACCGGCCGCGATGCTCGACGCCCGGACCTCGGGGGCCACCGGTCCGTTCGCGGACGACGCGGGGGTGGAGCAGCTGTTCCGCTCCGCCGGCATCACCGCGGTGCGGACGGTGACGTCGCCGGTGACCGTGGCCTTCGACGACGTCGACGGCTGGCGCCGATGGAGCATGACCACCGGTCAGCGTCAGATGTGGGCCCGCATTCCGGCTGCAGAACTGGACGGCTTCCTGGAAAGGGCGGCTGCGCTGCTCGCCGCGGCGCGCGCGCCCGGGGGTCGGATCGAGCTGACCCAACAGGTCCGCTACACGGTGGGAACGGTCGAACGCTGACCGCACGACGTCAGTCCCATCGATCCGTTCGACCCTGACCCGTTCAGCCCCCGTCGTCCAGCCCCGTCGATCAGCCCCTGTCGATCAGCCCTGGCCGATCAGGCGGTCGATCCGGATGGTCACCCGCTCGCGCACCTGGTCCCGCCCGCCGTACCAGGGGTACGGACCTCCCGTGTACTTCTGCGCGAGCTCCTCGATGTGCTCGACCCCACCTCCGGTGGTGACGGCGGTGACCGTCCCCCGGACTGCGAGGTAGCGGCTGGGGTTGTCCGGGTCGGCGATGGCCACCGCCACCCGTGGATCGCGAGCGATGTTCCGGGACTTCTGGGATCCGCCGACGATGTTGATCAGCACGCTCGTCCCGTCGGTGTCCACCCAGGTCTGGGTGACCTGGGGCGACCCGTCGGGCATCAGGGTGGTGACGTAGCAGGAGACGGGCTGGCGCAGCAGCGAATGCAGGTCGTCGGTGAGGGTCATGTCCGCAGGGTTCCCCCCGACCGGAGTGCCGAATCCTGCATCGAGCTGCCGACGGGACAACCGTGGGGTCAGGCCCTGTCCCACTTGAAGAATCGGGTGGCGATGAGCCCGACGACGACGGTGAAGCCGAGCAGCACCAGCATCGGGACGACGGCGGCGCCCGGTCCCTGTCCGCGGACCATCACGTCCTTGAGCCCCTGCACCAGCCAGCCCATCGGCAACACCTTCGACACCACCTGGATCCAGCCGGGCGCGTCCTCCAGCGGGATGAACGCACCGGAGAGGAACGCCATCGGCAGGGTGATCAGGTTGGTCAGCGCGGCGCCACCCTCGGCAGTCTTGGCCACAGCACCGACGAACAGGCCGATCGCCAGGAACGAGAGCGTGCCCGCGAGGGTGAGCGGTATCGCCATCCACCAGGAGCCGGTGAGTTTCAGCCCGAGGAACGGCAGCGAAGCCACCCCGATGAACACCGCCAACTGGAACAGGGCGATTGACAGCGACACCACGACCCGGGAGCCGACGACCGCTCCGGTCGACACCGGGGCGAGCCGCAGCCGGCGCAGCAACTTGTTGGTACGCCAGGTGATCAGCGTCATCGCGGCACCGAACGCGGCACCGATGGCGATGCCGTACCCGATCATGCCTGGCGTGACGTACTGGATGGCCTTGAGCGAGGCGTCCTCGACGGTCTGGGTGCTGAGTGAGTACTTCGGTGGCTGGCCGCTCACCGCCACATTGGCACTGTCGACGAAGGATCCGAGCACTCCCAGGACGGTGCCGGACGTCACCTGGTCGGCTGCGGAGAAGTGGACGACCAGCTGATCGCCCTGCTGTTCCACCGTCGCGGCGATGTCACCCTTTTTGACCTGGTCGAGCGCCGAGGCGAGATCGGTGGCCGGCGAGATGTCCAGCACCTGGTCGAGCTGCGCCCGAGCCTCGGCCGGCAACGACTGGATCAGCGGGACGTCGCCCACCAGTTCGACCTTCTGCTTCGAGGCGCCCGAGCCCCCGAAGATGGTCCCGAAGATGATGATGAAGAACAGCGGGAAGAACAACGTGAAGAACAGGCTGGTGCGGTCGCGGACGAAACCCTTGAACATCGCGCGGGACAGGCTGGCGAAGGCTCTCATGCCCGGTACTCCCGTCCGGTCAGCTGCAGGAAGACGTCTTCGAGGGTCGCTCCGCGCACCTGGAGCCCGGCCAACGCGTCGCGCTCGGCCAGTGCGCTGAGCACCGGGGCCGGCGTACGGGTGATGACGATCGTCGACGAACCGTCGACCTCGACGCTGTCGGCGCCGGGCAGTGCCCTGGCGGCGTCGGAGTCCAGCGCGGACCGCTCGACGGCGATCCGGACCGGTGCGTCGAGCTCGCGGATCAGGTCGGCCGGTGTGCCGGTCTTCAGGATCTTGCCGCCGTCGATGATGGCCACCCGATCGCACAACGTCTCGGCTTCCTCCATCGAGTGGGTGGTCAACACGACGGTCTTGCCGCGATCGTTGATCTCCCGCAACACATCCCAGAGGTTGCGTCGGGCCTGCGGGTCCAGCGCGGCGGTCGGTTCGTCGAGGAAGACCACGTCGGGATCGTGGACGAGCGAGCAGGCGATCGACAGCCGTTGCGCCTGACCCCCGGACAGCTTCTCGGCGCGGGTACCGGCCTTGTCGGTCAGTCCCACCATCTCCAGCAGCTCGGAGACCCGGGTACGGGGCTGGTCGTACAGATCGACGAAGGTCTCCAGTTGCTCGGATGCAGTGAGCTGCTCGAAGAACGCGGATGCCTGCAACTGCACACCGATCCTCGGCAGCAGCGCCGCGTTGCGCGGCCACGGTTTCATCCCCAGCAGGGAGACGGTGCCGGCATCGGGCTCGCGCAGGCCCTCGATGATCTCCAACGTGGTGGTCTTGCCGGCCCCGTTGGGACCGAGCAGGCCGAAGAACTCGCCCTCCTTGACGACGAAACTCACCCCGTCGACCGCGTTCACCCCGGCATAGGTCTTGACCAGGCCGGCGACCTCGATCGTTGCCATGGCGCTCCCCCGCTCGGGACGCGTGAGCGTCAGCCCCGGCTCAGGTCCGGGGAACACGCACGATCAAAGCATCCCCCTGGCCCCCGCCGCCACACAGAGCTGCCGCGCCGACACCGCCGCCGCGCCTGCGGAGCTCGTGCGCCAGCGTGAGCACGATCCGGGCGCCGGACATCCCGATCGGGTGTCCCAACGCGATCGCCCCGCCGTTGACGTTGACGAATTCCTCGCTGATCCCCAAAGCGCGGGCGGACGCGATCCCGACCGCAGCGAACGCCTCGTTGATCTCGACGAGGTCGAGCGCTGCCGGATCGATCCCCTCCTTGCGACAGGCGAGGGCGATCGCGTTGGCAGGCTGCAGCTGCAGGCTCGAGTCGGGACCGGCGACCACCCCGTGAGCGCCGATCTCGGCGATCCACGACAGGCCGCGGTCCTCGGCCAGCTCACGATCCATCACCACCACGGCGCAGGCGCCGTCCGAGATCGGCGATGCGGAGCCCGCCGTGATGGTGCCGTCCGGCCGGAACGCTGGCCGCAGCTTCGCCAGGGTGTCGACGGTGGTGTCCGGGCGGATGCCCTCGTCGGTCTCCACCACCACGTCCCCCTTGCGGGTCGAGATGCGGACCGGCTCGATCTCGTCGGCGAACTTCCCGGCGGCGACCGCGGCCGCAGCCCGTTGGTGCGAACGCGCGGCGAAGGCGTCCTGCTGCTCCCGGGTCAGTGGCTCGGGCCGCTCGGAGTCGTTGGTTTTCTCGGTGAGCAGCCCCATCGCGACGTCGGTGAACGCGTCGTGCAGCCCGTCGAAGGCCATGTGGTCGACCAGGGTGACGTCGCCGTACTTGAACCCACCACGCGACGCGGGCAGCAGGTGCGGGGCGCGGGTCATCGACTCCATCCCGCCGGCGACCACCGTGCGGAACTCGCCGGCGCGGATCAATTGGTCGGCGAGCGCGATCGCGTCCAGGCCGGACAGGCAGACCTTGTTGATCCCGACCGACGGAACTGTCAGCGGGATCCCGCCACGGAACGCCGCCTGGCGGATCGGCAACTGCCCGCAGCCGGCCGGCAGCACCTGTCCCATCACGACGTAGTCGACATCGCTCCCGGCAACCCCGGCCCGACGCAGCGCTCCCGCGATGGCCGTGCCACCGAGATCCATCGCCGTGCTGCCGGCCAGTGCTCCGGAGAGCCGTCCCATCGGGGTCCGAGCCCCGGCCACGATCACCGTCGATCTCATGCCGCCACCGTACCCAGCCGGTGGTGCGGACACGGCATCCGGCGGCACGGCGGACCGGGTGCCCACCCACTACGGTGGGGACCATGGATCTCGCCGACACGTCCGCCGACACCGGCGCCGACGACCGGGCCGATCTGCCGGCTGCTCTGCAGGTGCTGACCGTGGACCACGTCGGGATCGCCGTCCCGGATCTGGATGCAGCCATCGCGTTGTACACCGGGGTCCTCGGGGGGCGGCTGGCACACCGGGAGAGCAATCCCGACCAAGAGATCGAGGAGGCGATGATCAGCTTCGGTCCCGACGACGCCGGACGCGCCCAGCGCGCGCAGCTCCAATTGATCGCCCCCACCTCACCGACCTCCACGATCGCGAAGTTCATCGACCGGTCCGGTCCGGGTCTGCAGCAACTCGCCTACCGGGTACCCGATGTCCGGGCCGCGGCCGACACTCTCCGGTCGGCCGGACTCCGGTTGCTCTACGACGAACCGCGTCGCGGCACCGCAGGATCGTCGATCAACTTCGTGCACCCCAAGGACACCGGGGGCGTACTGCTCGAACTCGTTCAATCTCCAGTATTCGATCAAGAAGCAGCACCGACGGACGGACCCACGCATGGCTGACGACTGGCTCCCGGCACAGGCACCTTTCGAGATCGTCCGACGAGGCTTCTCCCCCGAGCAGGTCGTGTCCCACCTCGAGTCACTCGAGTACGAATTGCGGATCGCCACGGCCAACCGTGATGCCACCCTGCAGCGCGTCACCGAGCTCACCACCCAGCTCTCGGCGGCGCAGGCCGAATCCGATTCGCTGCGCCACCAGCTCGACCGCAACACCCTCGAGCCGTACTCGGTCGCATCGCTGTCGGATCGGATGCAGCGACTGATCCGGCTCGCCGAGGAGGAAGCCGCTGAGATCAGGGCGGTGGCCGAGACCGAGTCGGCCGAGCTCCGGGAGCGCACCGAACGGGAGACCTCCGAGCTGGTGCGCACCACCGGCACCGAACTGGCCACCGAGGCAGCGCGGCTGGAGGCCCTGGAGCTGGACCAGAGGCGTGCTCTGCAGCAGGACGCCGATCTGCTCGCCGACGAGCGGAGTGCTTTCGCCGAGGAGCGCGAGAGCACCAGGACCGGAATGGCCGAGGAGGTCCGCACGCTCGTCTCGCAGGCCGACGAGTACTCCCGCGACGTCCGCGCGCGGGCGGACGAGCGGGCCGCCGTCACCATCACCGAAGCCGATGCCCACGCCGTCAAGGTCTCCGAGGACTCCCGGGTTGCCGCTGAGCAGCTCTTGCTGGAGGCCCGGGAAGCTGCCGCGACGCTCCAGCGCACCAGCACCGCAGAATCGGAGCGCGTCGTCGGCGAGGCGACAGCCCTCGCGCAGGAGGTCACCGGAAACGCCAGATCCGAGGCCCAGCAGCTCGACGAACGCTCGGCCACCCGCCGACGCGAGGTCGAGGAGGACTTCGAGATCACGATGACCGCGCGTCGCGCCGAGGCGCAGAAGGTGCAGGCCGATCGTGAGCGGGCTTCGGTCGATCTGGCCCAGGCACGTCTCGACGAGGCAGCCGAACGATCGGCGCAGCAGTTGGCGCAGGCCGACCAGCAATCGCGTCGGCTCGTTCACGTCGCCACCGTCGAGGCCAACCGTCGGGTGCAGGAGGCCGACGGTGCGGTGACGTCGCTGACCGAACTACGGCGCGCAATCACCGCCCAGCTGGGTGACCTGCACGGTCATGTGGAGCACGTCCGCTCGCTGGTCGCCAGTGCCCCCGATCTGGTGCTGCCACCGGAGCAGGAGTCGTCGCGGGTCACGGCGCAGAGCTTCGCGACCGACCTGGACCGTCGCCCGACCAGCGAGATCCCGGTGGTCACTGACGGTGATCGATCGGCCGACGCAGCCGAGTAGCGCGACGGTTTCAGGTCAGGCCCGGTCGCCGGCCGTCACCACCGCGAGGATCTCGGATCCCCGCGACAGGTACTGATCTGCCGCCCGGCGCAGGAGCACCATCAACAGCACCGGCGGATAGACCAGCGCGACGACGAGAGCCGCCCACGACCACACGGGGGCGATCACGATCCCCAGCACCCCCAACCCGATCACCGGTAGCGCTGCCGCCAGACCGAGCAGCATGCTGCCGAACGCCGAGCGGAACGAGGCGCTGCGCTGGCCGGCGATGCTGGAGGCGAACATCGACTTCCGGCTCTGCGGGACCGCGTAGGGGACGACCACCGACAGCCAGGTGGCGATCGCCGCGGTGCAGACGATGATCGCCAGGTTCATCGCCACCGCTGGGAGGAACCAGTCCCAGCTGCCGCGGATCGCCGCCACCGCTGCGGTGACGACGACGACCAGCGGGACCGCGGGGACCAGCACCGCGAGATTGTGTCCGAGCAGTTCTCCCCGGGCCCTGACCCGGTCGCCGAAGGCGACCAGATGCAGCCACAGACCGGAGCCGTCCAGGCCGAACTGGTTGGCCGCCTGGCTTCCCATCAGCAGCGCCCCGAACGCCGAGGCGAAGATCGCACCCTCCCCCGGGATGACGATCAGCGGCCACGCGACACCCATGAAGATGCTGATCAACCAGGGCATCCGGCGCATCGGATCTCGCCACATCAGGGTGCGATCCCGTCCGGCGACGACCTGCGCCGTCCCCAGCAGGGTGCCGCCGATCGCCGAGGCGCCGCCGATCCCGTGGGACGGCGCGGACGAGGCGGTGTCGGAGTCGACCGTCACCAGGCTCTTGCGCAGCGCCCTCGCCCACCAGAACCATCCGAGACCCAGGAACACCAGGGCGATGACGGCCGAGGCCGCCGCTCTGCCCCACTGCTCGGTGGCGATCTGGAACGGCAGTGAGGCGAGCGCCCCGGGCGGAGTCCACGACAGGATCTCCGCGGTGCGGTGCGCTGCTGCACCGAGCCCGGCCGACGATCCGGAGTTGAGGCCCAGCGTCGCCAGCATGTAGACGACCAACACGCCGAACCCCACGGCCATGCCGAGGTCGCGCCCGCGACGCGACGACATCAGGGTCGCCATCGAGGTCGCGGCAGCGCGGGAGAACACGACACACGTCACCAGTTGCAGCACCACGCAGAGCAGGGCGATGGGGAGCATCCAGCCGAGGAACGACAGCCCGATGGCGCAGCCGATGAGGATCACCGCGTTGAACGTCGGCAGATAGCCGACGACGGACGACACCAGCAGACCGCGCTGCAGGGTGGCGGGGCGGATCGGCAGCAGCGCGAACTTCGACGGGTCGACCGTCTCGTCCACCCCGAAAGCCACCATCGGGGTCAGCGTCCAGGCCACGAACTGCAGGGCGAACAGGCCGGTGACCGCCAGGTAGCCGGCCTCCGGCACGGACCGCAGCGTGGACAGGGCGTAGGCGACGGCACCGACCGCGAGCAGCGCGAGGCACAGTCCGATGATCGTCTGGATGCGCTTGCCGGGGCTCAACGCCCGCACCCGGCTGGTGACCAGCCGCCATTTCAGGCTCGCGAAGATCGCAACCACGACAGGCCCTCCGTCCCGCGATCCTGCCCGCCGATGATGTGGAAGAACGCGTCGTCCAGCGAGGCTGCGTCGCCGCGGACGGCACTCAACTCACCGCTGGCGACGATCCGGCCGTCGGCCATCACGGCGACGTGGCTGCACAACTCCTCGACGAGTGCCATCACGTGGGAGGAGAAGACGACCGTTCCCCCGCCGGCGCAATAGTCCGAGAGCACGCCGCGGATCGCCCTGGCGGACACCGGGTCGACGGCTTCGAGCGGTTCGTCGAGCAGCAACAGTGACGGCGAGTGGAGCAGCGCGGCGGCGAGGGTGATCTTCTTGCGCATGCCGGTGGAGTAGTCGGCCACCAGCTTGCTCCCGGCCGAGGTGAGATCCAGAACGTCCAGCAGACCTTCGATGCGGCGCTGGACCTCATCGGCGGGGATGCCGCGCAACCGACCGAGATAGCTCAACAGTTCCGGTCCGGAGAGCCGTTCGAACAGTCGTAGACCGTCCGGCAGCACGCCCATGTTGGCCTTGGCCGCGACCGGGTCCGCCCACACGTCGCCGCCGGCGACGAAGATCCGCCCCTCGTCGGGCCGCAGCAGACCGGTGACCATCGACAGCGTCGTGGTCTTGCCGGCACCGTTCGGGCCGACCAGGCCGAAGAAGGACCCGACCGGGACGTCGAGGTCGATGTGGTCGACCGCTGTCTTCTCCCCGAACTGCTTCACCAGACCGCGGATGGCCAGCGCTGCCTCCGCCGTCCTGGGATCGGATGCTCTCGTACTCGGATAACTGGGAAGGCCCCCCGAAACGCCTGGGCCGACAGTGTGATCGGTCATGCACCCAGCGTGCCACAGGCCCGTGACACCCGCTCCGGAGCGTGATGCGAGGCGTGATCCACGATGTGGTGGAACGCGTTTCGCAGACCTGGGTGGACGTTCCCCGGGTTCAGACGAACGCGGCCAACAGTGCCCAGGCCACCACGGCGCTGGGCAACAGCGAGTCGAGCCGGTCCATCACACCGCCGTGGCCGGGGAGCAGGGTGCCCATGTCCTTGACACCGAGATCGCGTTTGATCAGCGACTCGGCCAGGTCCCCGATGACCGCGACCACGGTCAGCACCGCACCGACGACGACGCCCTTCCACCAGTCGGTGTGCAGCATCAGGGAGACGGACAGCGCACCGCCGATCATGGCGGCCACGGCGGAACCGGCGAAGCCCTCCCAGGATTTCTTCGGGGAGATCGTCGGGGCCATCGGATGACGACCGAGCAGCGCACCGGCCGCGTACCCACCGGTGTCGGAGCAGACGACCACGATGAGGAACACCAGGGCCCGCTGGGCTCCGTCCTCCGGCCGGACCAGCAGGGTGGCGAACGAGGCGAACAGACCGAGGTAGACGAGCAGGAAGATGCTGGCCGAGACGTCCCGCAGGTAGCCGTCGGCACCCCGCGGGAAGCGCCAGACGAGACAGACAAGGGCCGCCAGCGCCAGCCCGAGCGCCTGCGCCTCGTGCCCCCAGAACCAGCTCGTTGCCACGATCGCGACCGCGCCGAGACCCACCGGTAGCCAGGAGATCTCGATGCTGCGGGCGCGGCGCAGGGTGCCGCTCATCTCCCACACCGAGGCAAGCACGGCGGCCGCGATGATCACCACGAAGGCGGGCCGGTACAGCAGCAGTGAGCCGACGATCAGAACGCCCAGCCCGACGCCGACACCGATGGCCATCGGCAGGTCACGTCCGGCGCGGGACGCCGGCGGCACGGCGGGACCGGGATGGGCGTCATCGCGGGGGGAAGTCATCGGGTGGGTGTCGTCCGGTGCGTCGTGGGGTGGGAGCGCTCGGGCAGGTCGTCAGACCTCGAGCAGCTCGGCTTCCTTGTGTTTGACCAGGTCGTCAATGCCGCTGACGAACTTGTCGGTGGTGTGCTGGAGGTCCTTCTCGGCGCGGGAGCCTTCGTCCTCGCCGATGTCGCCGTCCTTGACCAGCTTGTCGATGTCGTCCTTGGCCTTACGACGGACGTTGCGCACCGCGACCTTGGCGTCCTCACCGCGGGAGCGGGCCTGCTTGCCGAGTTCGCGGCGACGCTCCTCGGTGAGCTGCGGGAACACGATCCGGATGATGTTGCCGTCGTTGGACGGATTGATACCCAGGTCGGAATCGCGGATCGACTTCTCGATCGCCTGCAGCTGAGTGGCGTCGTAGGGCTTGATGATCGCCATCCGCGCTTCGGGGATGGAGATCGTTGCCATCTGCGGCAGCGGGGTCTGCGCGCCGTAGTACTCGACGCTCAGCTTGTTGAAGATGTTCGGCGTCGCGCGTCCGGTCCGGATCGACGCGAGGTCTTCCTTGGTGACGTTGAACGCCTTCTCCATCTTCTCCTCGGCGTCCAGCAGTGCCATGTCGAGAGCCTCGCTCATCGGTGTCCCTTCCCTCGTGCGGATCTGGTGCCGGACAACGGTTCCCGGCGCGGGTGGTGCGGATCAGGCCTGACGTGGGGTGTGCACCAGGGTGCCGATCGGTTCGCCGGCCACCGCCCTGGCGATGTTGCCCTGCTCGAGCAGGTTGAACACGATCATCGGCATCGCGTTGTCCATGCACAGGCTGAACGCGGTGGCGTCGGCGACCTTGAGGCCCTTCTCCAGCACCTCGCGGTGGGTGATCTCGGAGAACATCGTGGCGTCCGGCACGACTCGCGGGTCGGCATCGAAGACGCCGTCGACCGCCTTGCCCATCAGCACCACCTCGGCGCCGATCTCCAACGCGCGCTGGGCGGCGGTGGTGTCGGTGGAGAAGAACGGCATGCCGACCCCCGCGCCGAAGATCACCACCCGCCCCTTCTCGAGGTGCCGGATGGCGCGCCGCGGGATGTAAGGCTCGGCGACCTGGCCCATCGTGATGGCTGTCTGCACGCGGGTGTCCAGGCCGTGCTCACGTTCCAGGAAGTCCTGCAGTGCCAGGCAGTTCATCACGGTGCCGAGCATGCCCATGTAGTCGGAGCGGGACCGGTCCATACCGCGGGTCTGCAGCTCGGCACCCCGGAAGAAGTTGCCGCCGCCGATGACGACCGCGACCTGCACCCCGCCGGCCACGACCTCGGCGATCTGACGGGCGACGGTGGAGACGACGACAGGGTCGACCCCGACCTCTCCGCCGCCGAACATCTCACCGCCCAGCTTGAGCAGCACCCGGTGGAACGGACGGCGCGGAGAGGCAGCGACGTCACCTGCACCGATCGATGCCTCGGTGGTGGTCTCGTCGGTGAACGTCTCGGTCATCGCTCAAGTCCTCCCGCTGACTGGGCCGTCGGCCCTGCTGGTGCCGGATCGGATCGTTCCCGGTCCGGATGCTGCCACGGGGCCGTCCGGATCGCTCCGGACGGCCCCGCGAATGCACATCAGACGGTGCCCACCTCGAACCGGGCGAACCCGGTGACGGTGACGCCGGCTTCGGCCAGCTGGGCTCCGACGGTCTTCTTGCTGTCCCGCACCGAGCTCTGCTCGATCAGGACGGCTTCCTTGTAGAAGCCGGTGACGCGGCCGTCGACGATCCTGGACAGCGCGGCCTCGGGCTTGCCCTCCTCGCGCGCAATGGTCTCGGCGATGCGACGCTCGGACTCCAGCACGTCGGCCGGGACCTCGTCACGGGTGACGAAGCGGGCGCGCAGCGCGGAGATCTGCATCGCAGCGCCGCGGGCGGCCTCGGCGGCCTCGTCGCCCTCACCGGAGTACGCGACGAGCACGCCGATGGACGGCGGCAGGTCCTGGTTGCGCTTGTGCAGGTAGACGGCGGTCGAGCCGTCGAACTTCACGACACGGTTCAGGACGAGCTTCTCGCCGATCTTCGACGACAGCGCCTGGACGGCGTCGGCGACGGTGCCGTCGGCGAGCGGTGCGGCCAGGACGGCCTCGACCGTTCCGTCGACGTCGCCGGCAGCGACACCGGCGATGGCCTGGGCCAGGTCGGAGAACTCGGAGTTCTTGGCCACGAAGTCGGTCTCGGAGTTCAGTTCGATGAGCGCGTGGCCGCTGGTGGCGACCATGCCCTCCGCTGTGGTGCGTTCGGCGCGCTTGCCCGCATCCTTGTTGCCCTTGATGCGCAGGATCTCGGTGGCCTTGTCGAAGTCGCCCTCGGCTTCCTCGAGCGCCTTCTTGCAATCCATGAATCCGGCGCCGGTCAGTTCGCGAAGCTTCTTGACGTCAGCGGCACTGTAGTTCGCCATGCTGGAGATTCGTCCTCACTCGAGTGGGGTGGTCCTGGTGGACCGGTCGGTCCCGTTGTCGGGTCCGACCGGCTGCGGTGCCCCGCCCCGATGGGGCGAGGCACCGACTGTCTGCAGATCAGCGGGTGGTTTCCTCGGCTGCGACCGGAACGGCCTCAGCGGCGGGAGCCTCGGCAGCAGGTGCCTCGGCCGGAGCGGCAGCATCGGCAGCAGGTGCCTCGGCCGGAGCGGCAGCATCGGCAGCAGGTGCCTCGGCAGCCTTGCTCTCCTGCAGGAGCTCGCGCTCCCACTCGGCGAGCGGCTCCTCACCGGTCTCGGCGGAACCACCGGAGCGGGCGATGAGCCCGGCGGCGACGGCCTCGGCCACGACCTTGGTGAGCAGTCCGGCGGACCGGATCGCGTCGTCGTTGCCCGGGATCGGGAAGTCGACCTCGTCCGGGTCGCAGTTGGTGTCGAGCACCGCGACGACCGGGATGTTCAGCTTGCGAGCCTCGCCGACGGCGATGTGCTCCTTCTTGGTGTCGACGATCCAGACGGCGCTCGGCACGCGGGCCATGTCGCGGATGCCGCCGAGGGTCTTGGCCAGCTTGTCCTTCTCGCGGGTCATCAGCAGCACCTCCTTCTTGGTGCGACCGTCGAACTCGCCGGAGGTCTCCATGGCTTCGAGGTCCTTGAGACGCTGCAGACGCTTGTGCACGGTGGAGAAGTTGGTGAGCATGCCGCCCAGCCAGCGGTGGTTCACGTAGGGCATCGAGACCCGGGTCGCCTGCTCGGCGATGGCCTCCTGCGCCTGACGCTTGGTGCCGACGAACAGCACGGTGCCGCCGTGGGCGACGGTCTGGCTGACGAACTCGTAGGCGCGGTCGATGTACGACAGCGTCTGCTGCAGATCGATGATGTAGATGCCGTTGCGCTCGGTGAAGATGAAGCGCTTCATCTTCGGGTTCCAGCGACGGGTCTGGTGTCCGAAGTGGACGCCTGCGTCCAGCAACTGACGCATGGTGACGACAGCCATGGCTGTCCTTCCTGCTCGTGCGCATGCCGACCTGGGCGTCCCAGTCGCCTGGGGTGCCCGATTCCGGCCGCATGACGCGGTTTCGGTTGACGCTCGCGGTCGGTGACCGCACAGCCCTGGCGCCCTCGGTGTCCCTGCCCCGATCTTGCGATCGAGGACCTGGAGGAACATCCGCCGGTGCGGCTGGGGAGATCGGCCGCTGGAAAGGACGCGCGAAGTCATCCCGCTGATGCGGGATGCTCACTCCATCCTACGGGATGGGACACGAGCGCTCGACACGTCGTCCTGGCAGGTGGGGCAGCACGGCCGGCGGTCCGGCGAGTTGTCCACAGAGGAGTTCCCGGTCCCCATCGACGGCCGCCCGGAGCCCCGAGCGACGTGGCCTGCAGGACCCTCGTGAGATGGTCTTCGTCCACTCCTGGATCCGGTCTGCCGTGCAGCGGCCGCTGCTGATCGCCCTCGTGCTGGGATCCGGTCCGGCGGCCGGCGCCGGACCGGCACCCCCTCCCGTGCTGCCGGCGACGACCCAGGTCGTCGATGGGGGCGGACCGGCTCGCACCGGGTTCGTCGCCCCGCTCGCCCGCGCGGTGGTCGTGTTGACCCCCTTCCGCCCGCCTGCGGAGCGCTACGGCCGCGGCCATCGCGGCGTCGACCTGGCCGCGACAGCGGGGTCGACGGTGCGAGCGGCCGGGGCGGGAACGGTCGTCTACGCGGGTCCGCTCGCCGGCCGTGGAGTGGTGTCGATCCAGCATGCTTCCGGGTTGCGGACCACCTACGAGCCCGTCGTCGCGTCGGTCTCCCCCGGCGCGCGCGTCGCGGCCGGCGAGCCGATCGGGACGGTGTCAGCAGGTCATCCCTCGTGTGCGCCGCTGGGCTGCCTGCACTGGGGAGCCCGACTGGACCCGCAGACCTACGTCGATCCGATGCTGCTCATCGGTCGGGTCCGGATACGCCTCGAGCCGTGGACCGCTTAGCGGCTCCACGGCTCGGTGGGGGTGACGCGTCGGTCGGTCGCCGCTCGCAGCGACCCCGAGCGGTCTAGTAGGGCGCGTACCCGAAGACGTTCACCGCATCGCCGTAGTCCAGTGCATCCCAGAAGTACCGGGACGCGCTGTAACCGAGGTGGATGCAGCCGTGCGACTTGATGCTCAGGCTTCCCTCGTGGAAGGCCTCACCACCGTTGAAGAAGATCGAGTAGGGCATCGGGGCCGAGTCGAAGATGGACGACTCGTGATCGATGTCCTTCCAGTAGACGGAGAACATGCCGGTGGTGGTGCGGTAGCCGGGACGGCCGGACAGCATCGGGACCGGGCCGTAGATGATCCTGCCGTTCTCCTGGATCCACGCGAGATCGTTGGTCAGGTCGACGCAAGCCCTAGCGGCCCCGTTGCAGCCGTTCACGAACGGCGCCTTGACCTTGATGGTCACCGTTGCGGAGGTGCTGCCGACGTAGTAGTTGTTGCCCCCGTACCGCACCGACACCGAATGGGTCCCGGGAGCGATCGCGGGCAGGGTGACGGAGGCATGGCCGGCAGACAGTGGGACGGTGGCCTTCGCGACACCGTCGACGAGGATCGCGGCCGAGCCGGCCGGTGCAACCGCAGTGCCGGAGACGGACAGCTTCAGAGTGCCGCGGGTGTTGGGCTCCAGCGTTGTGCTGCCCAGGACGACGTCGACGGACGACGGTGCGCGGACGACGTCGAACAGCCGGGAGCCGACGCTGCCGAGCACCGGCGAGGAGCCCTGGTACCGACCGTCGACGCGGTACCGGCCGGGCTTGAGCACCGGCACCGTCGCGGTGGCGACGGCCCCGCTGAGGTTGGCGGCGGCGAAGCCCTTGCCGGAGACGTAGAACGCGACCCGACCCGAGGGGGTACGGACGCCGGAGGCCGAGACCTTGGCGGAGACGGCCAGCGTGTCGCCGTAGACGACCCGGGTCGTGGAGCTGACCGAGGTGCGCGACAAGGTCTGGACGACGACCCGGAAGCCTGCGGAGTAGCGGGCGGAGTAGGTGCTGTCGCCGGCGTACCGGACTGCCAAGGAATAGGTGCCGGGGCCGAGCCCGGTGATGTTCGCGGTGAACGTGCCGTTCCACGCGACCTTCACATTGGAGCGAGGAACGCCGTTCACGTTGACGACTGCGCGGCCGGACGGAACGCGCTTGGATCCGGACACCTTGCCGGTGACCGTGACCGACGAACCCATGCGGACCGTCGAGGCCTTGGCGGCGGCCGTGATGGTGGGCCTGAGCTGGGCGGCCGCCACTGCGGTCTGCTGGACCATGGGCGCCGCAGCCGTGGACACGGCAGGTGCTGAGGCCGAGGCGGACACGGTGGGCATCGTCACCAGCGCGATGGCTACTCCGCCGATCGCGATCCCCCGGAACGCGGTGCGCGCGCCTGTGCTGATTCGATGCATTCGATCTCCCGCTGTTGTGACGAC
Organism: Nakamurella sp.; assembly: GCA_037720195.1. Taxonomy (GTDB): domain Bacteria; phylum Actinomycetota; class Actinomycetes; order Mycobacteriales; family Nakamurellaceae; genus Nakamurella. Next base: position 15,596 of record JBBJML010000022.1, on the reverse strand, counting down.
ATGTCCTGGATGAGCTACCCCGTAGATGCGCAGACGCGCGCTTCGTTGCGCCGATACCCACGATACCGGCAAATATCACCCGATTGGCTCACATCGAATCACGCACGCGGGTGCGCCTGTCGGTAGACGGCGGCCAGTCGTTCGCTCGACACGTGGGTGTAGATCTGAGTCGTTCCGAGCCCGGCATGTCCGAGGATCTCCTGGACCGTCCGCAGGTCGGCGCCGCCGTTGAGCAGATGGGTCGCCGCACTGTGCCGTAGCGCGTGCGGGCTGACGCCCTCGCTGCCCAGCTCGGTGGCGGTTGCGCAGCGGACAACGGATCGCACGGCTCGCGGATCGATCCGGCCACCACGGGCGCCCAGGAACAGTGCGTCACCCGAGGCCGGCGACAACAGCCGCGGTCGACCGGCAGCCAGCCAACCCTCGATGGCACGGTGCGCGGGAACGCCGTATGGCACGGCTCGTTCCTTGTCACCCTTGCCGACCACTCGCAGGATCCTGCGTCCTGCGTCGATGTCCGAGAGGGAGAGCCCAACCAGTTCGGACACCCGGATCCCGCTCGCGTACAACACCTCCAGCATCGCCGCGTCGCGGCGGGCGAGAGCGCGGTGCAGTGCCGCCGCTGGCTCGTCGAGGGCCGAGGCGTCTGCAGCGGTACCGGAATCACCCCGGACCGCCGATCCGACCGCAGCCGCCGCAGTGTCCAGCAGTGCTGCCGCCTGGTCCTCGCGCAGGATCTCGGGCAGCGAGCGGCCGGTCCGGGGCGAGGCCAGCCGAGCGCCGGGATCGGTGTCGACCCGACCCGTGCGCAGGCACCAGGCGGTGAACGCCCTGACGGCCGCGACCCGCCTGGCCTGCGAGGTCGCCGCGGCGCCGTGGGTGCGCTGCAGCGCGAGCCAGCTCCGCAGCGCCGACAGGGTCAGCTGGGTGGGGTGCTCGATGCCCATCCGTGCGACGTGGGCCATCAACGACACGACGTCGCCGAGGTAGGCCCGCACCGTGGCCGTCGAGACGGACCGCTCGCTGGTCAGATGCCGCTCGTAGTCCTCCAGCACCGCGCGGACGGCACCGGACAGCTCGGCACGCTGCACGGCCCGAACCGGGCGCGTCCGCGCAGCACCACGACCGACAGCCATGCACCGACGGTGCCCGGCGGTTGTCGAGCGGTCAAGGCGGCGCGCTGCGGAGCGCGGCCCGGAGCAGTGTCCCGGAGCGTTCGGGACGACCAGGGCGGAGAGCGGCCGAGTGTTGGCCGGGGCCTGTGAGCTGCAACTGCGGGAGTCATCGCCGTCCCCAGGTGCCACTGTCCGCCCGGGCCAGACCCACCAGGTCCAGCTCCGCGAGTGCCGCGATCACCTCGACCGCCGGGATGCCGGCTTCCGTCGCGAGCTCCCGCACCGTGCGGGTTCCGGAACCGGGCAGCGCCTCGTAGACCCGGCCGACGACGGGCGACAGGTCGTCGGTGAGGCGGTGCGGAACCTCGTGCGCACCCAGGACGGTGCGGACTCCGGCGGCCTCCAGCACGTCCTGCCCGTTGGTGGCGATCACCACCTGGCCGGACCTCAGCAGGTCGTGACATCCCACGGACATCGCCGAGGTCACCGGGCCCGGGACTGCCATCACGACCCGGTTCAACGCCGCCGCCGCGTTCGCGGTGCTGACCGTGCCCGAACGCCGTCCTGCCTCCACGACGACCGTGACCGATGCCAGCGCGGCGATGAGACGGTTCCTGGCCAGGAACCGGTGCCTGGCCGGCGTGGTTCCCGGTGGGTACTCGCTGAGCAGCGCGCCGCGGTCGGCGATCTCGGCCACCAGCTCGCGGTGCGCAACCGGATAGACGATGTCGATACCGCAGGCCAGGACAGCCGCCGTCGATCCTCGGCCGCGCACGCTCAGAGCGCCCCGATGTGCTGCGGCATCGATCCCGAAGGCTGCTCCCGACACGATCGTCAGCCCGTGCGCGGCCAGCTCGGCCGCGATCTCCGAGGCACAGCGCCGTCCGTATTCGGTGCTCGCACGGCTGCCGACGATCGTCACCGCCCCGGAGGGCTGCAGTGGCAACCCGGTGCCTCGGAGGTAGACACCGAGTGGCGGGAACAGCCCGGAACCGGACGCCTGGAAACTGTCGAACGCCGCGGCCGGCCATTGCGGGTCCTCGGGGCAGATGAACTCGCCGCCCAATTCGGCCACCACGTCCAGGTCGCGGCGGGCCGCGGCCTGCAACTGCGAAGCCGTGAGGCCCTGTGTCCGGGCAGCGACGGCACGCCGACAGGACTGCGGCACGTGGCCGCCGACGATCAGGTCCCAGGCCTGCTCGGGTCCGACTTCGGCCACCAGCTGCACCATCGCGGCCGAGGGCGGTTCGACCATCCGCAGCAGCCCGGCCCTGGCGATCCTGGTCTCGGGCGTCGCCCGCGCTGCCGGTTCGGACGACAGACCGGGAGCTGCAGCGCCGATCACAGTTCCTCCCCGCACCGCAGGGCAAGAGCGAGGGCCAGATCGGCGCGGATCGGACGATCACGTTCCGCCAGATCCGCTGCGGTCAGCGCCAGCCGCAGGACCCGATCGAAGCCCCTTCCCGTCAACCGCCCGACGCGGACCGCCCGCTCGGCGATCTCGGTGTCGCAGGCGTGCGCACGGAACCACCGGCGCACGGTCGGGCCCGGTACCTCGGCATTCGTCCGCCAGTGCGTGGACCGCCATCGCTGCTCGGAGCGGAGTCTGGCCTTCTGCACCCGGGCGCCGATGGCCGCCGAACCCTCCACCACCTCTCCCCCGGCGCTGAAGGACGACGGGTCGACCGGCGGGAGATCGACCCGGATGTCGACCCGGTCCAGCAGCGGCCCGGACAGTCGGCCCAGATAGCGCCGACGCACCCCGGACGCGCAGCAGCAGTCGATGTCGCGCGCGGCCGCGCAGGGGCAGGGGTTCGCCGCCAGCACCAGTTGGAACCGGGCGGGGAACCGTACTGTCCCCGAGGCCCGGGACACCAGGACGTGGCCGGACTCCAGTGGTTGCCGGAGCGCATCGAGCACCGTCGGTTTGAACTCCGGGCTCTCGTCGAGGAACAGGATCCCCCGATGAGCCAGGCTCACGCTTCCTGGTCGGATCGTGCCACTGCCACCACCGATGACGGCCGACAGGCTGGCCGAATGGTGCGGGTCCACGAAGGGTGGGCGGGTGATCAGCGGCGACCGCTCGGCGAGCGTGCCTGCCACCGAATGGACGGCCGTGACCTCGAGGGAGTCGTCCTCGTCGAGCGGCGGCAACAGGGAGGGCAACCGCATCGCCAGCATCGTCTTGCCCGCTCCTGGCGGACCGATCATGGCGACGTGATGACCGCCGGCCGCAGCGATCTCGAGTGCCTGTCTGGCCACCGGCTGACCGAGTACGTCGAGCATGTCCGGCGGTTCGTCCGGCGGCAGATCCTCCTCGACGACCCGATCGACGAGCTCGTCCGATTCGCCCCGCAGGTGGGCGATCAGGTCAGCCAGCCGCGTGACTCCCCGCACCGGGATCCCGGCGTGCAGGGCCTCACGCAGGTTGCCGACGGGCACCAGGGCGGCTCGCAGACCACCCCGGCGTGCTGCCAGGAGCAGCGGCAGCACACCGCGCACCGGCCGGAGTCCGCCGTCGAGCCCGAGCTCGCCGATCAACGCGGTCTCGACCACCCCGCGCAGCGGTACCCGGTCGTCGGCGGCGAGCACTGCGATCGCCACCGCGAGGTCGAACCCGGCGCCCTTCTTGGGCAACGCGGCGGGCGACAGTGCGATGGTCACCTTCCGGTCCGGCCACTTCAGACCGGAGTTCGCCAAGGCGGCTCTGACCCGGTCCTTGGCCTGCTGGACAGCCGCGTCGCCGAGACCGATCACCGTGGTGCCCGGCAGTCCGGCCGCGAGATCGGCCTCCACCTCGATCAGATGCCCGAACACCCCTTCGGGGGCGACCGACCACGTCCGCGCGAGGCTCATCAGAACGCATCCGGCAGATACCGCAGCTGGGGCTCTTCCTGGGGCGGCCACAGCACCGAGATGACGTCGAACTGGGTGGCCTTCCAACTGCCGAGACGGTGCTCGGACAGCCACATCGTCGCCAGCCTGCGGATCTTCCGACGTTTGCCCACCGTCACCGATTCGGCGGGGGAACCGAACCCCTCACCGCTGCGGGTCTTGACCTCGCAGAAATAGAGTCGGTCGATGCCGTCGGTGGCGACGATGTCGAGCTCGCCCTCCCGGCACCGCCAGTTCCGCGACAGCACCACCAGGCCCATCGATTCGAGATACTCGGCGGCCAGTTGCTCACCCCGGCGGCCGAGAATCCGTCGCGGATCCTCCGCCGGCACTTCGGGTTCCACCTGCTGCTGGTGCCGGGATCCGACATCAGCAGTCCGCTCACCCCGCACTTCGTCCGGCGCCACTGGCCACCTCCCCTACGGACCGACCTGCCGTCGATCACTGCAGCAGGATTGCCCAGATCACGCCCACGCCGGCCGGCTGGCCTCGGCGGTGTGGACAACTTCAGGTCTGTGGACAACCGGGCTGCTCCAGCGCCGCACTGTCGGACCCGGCGCTCGATGCCGAGTTCCCGTCGGTCGACGAAAGGGCCCGCACCCGATCGGCACGAATACGTGCTCCACACGTCGGTTCGGCGTAAGATCGCCGACCGAACACCGCCCGACAACCACCACCCGACCGAACACCGCCCGACAACCACCACCCGACCGAGCACCGCCCGACTCAGCAACACCACCCGACTCAGCGCCCCCGCCCACCAGCGCCCCCGGACGAGCACCACCCCCACCAGCACTGCACGGAACAAGCACTGGTCACCGCGCAGGGGTGACTCCTGGCAGTTGCTCGGGCGGCAGCACCGCGGCGCGGAAGGGCGAGAGTGTCAACAGCAGAGCGGCCAGCGCCAGACCGCCGATCGCCACGCCGATGGCGGGACGGTTGCCCCAGGTCGCTGCGGCCCAGCCGGCCAGCGGAGCCGAGACCGCGATGGCACCCCAGTTGAAGGTCCGCATGCAGCCGTTCATCCTGCCGCGCAGGCGTTCCGGGGCGACGGCGTTGCGGTAGCTGGTCTCCAGCGGACCCTTGAGGCCGAGTCCGACCCCGAACACCGCCTGGCCGGCAACCAGCCACCAGATCGCCGCGGGGCCGGGCACTGCGAACACCACCAGCAGGTACCCGAGCGGGGTCAGCCAGTCGGCCACCACACACATCGTCCCCACCCCGAACCGTGCTCCGAGCCGCGGCGACAGACCTGCCGCGACGAAACCCGTGATTCCCGCACAGGCCAGCGCGAAGCCGACGGCCAGCGCGCTCTGCCGCGGCTCGGCGGTCGCGTAGTAGATCAGCACCGTGTTGACCGCGGAGTTGAAGAAGAACCACAGGTGCAGCGAGGCGGCGTACCACTTGAGCGTCTGATGTCGGTACAGCCAGCCGGCTCCCTCCCGGAGCTCACGCACCACACTGCGGCCGGCGACCCGCGCCGGCGGATGCTCCTGCACCCGGACCCTGATGAGCACCAGCGCAGAGATCACCCACGACATCGCATCGACCAGGACGGCGATCGGTGCGGACAGGAACCGCACCAACGCACCGCCGAGCAGGGGTCCCGCCGACTGCGCGGCCGTCCAGGTCTGCTCCAGCCGGGCGCTCGCCGCGGGGAGCACCGGAACCGGAACCAGGTCGGGGAGCAACGATTGTCGGGCCGCCGTCGAGAACAGCATGGCGATCCCTACCGCGAACACCGCCGCCACCAACAGCCCGACGGTCAGGGCTCCGGTCAGCGCCAGCACCGCGATCAACGCCGTCACGACCCCTGCCGCGGCATCGGCCGCGATCAGCACCGTGCGCCGCCGCATTCGGTCGATCAGCACTCCGACCAGCAGCCCGAACATCAGTGACGGCAGCCATTGTGCGGAGCGGACCAGGCCGATCTTCGTCTGGTCCGCGTGCAGGGTCTCGATCAGCAGCAGTTGGATCGCCAGCGTGGAGGTGAACGAGCCCAGGTTGCTGACGGCATCGGCGATCCAGAAGCGCACGAAGGCCGGATAGGAGAGTGCTCCGGGGGCGCGCATCGAACTCATCCTGTCACCGCAGCGCCGGCCCGCTGCTCGGCTCGACCTACCGCACCCTGCTGCGCCGTCGTCCATCGGCGATGATGTCCGGTATGACGTCCATGCCCAGCGGCCCGGAACCGGCACCCGCCGGCGAGACCCTGCGCGCCAGGGTGAGTCGCGAACTCACCGCGGCCGTTGTGTCGGGGGAGCTGGCCGCCGGGACGCTGGTGACGGTACCGACGCTGGCAGTGCAGTTCGGCGTCTCGGCGACCCCGGTCCGGGAGGCGCTGCTGGAGCTCGAGAAGCGCAGCTTCGTGGAGGCCGTCAAGAACAAGGGCTTCCGGGTCACGGAGGTCGGCTCGAGGGAACTCGCGGAGCTGGCAGAGGTTCGGCTGCTGCTGGAGCCCCCGGCCATGTACCGACTCGCCGGCCATCTCCCCCCGCACCAGGCAGAGAGGTTCCGCACCTTGGCAGCCGCGATGACGACTGCCATCGCGGCTGCGGACCTGGCCACCTGGTTGGAAGCCGATCAGCGCTTCCATCTGGGACTGACGGAGCTGCTGGGCAACGCGATGCTGGTGACCGTGATCGGGGATCTCCGCGGACGGACCCGGTTGGTGGGCCTCGCCGGCATGCTCGCCTCCCAGGAACTCGCCCGCTCCGCGGAGGAACACCACGAACTGCTGGATCGACTGCTTGCGGGTGACGGGGCGGGGGCGGAAGAGCTGATGCGCACCCACATCGGTCACACGGTCGGTTGGTGGTCGGGGCGCGCCGAGGGATGACGACCGGTCCGCCCGCGGGTGATGATCGTCATTCGACCGGCCCTCGACCTCGGTAGTAATATGTGACATATTACAGGTCGGCGAGCAAGGAAGGGAGTTCTGATGAGCAGGCTGACCGCCGACGTGATCGTCGTGGGAGCCGGCATCGTCGGCGCCGCCTGTGCTCGCTCCCTGGCTGCCACCGGCGCGCGGGTCGTCGTCGTCGATCGCGGTCCGGCAGCCGGCGGGACCAGCTCGGCCGGCGAGGGCAACCTACTGGTCTCCGACAAGGGGCCCGGCCCCGAACTGGATCTCGCGCTGCACGCCGCGCAGGCGTGGGAGAGGACCGCTGCCGAGCTCGACGACGAGCTCGGGCCCGCCTTCCCCTCCGTCGAGTACGAACCCAAGGGCGGGCTGGTCGTGACCAGCTCGGCCGCGGGCGGCGCAGCGCTGCTCACCTTCGCCGAGACCCAGCGGGCGGCCGGTGTGCGGACCGTCCCGGTCGACGGGGACGGCGCCCGGGAATACGAACCGCAGCTGTCCCCGGAAATCACCACCGGCGTCTTCTATTCCCAGGACGCCCAGGTGCAGCCGGTCAACGCAACCGAGGCGCTGCTGGCCTCCGCCCGCCGACGCGGCGCCACCGTGCTCACCCACCGAGCCGTCACCGGAGCGCTGACGAGCAAAGGATCGATCGTCGGTGTCCTGACCACGCAGGACCGGATCAGCGCCCCGGTGGTGCTCAACTGCGCGGGGCCGTGGGCGGGAGCGGTCGCCGCGTCGCTCGGCGTGCAACTCCCGGTGCGCCCCCGGCGCGGCATGGTGCTGGTGACCACCCGGATGCCACACCTGATCTTCCACAAGGTGTACGACGGCGACTACGTGGCGGCCACCCAGTCCGCCGACACCTCCCTGCAGACCAGCAGCGTCGTGGAATGCACTGCCGGCGGGACCGTGCTGATCGGTTCCAGCCGGGAACAGATCGGGTTCGACGACCGCCTCCGGATCGCCGTGTTGGCCGAGCTGGCCGCAAAGGCGTTGCGGCTCTTTCCTTTCCTCGCAGACGCATCCGTGATGCGGGCCTACGGCGGATACCGCCCGTACATGCCCGACCACCTGCCGGTGATCGGCGCTGACCCACGGCTGCCCGGCCTGTTCCACGCCACCGGCCACGAGGGCGCCGGTATCGGTCTCAGTGTCTCCACCGCGGACCTCATCACCGCGCTCGTCACCGGCACCACTCCCCCACTCGACCCCGCACCCTTCGCCCTCACCCGGACCTCGCTGCACACGGAGCAGGTCGCATGACGCCGACCCCTGTCGATCCGAGCCGCGACCCTGCGCACCCGCGCGAGTCCGCGCTGATCACGATCACTCTCGACGGGCGGGAAGTCATCGGTCGGTCCGGGCAGACCGTCGCCGGGATGATGCTGGCCGCCGGCATCCAGCAGTGGCGTCGTACTTCTGTCGACGCAGCGCCGCGAGGCGTGTTCTGCGGCATCGGCGTGTGCTTCGACTGCCTCGTCACGATCAACGGTCTGCGTGACGTCCGGGCCTGTCTGCGCCGAGCACGGGACGGCGATGTCGTTGTCGCACAACATGACCGACTACCGGCCACCCCAGTTCAGCACCCGGATCCGTCGTGAACGCCCGGCACGTGGTCGTCGTCGGTGCTGGTCCTGCCGGTCTGTCCGCAGCGGCTGCTGCCGCCGAGCGCGGGGCGGCCGTCACCCTCCTCGACGCGGCGGACCAGCTGGGAGGCCAGTACTGGCGGCACCTCCCCGCTGAACGTGCGGGTGACGACGAGGCCGTCCTGCACCACGGCTGGAAGACGTTCCAGCAGCTGCAGGCGACCCTCGAGAAGAGCCCGTCCGTCGAGATCGTGCGTCAGGCCCAGGTCTGGTCGTTGGAGACCGCCGGAACCGCCACCGGCTCGCAGGACGCTGCCGCCGCGCTGCAGGTGCTCGTCGGCGAGGTGGACGGCCCGGATCGCCGCGCGCTCACCCTGGCTCCGGACGCGTTGGTGCTGGCCACCGGCGCCCACGACCGGACGTTGCCGTTCCCCGGCTGGACCCTGCCGGGCGTCTTCACCGCCGGCGCCGCGCAAGCACTCGCGAAGGGCGAACGCATCGCCGTCGGGCAGCGGGTCGTCGTCGCCGGAGCCGGGCCGTTCCTGCTCCCGGTCGCGTCGTCGCTGTCGCAGGCCGGCGCGCGGGTCGCTGCGGTGATCGAGGCCGGAACCCCGAGCTCCCTGGCCGCCGGTTGGCTGAGCAAGCCGTGGCAGCTGGTCGGCGCGGCACACAAGTCCGGTGAGCTGTTCGGGTACCTCACCCATCAGCTGCGCGGCCGGATCCCCTACCGCACCGCGCGCGCCGTGATCGAGGCGCACGGCGGCGACCGCGTCGAAGCGGTGACGATTGCCGAGCTCGACCGTCGCTGGGCACCCATCCCCGGTACCGAGGAGCAGATCGCCTGCGACGCAGTGTGTGTCAGCCATGGCTTCACTCCGCGACTGGAGTTGGCCATCGCGGTCGGCGCCGCCCTCTCGGCCGACCGTTTCGTCGTCGTCGACCCAGCTCAACGCACCAGCGTGCGTGCCGTCTTCGCCGCCGGCGAGATCACCGGGATCGGCGGCGTCGACGCAGCACTGGTGGAGGGCCGGATCGCCGGACACGTGGCCGCCGGCGGCGATCACCGCGATCGGGCACTCGGCACCGCACTCCGGGATCGTCTGCGTACCACGGCGTTTGCGCATCGGATCGAAGCGGCGCACGGCATCCGGCCGGGCTGGACCGGGTGGCTGCGACCCGACACGATCGTCTGCCGCTGCGAGGAGACCACCCTGGCGGCCGTGCACCATGCCGTCGCCGCCACCGATTCCCGTTCGCTGCGATCGACGAAGCTCAGCACCAGGGCCGGTCTGGGTATCTGCCAGGCCCGCATCTGTGGCCGGAGCGTCGAGACCCTGCTGGCCGAGCCCACAGACTCCACCGAACCACCGATCACCGCAGCCCCTGGCCCGGGATCGGATCGCCGTCCGATCGTCACCCCTGTCCGCCTCGGCGAGCTGGCCGCTCTGGCCGGCGTCCTGGTCGTCATCGACCCCCCGTCCACATCCACACCTGTCCCCGCACCAGCCACCCCACCACCCCTGGAGTCCTGACATGTCCCGCATCGATCTCGGTGGCGTCGTCGTCGCCACCACCCTCGCCTTCAAGGAAGACGAGTCCGCGCCCGCCGGCCTGGCAGTCGACTACGACAAGTTCGCCGAACACTGCGACTTCCTGATCGCCAACGGCTGCCGCGGCGTCGGGCCCAACGGATCGCTCGGCGAGTACTCCTCGCTGACCGACGAGGAGCGCCGCAAGGTCGTCCAGGTCGCTGTGGAGACGGTCGCCGGTCGCGGCATCGTCGTCGCCGGCGTGCACGGGGTCGGCTGGCACCAGGCCAAGAAATGGGCCGAGATCGCGGCCGAGGACGGCGCGGACGGCGTGCTGCTGCTGCCCCCCACCATCTACCGCGCCAACCGCTCCGAGGTCATCGAGCACTACACCAGGGTCAACGAGGTCGGGCTGCCGATCATGGCCTACAACAACCCGTTCGACACCAAGGTCGACCTGACGCCGGACATCGTCGCCGAGATCGGCGCGCTCGAGAACGTCGTGGCGATCAAGGAGTTCTCCGCCGACATCCGCCGGGTGCTGGAGATCAAGGAGACCAGCGACATCGACGTCATCGCCGGCGCCGACGACCTGCTGCTGGAATCCCTGATGATGGGTGCCACCGGCTGGTTCGCGGGGTATCCCAACGCCTTCCCGAAAGAGGCCGTGGAGATCTACGACCTCGTCCAGGCCGGCGACTTCGCTGCCGCCAAGGAGCTCTACACCCACCTGGTCGCCGTGTTCCGCTGGGACTCGCGTACCGAGTTCGTGCAGGCGATCAAGCTGTCGATCGACATCGCCGGGCAGAGCTTCGGCGGCCGCACCCGCCCGCCCCGCGGACCGCTGTCGTCGGAGCACGAGGCGCAGGTCCGCACGGAGACCGAGGCGGCCCTGTCCTACCTCGCGTCCCGCTGAGGGCACACTGTCGTAGATCGAACACTGGGTGCACCGTACGTCCCGTCACAGCAGGAGGGCTTCATGCACAGCAGTCGGGTGATCTCCGCTGTCGACTCCCACACCGAGGGGATGCCGACGAGAGTGGTGACCGGTGGTGTCGGGGTGATCCCCGGCGCCACCATGAACGAGCGTCGGCTGCACTTCATGGCGGAGCTCGACGACCTGCGACTGCTGCTGATGAACGAACCGCGCGGGCATGCCGCCATGAGCGGTGCCATCCTGCAGCCGCCGACCAGGCCGGACTGCGACTGGGGAGTGCTGTACATCGAGGTGTCCGGCTGTCTGCCCATGTGCGGACACGGAACCATCGGTGTCGCAACCGTTCTCGTCGAGACCGGAATGGTGGAGGTGCTCGAGCCGGTCACCACGATCAGGCTCGACACCCCGGCCGGGCTGGTGATCGCCCGGGTCGCTGTCACCGACGGCCATGCCGACTCCGTGACGATCGAGAACGTGCCCAGCTACGTCGTCCGACTGGACGACACCGTCGAGGTGCCCGGCTACGGGACGATCCCGTACAGCCTGGCCTTCGGCGGGAACTTCTACGCCATGGTCGACCTGGATGCCGTGCGGCTGCCCTTCGACCGGGCTCGCCAGCAGGAGATCCTGCAGGCCGGGCTGGCGATCATGACCGCCATCAACGACACGGCACCGCCGAGCCACCCGACGATCGACGGCGTCGATCACTGTCACCACGTCGAGTTCATCGCGCCGGGCTCCACCGCGCAGCACTCGCGGCACGCGATGGCCATCCACCCCGGTTGGTTCGACCGTTCCCCGTGCGGCACCGGCACTTCCGCCCGGATGGCGGAGCTGTGGGGTCGCGGTGAGCTCGCACTCGACACGGACTTCGTCAACGAGTCGTTCATCGGCAGCCGGTTCGTCGGCAGGCTGATCGCCGAGACGGAGGTCGCGGGCATCCCAGCCGTGATCCCGACCATCACCGGGCGCGCCTGGGTCACGGGCACGGCCAACTACCTGTTGGATCCGTCCGATCCGTTCCCGACCGGTTTCCAGTTCTGACGCACCACCGTCCGCCGCCCCACTGATCCCCCAGGAGCACCCGTGTCATCCTCCAGCGCCACTGCCACCACCGATCTCGACGCGGTCGTCTCCGCCGCCGTCGCTGCCTACGAACAGTGGAGTGTGCTGGACCCCGGCGTGCGCGCCGAGGCACTGCTGGCGGCAGCCACCGCGCTCGACGAGGGCGCGGAGGAGCTCATCACCCTGGGTCTGGCGGAGACCGGACTGACCCGGCCCCGGCTGACCGGGGAGCGCACCCGTACCGCCGTGCAGCTGCGGTTGTTCGCCGACGTGATCAGCGCCGGCGAGTACCTGGACGTGCGGATCGACGCTGCCGACCCGGATTTCGCGATCGGTCCCCGCCCTGCCGTGCGGCGCACCCTGTGGCCCGTCGGGCCGGTGCTGAACTTCGCCGCCGGCAACTTCCCGCTGGCCTTCTCGGTGATCGGCGGCGACACCGTCGCGGCCCTCGCCGCCGGTTGTTCGGTGATCGTCAAGGTGCACCCCGGCCACCCGCAGCTGAGCGCGCTGACCGCGCAGCTCGTCCGCGGCGCCCTGGACTCCGCCGGCGCCCCGACTGATCTGCTGCAGATCGTCTCCGGCGAGCAGGAAGGGGTGGAGCTGTTGCAGCACAGCGGGATCCGGGCGGCGGCGTTCACCGGATCCACCCGCGGTGGCGTCTTCCTGGCTGGTCTGGCAGCAGCGCGCGACACCCCGATCCCGTTCTTCGGGGAGCTGGGCAGTGTCAACCCGGTGTATCTCACGGCGGCTGCGTTGAGCGAACGCGGTGACGCGCTCGCCGACGCCTTCGTCGCCAGCGTCGCCGGATCAGCAGGGCAGCTGTGCACCAAACCCGGTTACGTGGTGACCCCCGAGCACGAGAAGTTCGCCGAACGCATCGCAGCAGCAGCGAGCGGGGTGGCTGAGCACCGGTTGCTGAGCGAGAAGATCGGCGCCGCCTACCGGGAGCGTCGCACCGCGCTGATGGACACGCCGGGAATGCAGGTCGTCGCAGCAGGATCGGTCCGGGTCGACGACGACGGCCACACCTGGGCCACCCCGACCGTGCTGACCATCACCGAGCAGGACCTCAGAGCCGCGGGCGACGACGCCCTCGAGGAGTGCTTCGGGCCGCTGTCGGTGATCGTCACCGTCGCGGACGGCTCCGATCTGGCCGCACTGCAGTACGCACTGTTCCCCGGAAACCTGACCACGACCCTGCACCTGGCGGGGGGCGAGCTGTCGCCGACGCTCGCCGCCCTGGTGACGGCTGCCGCTCAGACGTCCGGCCGGGTGCTGTTCGACGGCTGGCCGACCGGGGTCGCGGTGACGCCGGCGATGCAACACGGCGGGCCGTTCCCGGCGACCACCGTCGACGCCACCAGCGTCGGCACCGCGGCGATCGGTCGGTTCCTGCGCGGGGTGTCGTTCCAGTCGACTCCGGACGCGCTGTTGCCGCCGCCGCTGCAGGATGCGAACCCCTGGCACGTCCCGCGCACCGAGGCCCCTGCCGGGGAGTCCGCGCACTGGGGTCGGGCCGGCTGAGGCAGCGGTCAGCCCGGCGCGATCATTCGATCGTGTCGGGCAACTGCAGGTCGGACTTCTCGAGCTCCTCGACGTTGACGTCCTTGAACGTCACCACCCGGACGTTCTTGACGAACCGCGCCGGCCGGTACATGTCCCACACCCACGCGTCCGACATGCGTACCTCGAAGTACATGTCACCGCCAGGGTTGCGGACCTGCAGGTCGACCGCGTTGCACAGGTAGAAGCGCCGCTCGGTCTCCACCACGTAGGAGAACTGGCCCACGATGTCGCGGTACTCCCGGTACAGCGAGAGTTCCATCTCGGTCTCGTACTGCTCGAGATCCTCCGCGCTCACGCCTGCTCCCTCTCGCCGTCGGCACCCGCGATGGGGCCTGTCCCATCATCCCCCTCGCAGGGGGTCCCGGAGTCCATCGACACCGCGGTGGCCGGATTCCCCAGGAACGACCAGCTGCGCCGGTGGATCTGCGTGGGACCCAGACGCAGCAGGGCATCACGGTGCTCCACCGCGGCGTAGCCCTTGTTGCCGGCGAAGCCGTACTCCGGGAAGTGCCGATCCAGCCGGCGCATCAACGCATCGCGCGCCGTCTTGGCCAGCACGCTCGCTCCCGCGACCCCGGCGCAGGTCAGATCGGCCTTGATCTTGAGATGCACCGGCAGGCCGTCGGGGATCGGCGACCAGAGCGCGGCCTGCGCCCGGACCGGATCGATCGGCGGGGCGAACAGCCCGTCCTGCTCGTCGAGCACCAGCGGCGGTGGGGGCTTGAGATAGTTGTGCTTACCATCCAGCAGGACCGCATCCACCGGCGCGGACAGCTGCGCGAACGCACGTCCAGCTGCCCTGCGCAACGCGGACATGATCCCGATGGCGTCGATCTCGGCAGCGCTGGCATGGCCGACCGCATACTCGGGCACCCAGCGCCGGATCGGCGTCACCAGGGCGTCCCTGGCCGCGGCGGTCAGCAGCTTGGAGTCCCTCAGTCCCTGCGGGACCCGGCCGATCTTCGCCGTCACCACCACGATGCCGATCGTCACCGGACCGGCCAGTGAACCCCGGCCCACCTCGTCCATCGCGGCAAGCCGGACACAGTCCGGTCCCAGCAAGGACTTCTCGGTGCGCAGGCCAGGACGGATCGAGCTGGGGCGACGCCGCGCCGTCGCGGTCGACCGATTCGGGAGGCGGGCAACGAGCGCAGCGCCGGTGGAACGCTCAGCCGGCACGGTGATCAGTGCCGGGATCACCCAGCGTGTGCCATCGGGAGATGGGCATGATCACGAAGATGGCCTTGCCGATCACGTCGTCGACCGGAATGGGGCCCTGGCACAGAGTGCTGGGGCGGTTGTACTGACACCCCAGCGAGGAGTCGCCGGAGCCGTAGCGGTTGTCCCCCATCACCCAGAGCTGACCCTCGGGAACCTTGAACGGCAGAAAACACCGCTGGGAAGCGGTGCTCGTGGTGCAGTCCTCGACTCCGGGGACGAAAGGGATCTCGTTGCCGGCAACAATGTATGGCTCGTCCAGCGGTACCCCGTCGACCAGGATGCGTCCCTGGGCATCGCAGCACGTGACGGTCTGCCCACCGACGGCGACCACCCGCTTCACGAAGTCCTTCTCGTTCGGCGGCGCGATCCCGACCACCGACCCGAGCGCCTGGCCGATCTTGCCGATCACGC
Source organism: Nakamurella sp. (assembly GCA_037720195.1). Taxonomy (GTDB): domain Bacteria; phylum Actinomycetota; class Actinomycetes; order Mycobacteriales; family Nakamurellaceae; genus Nakamurella. The sequence goes on along the minus strand of JBBJML010000022.1, from coordinate 408 downwards.
TCGTCGGTCCGGGGATCGCGTTGGTCTCGGCGGCCCATCTGTCCGGCCCGCGGAACACGACGATGTCGCCGGGCTTCGGGTCGCGGAAGTCGTAGACGACCTTGTTCACCAGGATCCGGTCACCACCGACCGTGACTCCGTGCAGCGTCGGCTCCATCGAACCGGACGGCACGTAGTAGACCTTGAACAGGAACGTCTGGATGAGGAACGTCAACAGGAACGCCGTCACCAGCAGCAGCGGCACCTCGACCCACCACGGTCGCTTCTTGGCCGGCTTACGACGCTTCGAGTTCCGCGCCCGCCACTTCGCCACCGCGGCCGTGTGCTCGTCCCCCTCGGGCGCGGCGGGGGGGCCGTCCCCCTCGGGCGCGGCGGGGGGGCCGTTGTCCGCCGCGGCGGGGGGGCCGT
>JBBJML010000060.1:0-22607 GCA_037720195.1 Nakamurella sp. | reverse complement strand
CGCGGCAACCACGAGGTGATGATCCGCGGCACGTTCGCCAACATCCGGCTGCGCAACCAGCTGCTCGACGTCGTCGTCGAGGGTGGCGTGGCGGGCGGCTACACCCGGGACTTCACCGTCGAGGGCGGGCCGCAGGCGTTCATCTACGACGCCTCGGCCAACTACCAGGCTGCCGACATCCCGCTGGTCGTGCTGGGCGGCAAGGAGTACGGCTCCGGTTCCTCGCGCGACTGGGCGGCCAAGGGCACGGCACTGCTGGGCGTGAGGGCCGTCATCACCGAGTCGTTCGAGCGCATCCACCGCTCGAACCTGATCGGCATGGGCGTCATCCCGCTGCAGTTCCCGACCGGCGAATCCGCGAAGACCCTGGGTCTGGACGGTACGGAGACCTTCGACATCGCCGGCATCACCGCCCTCAACGAGGGCGGCACCCCGCGCACGGTCAAGGTGAGGGCCACGAAGACCGTTGACGGAGTCGAGTCCAGTATCGATTTCGATGCGGTCGTGCGGATCGACACGCCCGGAGAGGCGGACTACTACCGCAACGGCGGCATCATGCAGTACGTCCTGCGCAGCCTGCTGAAGCCGGACGCGCAGTCGGCCCAGGCGCACTGACCTCGTGCCGAGAGTCTCGGAGTCCCACCTCGAAGCACGCAGGCGGCAGATCCTCGATGCAGCCCGTACCGCGTTCGCGCGGTACGGGTTCGAGGGCGCGACCGTCCGCGTGCTCGAGGAGGGCGCCGGACTCAGCCGCGGGGCGATCTTCCACCATTTCGAGGACAAGGACGCGCTGTTCCTCGCGCTGGCCGAAGCCGACGTCGAGGAGATGGCGCACACCGTTGCTGCGCACGGTCTCGTCCAGGTGATGCGCGAGCTGATCGTCCGTCCCGACGAGGGCTGGCTGGGCACCCAGCTGGAGATCTCGCGTCGGTTGCGCACCGACACCGAGTTCCGCATCGCCTGGGCGCAACGCTCGTCGGCGGTGTCGATCGCCACCCGCGAGCGACTCCAGCGGCAGCACGATGCGGGCAAGCTCCGCGACGACGTCGACATCGAGGTGTTGGCGTCCTACCTGGAGCTGGTGCTCGAAGGTCTCGTGACACACCTCGCCACCGGCCTGCCGGCGGACCGGTTCGGCGTGGTGCTGGACCTCGTGGAGTCGTCCGTCCGGCGCTGAGTGACCGGTCGCATCATGACGTGATCTCGACTCCTTCGTCGCTCAGGACAGGCGACCTGACCAAGGACGAGATCCCCACCGCGCTCAGCCGGTGGAGCCGGTGCTCTCGTAGCCCTGGCGGATGAATCGCTGCAGCGCCAGGAACAACACCAGCACGGGCAGAACCGCGATGACGGCGGCGGCGAACAGCTGGGAGTAGTCGACGGTCTGCGACGTGGTGAAGGCCGAGAGCGCCACCTGGATCGTCCACGAGCTCGGGTCCTGACCGATCACCAGGGGCCACAGGAACGAGTTCCAGCTGCCCAGGAAGGTGATCGCCCCGACTGCGGCGAAAAAAGCCCCCGTGTTGGGCACCACCACGCGCCAGAACACCCCGAACCAGCCGAGACCGTCGATCCGGCCGGCCTCCTCGAGGTCCTTGGGGAAGTCCGAGAACTGTTGGCGGAACAGGAACACCGCCAGCGCCGAGAACAACCCGGGGATGATCAGTCCACGCAGGGACGACACCCACCCCAGCGACGACACCATCACGAAGGTCGGCACGAATGTCACCGCTGACGGGATGAGCAGCGTGGCCAGCACCGTCCCGGAGATCAGCTTCGAGTACCGGAACGGGATCCGCGCGAGGCCGTAGCCCGCCATCGCCGCGAGGACGACGGTGAGCACGGTCTGGGTCACCGACACGATGACCGAGTTGACCATCGCCCGGCCCATCGGCACGTCGTTGGCGGAGGAGAAGGCCTCGGCGAAGTTGGTCCACTGCAACTCCGCCGGCCACCAGGTGAACTTCAGGCCGACGATCTCGCGCCGGTTGGCCAGCGCATTGCGGATCAGCAGGTAGAACGGCATCAGGAACAGCAGCGCGCCGACCACCAGGAATGCGGTCCGCACGGCGACGCCGAACCGTTCGATCGGCGGCCGCTGGATGCCGGTGCGGCGCACGACGGTGGGGGCAGCCGAGGAGGATGAGACCGGTCGTTCCGCGCCGAGGACGGGGGTGCTCATGACTTCTTCTCCCGGGTGAACCTGGCCTGCAGCACGATGATCAGACCGATCAGGATCGCCAGGATGATCGCTCCGGCGCTCCCCCGGCCCAGGTCCTGCTGGGAGCCGAGGGCGACGTAATAGAGATAGACCAGCGGAGGCCTGGCGTAGGGCGGGTAGGTGCCGAAGTTCGACAGGATGTTGTAGAACTCGTCGAACGCCTGGAACGCGTTGATCAGCAACAACACCAGCACCGCCACCGACGTCGCACGCAGTTGCGGGAAGGTGATGTACCGGAAGGTCTGCCAGCCGGGTTTGGCACCGTCGATCGAGGCCGCCTCGTAGAGGATCGGCGGGATCCGCTGCAGCCCGGCCAGGAACAGGATCATGTAGAAACCGACCTGCAACCACAGCCGCAGCGTGACCAGCACCAGCCAGTACCAGGGCGGGGTGGTGACCGACAACCACTTCACCGAGTCGATGTCGAACACCCCGAGCAGGCCGTTGGCCACCCCGGACCTGAACCCGTTGAAGATCGACATCTTCCAGATCAGCGCCGCCACCACGTACGAGCAGGCCGCCGGCAGGAAGAACGCCGACCGGAAGAACGCCTGGAACCAGCGGGTGCGGTTCACCGCCAACGCGAGCCCCAGGCCGAACGCGAACGTCACCGGGACGATGAAGATCGCGAACACCAGGAACGTGCCCATGCTGGACAGGAACGCCGGGTCGGTGAGCATGAACTTGTAGTTGTCCAGCCCGACGAAGTCGGTCGGCGTGACGGTGTTGCGCGCGTCGAAGAACGACAGGTACAGGCTCCACAAGATCGGGACGTAGACGAAGATCGCCAACCCGACGAGGAACGGTCCGACGAACACCCAGAACCACAGGTTGCGGTTCTGCGGCCCGAGCAGTCGCTGCTTCAGCGTGCCGCGCCGGGCGGGTCTGGGGGCAACAACTGTCGGGGCGCTCATCGAACCGTCCCCCGGGCGGTCATTACTTGACGACCCGCTTGAGTTCGGCCTGGACCTTGCTCACGACACCCGCCAACGTCGACGCCGGATCGGCACCGTTCTTGATGATCTTGGTGACTGCGTCGCTCAGCGCGGTGGCCGAGGCCGGCGTCCACAGCAGCGGACTCTGGGCGTGGCTGTACTGCTGCAGGATCTTCACCGCCTCTGCAGCAGTTCCCTCCTTGAGCTTCGTGGCCTGATCGGCGAGGCTCTCGCGGGCCGGGAAATGGAAGCCGTAGCTCTGGGCGAAGTCGACCTGGTCGGCCGTGTTGTCGACCCACAGGTACTTGACGAAGGCCTTCGCCGCATCGACGTTCTTGCCCTTCGCCGACACTGCGGACCCGTAGGCGCCGATCGGCACGCTGGGCGCGCCGGCACCGTCGGCGGAGAACTTCGGCCAGGGCAGTACGCCGAAGTCGTCGCCCAGCTCCTTGATCAGGTCGGGGAAGGTCCACAGACCGGTGAACTGCATGGCGGTCAGTCCGGTGTTGATGGCGTCGGCGGAGAACCAGTCACTGGGCGCGCCGACCAGCAGACTGTCGGAGGCGAACAGCTCGTGCAGCTTGCCGAACGCGGTCGCCACCGACGGATCGGTGAAGCCGACCTTGTCGTCGTCGGTCAGGTAGTCCGCGCCCACGGACCACAGCGTCGGGCCGGTGAGGATGCCGACCCCGCCGTCGTTTCCGACGAACAGACCCTTCTGATCGCCGTCGGTCAGGGCCTTCGCGGCGGCAGCCAGCTCGTCGAAGGTGGTGGGCGGCTTCACTCCGGCTGCGTCCAACAGCGACTTGCGGTAGACGAGCAGCTGCATGTCGATCACCTGCGGGATCGCATAGAGCTTGTCCTGGTAGCTCATCCGGGAGATCAGGGCCTGGTTGAAATCGGCCTTGGTATCGCCGAGCAGGTCGTCCAGCGGCTCGACCAGTCCGCCCTGGATCGCGTCGATCGACGGACCGTTGCCGGCCTCGAAGACGTCGGGGGCGTCCGCGGTGAGGAGTGCAGAAGCCAACTTGGAGTCGTAGTCGCCGGGGAACCACCCGACCTTGACGGTGGCGTCGGGATACGCCGCCGCGTACTTGTCGACCGCGGCCTTGGTGCCCTCCTCGCCGTACTGGTGGTACCACTGCTGCAGCGTCGGCTTGGGTCCACCGGACGACGACGAGGCCACCGACGAGGCCGAGGTCACTGCGGAGGAGGAGCCGGTCGCCGCGGATGAGCTGCCGCCGCAGCGCTCGACGGTGCAGCCGTCGACGCGGCACCGCGGCCGGTGTCGGAGCCGCAGGCTGCCAGAACGCCGGCCGCGGCGAGACTGCCCCCGACGGCGAAGAACTGCCGACGGTTGAGCGGGGACGGGCGGTGCGGGGTGGGGTCGGTCATGCGGTCATCTCCAGGGGTGTCGGGTGCCGCCGGGGCCATCGGCGGGCGGCAGGGATCAGCGATGCGGAGCTCGTCGGGCGCACTCCGGTGAACATGCGTCAGCCGCGCGGACAGAGACCGTCGAAGGCATCGCCGCGTCGGCCGGGCCAGAACGGCTCCAGCACAGGACGGAATTCGAGGCGCATGGACGTCACCCTAGAACTTTCCACCGACACCCGCGCCACGAGGGTGGCGGCCTGCCCGGATCGCCCGATCAGGCCCCGGCAACCGAAGGTGCCTCAGGCATCGGACGAGCGGGCGATGGTGGCGCTGGCCCGGCGCACCGCGCTGCTTCCCGCGTGCTCTGCGACGACGTCGTCCAGGAACTCGTACGTGTGCCGGAGCGCGTGTGCCGGCCGTGACCCGGAGGCCGACCGCTGCACGGTGCGGGCATGCCAGTCTGCGATGTCGCCCCATCCCGGAGCTGCCAACGACCCGCCGACCTGCTGGACCGCCAGGCCGGAGCAGAGATTGCCGAAGGCCATCCGGTGCTTGAGCGACCACCCGCGCAGGGTCCCGGCGATGAACGCGGCCGCGAACACGTCGCCGGCCCCGGTGGCATCGACCGCGTTGACCGGCAGCGCGGGAACCCATTCCTCCTCACCGCTGATGCCGTCGAGGCCGATGGATCCCTGGCCACCGCAGGTCACCACCACCACGGGCACCTGCTCGGCGAGCTCCATCAAGGCGGCCCGCGGATCCTCCGTACGGGTGTAGGCCATCGCCTCGCCGCTGTTGGGCAGGAAGGCGGTCAACCGGCCGATCTCCGCCAGGACCTCGGTCGACCACTCACCGGTCGGGTCCCATCCCACATCGCCGAACAGCATCGTGCCGTTGCTCGCTGCCTTCTCGACCCACCCACCGGAGTCGGACCCGACATTCACCACCGCGGCTCTCGCGAGCGGCGGTGCGTCGAACAACTCCGCAGCGGGGACGGGCGGCGGGTGCTCGTGGGTGAGCATCGCGCGGTCGCGGTTGTGCGCCATCGAGATGGTGACCGGAGAGTGCCAGTTCTCGAACCGCTGGGAATGGGACAGGTCGATGCCCTCCTGCTCGGCCAACGTCGTCCAGAGGAAATCCGCGTAGCCGTCGTCACCGAAGGCCGCCGACAGCCCGGTGCTCATCCCCAGTCGCGAGCTCGCGACCGCAAGGTTGGCGACACCTCCGGGACAGGAGCCCATGCCCTCGCTGTGGATCTCGGTGCCGGCCACCGGCAGGGACGGCAGACCGGTGAAGACGATGTCCAGGAAGACCGTGCCCTGCATGATGACGTCGAGCTGTTCATCGGGCCCGTCCGCACCTGGGGCCGCAACTGCAGGAGCTAGTACGGTCGTTTCGGTCATGGCAGTCATGCTGCCACCCGACGAGCCGGTCGACCACGGGCGTTAGGGTGATCCCATGCGACTGGTGCTGCTGGGGGGTGGCGGCTTCCGGACCCCGCTGATCGTCTCAGCCTGGGCCGACCGTCGCGACGCACTGCCGCTCGATGAGCTTGTGCTGCACGATGTTTCGCTGTCCAGACTGCAGCGGATCAAGGCTGTGCTGGAGGATCTGCTCGGAGCTGCGCTGCCGCCGATCCGACTGGAGGTGGATCTGGACGCGGCCCTGACCGGCGCGGACGTGATCTTCGCTGCGATCCGGGTGGGCGGCGCCGAAGGCCGGGTGGGTGACGAGCGCCAGGCCCTGGACCTGGGGATCCTCGGTCAGGAGACGGTCGGAGCCGGTGGTCTGAGCTATGCCTTGCGCACGCTGCCGGTGATGCTGCACATCGCGCGGCGCATCCGGGTGCTGGCACCCGATGCCTGGCTGCTGAACTTCACCAATCCGGCCGGCATGATCACCGACGCACTGGTGGACGTCCTGGGGCACAGGGTGATCGGGCTTTGTGACTCCCCCATCGGACTGGCCAGACGCGCCTGCCGCACGCTGGGTGTCGACGCCGGCGCGGTGGACATCGACTACGTCGGCATCAACCACCTCGGCTGGCTGCGCGGTCTTCGCGATGCCGCAGGAACCGACCTGCTGCCGCAGGTGGTGGGTGACGCGGCACGGTTGGGCGCCATGGAGGAGGGCCGGCTCTTCGGTGCACCGTTGATCCAGCAACTCGGGTCGATCCCCAACGAGTACCTGTATTTCTTCTACGCACAACGCGACCTGGTCGACGAACTCCGTTCGGGTACCACCCGCGGCGAGGTGATCGCTGCCGACCAGGACGATTTCTATGCCGGCACCGCGAGCGGCGATCCGGCGAACCGGTGGCGCGAGACCCGTCGACGTCGCGAGGAGAGCTACCTGGCGGAAGCGCGCGGCGAGGACGAGCGGGACCCGGAAGATCTCACCGGCGGCGGGTACGAGCACGTCGCCCTCGACCTGATGGAGGCCCTCACCGGCGGCCCGCCACGCACCCTGATCGTCAACTCCCCCAACTTCTCTGCGATTCCGCAACTGCCGGCGTCGATGATCGTCGAAGGTCCGTCACGAGTCGACACCACAGGCGCCCACGTGCTGGCGGTTCCGGTTGCGCTCACTCTGCACCAGCTGGGCCTGATCTGTGCCGTCCGCGCGGCGGAGCGCACGCTCATCGAAGCGGTGGTCACCGGATCACGCCGTCGTGCAGAGCTCGCCTTCACCCTGCATCCGCTGGTCGGCTCCCCCCGGATCGCCGCCCGGCTGGTTGCCGGCACGATCGCCGATCACCCGCAGTTGGCCGACGTGCTGCGCTGAGCGGCTCCTGATCAGGCCAGTTCGACGAGATCCAGGTAGTCGGCGGACCAATGGTCCTCGGTGCCGTCCGGGAGCAGGATGACCCGCTCGGGGTGCAGTGCGGTGACCGCGCCGGGGTCGTGGGTCACCAGGACGACGGCACCCTCGAAGCGACTCAGGGCATCCAGCACCTGCTCGCGGCTGGCCGGGTCGAGGTTGTTGGTCGGCTCGTCCAGCAGCAGCACGTTGGCTGCCGAGGACACCAGCCCGGCCAACGCCAGCCGGGTGCGCTCGCCACCGGACAGGGTGCCGGCCCGCTGTTCGAGCTGTTCGCCGGTGAACAGGAAGGAGCCCAACAGGTTCCGCAGTTCCTGGGCGCCCGCATCGGGGGCGGCGTGCCGGATGTTCTCCCAGACGGAGGCATCCATGTCGAGCGTGTCGTGCTCCTGGGCGAAGTAGCCGAGCCGCAGGCCGTGGCCGGGAATCACCTCACCGGTCTGGCCCTTCTCGTTGCCCGCCAACAGCTTCAACAGAGTGGTCTTGCCGGCGCCGTTGAGTCCCAGGATGACGACCTTGGACCCGCGGTCGATGGCGAGGTCCACGCCGGCGAACACTTCGAGCGAACCGTAGGACTTCGACAGGTTCGCAGCCGTCAGCGGTGTGCGACCGCACGGCGCCGGCGTCGGGAAGCGGATCTTGGCCACCTTGTCGGCCACCCGGATGTCGTCGAGGGAGGACATCATCTGTTCGGCGCGGCGGACCATCTGGTGCGCGGCGGCGGCCTTGGTGGCCTTCGCGCCGAGCTTCGCGGCCTGCTGGATCAGGACGCCGGCCTTCTTCTCGGCGTTCGCCCGTTCGCGCCGGCGACGTTGTTCGTCGGTGGCCCGCGCGTCCAGGTAGCGCTGCCAGGTCATGTTGTAGGGATCGAGCTCACCGCGCACCGCATCCAGGAACCAGACCTTGTTGACCACGGCTTCGAGCAGATCGACGTCGTGGCTGATGATGATCACGCCGCCGCTGTAGTTCTTCAGGAACTCCCGCAGCCAGCCGATCGAGTCGGCGTCCAGGTGGTTCGTGGGTTCGTCGAGCAGCAGCATGGTGCCGCCCGCGGTGCCACCGCTCGCGCCGTCCGAGGTCGCTGCGGCGAACAGGATCCTGGCGAGCTCGACGCGCCGACGTTGGCCGCCGGAGAGTGTCTCCATGCGCTGGGCCAGCACCCGATCAGGCAGTCCCAGGTTGGAGCAGATGCGTGCGGCCTCCGATTCGGCGGCGTACCCGCCGAGCGCGCTGAAGCGCTCCTCGATCCGGCCGTAGCGGGCGATGGCGGCGTCCCGATCGGGGCTGTCGGCCAGCTCGGCCATCTGGATCTGGACCTTCTCCATGTCTGCGGCGAGCACGTCGAGACCGCGGGCCGAGAGCACCCTGTCCCGGGCGGAGACGGTGAGGTCCCCCTCACGGGGATCCTGCGGCAGGTAGCCGAGCTCGCCGGTGCGATCGACGGATCCGGCATACGGCACGCCTTCGCCCGCGAGAACCCTCAGGGTGGTGGTCTTGCCGGCGCCGTTGCGACCGACGAGGCCGACCCGGTCGCCGGACTGCAGACGGAGGGACGTGTCGGCGAGCAGGATGCGCGTTCCAGCCCGCAATTCGAGGCCGGTTGCGGTGATCACGTGGCCCCACTCTACCGGCGGCCCTCTGCAGTTCCTCCGCAAAGACCGGTCCGTCGGGAGTGGACCTGCGGGTTTCTCGTCACAGTCACCTGGAGGCTGCGTCCGCCGGCACCCCCTCGACGGGTCGGACCAGAGCTGAACGAGTCAGCCTGATCGCGTCGGACGGATTGCTTCAGAGCAGGCCGCGGTCGCGGGCGATGGCAGCCGCCTCCGTCCGTCCCCGAGCCCCCAGCTTGGCCAACAGGTTCGACACGTGCACGCTCACCGTTTTGGTGCTGATGAACAACTGTTTGCCGATCTCACCGTTGCTGCGCCCGTCGGCGACCAATCGGACGATCTGCTGCTCGCGAGCGGTGAGCGCGGCGACGTCACCCGGGACTCTGCGCCGACCGAACGATGGCTCCAGCACACGCAGTGCGGCCAGCAGCGGCTGGGCACCGAGCTGCTCTGCCACGGTGCGGGCCCGCTCGGCGACCTGCTGGGCGCGCGGGTCACCGGCTGCTGCCAGAATTGCGGCCCAGGTGGCCCTGCTGCGCGCCGCCTCGAAACGGTCGCCCAATGCGTCGAAGAGCGCGACCACGTGTTCCCATGCAGCTGAGAGTTCCGCCAGATCGGGTCCGAGTTCCCCGGCCAGCCACTGCAGCCGCTGTCCCTCCGCTACGACCCGCGCCCACCAGGCGTCCGACTCCGGTCCCCACCGAGGGTGTGTCGTGCTCGGTTCGCCGAAGATCTCCCGCAATCTGGTGAGCAGCTGTCCACCGACCGCGACGGCGTCGGCGCGATCCGCCGTGCTGGGCCCGAGATGCGTGGCGATCTGTGCGAGCAGCAGCGCACTGAGCCTGATCCGGGCCTGGAAGTGGTCGGTCTCCCACATCCCGGTGAGGACGGTGACGCTGTCGTCGAAAGCAGCGCGGGCAGCGGGGATGTCGGCCGCATCGCCGTGCAGATCGACCAGAGCGAAAGCCCGATTGACGGCGATCATGCCGTCCACCGCTGCTGCCGGATCGATCACCGGTAGCAGCGCATCCGCTCGGGTGCGGTCACCCCGACCGGCCGCCAGCAGCACCGCGACGACGGCCAGCGCGGCCCGCGCGATGGCGGGCGGATCCTCGGCGCTCACGTCGACGATCTCGTCGGCCGACGCCCACTCACCGAGACCGACCGCGGCGATCCCGGCCAGCGCCCGGGCGTCCATCCCGAACGGGGCCCACGGACGGCCTTTGGACCTCGCCCGGTCGGCACCCTCGAGGTAGGCCGCGAGCGCCTCCTCGCGACGGCCGGCGTTGAAGTGCAGCCCACCCAGATAGTGCCGCGCCCGCAGCTCGGCGACGATGTCGTCCGCTTCGACCGCGCGCCGGATCACCTCGTCCAAGCGGGCGGAGGCAGCAACACCGTCGCCGGTGAACTCTGCCAACCGAGCCGCCGTGGTGGCCGCGTCCTGGGCGATCATCGGCCAGCCGTGCTGCTGGGCGAGGGCGGTGGCCTGCTGCGCATCCTCCGCCGCACGCTCGTAGCCTCCCTTCATCAGCGCAATCCGCGCCGAGGCGGCCAGCAGCCGAGCCCTGGCCCGTGCGGTCGGGACCGGTTCCTCGGGCGCCGATTCCGGCAGCAGCGACAAGGCCTCCTGGAGGGTGTTCTGGGCGAGGGGTGAGTCCTCCATCAGAGCGGCCCGCACGAGCACGGCCAGCGCCGCCGCCCGGTCGACAGCGGTCGTCCCCGGCGGCAGCTCGTCGATCATCGAGCGAGCGACGGACACCGCCCGACCGGTGTGGCCGGCCGCCATCAGTGCCTCCACCCACGACCCGGTCAGCGTGATCCGATCGACGTCGGGCTGCAGCAGCAGTGGATCCCTGGCGAGCTGGCCGGCCACCTGCTCGTACTGCGCCACCGCCTCCTCGGGTCCGCCGACCGTCATGGCGAGGGTCGCCGCACGCAACCCTGCCGACACGGCAGTGGCGGTGTCGCCGGCCGCCCTGGCGTGTCTGGCCAGGTCGGCGGGCAGCGCCTCGACTCGATCCCGCAGGACTGTGACATACCGTTGGTGCAGCCGTCGACGTTCACCCGGCAGCAGGTCGTCGTAGATGCTCTCGGCGACCAGCGCATGGCGGAACTGGTAGCCGGTGGTCGTGGGGACGAGCAGTTGCAGGTCGACGGCACTGCGCAGTGCAGCGTCGAAGTCGTCGCCCGCCAGGTCGAGGACCGCGGAGAGCACGTCGTGCTCGACCGTCCGGCCGGCGGCCGCAGCGGCCCGGACGACGGTGCGCGCCAGGTCGTCAAGGGTGTCGAGCTTGACCAGCAGCAGCTCGGAGAGGTTGTCCGGCATCCCTTGCCCCTGGCACTGTGCGCCGACCAGCTCTTCGGCGAAGAACGCGTTCCCCTCCGCGCGCTCGACGATCCGTCGGACGGCGCTGTCCTTCATCGGCTCCGGGTTCAGCCCGGTGACGAGCAAGCCGATCTCGTCGTCGGTCAGCGGCTCGACGGTGATCCGCTCCAGCCCCAGCCGCGACCAGTGGGCCAGCGTCGGACGCAGCGGATGTCTGCGGTGCAGGTCGTCGGAGCGATAGGTGACGAGCAGCAGAACCCTGCTGCTGAAGCCGCGGGTGAACAACACCGTCAGCACATCGCGGGTCGATCGGTCGGCCCAGTGCACGTCCTCGACGATCACCAGCACGGGTCCACGCTCGCCGAGTTCGGTGAGGGCGCCATGGATGTCGTCGAGCAGCGCGTCCCTGGACACCTGGTCCGTGGTGCCGGTCTCCCGGCCGATGAGCCTGGCCAGCGCGGGATGCCGGCCGGCGAACGACCCCTCCGGATCCGTCGCCTCGCCCTGCGGACCGTGGTCCGCGCTCTCCGCGGCCCGCCCGAACATCTCCACGAAGGGCAGGTACGGCACGGCCGCGTCACCGAAATCGATGCAGTGACCGCTCAGTATCCGGAAGTCCCGCTGCTCGGCAAGCGCACGGAGTTCGGTGACCAGCCTGGTCTTGCCGACACCGGCATCACCGCCGATCAGCAACGGGACCGGGCTCTGGCTCCGGAGTGCTGCGTGCAACCGTTCCAACTCGTCGCGGCGACCGACCAGGGGCACGGCGCGACGGGAGGAGTTCACGTCGACCATCATGGCCCGACCCACCGACACCGGCAGTGGCGCACCGCCTGCCGCGCCGTCGACGCTCGTGCTCGTTGCCGAACGGCCGGCGCCGGCGGTCGGGCTCGCCGCAGGTCGAGCGACCGCTGCGGTCATTGCTGGCCGCCGACCCCACGATCCGTCGTCCGCACACGACGGGTCCAGCGGTGCGGCCGGGCCCGTCGGGCCGACGGCTGGTGATGGTCGTTGTCCAGGCCCCGAGCCCGACGGATCTGCTCGGTGCGGTACATCGCTTCGGTGTTCCAGGCGTCCCACATGATCTTCTCCTCGTTCCACCGCCGCTGGGTGCGGCTGATGGATCGAGCTTCTGTCGCTGAGGTAGCGCCGGACATCGGGAACGATCACTAGATCGGCGGGACCCCTACCTCAGATGTGGCAGTCGACGCGGCAATCAGCTCGGATCGCGGATGACAACGGTGACGTCGAGGCTGCGGGCGGCCACGTCGTCCAGCACGCTCCGCCGCGGTTCCGGGATGTCGCCGATGGCGCGGGTCGGCAGTGCCAGGAACCGGGTCAGCCGCGGATCCTCGAGCACGCCGCTGATCGCCTTGCGATCACCGGCCAGCAGCAGCACGTCGGGGGTGACGGTCGACCAGACACGAGCGGCGTCGGAGGCGGCCTCCTGCTGGGCGTGCGAGAGCTGGTTGCCCCGGCGCCTGGCGTAGCGCTGCTGCGACCACCCGCCGGCCGCGGTGCGGCCCTGGACGTAGTGCCGGTCGGTCGAGGAGGCGAGCACGGTGCGGTCCTTGCACAGTCCGACCGAGTGCGCGCCGGCCCGGAACAGCAGCATCCCGATGGTGCCGATCCCTTCCAGATGCGCGAGCACCGCTTCCAGCGGCTCCATCCCGTCGAGCCGCAGGGGTGGGTAGGGCACCTCGATGGAGGCGGTGCTGCCGTCACCGGCGCGGATCACCACGGCATCGTCGACCACCTGCGGTTCGGTGGCGCCGGCGTGGCCGGCGACGAACCGGTTGACCCACCCGGTGAGGCGATCAGGGGCCACGTCGACCATCCGGCCGCCGCCGGGTGCGGGTCGCGAGCGGGTGGCCATCATCGGAGGTCGGTCACAGCAGCCCGGCCATCTGACCGCTGCTGCCGCCGAGGGTGGCGTCCGACCTGGCGGCCTCTGCATCGGTGAACGATGCGATGAAGTCGATGATGCCGCGGCCACGACCGAGCCGGATGAGATCGTCTGTGCTGTCGGTGATCTCGCCGGTGGGTGAGACCAGCAGACGGCGATCGGTGCGGGCGATCCGGCGGTATCCCGCGGTCGCCAGCTCCACCAGATCGACCAGTCGGCGGGGTGCCCGTCGACCGTCGATGGGATCCGCGAGCCAGGAGTCGTAGGCCGCGACCAACCGGCCGATTGCCTGCGCCTGACCGCGCTGGAAGCCGGCCAGATCGGGTCGGTCGAGGACGAACCGCTGGTGCACGAACTTCAGTACCGCCACCTCGTGCCAGGCCTGCCGGTCGAGGCGGACGTGGGCGGACCTGGGGTGCGGGTCGGCCTGCACGACCACGGAGTCCTGCAGGTGGGCGATCCATGAGGCGGTGAACTCCTCCACCGCGCGTTCGGCATCCATCGAGCCGTCGAACGGCACCGCGAGCAACCCGTCGACCAGGTCGCCGGCGATCCGGCCGACGGCGGTGGAGAAGACCTCGTCGTCGAAGATCCAGGCGTCCTTGGCGGACATCCGGCGGCGCTGCAGCTCCAACCGCCGGCCGGGGCGACGTTCGTGGCGCAGCAGGTCGGCGTCATCGGCGGCGGCGAACTCCGCCCGGTTGCGGCGCCAGGTGCGGAATTCGGCAGCGATGGCGGCATGCTGCAGCACCCCGGCCCGGTGGAAGTCGTCCAGGTCGTGCAGCGAGTAGGCGATGTCGTCGGCGACGTCCATCACCGAGCACTCGACCGTCTGACGCCACGGCGTGATCCGTAGATATGCCGCCAACACGTCAGTCATCTCGGGGACGTCGAGTACGTAGGCGGAGAACTTGCCGGAGCCGGCACCGTCCTCGCCGGGGCCGGATCCCTTGGGTCCCAACGGGTCCTGGGACGGATGCGGGTCCGGGAACCCGAACCGCGCCCACGGATACTTGAGCACGGCGGCCCGGACCGCGGCGGTCAGGTTGAGCCCGTTGCCCTCCGGGCCGTGGACGTCGAGAGCAGCGAGGATCCGGAACGTCTGGGCGTTGCCCTCGAACCCGTCCGCCAGTCCGAACCGCGACCGGGCCAGCCGATCGAGCGCCAGCTCCCCCAGATGTCCGAACGGCGGATGACCCAGATCGTGCGCGGAGGCCGCCGCCTGCACCACGACCGGATCGCAGCCACCCAGTTCCGCGGCCAGTTCCGCCTGCTCGCCGGTGCGGATCCCCGAGGCGATCGCGCGGGCGACAGAGGTGACCTTGACGGTGTGCGTCAGCCGGTTGTTGACGAACGAGGCGAGCACGCCAGGGGTGATCACCTGGGTGACGGCGGCAAGTCTGGAGAAGTACGGCGAGAACCTGATCCGCTCCAGATCGACCCGGAACGCCCCCTCGGTGGCCGTCGTCAGGGCCGCGGCGACATCGACCGGCGCGGCCCGCCCGTCACCCTCGGGGCGGCGGCGCTGCAGGCGAGGATCCACGCCCGTGAACGTACCGCCCGCGTCCCGACGTTCTCGGCGGTGATTCAACGGGCGGCGCATGCTCGACCGTCAGCCGCATGCTGGAGTGGCGCATTTGGGCGGTATTCGGCCCAGAACTGACGATCTGGAATGCGGCTACAGGGGCGGCACAGCGCGGTCTGCCGGGTGGGCGGCACAGCCGGGATCGGTCGGGTGGGCGGCACAACGGGGATCGGTCGGGTGGGCGGCACAACGGGGATCGGTCGGGTGGGCGGCACAGCCGGTCGGCCGCAGGCGCATCCTCTTCAGTCAGCCGCGTCCTGGAGTGACGCGTTCAGGCAGTATCCCGCCCAGAACTGACGATCTGGACTGCGGCTCAACGGCACGCAGCTCAGTCGCAGTTGTCCACAGACGCCGGGCTGTCCACAGCCCCGCGATCTCAGCATCCCGTCGCCGGCGCGGGCCAGCACCCTGGCGGTATGAGCAGAGAAGTTGATCAGCGCCGGCTGGCGGACCTCGCCCGACTCCACGCCGGTCCGTTCACCGGGGACGAAGTCCGCCGCCGTGGAGTACCTCAGGGCACGGTGCGGCGCAGCTTGTCGACCGGCGACCTGATCAAGCTGGGACGCTCGGCGTTCTGTCCCCGCGACCTGTGGGAGCGGGCAGACCCTTGG
Organism: Nakamurella sp.; assembly: GCA_037720195.1. Classification (GTDB taxonomy): domain Bacteria; phylum Actinomycetota; class Actinomycetes; order Mycobacteriales; family Nakamurellaceae; genus Nakamurella. Next base: position 7,219 of record JBBJML010000060.1, on the reverse strand, counting down.
CAGAAGTTCCGCCTGCGATCGCTCGGATTCGCCATCAGCGCGGCGCCGGACGATCACCTGACGGGGTGGTCGTCTGCAGTCCTGCTCGGCTTCCCGACCTGGGGAGAACCGCCCGAGGTGGTGACCGCGATCCGTGATCATCCGACGCTCAGTGGCACGAACCAGAGCATGTTCGCGCACATCAGGACGGGCACACTACCGATTCCGCACCGCCTCGACCGCGGGCGGTATCGCCTCACCGATCCTGCTTTCACAGCCATCGACCTCGCACGTCACGGGTCTGCGGAGCTGGCCCTGATCGCGTTGGACCACGTCGCGCACGCCGGGGTGCGCCCCGACGGGCTCCGGGGCTTGGTCGAGCAGCTGAGGAACTACCCAGGGATCGAGCGGGCGGTCTGGGCTGTGGACCAGTGCGATCCGCGTGCGGAATCCGTGCTCGAAACCCTGGGCCGGCTCGCGTTCATCGAGGCAGGACGCGAGGCACCGTTGTCCAACGTCTGGATCAGCACTCCCGAGGGCGACTTCCGCGCCGACCATCTGTTGCCGGGATCCGGCACGGTGATCGAAGGCGATGGCGGGCTGAAGCTCCGGGATGCGGAGGATCCCCACGCCGCCATGCGACAGCAGGTAGTGCGAGAGAGCGCCATCCGAGCGCGGGGATTTGCTCTCGAGCGCTACGACCTCCCGATCGCCACCCACAGCCGTCCCCGGATCGTGGCTCTCGCCGACCGGGCCGTACGCAGTCAGCGTGGACGCCCGATCCCTACGAACTGGACCTTGGACCCGCCGGAACACCTCCGAAGGTGGTTCGCGAACCGACAACTCCGGGACCGGCAGAACCGCGCGATGCGCCAGCCCCGACCCACCCTCTGACGGTCGACATCTCGAAGCACGCAGCCGCATTCTGGATGGTCAGATTTCGACCGGGATGGCCCTGAAACTGACCGTCCAGCATGCGGCTGACCATCCAGCATGCGGGCTGACCATCCAGCATGCGGGCTGACCATCCAGCATGCGGGCTGACCATCCAGCATGCGGGCTGACCATCCGGCATGCGGGCTGACGATCCAGCATGCGCCGGTGGACGAGCTCAACGTGCGACGAGGGACTTCGACTGCTGGTCCCAGACGATCTCCTTCTTGCCGGCCTCGAGCGCCGTGAGGATCAGCTCGACCACCTCACCGGCGGGCATCGGCGCGGGGAGCTTGGGCGGAGCGCCGGCCAGGGCGCGGTTCTCCAGGCCGGTGTCCAGGTGCGGGGGCCGGACGTCCAGCACGACCTGCGGCCGGATCTCGCGGCGCAGCACCGACAGCCAGGAGCTGATGGCCGCCTTGCTGGCCGAGTACTCCCCCATCCCCGCGGTGGGCAGATCGGCGAGGATCGCGGACAGCACCGCCACCGTCCCGTGCTCGGACAGGTGCGGCAGTGCGGCGCGGGCCAGGGTCATCGGCCCGAAGGTGTTGACGGCGAACAGCTCCTGGACGAGCGCCGGGTCGGCCTCGGCAGCCGGCCCGAATGCGGCCACCCCGACGGTGATGACGATCGCGTCGAGCCCACCGAGCGCGTCTGCGGCATCCTTCACGACTGCCACGCATGAGTCGGCGTCGGCGGCATCAAAGGTGAGCGGGGTGGTCCCGCAGGTCTCCCCCAGCTCGGCCAACCGGTCTGCGTCGCGACCGGCCGGCACGACGGTTGCTCCGCGGGCGACGAGCGCGCCGGTCAGACCGCGTCCGAGCACCCCGGTCGCACCGCACACCAGAATCTTGGCTCCGGACAGTTCCATGGGTCGCTCCTCAGTCGGCAAACTCTTCTCCTGAGTGCGCTACCCGGTACAGCAGGCGGCAAACGGCGGACCACTCCGACCGAGCCGGCGGCCAACACCGATCAGATGCTGAAGCCCAAGGCGCGCAACTGATCGCGCCCGTCATCGGTGATCCGGGTCAGATCCCATGGCGGCATCCAGACCCAGTTGATCCGGAAGTCCTCGACGAGACCCTCGCCGGTGAGCGAGGCGCGGACCTGGTCCTCGATCATGTCGGTGAGCGGGCAGGCGGCGCTGGTCAGCGTCATGTCCAGCGTCGCGACGTTGGCGTCGTCCACGATCACGTCGTAGATCAGGCCGAGGTCGACGATGTTGATCCCCAGCTCGGGGTCGACGACATCGCGCAGGGCCTCCAGGACGTCCTCGATGTCGGCAACACCCGCTGCTGCGGGAGCGGCCGGATCCGCGGCCGGCACAGCCGGATCGACCCCTGCGTCGAGGTCTGCGGCGCTGCGGCCCGCGCGGGCATCGGTCTCGATCTGGTCCGCCGCCACCTCGGCCGGCGATGCGACAGCGTGCCGGGGCGTGCTGTCCTGGGTCGTGCCTGTCTGCTCGGTGCTCTGGGTCATGGGTTGCTCCTGTGGGTGTCGTCCGGGTTGGTGGCGTGATCGAGAGGTCCTGTGACCGCCTGGGCTGTCGCGTCCTTGAACGCCATCCAGCCCAGCAGCGCGCACTTGACCCGCGCCGGGTACTTGGACACTCCGGCGAAGGCGACGCCGTCGCCGAGGACGTCCTCGTCGCCGACCTCCTTGCCGCGGGAGGTGATCATGTCGGTGAAGGAATCCAGCACGGCCAGTGCGTCCGGGACCGTGCGGCCGATCACCAGGTCGGTCATCACCGAGGTGGACGCCTGGGAGATCGAACAGCCGACCCCGTCGTACGACACGTCGACGACGGTGGTCCCGGCATCGCGGGCATCAGCCAGCTCGACCCGGACGGTCACCTCGTCGCCGCAGGTCGGATTGACGTGGTGCACCTCGGCGTCGAACGGTGCGCGCAGACCGTGGTGGTGCGGGGCACGATAGTGGTCCAGGATGATCTCCTGGTACAGCTGCTGCATCTGCACGGGATCAGCGCTCCCGCAGGAAGAATCGCCGAGCATCCTGCACAGCTGCCACCAGGGCGTCGATCTCGTCCGGGGTGTTGTACAGCGCGAACGAGGCTCTGACCGAAGCGGCGATGCCGTACCGGCGGTGCAACGGCCACGCGCAGTGGTGACCGACCCGCACCTCGACCCCGGCGTCGTCGAGGATCTGTCCGACATCGTGGGCGTGCACACCGTCGAGCAGGAAACTCACTGCGCCACCACGGTCCTCGAGGGATGACGGACCGAGCAGCCGCAGGCCGTCGACGGCCGACAGCCCGTCGATCGCCAATCCGGTGAGCGCCTGCTCGTGCGCGGCGACGGCGTCCATCCCGACCTGCGTCAGGTAGTCGACGGCAGCGGCGAGCCCCACGGCCTGGGACACCATCGGGGTGCCGGCCTCGAAGCGTTGCGGCGGAGCGGCGTAGGTGGAGCGCTCCAGGAAGACCTGCTCGATCATCGAGCCGCCGGTCAGGAACGGCGGCAGCTCCTCGAGCAGCCGGTAGCGCCCGTAGAGCACCCCGATCCCGGTGGGGCCCAACATCTTGTGACCGGAGAAGGCCGCGAAATCGACATCCAACGCTGCGAGGTCGATCGGCCCTTGCGGTACCGACTGGCAGGCATCGAGGACGACGAGCGCGCCGACCCGGCGCGCGGCGGCCACCAGCTCGGCCACCGGGTTGATCGTCCCCAGCACGTTCGACTGGTGCGTGAACGCCAGCACCTTCGTCCGCGGCGTGACCAGCTCGTGCAGCGTCGAGAGGTCCAGTCGGTAGTCGTCGCCGAGCGGGATCCAGCGCAGCGTCGCTCCGGTCCGGCGGCAGAGCTCTTGCCAGGGAACGAGATTCGCGTGGTGCTCCATCTCGGTGATCAGGATCTCGTCGGCCGGGCCGATGCTGAACCGGCTGCCGTCGGAACCGATGGACGCGTTCGAGATGCCGTACGCCACCAGGTTGATCGCCTCGGTGGCGTTCTTGGTGAAGACGATCTCCTCGGCCCGCCCGGCACCGACGAACGCGGCGACCTGGGCGCGCGCACCCTCGTAGGCCTCCGTGGCCTCCTCGGCGAGCTGGTGCGAACTACGCGAGACCGCACCGTTGTGCTGGGTGATGAAGTCCTGCTCGGCGTCGATCACCGAGGTCGGGCGCTGCGAGGTGGCCCCGGAATCCAGGTACACCAGCCGCTTCCCGTCCCGGATGGTGCGATCCAGGATCGGGAAGTCGTTGCGCAGCCCAGCCGACGTCACCGGGTCCAGCAGACCCGGTGCGAGCGCAGTGGTCAGGCTCTCGGCACTCATCGCTCGCTCCTCATCTCCCGGTGATCGTCAACGGGTCGCCTGGTCAGACCGCGGCCGTGGCGAATCGGACGTAGCCGTTGGTCTCGAGCTCCTCGGCGAGTTCGGGGCCACCGGACTCGACAACGCGTCCGCCGGAGAACACGTGCACCCGATCGGGCTTGATGTAGCGCAGGATCCGGGTGTAGTGGGTGATCAGCAGCACGCCGCCGCCGGTCTCCGCCTGGTACTTGTTGACGCCCTCGGAGACGACCCGCAACGCGTCGACGTCGAGGCCGGAGTCGGTCTCGTCGAGGACGGCGAACTTCGGCCGGAGCAGCTCCAGCTGGAGGATCTCGTGCCGCTTCTTCTCGCCGCCGGAGAAGCCCTCGTTGACGCTGCGCTCGGCGAACTCCTCGGTGATCTCGAGGTTCTTCATCGCCTGCTTGACCTCCTTGACCCAGTGCCGCAGGGCCGGGGCCTCGCCGCGGGTGGCGGTGGCGGCGGTGCGCAGGAAGTTCGACATCGAGACGCCAGGAACCTCGACCGGGTACTGCATGGCCAGGAACAGGCCGGCGCGGGCACGCTCGTCGACGGTCATCGCCAGCACGTCCTCACCGTCGAGGGTGACGGTGCCGGAGGTGACCGCGTACTTCGGGTGGCCCGCCAGCGAGTAGGCGAGGGTCGACTTGCCGGAGCCGTTGGGGCCCATGATGGCGTGCGTCTGGCCGGATTCGAGGGTCAGGTCGACACCCTTCAGGATCTCGATGGGGCCCTCGTCGGTGATGACGGAGACGTGCAGGTCGCGGATCTCTAGTGTTGCCATGGTGTTCGGTACTCCTTGGTCGGGCGGCCGGGTGTCCACCCGGGCTGGGAATGAAAAGTGGCCGTGCGGCCGGCAGGTCGGTCAGTTCTCGGTGACGGCGAGCTCGCGCTCGATGGTCTCGGAGGCCCGCTCGACCGCGCTCGGCACGCCGAGCTTGAGCAGGACCTCCTGGAAGAAACCGCGGACGACGAGACGCCGGGCGATGTCGGAGGGGATGCCGCGGGACAGCAGGTAGAACAGCTGCTCGTCGTCGAACCGGCCGGTGGCACTGGCGTGGCCGGCACCGGCGATCTCGCCGGTCTCGATCTCCAGGTTGGGGACCGAATCGGCCCGGGCTCCCGGGGTGAGCAGCAGGTTGCGGTTCATCTCGTAGGTATCGGTGCCCTCGGCGGCCTTGCGGATCAGCACGTCGCCGATCCAGACGGTGCGGGCGGACTTCCCCTGCAGCGCACCCTTGTAGAGCGCATCCGACTTGCAGTGCGGGGTGTCGTGGTCGATGAAGATGCGGTGCTCGAGGTGCTGACCGGCATCGGCGAAGTACAGACCGAGCAGCTGTGCACTGGCGCCGGGGCCGTTGTACTGGGTGGAGGTGGAGATCCGCACGGTATCGCCACCGAAGGTCAGGATCGCGTGCTTGACGGTCGAGTCGCGGCCCAGCGCCACGTGGTGGTGCGCCAGGTGGACGGTGTCATCTGCCCACTCCTGCAGCGAGGTGACGGTGATCTGCGCGCCGTCGCCGGCGACGGTCTCGACGACCTGGGCGATCGTCGCGGATCCGTTGTGGTTGATCACCACGTCGGCCTTGGAATGCGCACCGAAGCGCAGCACGATGTGACCGGCCTCCACGACGGACGCGTCCGACCCCGTGAGGTCGATGACGACCGGTTCGCTGAGCTCGGTGTCGGCGGGGACGTCGACCAGCAGGATCGAGGTGACCTCGGCGAAGATGCGCGCCGACGTGCGATCGGTGGGGACGTAGCCGGACGCACCGCGGATCTGCGCCAACTCGGCCGCGTCACTGACCGGACGCACGGTCGCACCCTCGGGCACGTCCCAGGTGCACTCGGTCGCCGACGGCTGGAACGGAGCATCGGCATGCAGCCCCCGCAGCCGCCGCAGCGGCGTGAACCGCCACTCCTCCTCCTTGCCGGACGGCACCGGATGATCGGCGAGATCACGGGAACCAACAGGGTGCAAGAACTTCGCCACCCGATCGCTGGTCTCCACCGCGCCGACAACGTTCGGCGCCTCAGTCACTGTCACTGTTCCTTCGTCCTTCTCTTCGTCCTGCATCAATGTCTCGAACTTCGGCCCACTCGCGCACACAACGTTGTTCTCTCTCGCCCGATGTGATCAGCCGCGTCGGATCCCTGGGGGGTCCCTCGGCGGGGATCCACCCTTCGGCTGGCGCCTCAGGGGGCCAGTCCCAACCACCCGCCTCCGGACCCCCCAGGAACCCGCCGCTCCAGCAATTCGAGGAGCGGGACCCGGGATGGTGCCTGGCCGGCCGTGGTTGGGTCTGGCCCCCCGGAGCGAGGAACGAGCGATGGGGTGGTAGGCCGGCTGGGCACCACCCCGGGGCACGCGGCCGACACCCCGGATCTGTCGTCTCACCAGGAGAGGTACTGCGGCGCAGCAGAGCTGGCCGCGATCTGGCGAAACGACAAACGGTGGTCAGCCGACGGCGCCTTCCATCTGGAGTTCGATGAGGCGGTTGAGCTCGAGGGCGTACTCCATGGGGAGTTCCTTCGCGATGGGCTCGACGAAGCCGCGGACGATCATCGCCATCGCCTCGTCCTCGGTGAGGCCGCGGCTCATCAGGTAGAAGAGCTGGTCCTCGGACACCTTGGAGACGGTGGCCTCGTGGCCCATCGAGACGTCGTCCTCGCGGACGTCGACGTAGGGGTAGGTGTCGGTGCGGGAGATGGTGTCGACCAGCAGCGCGTCGCACTTGACGGTGGACTTGCTGTGGTGCGAACCGGGGTTCACCTGCACCAGGCCGCGGTAGCTGGTGCGACCGCCGCCGCGGGAGACCGACTTCGAGATGATCGTCGAGCTGGTGTGCGGCGCGAGGTGCAGCATCTTCGCGCCGGTGTCCTGGTGCTGTCCCTCGCCGGCGAAGGCGATCGACATGACCTCACCCTTGGCGTACTCACCGGTCATCCAGACCGCCGGGTACTTCATGGTGACCTTGGAGCCGATGTTGCCGTCGAC
>JBBJML010000059.1:0-22672 GCA_037720195.1 Nakamurella sp. | reverse complement strand
GTCGAGGACCGCATCCGGCACGCCAAAGACTCGGGACTGCGCCGCTTCCCGTCCCGCGAGTTCCCGATCAACCAGGCCTGGCTGGCCGCGGTCCAGATCGCCGCCGACCTGATCGCCTGGACCCGACTGCTGGGCTGCACCGGCACCGCAACCTCGCTGGCCGGGTGTGAGCCGAAAGCGCTCCGCTACCGGTTCCTGCACGTCCCCGCCCGACTGGCTCACACCGGCCGCCGCCGACACCTACGGATCCCTGACACCTGGCCCTGGGCCGCGGCGATCGTCGCAGTGTTCGCGAACATCGCCGCCATCCCCATCACCACCTGACACCCACCCGCCAGCCCGCAACAGCACCACCGGAGACCCGACCACCGGCACCGCCAGCCGGACCACAGTCATACCCGAACCTGAACATCAAGCCGCGCAACACCTTTCACAACCCAACAGCAAAGCTATGAAAGACCGGGGCTAATACTACAGCCGTAGATCGGGGTTTTGGGCGTGTTGTCGCAGGTCAGGGCGGCCAGCGCGTGATCATGGTTGGTTGTGAAGACAAACAAGAACGTCGCGCTGGCCGCGCCTCACAGGATAGAGCCTGACCGGTGGTGGGACGGGTTCGGCGCGCTGTTGGACCGCGTCCGGCCGCGGTTCGCGCGGTACGAGTCGGCCCGGCATGCTGGTGCGTTGATGCTCGGGTTGTTGTCCGGTCTGGACCGGAAGAACTGTTGGACGATCGCTGAGCATCGCGGTGATGTTTCCCCGGATGGGTTGCAGCACTTGCTTTCTCGTGCGAAGTGGGATGCTGACGCGGTCCGCGATGATCTGCGCCACTATGTGGTTGAGGAGTTCGGTGACCCGGACGGTGTCCTGATCGTTGATGAAACCGGCGATGTGAAGAAGGGCGTGCACACGGTCGGCGCGCAGCGGCAGTACACCGGAACTGCAGGCCGGATCGAGAACGCTCAGGTCGCGGTGTACCTGACCTACGCGGCCCCTCGCGGGCATGCGTTGATCGATCGGGCCCTGTATCTGCCCAGGTCCTGGACCGATGACCCCGTCCGGATGGCCAGCGCCGGTGTCCCGGATGGTGTCGGGTTCGCGACCAAACCGGCACTGGCCCTGCAGATGATCCTGTCGGCAGTACAGGCTGGCGTCCCGGCGCGGTTCGTCGCCGGTGACGAGGTGTACGGCAACGACTCCAAACTTCGTGCAGCGCTCACCGACACAGCCATGGGCTACGTGCTGGCCGTCGCGTGTGATCACCGGATACCGACCCAGGGCGGAGCTGTCCGCGCTGATGCGTTGACCGGGACGCTGCCAGCGCAGTCGTGGCAGAAGATGTCAGCCGGCGCGGGAACCAAGGGTCCGCGGTTCTACTCGTGGGCGCTCATCCGGATACCCGGTGATCAGCCTGGCCTGCACTGGTTGCTGCTGCGCCGCAACGATTCCACCGGCGAGATGGCCTACTACCGCTGTCACTCACCGCGACCGGTCCCGCTGGCCACCCTGGTCCGGGTCGCAGGGCAACGATGGAAGATCGAAGAATCGTTCCAGACCGCCAAAGGGCAAGCCGGACTCGATGAACACCAGGTCCGGCGGTGGTGTTCCTGGCACCGCTGGAGCACCCTGGCGATGCTCGCGATGGCGTTCCTTGCCGTCACCACCGCTGCCGAGAGAGACCGCCAACCCGCACCAACCGGCCTGATCGATCTCACCCTGAACGAGCTGCGAAAACTCTTCGACACCCTCACAGTCGGAGCGATCGCGACCCGTGAGCACGTCCTGCACTGGTCAATCTGGCGACGGAAACACCAAGCCACCGCCCGATACCACCACTATCGCCGCAGATCAGAGCACTACAAGATCGATCTACGGCTGTAGTACTAAGCGGAGACTTGCCGGCCCGCGCGATCTGGTTAACTTCGCGGAATTTGGCACGAGCTACGCTAACGACGACTCTGGTTCGCTAGCCGGTGACCTTTTGATGGCTGCCGGCGACCTCGATCTATATGGGATTGCTTGCTATCACCCACGTTGCGTAAAGAAGCGAATCGATACCATCATTCAACGAACTTGGCACTACTTCGACCATGTCATTGTACACGCTCCCAATCCAGCATATCTAAATTTCTCGAAGGGTCTGAAAGAGTTCGAGAGAGCAAGGGAACTCGCCCTGGGTGAAGTTGATATCACGCTGTATATCCGCGATATTGGCGCTGAGTCCTTCGTTCGCGTTATTAACGCACATCCCAACTATTGCGTCGCGCACATGGAAGAGCATGCCTACAACGCCTCCATGGAGGATCCGTCGGAGATGATCGAGTCGCTAACTGAGATATTGAGCGTGGGCTACAGGTTCCGCAAGCTACAGAGAAAAAAGGGAGTTTGGCGATATGTATACACTCATGACTCATACCCGACGGTCGCAGCAGGAAAAGTCGCGGTTGGCTCAGCCCGAACCGAGGCCGATTTAGTGCATGGTATCGCAAGAAGATTGGCTGTTAAGCAGGCGTCTTATCTTATCGGCGACGTTGCTCTTTCGCGGGAATATCACGCGGCCATGGGGATCACCAGTCAGTATGCGGTGGGGCAACCAGCGGCGGGCTCGAGTGTTGATGCCGGAAGTGTTGCCTTCAATCTGGTCTTACCGATTCCGGAGAGTATGTCGTCTAAGGATCTATTACTAATGCGTGACTATGAATATGATGACTTTCAGGCATTTCGCATCGCCCTCAAGACGGCTATGCAGGAAAGGATCGCGGCCACAGAAGGCACGGACGCTGAATCGATCGCGGAGGGCGTCCTGTTTGACGTTGTAATGCCCGCAATTTCTAGGCTCGACCAGATGATGAACCGAGCTGCCGCGGCAGCAGTGAGGAGTGGTTCGGCGGCCGCCGTAGTTGGCGGAGCAGCCACGATGGTCGGCGCTTTAGCGCTCGCTCCACTGGTAGTCCCAGGTGTTGTCATAGCTGCCGGGGGGGGCAGTCACTGCCTTGTACAAGTACTTTGAAAATCGCAAAGAGGTGGAATTGTCGGACATGTACTTTCTGTGGAGAATGAACTCCAATTGATTGAAATCACAGACAGCTACGGGAAGGCGACGGCGTATTTTGCAAGCTTAAGACGCCTTTGGTGATCGCATGTGATGACGCTGGCGCCGTGCAGGGATTTAAACATTAGAGCTGACAGGGGCGCTTGATCGAGTGAACAACACTAGTTCACTCCTGGGTAAGTCAACGATTATGCCGTCAGGGCCTTATCGACGGCAGGCTTGACGAACAGCATCGCGACGAGCCCGGCGAGCAGCACCAGGGCGATGCCGAGGATGCCGTAGCGGGTACCGCCGATCGCCGAGAAGGCGCTGAACAGCAGTGGGGCGAGGAAGGAGACAGCGCGTCCGGTTGTCGTGTACAGGCCGAACATCTGCCCCTCCCGACCGACCGGGGCGACCCGCGCGAGGAAGGTCCTGGCCGAGCTCTGCGCCGGCCCGACGAACAACGTGAGCACCAGTCCGAAGATCCAGAACATCGTCGGTCCGGAGACGAACAGCAGGATCAGCGCGGTCACCACCAGCCCGGCGAGGGAGACGATGATGACCTTCTTCGGCCCGACCCGGTCATCGAAGCGGCCAGCGGTGAGAGCGCCGATCGCCGAGACCACATTCGCGGCGATCCCGAAGATGAGCACGTTCGCCGCGGTCAGCCCGTAGACCTTCACCGCCAACACCGCGCCCAGGGTGAACACCGCGGCCAGACCGTCCCGGAACAGGGCGCTGGCCAGCAGGAAGAACACCGAGTTGCGGTCGGTGTGCCACAGCTCCCGGATCTGCTGGAACAGCAGGCGGTACGAGGCGAAGAAGCCGACCCGCTTCTCCTTCGGCAGGCCCGGTGTCTCCGGGACCGCGAACAGCACCGGCAGCGCCGACAGCGCGAACCAGATCGCCGCGATCACCGCGACGATCCGGATGTTCAGCCCGCCCTCGGTGGTCACAGCGAACAACCCGCGGGTGTCCCCGTCCCCGGCGATGAAACCGACATAGCTGATGAGCAGCAACACGATCCCGCCGAAGTAGCCCATCGACCAGCCGAACGCCGACACCCGACCGATCGTCGCCGGAGTGGAGACCTGGCGCATCATCGCGGAGTAGGAGACCTCGGCGAAGGAGGCGAAGACCGAGGCAATGCCGAGCAGGGCGGCGCCGATCCAGAAGTACGACGAGGCGTCCTTCACGAAGAACAACGCCAGCATGCTGACGACGATCAGCCCGGTCCAGATGCCCAGGCTGCGTTTGCGGTGACCACCGGCATCGGCCCGCTGGCCGGTGACCGGTGCGAGCAGCGCGATGAACAGGCCGGCAACACCCAGCGCCAGTGCATACCAGGTGTCACCACTTCCGATGCAATCAGCGGCAGCACACCGGTTGTCCTCGTCCAGCCCGGCGACACCCTGGACCAGGTACACGGAGAAGACGAACGTCAGGATGACGGCATTGAACGCGGCCGACCCCCAGTCCCACATTCCCCACGAGACGACCTGCTTCCGGGTCGGCGCCTGGGTGGCTGCTGACGGGGACACGGCTGCGCTGGTCATCTGCGAAGACTAGAGCCCGGACCTCACCGATCAACCAACAGCAGGTGGCGATTCGCCGGATCCTGGGGCTCCGGCCAGCCTGCGGTCCCTGCGGGTATCGCGGAACGACACCGCCGCCATGATGCTGAAGCCGAACGGGATCAGCAGCCAGCACGAGAACAACCGGTAGATCACCACAGCTGCCGCCGCAGCGCCGGTGGGGGCGCCGGCCGAGACCAGGCCCGCCAACAGGGATGCCTCGACGATGCCGATCCCGCCGGGCGTCACCGGGATCTGCCGCACGACCTGGATGCCCAGGTACAGCAGCGCGAGCTGCCACACGTCGACCGAGAGGTCGAAGGCGCGGGTGGCCGCGTACAGGCTCAGCGCATCGAGCAACCAGTTGGCCAGCGATTGGGTGAGCGCCAGGTGCCAATCCTTGCGGGGCACGCGTTCGGCGCGGCGGAACGCGTCCAGTGCATGACGTCCCGCAGCACCGAGCCAACGGTGCCGCTGCTCGTAGCGATCCAGGCGCGGTGTCGGGGGACTCACCGCAGGACCTGATCGACGGGTGATCCACCAGATGGCGAACCACACCGCACCGACCACCACCACGCCGATCAGCAGCGTCAGCACCGGGTACTCACCGCCGATGTCGGACAGCCTGGTGGTGGTCGCGAGCACCGCTCCCACCAGGTAGAGCAACACCAGTGCCACCACGGAGAAGACGCCGGACAGCAACAGCACGGACGCGGCTGTCGACGCGGACGCTCCGGCCGTGCGGAACTTGCGGTAGGAGTAACCGGCGGACACCGCGCCGCCGGCCGGAATGGACATCGAGATGGCGGTGCTGGAGTAGGCGATCGCGCCCATCCGGCCGTAGCTGATCGGCACTCCGAACGCACGCATCAGGCGACGCTGCTGACGGATGAGCATGCCGATCGAGGCGAGCTCGAGGGCGAACGCGGCGAACACCCACCACCAGTTGGCGGCACCGAGCGCATCGAAGAACTGCTGCGGATCGGGGAACCGGGAGCGCAGCACGGCGAAGACGACCAGTGCGATGACCACCCCGCCGACGATCCGCAGGATCGTGCCGCGGCGGCTGGGTGCGCCCTGTACGGGTGCGGGGTCCTGCTGTTCGGGGCTCCGGGTCGGTTCGACCACCGGCGGCTCCGCGACCACCAGTTCGGGCGCGCGGTCGTCCTGCGCTGCAGGCTCGACCGGTGTACTCATCGGACCATCGTCCCTGATCCGGCTGTGATCCGGCGCGGGGGGAGTGCGAGGAGCCGGCTGTGGATGCCAAGGTTGATCGGTGTCGTCCATCCTGCAAGGCCTCGGCGTGCTGGCGGTCGTCATCGCTGTCGGCTTCCTGCTCGCCCGGTTCCGCGTGCTGCCGGAGGGCACCCAGCAGGTTCTTGCCCGGCTGGTCTTCTTCGTCGCCACCCCCGCACTGCTGTTCCGGACGCTGTCGGGGGCCCCGGTGGGAACTGTCCTGTCGTCGGCGCTGGGAGTCACCGCGATCACCACGGCAGTCGGTGCGATCGGCTACCTGGTGATAGCGCGGCTACGCCGGAAGTCATTGGGGGAGAGCGTGATCGGCGCACTGGCCTCGAGCTACGTGAATGCCGGCAACCTGGGCATCCCGCTTAGCACCTACTTGTTCGGGACGGCGGCCTACGTGGCGCCGGTGATGATGTACCAGTTGATGGTGTTGGCGCCGATCGCATTCGTGGCCCTGGACATCGCCGAGACGGGGAAGCGCCCGTCCGTGCTGCGGGTCGCGCTGCAACCGGTGCGCAATCCACTCGTGCTGGCCTCGGCGCTCGGAGTGGTGATGGCGCTCGGCGGATGGTCGTTGCCCGAGGTGGTCGTCCGGCCGATCGACATGATCGCCGGGATCGCCGTGCCCGGAGCGCTCATCGCGTTCGGGATGTCGCTGCACGGGGCACCGCTCCCCGGTCGGACCGGGAGCCGGACCGAGCTCACCATCATCTCCGTGCTGAAGATGCTGGTGCTGCCGGTGGTGGCCTACTGCCTGGGGCGTTTCGTCTTCCGGATGGATCCCGTCGCTGTGCTGGCAGCGACCCTCGCGGCGGCACTGCCGACCGCTCAGAACGTGTTCATCTATGCGATCCGCTATCGCGTCGGCGAGGCGCTCGCCCGGGAGGCGGTACTGGTGACGACGATCCTGGCCGTCCCGGTGCTCATCGCGGTCGTGGGCATCGTGCACCGCTGAGCAGGCGGCCGGACGTCGGCAACCGCAGCCGGACTCACGCCGGAGCAGCCAGCGCGGACGCCCAGAGACCGTGGGCGTCGTACAGCGCAGCCACCTCGTCGAGATCGACCAGGACCGCAGTGCTCCGGGTCGAGGGCGGGACCGCCGCCGCGACCCACCAGTCGGCGCCCGGTAGTCCGGCGGAGGCGTAGGCCCGGGAACCGGGATGCGGCGCCGCGTACGTCGGCCGGGCGGTGGCCGTCACCTCGCCGTGCGCGGGTTCCCACACCACGATCCGGCCGTCGACGGCGGCGCCGATCACCACGACGTCGAACCAACGCCAGAGCACCACGGCCCGGCCGTCATCGCCGGTGGCCAGCGCGACCAGATTCCCCGGGGAGACCCGCTCGCGGTGCGGCGTCGGGAACTGCGGGGCGAAGCGCGCAGTGAGAGCGCCGGCTGTCGCGCCACCCACCTCGCAACTGCCATCCTCGACCCGGAGCACGACGGCGGTGCTCAGGGCGCGCGTGCTCACGGTTGCGGCACCGGGATGGCCGTCATCAGCGCATAGGCAGGGGCGGTCGTGTCCAGCCGGCTGTACTGCAGGTGGATCTCGTCCTCGCTGCGCACGACGATCCCGTACGGAACGCCGACCGGGATCTGCAGGCCGCCGAACTGGGCAGGGTCGGCGCTGCGCAGGTGGTGACAACTGCGCGGCCCGATCCGGATCGGGCCCGACACCGTCGCCTCGCGGTCGGCGAAGTAGGCCTCGATGACCAGCACAGCCTCGGCGTCGGCATCGTTGAGGACGCACAGCGACTCGTGCGAGGCGTGCACGGTCGAGAGCTCCGGCAGGTAGCAGTCCGGCAGGTACCAGCGGGTGGTCATGCCAACCGGGCGGGGAAGCCGCCGGTGGCGACGGGACCCCAGCGCTCGGGAGTGACGCGGATCAGGCACTTGCCCTGGTCGATCATCGCCTGGCGGTACTCGTCCCAGTCGGAGTGCTCGCCGGAGATCGAGCGGAAGTACTCCACCAGCGGCTCCAGCGCGTCCGGCAGATCCAGGCTCTCCGCCGACCCGTCCACCTGGACGTAGGCGCCGCCGAAGTCGTCGCTCAGCACGACGACGCTGGCCCTGCCCGTCCGGCTGATGTTCCTGCTCTTGGCGCGTTCCGGATAACTGGCGATGACGATGCGGCCCTCGGAGTCGAGCCCGCCACTGACCGGGGAGCTCTGCAGCGAGCCGTCCTGGCGGAAGGTGGTGATGACCATCTGGTGGCGGGGGCGGACGAACTCCAGGAGCGCGTCCTTCTCGACGGAGGTCGCAGTCGCGACGGTGCGTGCCATCAGCCCAGTGTGCCGCAGATGACGGCAGGGGTGAAGCGCGCCGCAGGTGACGCTCGACGACTCCGGAACGCAGGTGGCGCTGCGCCCGAACGGCGCCGCGCACTACGCTCGTGCGGTGCTGACGCCCCAGACCCTGCTCATCGACGCAGACGACACGCTGTGGGCCAACAACATCTACTTCGAGCAGGTGACCACCGACTATCTGCACTGGCTCGCGCATCCCACCCTGCAGCACACGGAGATCCGGCAGATCCTCGACGACATCGAGCGGGCGAACATCCACACCGCAGGGTTCGGCAGCCTCGCCTTCCTGCAGAATCTGCGCGAGTGTTTCCAGGTGTTGATGCAGCGGCCGGTCGCAGACCGGGAAGCCGCCGAGATCGATGCGATGGCGACCGCTCTGCTGGAGCACCGGATCGATCTCTACGACGGGGTGGCCGACACGCTCGTCGAGCTGGGTCTCCGGCACGACCTCAAACTGGTGACCAAAGGCCATGTGCCGGAACAACAACGCAAGATCGACGTGTCCGAGCTTTCGCCGTACTTCTCCTCCACCCACATCGTGTCGACGAAGCAGGCACACACCTATCGGGACCTCGTCACGGAGCTGGCGCTGGACGTGTCGACCACCTGGATGATCGGCAACTCCCCGGCCTCCGACATCAATCCAGCCAGGGAGGCCGGCCTGCGGGCGGTGTACATCCCCAACCCGGACACCTGGGTGCTCGAGCACGCTGCTGTCGATCCGGACGACGCCGGAATCCTGACACTGCAGCGGTTCTCGGACCTGTCGACGGTGTTCTGAGGCGTCAGCAGAATGCCCAGGGCGTGTCCCGCTCGAACCGGCGCTGGATGAGGGTGGCTGCCCGCTCTGCGTGGATGTCGTAGTGCAGCGTCGCTTCGTCCGCGGCGATCTGTGCGGTGTACACGTCGGTGTACGGACGGTTGTCCTTCGCGGAACTTCCGGTCTGCAGGATCTTCGTGCGGACCGGAAGATCGGCTGCCGCCGTGGCCTCGTCCGCATAGCCGGTCCGGATCTGTGCCGTGTCGTCCGCGGTCAGGGCGACCACGACCCCCGTGACCCGCTGGCGTTCGCCGGCGGCATCCAGCGTGGCCAGGTACCGACGGGCGATCTCCGGGGTCGCCCTGAGAATCAGGCCGGCCAGGGGGTCGGTGCACGCAGCAGCGCCGGTGTCCACCGCCACCCAGTCGGCGGCGGGCAACCCGGCCAGCAACGCAGGCACCCCCTCCACCGCGCCCAGCGACCCACCCGCGGTCGGTGGCGTCCACACAGCCTCGCGGCCACCGACGATGAGGTGCTGCGCCGGATACACCGTCACCCCGTACAGGAACACGCCGCCGAATTTCCCCCGACCCAGGGACGCGGGCTGGAAGAACGGGGCATCGGCGGAGCCGCTGCGCGTCATCCCGTCCGCGCTCAACGAGTCGATCACCTTCTGCATGTCGAGCGAGGACCGCAGGCGGTACAGCGAGACGGGCATCCCGTCCGCGGTGAGATCGATCTGCTGGTCGACGTCGAGGCCGCTCCAGCCGGCACCCTGGAGTTGTCGGGTGTACTGCAGCAGCCTCGACCCCGACCCGCTGGTGCCCAGTTTCCTGAGGAACTCGTCCGCCTCGGCGGAGTCCTCGGTCTCCGAGGTGACCCCGGTCAGGCCCCACCGCTGCTTGGCGGCGGCGAGATCCATCACCTCCGCGGAACCGGAGGAGGCCGGCACCAGCGCCAGGGCTGCGTCGATGGCGTTGACCGCGGGAGGGCCGGACGAGGTGGCCGCGATCCCCCCCGTCGTTCCGTTGCAGCCGCTGACCAGCACCGTCACCATCGCGAGGACTGCGGCCGTCGAGGTTCTGAGGGTGCGCATGGCCGCGAGCGTAGGGCCGCCCGGCGGGCCGTGGGCCCGGTTCGCAGGATCGGCCCGCGGCTTCGAGTAGATTTGAGTCCCCCTCATCCCGGCCGTGCCACGGCCGGGGCGGAAACGGACCGCAGGGTCCGCACGGGAATTCGCGACAGGCAGCGCCGCCGGTCGGAATGTCAGTGGGCAGCCGGACGGTTGCACCACGGATCGATCGAGCAACACGAGGGCTCCGCCACCGGAGCCGCAGTTGGGGAGCCAGATGTCGAGCAGTGTGCGTTCCGAGGGTTCGGACTCCGGGAGTGCGGGTGTCGAGGACACCACGGCGCCGGGGGACGCCTCCGCCCTCCGGGAGGAGCAGCAGCACCTCGACACGATGTACGCCAGGCTCGCAGTGATGCGGGCAGACGCGGTCCGGCGCAAGGACGACGCCCGCTTCTCCTCCGATGGCACTCCCTCCGGGCGATTCACCCGCGACGCGCTGCAGTACCGCTACGCGGAGGAGATCGCCACGCTCTCCGCCGCCGAATCGAAGCTGTGCTTCGGCCGGATCGACGACGAGGACGGCGAGCACCGGCACATCGGCCGGATGGGGATGACGGACGGTAGCCAGGAGCGCCGCCAGATCCTCATCGACTGGCGCGCGCCCTCGTCGGCGCCGTTCTACACGGCCACCGCGCTCACTCCGCAGGGGGTGGTGCGGCGGCGTCATCTGCAGACCCGCCGCAGCAAGGTGCTCTCGGTGGCCGATGAGTTCCTGCAGGCGTCGGATCTCGGCGATCCGCGAGACTCCCAGGATCTCGGATCGGCCGGCGACTCGGCGCTGCTGGACGCGCTGAACGCGCCGCGGACCGGCCGCATGCACGACATCATCGCCACCATCCAGGGCGAACAGGACACCATCATCCGCTCAGACCGGGCGGGTGTGCTCGTGGTCCAGGGTGGTCCCGGCACCGGTAAGACCGTCGTCGCTCTGCACCGGGCGGCCTTCCTGCTCTACACCCACCGAGACCGGCTCGGGGGCCACGGAGTGCTGGTGATCGGTCCGAACCGGACGTTCCTGGACTACATCGGTCAGGTGCTGCCCTCGCTCGGCGAATCGAGCGTGGTCCTGGCAACGCCCGGCACGCTCTTCCCCGGCGTGCAGGCGACGGCGGTGGACGACCCCGAGGTCGCCGAGGTGAAGGGCCGCGCGTCGATGGCGAGCGTCCTCGACAACGCAGTGCTGGACCGGCAGCGGATGCCGCGCCGGGCCAGGGTGATCGAGTACGACGGGGGCTCCCTCCGGCTGGAGCCCGGCATGCTCACCAAGGCGCAGCGTCGCGCGTGGGGTTCGCGCCTGCCGCACAATCGTGCGCGGCAGGTGTTCCTGCGTTCGGTGCTCGACTCGTTGGCCAGGCAGATCGCAGGCAGGCCCGGAGTCAAGCAGGCACCCGAGGAGGAGAGTGGCTCTCCCGCAACGGATGTCGCGTCGATCCGGAAGGACCTGCAGACCGACGACCGGATCGTCGCCGCGTTGTCCGACCTGTGGCCGGCGCTGACCCCGCAGCAGCTCATCAGCGATCTGCTCTCGGATCCGCGTCGACTCGATTTCGCCGGGCCCACCATCTCGCGCCGGACCAGGCCCGCGATGATCCGGCCCGTCGGGTCGCCGTGGACGGTCGGGGACGTGGCGCTGCTGGACGAGGCAGCGGAGCTCCTGGGTGAGATCGGTGTCGTCGATCGGGCGTGGTCGCAGCACCGTGCCGAGGAGGTCGCCTATGCGCAGGAGGCGCTCGACGCCCTCGCCGATGCCGGGGCGGACCAGGAGGATTCCGGGATCGGCTTCACCGTCGGCATGGTGAGCGCCGAGGATCTCGCCGACATGAACACCGAGGACCGGATCGGGGCGACGACCGCGGACCGCGCCGCCGGTGACCGCGAGTGGACCTACGGCCACGTCATCGTCGACGAGGCGCAGGAGCTGTCGCCGATGACCTGGCGGACGGTGATGCGCCGGTGCCCGGTCAAGTCGATGACCCTGGTGGGCGATGTCGCGCAGACCTCGAACCCGGCAGGCACCACCGATTGGGCGCGGGTGTTGCGGCCGCACGTCGCCGATCGGTGGCGGCTGTCCGAGCTGACCGTCAACTACCGCACGCCCGCGGAGATCATGGACGTGGCAGCTGGTGTGCTCAGCCGGATCGACCCGCTGCAGTCGGTACCCACCTCGGTCCGCGAGAGCGGTGTCCGTCCCTGGGCGCTGCAGGTCGGCGAGGCCGAACTGGGAGGCGCTGTCGCCGCATCGGTGGCGGCCGAGCTCGACCGGTTGCCGGCCGGGCAGCTCGCCGTGCTGGTTCCGGAGGAACGTCAGCGGGAGATCCTTGCCGCGGTGCGGGCGCAGGTTCCGGCGGCGTCCGGTGAGCCGGGTCCCGATCATCGGGTGACGGTGTTGACCGTCCGGGAGTCCAAAGGACTCGAGTTCGACGCAGTGGTGTTGGTGGAGCCGAGCCAGATCGTCGCGCGGTCACGACGGGGCGAAGCCGACCTGTACGTCGGGCTGACCCGGGCGACCCAGCGGCTCGCGGTGGTCCACAGCCAGCCGTTGCCGGACGGTCTGCGGCTGCCGGCGATCACCGACCCGCAGCGACAGGACTGACCGGCGTGGGCGCGACGACGGAGCGGACCAACGGTCGCGCGGTGCGCGGTGGAGGAATGGTCCGCGGCGGATAGACTCCGCAGCGTGTCGACCAGCCGAGGACGAGAGCTCAAACCGGTGCGCAACCTGCACCTGCAGCTGGCCGACAGTCTGCGGGACCGGCTGCGGGACGGTGAGTGGCAGGCCGGTGATCGGCTGCCGACCGAGGCCCAGCTCTCCGCCGAGTACGGGGTCTCCCGGAGCACCGTGCGCGGCGCGTTGCAGCTGCTGGAGAACCAGGGCCGCACTCGGACCCGGCACGGACTGGGAACCTTCGTCGCAGCCTTCGGCGGCGAGATCAAGACCTCTTTGCAGGAACTGCAGTCGATGTCGGACATCATCCGCTCGCACGGTTTCGAGCCGCAGATGCAGTACCACCGGGCTGCGGTGCGGGCGGCGACCGAGGAAGAGATCGATCGGCTGCACCTGGCACCCGGCGCCCAGGTGTTCGCGACCGAGCGGGCAGTGCTCGCCGACGGCGAGATGGTCGCCTTCTCCTACGACGCGATCCAGACGTCGCTGTTGGGCGACGACTTCGATCCCGACGCAGTGTCCGGCTCGCTGTTCGATCTGCTGCGGATCAACGGAGTCGTCCCGACCACCGCGGTGGCGGAACTGCATGCGGTGGTGGATCCGGCGATCGGCTGGGGCGAACGGGCTCCGGACGGTCTCTACCTGCTGCTCGACCAGATCCACTACACAGACAGCGGGGTGGGGACCCTCGCGTCCAAGACCTACTTCGCCGAGGGCCGCTTCCAGTTCTCCGTGCTTCGGGTGCGCTGACGCCGCGGTTGTCGCTGGTGTCAAGGGTTGTCGCTTGCGTCAGGGACGTCCTTCTCCCCAGCAGCTGCACTCGTCACCAGCGACAAGGTCTGGGGCGGCCAGCGTCCACTCGTCACCAGCGACAGGCGGCCGCGCCGGCTCAGACCACGCGGTCGCTGCCCCCGTCGATCGGCACCTGGGCGCCGGTGGTCGCGCTGAACTCGTCCGAGCACAGTCGCACCACTGCTGCGGCCACCAGTGGGCTGGAGACCTCGGTCCGCAACAGGTTGCGGCGCTTGTACTCATCCACCGTCATCCCGTAGCGGTTCGCCCGCTCCGCGAGCAGCTCCGGGTTCCAGAGGCCGGTGTCGAAGACGGCGTCCGGATGCACCAGGTTGACCCGGATACCATCGGGTGCCCACTCCAGGGCAGCGACCCGGGACAGCTGGGTCAGCGCGGCCTTGGAGGCCGAGTAGGCCGCAGCGCCGGGGCCGGGAGCCGGCACGTTCTTGCTGGCAATGACAGCCACCCGGCCACCCACCGGGGATGCGGCGAGCAGCGGATGCACCGACCGGTACAGGGTGGCGACGGAGTCGACGTTGACGGCCATGGTCTTGCGCCAGGCGGCTTCGTCGAGCTCGGCGATCGGGGCGGATGCGGCGAACACGCCTGCGCTGACCACCACGATGTCCAGTCCGCCGAACGCCTCGATGCCGGTGGCGATCGCGGCGTCGACAGCGGCCGCATCGGTGACGTCGACGCTGACCCCGCACCAGGCCGGACCGGAGAACGACTCGCTGACGCCAGGAGACAGGTCCAGTCCGATCACAGCAGCGCCGGCGGCCAGAAGGGCTGCGGCACAGGCCCTTCCGATACCGGAGGCGGCGCCGGTGACCAGAGCGACCTGGCCGGCGAACATCGGCGGTGAGCCGGCCCGGCGCAGCTTCGCCTGCTCCAGATCCCAGTACTCCACGTCGAAGAGCGGTGCTTCCGGCAATGCCTGGTAGCCACCCAGCAGCTCGCCGCGGCCGATGATGTCGATCGTGTGGTGATAGATGTCCACGGCGATCACGGCGTCCTTCGCCGTGCGGCCGGCGGTGAGCAGCCCGACCCGCGGATCCAGCAGGACCCGCGGGGACGGATCCAGGGCGGTGACGGCCTCCGGCTCGCGGCCGGCAGTCGCGGCAGCCGCTGCGCGTCGGTCCACGTTGCGCTGTACGTACTCGGCGTAGCCGGCCGTGTAGTCGGCGATCGCCCCGAGCAGCGCGCCGTCGCCACCGTCACCGATGGCGGGCACCCGCTTGGTGCGGATGATGTGGTCCGGGGTGGCCGGACCCCGAGTGGCGACGGCGGAAAGATCTTCGCGCGCAACGAATCCGGCGACGGCCGGCGAGCCGTCCCGACGCACGACGAGCGGGACCCCTGCGGCATCGCTGAGTGCGCGACGGATCGCCACCAGCTCGTGGATGTCGACGGCCGGCAGCGGGGCAGTGTCCGCGGCCGGCAGGGTGGCGTGCTCGGCGAGGTACTGCTGGGCCCGGTCGATCAGCGCGATGTGGCGCTCGTAGGCCTGCTGGGTGTCGGCGCCGACGGTGAACAGGCCGTGGTTCATCAGGACGAGCCCGATGGTCCCCTCGTGCGCCTGCTGCGGCCAGAGGCCGGCAACGGCCGCTGCCAGGTCGAAGCCCGGCATCGCGTACGGGACGACGACGAGTTCGTCGCCGAAGACCCGACGGACCACGTCCTCGCCGTCGGCGAGATTGGTCAGCGTGACGATCGCATCGGCATGGCTGTGTTGGACAGCGGCGAAGGGCAGCAGAGCGTGCAGCAGAGCCTCGACCGAAGGATCCGGTGCCGACGCGTCCAGCCGGGCGCACCGCAATTCGTTGACCATCTGCGGATCCGTCATCCGCTCCAGCTGCAGCAGCTCACGGAGCCGGGAGATGCGCAGCGGCACAAAGCCTTCGGCGGGGATCGTCGCCAGGTCGTAGCCGCTGCCCTTGACGTGAATGACCTCGATCTCAGCGCCGGTGACGTCCAGAGCAGTGGTCTTGACCGACGTGTTCCCGCCGCCGTGCAGGACCAGCAGGTCGTCGCTGCCGAGCAACCGCGACCCGTAGGCGCACTGCTCGAGCGGATCGGTGGGAGCTTCGGCGGTGTTCCAGCGGCTCTGCAAGATGCCCTTCAGGTGGGTGATCGGTTGTCTGACAACCTACGGGACGCGTTTCGGGACGGTCAACGACGGTGGGTGATGGATACGGCTGGTGGTGAATACGCTGCTGATGAATACGGTGGAGCGATGCAACGACAACCGGTGCAATCACGGATGGTCGCCTCGATCGGTCACGACGCCGCCACGAACGTCTGGAGCTCGAGTTCGTCAGCGGCGAGCTCTACCGCTACTACGCCGTCCCCGACTCGGTCGCGGCAGCGCTGGTCGGCTCGGACCGGATCGGTGCGTTCGTGACCGCCGAGATCAAGCCTCGGTACCGCTGCGAGCTGGTGGGCGACGACCTGCCTCGCGGCGGAGTCCGCCGCCACTGAGCCGCGGCCAGGCGGAGCAGGACAGTCAGTCGCCAAGAGACAGTGCGTCATCCGGAAGGCCCCCGTCGACCAGCAGTGAGCGGGTCAACCGCAGGACCGCAGTGGCGGCGACGACGTACTGCTGGCTCGGCAGTGACTCGAGGTCGGTGACCTTCGCGAGTCCGATCACCCGGCGGGACATCTCGCAACCGGCGAACGCCTGGGTGTCGGCGTGGATGTCGGCCAGCCAGCCGTCCACGAAGTCGTCGGAGAACTTCGACGGCAGCGGCCGGTCGGCGAACCGCGCGCGGAACCGGTCGGCGAACGACGACCAGGCCGTCCCGACATCCGTCAGCAACGCCGCAGCCCGAGCCGTGTCGCCCAGCACCTGGGCGCGGACCGCGGCGATCAGCAGATTTGCCTGCAGCAGACCGAGATCGAAGCCGATCGGTCCGTAGAAGGAGAACTCGGGGTCGAAGGTCTTGACCGACCACTGCGGGTCCCCGCCCGCGCCGGCAGTCGGATCCCGACGGACGAAGACGCTGCCACTGTGCAGGTCTCCGTGCAGCAGGGCCTCCTGGACGGTCAGGAACCGCCGCTTGGCGCGCATCGCGGCGCCGACCCATGCGGGGTCCGCCTGCAGTGCGTCGACCAGCTCCTGGACCAGGGGATCACCCACCGAGTTGCGGTCGGCGCCCAGGAACGGCTCGGTGAAGATCACGTCCTCGGTGAGATCGCACAGTTCGCTGTTGACCGCGGCAGCAGCCGCCAGCCGGAACGGCTCCGGCTCCATCGCCAGGAACGACGTGCCGTAGCTGACGTCGGCGACGTGGCGGCCGAGGATGGCGGCAACCCCATCCTCGCCGGAACCGATGTCGTTGCCCTCGTTGAGATGTGTGCGGAGCACGGTGTGATCGGTCAGGTCCTCCAGGGCCAGCACGAACCAGTCCGGGTCGTAGAACGTGACCGCGCAGACCCGGTCCGACAGGGCGGCATGGGTGCGGATGGCGTGCGCCTCGCGCGCCGCACGCTTCTCGGTCATCGGCCAGCTCGGACCGACCAGCCGTACGTAGGGCAACGCCTGCTTGAGGACGAGGTTCCGACCATCGCGTCCCCGACAGATGAAGACCTGGTTGAGGTTCCCGTCACCGACCTCCGCGACCTGCAGCCCGGCCACCTCGATCTGGGCCGCCAGCTCCGGCCGGGCCGCCAGGTACTCGGGGATGGAGGCCACGGTCAGCGTCCGGCCGGACACGGCTGCCACCGGGGCGCCGGCGCCACTCATCCGCGGCTGCCCATCTCGGGGGTGTCCGCGAGCGGTGCGACGACTGCCGGTGCGCGACGTCGCCTGCGGCGCAGCGAGAACGAGATCAGCAGCGCGAAGATCAGCACCAGCCCCTTGATCAGGTCCTGGGTGTAGTAGCTCATCTGCAGCCGGGTCAGGCCGTACAGCACCACGCCGATGAACAGCGCGCCGATCACCGTGCCGAAGGCATTGGGCTTCTTCGCGCCGAGCACGGCGTAGCCGACGAGCGTCATCGCGACGGCGTCGAGCAGTGTCGAATCGCCCGCCGTGACATCGCCCTGGCGGAGCCGGGACGCGAGGATGATGCCGGCCACTGCCGCCAGCAGCCCGGAGATCGCGTAGGCGGCGAAGCGGTAGCGGTTGATCCTGGTGCCGGCCAGCCTGGCCGCCTCCGGATTGCCGCCGACCGCGTAGAACAACCGGCCGAACCTGGTGGCCTCCAGGAAGATCCACATGATCACGGCCAGTGCGATGAAGACGTAGACCGAGTAGGGCAGCCCCCACAACCGGTTCCCGTCGATCGCGGCGAACCCCGAGGTGAACTTCCCTTTCAGTGGCTCGTCCTGGCCCGGCAGGGTGAGTCCCGAGACCAGGGTCTGGCCGTCGACGAGCCAACGCTTGAGACCCTGTGCGGTGAACATCATCCCGAGGGTCGCCAGCAGCGGAGGGATGTTCAGGAAGACGATCAGCACGGCATTGATCGAGCCGGCGATCAGTCCGGTCAGCAGGCAGACGATGATCGCCGTGCCGCCGGTCAGGGCGTACTTGATCATCACCAACGCTGCGACCGTCACCGAAAGACCGACGATGCCGCCGACCGAGAGGTCCAGGTCGCCGACGATCGCCGTCAATGTCATGCCCAGCGCCGCGATCCCGGCAACGGTCTGCGCCTGCAGGACGGAGGTGAGGGTGTTCATCGAGACGAAGTTGTCGATGGTGAGGGAGAAGACGATGAGCACGAGCAGGAAGATCACCAGCACGCCGTAGCGCACGAAGAAGTCCAGCAGGCTCGGACCCGACCGGGCTCGGCCGACCGGGGTGAGGCTTGCTCCGGTGGTCATGACGACTCCTCGTTGCTGTGCTCGGTGGTGCTGCGCCGGGGGATGGGAGCCGGGCTGGTGTGCGGTGCGTCGGGATGCTCGAGCAGGTCGTCCAGCGGGTCGTGGGTCAGCGCCCCGACCGCCTCGACACCGACGTGCTCGTCGTCGGCCAACAACGTCGAGCTGACCGGGGACATGGCCGCGATGAGCTCGCTGCGGTGTGCTGCCGACAGCCGGACGTCGGCGACGATCGTCCCCTGGCGGAGCACCACGATGCGATCGGCGACCTCGAGGGCCTCGTCCAGATCGGAGGTGGCGACCAGCACCGCTGCGGTCTCGGTGAGGTCGGTGATGGTGGCGCCGATGTCGTGCCGGGCGTTGATATCGACGCCGCGGAAGGGCTCGTCCAGCAGCAGCACCCTGGGCGTGCCCAGCAGCCACCGGCCGACGACGACCTTCTGTTGGTTGCCACCGGACAGCGTCTCGATCGGTGCGGAACCCGAGGTGGTGACGACGCCGAGGGTGCTGATGCTCCGGCGGGCCGCGGTGCGCTCCGCGCGGGTGTTCATCACCGTGCCGCGGGAGAACGTACGGGTGAACGGCAACGAGAGCTGACGCTCGATCGACCACCCGGGGATGATCGCCTGCTCGTGCCGCGACTCGGGCACCAGGTAGACGCCCGCGTCGACCGCGTCGGCCGGATGGCGAGGAGCGAAGGGCGCGCCGTCCAGGGTGGCCGAGCCTCCGTGGGAGGGCCGCGCTCCGAACACCGCCTCCAGCAGCTCGGACTTCCCGCTGCCCAGCAGCCCCAGCAGCACGGTCACCTCACCGCTGTTGAGCTCCAGATCCAGCAGTGGTGAGCCCGGGAACACCTGCATGTTGTCGAGCCGCAGGACCGACTCGCTGCCGACGTTCTCGGTGCGGGCCATCTCGGCCGGGGTGCGGTCGAACAGTGCCTGCAGCACCTGGCCCCAGTCGAAACCCTCCCGGGTCCTCGCGGTCGGCCGCTTCGTCAACAGGCCGCCGTCGACGGCGGGCGCCGGGCCGGACTGTCCCCTTAAGAACTCCCCCTGCATCGCACCGTCCCGCAGCACGCCGACCCGATCGCACAGGGCGTCGAACTCGGAGAGCTTGTGGCTCACGTAGAGCAGCGTCGCACCGCCGGTGACGAGGTGCCGCAGCAACTCGAACAGCCGGCCGGTCTCCTCGGTGGACAACGCCGACGTCGGCTCGTCCAGGATCAGGATCTCCGGTTCCCGAGACAGTGCCCGCGCCAGCACCAGCAGTTGACGTTCGGAGACCCCCAGCTCCCGGACGGGTGCCCGCATTGCCGACCGGGACAGCTGCAGGCCGAGGGTGGCTGCGACCTCGCGCGCGTCGCGCTCGGTGCGCCGCCGGGAGAACCACGGTGACGAGGAGCCGGAGTTGAGCCGGTCGAGGGCCAGGTTCTCCGCGACGGTCATGTCGAGGATGACGCCGTCGTTCGGGTTCTGGTGCACGGTGCCGACCCCGCGGCGCACAGCAGCGAGTGGATCGGTGAACGTGGTGGGGGAGCCGTTGACCGCGATGGTTCCGCCGTCGGGTTGCTCCGCGCCGCACAGGATCTTGATCAGGGTGGACTTGCCGGCACCGTTGGCGCCCATCAGGCCGTAGATCTCGCCGCGTCGGATCTGCAGACCGACGCCGCGCAGCACCAGATTGTCGCCGAAGCTCTTGGAGATCCCGTCGACCTGCAGAACGGGTGGATCGCCCGCGGCGGTGGGGGCGACCTCGGTGGCACTGCTGATCATGGTGCCCTCAGCATCTGCGTCCGGCCTTGCCGGAGCAAGCGTGGACGGGAGGGGGAAAGGAACGGGAGAGGAGCTGGCGATGAAGGGGTGATGGGGCGCGGCGGCGGCACCGGGTCGGGGGGAGATCGGCACCACCGCCGCGCGTCTCATCACTGGCCCGGAGTGATCTCCGGGATCCAGCTCGCCCCGAGGTACTCCGGGGTGTTCAGATCGGGCAGCGCCTTGCGCAGCCCGGCCATGTCGGTGACGCTCTTCTCCTTCAGCAGGTCCTGGGTGATCAGGGCTGCCGGGATGACCATCTTGCTCGGGAGGTCGACTCCGTCGCCGGCGGCGACGGCGGCACGGGCGACGATCGCGCCGACGTTGGCCGGATCGGTGGCGGCCGTGGCCTTCCAGAGGCTGCCGGCCTCCGTCATGAGCCCGATGTCAGCGGTGGAGATGTCGACCCCGTAGACGCTCACCTTCGTCATACCGACCTGGCGCAGCGCGATGAGCGTGCCCTTGGCCAACTCGTCGTACGCCGCGAAGGCGATCGTGGTGTCGGGAGCGGACTGCAGTGCCGCAACACCCTCTGACGCGGTGTCCGAGGCGACCGACTCGGAGTACTTGCCGAAGAAGGTGGACTGGGTGAAGGTCGGGTTGTCCTTGAGGAACTGCTTGTAGACCGCGTCGCGCGAATCGAGCGGGGCGATCCCGGAAACGTTCACGTAGGCGATCTTGCCGCCGTCGGGGTTCTGCTCCTTGAGGTAGCCCAGGATCTTGCTGGCGATCGAGGCGTCGTCCTGCGAGAGGTAGAGCGCCTTCTCGTTGCTGATCGCGACGTCGTAGACGACGACCGGGATGCCCGCGGCGATCGCGGCGTCGACCTTGGGATCGATGGTGTCCTTGAGACCGTGGTCGACGATGATCACGTCCGGCTTGGAGGCGATCGCCGAGTCGAAGTCGGTGGCCTGCTTGGCATTGTCATTGCGCGCGTCGAAGACGTCGACGGTCGCGCCGGCTGCCTTGAGCTGCGCCTGGGCGCCGGCGCCCCACTGCTCGAAGTAGTCACCGATGCCGGACTGCCGGACCAGCGCGACCTTGAGCTTGTCCTTCGCACCAGCCGGCTTCTCCGCCGGCAGGGTGAAGGATGCGCCACCGGTGGATCCGGAGGACGACGGTGCGCTGGAGCTGCCGGTGCTCTCGGTGACGGACGCCGACGACGAGGACTCCGACGACGCGGTGTCGGATGTCGACATCGACGACGAGTCCGAGGTCATGGCTTCGCTGGAGGTCGACATCGCCGAGGACTCCGAGGTGGCGGGCGCCGTAATCGCCGGAGTGCTCGCAGCAGTGCCGCTGTCCTGCGAGCAGGCGGCGGTGAGCAGAGCCGTGGCGGCGGCGATCGCGACGAATGCTGTGGTGCGGGTACGACGGAAGCTCATGCGCATGGTCCGTTCCTCCTTGAAGGACTGCGGGATGGGGGTGCGAGCGGTAGTGCGGATCACCGGGTCGGGTCTTGGTCCAGCGGGGTTTCGGGGCGCTCCCCGAGCTCCGGTCGGATGGTCCGGCGGTCGGTGACGATGGCGGTGATCAGTGCTGCGGGGGTGACGTCGAAGGCCGGGTTGCGGGCGTGCGTTCCCGCTGGTGCCGTGCGTACACCTCCGAATCCGCCGACCTCGTCCGGTCCGCGATCCTCGATCTCGATGTCGGCGCCCGAGGCCGTCGCCCGATCAACGGTGGTCTCGGGTGCCACGACGATGAACGGTACGCCCGCATACCGGGCGGCCACCGCGAGGGAGAAGGTTCCGATCTTGTTGGCCGTGTCGCCGTTGGCGGCGATCCGATCTGCGCCGACGAGCACGGCGTCGACCCCTCCGCCTGCCAGGATCATGGCGGCGGCCGAATCCACGATCAACTCATGGGGTGCGCCCATCCTGGCCAGTTCCCAGGCGGTCAGCCGGGCGCCCTGCAGCAGGGGCCGGGTCTCGCAGACGATGGCTGCGGCCAGGTCGCCGTCGAGGTGCAGTCGCTCGATGACCCCGAGCGCGGTGCCGTGCTCCACGGCAGCCAGCCCGCCTGTGTTGCAGATGGTCATCGTCGTGACGGAGCGGGATCGTTCGTCGACGAGCGAACGGACCAGGTCGGCGCCGCGCTCGGCCATCGCGAGACAGGCCGCGATGTCTTCGTCGCGCAGCTGCAACGCTGCGGAAAGGGCCGCCGGCAGTCCACCCGTGCGGAAGGCGGCGAGCGCACGGTCGACCCCCACCGACAGGTTGACGGCCGTCGGGCGACTGGAGCGGATGTCGGCGGCGGCGGCGATGGCCTTCTCGGTCTCGAACTGCTGCCCGGCGATCACCACACCCAGGGCCCCCGCCACCCCGAGGGCCGGTGCGCCGCGGACGGACAGTCGCTGGACGGCGTCGATCAGGTCGTCAACGGTGGTGATGTCGAGCAGCACCGTCTCGGACGGCAGTCGCGTCTGATCGATCATCCGGATGGCGCCGACTCCATCGTCACCCTGGACCCAGTCGATCGTCCGCACGCGCACTGCCTCCGGGAGTCGGGCGCGACGTGGATCGCCGCAGCAACGT
>JBBJML010000058.1:0-23027 GCA_037720195.1 Nakamurella sp. | reverse complement strand
GGCCAACGCCGCAGCGACGAACGGTCGGACGCCGGACGGGCCGACCACATTCTTCGCCCGATCGCCTGCCGCAGCCGCGATCTCGGCGAAGTACGGGTCAGCCAGGACGGTCTCGGTCAGTCCGGCCAGCACAGCGGGGGTCCGAGCGTTCACAGCTGGTACCTGCTTCGTTCGACAGCGGGCCGCATGCTCGTCCGGGCGCACGGCAGAAACCCCCGTTCCACAGGTGGAGGGGGGTCGTTCTTCACGATACGCCGCCGAGCCTGCGGTCCGCGGTGGGAGGCTCGCTTACAGTCGACGATCATGAGGATGGTGTTTCCCAGATTCATCGCCGCGGGCGCTCGTTCTTACAACGGTGCCGGCAGCGGCCAGGGAACCGCGTGCAGGTCGTCCTCGGGTGCCGCGTTCTTGCCGAGTTCGAGGCGCCGTTCTTTGCCTATGGCCAGCCGGACGGCAGTTCAGGCGGCCTTCACCGATCTGTGGGACTACTCGGTGGTATTCGCCTCGCCCGGTCGGTGTCGCGTGCGTTGACCAGGCTATTCCCTTACCAGAACGAGAACGCCAGTGGCAGCCCCGGGCCGGGCACCGGTCCGTTGATCCGGCAGATCCAGACCGGGGTGCGATCGTCCTGCCGTCAGGGCCCCGGTCGTGGAAGGACGACTTCCGGGCTCTGCATCAGTTCCCGAAATAGCGGCCATGGTCAACGCTGTTCACGCCGATGAGTTGGCCGGTCAGCCCCCGTCGGCGTCCAGATACGTGCCCACCCTGTATCGCACCAGGTGACCAAGGACTCGTCCCCTGGACTGGGACGCGAGGCGGATGTTGCAAATCGTCGATGCCCAGCCGGACGCAGATTCTTCGTCTCTTGTGAGGTGCCGGAGGTCTTTCACGAGGTGGTGGCCACGGTGCCGAATTGCGTCGGCCTCACCGCGAAAGGCCCGTACAACTCCTGGCTGTGGTCCAGGCGGCCATCGCCGACCTCTACCTCCTGGCCGGCTCGGGTACCTGATCGGCCCGTACGGTTCAACTTCGTCCATCTCGCCGAGAACCTGGCAGATTCGCAACTCGTCCTGGAGACCGCGCGTGACCGTCTCATCGGACCGGTCGACTTCACCTCTGGGGATTGCTACAGACCCGCTGCGCCCGGCAGAACGCTCGACAATCCGCTGAGAGCCGGTTCAGTGACCCATCTCGTGGGCGGTCGCCTGGATCCTGGCCAGCCGCTGCGGTGAGGGCCAGCGGACGTTGGTCGCCCAGCCGAACTTCTCGAACAACCAGATTGCCCTGGCGGAGATGTCGATCTGGCCGCGGAGCACACCGTGCCGGGCGCAGGTCGGATCGGCGTGGTGCAGGTTGTGCCAGGACTCACCGAAGCTGAGGATCGCCAGCGGCCAGAAGTTGGCGGACTTGTCGCGGGCAGCGAACGGCCGCTCCCCGATCATGTGGCAGATCGAGTTCACCGACCAGGTCACGTGGTGCAACAGTGCGATCCGCACCAGTCCGGCCCAGAAGAACGCGGTGAGCGCGCCGTGCCAGCTCATGGTGACGAGGCCACCGATCACACCGGGTCCGAACACCGACACGATCGTCCAGGCCCAGAAGTACTTGTCGATCCTCACGAGGCTCTTGTCCGCCAACAGATCCGGCGCGAAGCGCTTCTGGTTCGTGGAGTCGCGCTCGAACAGCCAGCCCATGTGCGCGTGCCAGAAGCCCTTGGCCAGTGCCGGGACCGAGGTGCCGAACGTCCACGGGGAGTGCGGGTCGCCCTCGCGGTCGGAGAAGGCGTGGTGCCGGCGATGGTCGGCGACCCAGATGATCACCGGACCCTGGACGGCCATCTGACCGGCGATCGCCAGCGTGTTGCGCAGGGCGCGGTTGGCCTTGAACGAGCCGTGGGTGAAGTGACGGTGGAAGCCGACCGTCACCCCCATACCGGTGAAGAAGTAGAAGACGACACCGATGATGACGTCCGTCCAGCTCAGTCCCCAGCCCCAGGCGAAGGGCACCGCGATCGCCACGGCGAGCAGCGGGATGAGCGTGAAGGAGTACACCGCGATCTGCGCGGAGTTCCCCCGGTGCCCGTCGGTGATCGGCTTCGGGCCCTTGTCGTCGGCCACGTCGGCGGCCGGCGCGGTGGTGGCGGGAGCCGCGGCCGTGGCTGCGGACGGCGGTGGAGTCATGGAAGTCCTTCGTGACGGAGGGCCGTCAGGCTGGGGGTCGAAGCAGGATCCGAATCGAACTGGAGCGGCAGAATCATGATGTAGGTGCCCCGAAGGCTACCGGGACATGCACCCATGGTCGGAGGGTCAACGCAGGGGTGTCCTCGGTAAGGGTGCCCTCACCTCGGGCAGCCTAGCTCAGCCTTCGGATCGGCGGTACTCCTCGATGACGTGGCCGCGGGCCGCCTGCAGCATGCCGAGGCCGCGGTGGGCCAGCCGAGCGCCGCGCGCCCGGTCGACCACCGCCCGGCGCAGAACGCCCCAGCCCTGCCGGAGCCTCCCGAGCACCCAGCGCGTCGCGCCGGAGACCCCGACCACCACTCGGACGACCGGCCGTCGACCGGGTGCGGCGGTGACGATGCGCACCACCCCGCTCGAGTTCCCGTGACTGCGAGCCCGGTCGAGCACCCACTGCCGGGTCAACCGGTCCGCCGGGATCGGGTCGATGACCGTCGCTTCCTGGCACCACACCATCCGCTCCCCGGAGGCGGTGAGCGTGCTGGTGAACATGGTGTCCTCGCCGCCGGTCAACCCGAACCGCGGATCGAACTCGAGCCGAAGAGCCCGCACCCGATCGAGGTCCACCAGCAGCGCCCCGGTGCCGGCGACCGCGATCTCGGTACCGGTCGGCATGCTGCGCCGGACGAAGAAGCCACCGGCCGCGAAGAACGGGTCGGTGCCGTCGAACTGCACCACCATCCGGCCGCACACCGCCGCCGGAGAATGCTGCTGCCAGGTCTGCAGCAGCGGACCCAACCACTGCTCCCCCGGCAGGTTGTCGTCATCGAGGAACAGCAGCAGTCGGGCGCCACCGCATTCGGCGAGCACCCGGTTGCGGGCCGCCACGATGCCGGGTGTCGGCTCGAGCACGTATCGCACCCGCGCGTCCGTCGATCGCTCGACGACGACGGCGCGCGCCGAGCCGGCCGGGTCGTTGTCGACCACCAGCACCTCGGCGGTGAAGCCTGCAGGCGTTTCGCGGTCGATCCGATCCAGCACCAGCGGCAGCAGCGCTGCGAGCTGCTCGGCGCGCCGGAAGGTCAGGATCCCGATCGTCACGGCGACCGGACCGTCCGCACCGGGATCCGGTGGACGGAGGGACGGATCGCTCGGCGGCGGGGCTTTCGGCACCCGATGATCGTCGCACCTCGGCGTGGAATGATGGCAGCACCGGTCGCCCGTGAGGTCCACCGATCCGCCGTGGTGTAACGGCAGCACCTCTGATTTTGGTTCAGATGGTTCAGGTTCGAATCCTGGCGGCGGAGCGCAGGTGTGCATCGACGACGGTGTGAAGAGACGACGATGTGCACGGACGACTGCAGCACTGCTCGAAAGGTCGACCGAACCCTCGCTGCCGTCAGCGGACCGATCCCGCAGGGATACCATCGGCCGGTGCCGCCGACGGCCGAACCACGACAGCCGAACAGGGAGACACCGTGCCCCAACCGGACGTGACCGTCATCGTCCTCGCGGCGGGTGCCGGTACCCGGATGCGATCCGCGACGCCGAAGGTGATGCACCCGATCGCGGGTCGCCCGCTCGTCTGGCACGCGCTGGCCGCCGCCGCCGGGATCACCCCGACCCATCTGGTGGCAGTGCTGGGCCACGGCCGCGAGCAGGTCACCGGATTCCTTGCGACCGCAACGGATCTGCCCCCCGTCATCTCCGGCGTGCAGGAGCAGCAACTCGGTACCGGTCATGCCGCGGCCTGCGGGCTGGATGCGCTGCGTGCACGGATCGGGACGGTCTCGGGCACGGTGATCGTGACCAGCGGAGACACTCCGCTGCTGCGGGCGGAGACACTCGAGCTGCTGGCCAGGACGCATGCCGATGCCGGCAACGCGGTCACGGTGCTGACCGCCACTGTCGCCGATCCCACCGGCTACGGACGCATCGTCCGCGAGGCCGACGGCACCGTCAGCCGGATCGTCGAACACCGCGACGCCGACGACGAGCAACGCGCCATCCGCGAGATCAACTCCAGCGTCTACGCCTTCGACGCTGCGGTACTCGTCGACACCCTCCCCCGGGTCGGCACCAGCAACTCCCAGGGCGAGCAGTACCTCACGGACGTGCTGGCGTTGGCGCGGGCGGACGGTCACCGGGTGGGCGCAGTGATCGCGGACGACGCCATGGAGACCGAGGGCGTCAACGACCGCGCCCAGTTGGCTGCATTGGCCCGCGTCCTGAACGACCGGATCGTCCGCCGGCACCAGCTCGCCGGGGTGACGATCCTGGACCCGGTCAGCACGTGGATCGACGCCGACGTCACGATCGGAGCCGACAGCGTGCTCGAGCCGGGGGTGCAGCTGAAGGCGGGCACCAGCATCGGTCGGGACTGCCGGATCGGCCCCGACACCACGCTCAGCGGTTGCACCCTCGGCGATGACGTGGCGATCACCCGCTCGCACTGCATCGACGCCCGGGTCGGCGACGGCGCCGACGTCGGACCGTTCGCCTACCTGCGTCCGCAGACCGTGCTGCACCACGGGGCACACGTCGGTGCCCATGTCGAGATCAAGAAGTCGACCATCGGACCGGGCGCCAAGGTGCCGCACCTGACCTACCTCGGCGATGCGGAGGTCGGGGCGGGTAGCAACATCGGGGCCGGCGTGATCACGGCCAACTACGACGGCGTGCACAAGTTCCCGACGGTGATCGGCGAACACGTCTTCGTCGGCACCAACTCCACGTTGGTCGCCCCGGTGACGCTGGCCGACGGCAGCTATGTCGCGGCCGGGTCGACCGTCACGCAGGACGTCGCTGCCGGCGATCTCGCCGTGGCGCGCGGCCGCCAACACCATTCACGCGGCTGGGTGCTGCGGCGTCGGGCGGACTCCCGCTACGCCGACGCGGCCAGACGAGCCGGTGCCGGCAACGGCGCCGAGCAGCCCGCAGGACAACCCGATGGTGCCGACGACAAGGACTCCCCCGCGTGAACATGATCTCCATGACGAACAGCAAGAGCCTGATGCTGTTCTCCGGCCGGGGGTACCCGGAACTCGCCGAGGAGATCGGCGATTTCCTGGACGTCTCCATCACCCCGCAGTCGGCCTACGACTTCGCCAACGGCGAGATCTTCGTCCGGTTCGAGGAGAGCGTCCGCGGCAGCGACGCCTTCCTGATCCAGTCGTGCGGGGTGCCGATCAACACCTGGGTGATGGAGACGTTGATCATGATCGACGCGCTCAAGCGCGCTTCGGCCAAGCGGATCACCGTCGTCCTGCCGTTCTATCCGTATGCCCGTCAGGACAAGAAGCACCGCGGCCGCGAACCCATCTCGGCTCGACTCGTCGCCGACCTGCTGAAAACCGCAGGCGCGCAACGACTGATGACGGTCGATCTGCACACGGACCAGATCCAGGGCTTCTTCGACGGTCCGGTCGACCACCTGTGGGCCCAGCCGTTGCTCACCAGCTACATCGCCGAGAAGTACTCCGGCGATGCGCTCACCGTCGTGTCCCCGGACTCGGGCCGCGTCCGCACGGCCGAGCGCTGGGCGGACAGGCTCGGCGGCGCACCGATCGCCTTCATCCACAAGACCCGCGATCCGAACACACCCAACCAGGTGGTCGCCAACCGGGTGGTCGGCGACGTCAGCGGCCGCACCTGCATCGTGGTCGACGACATGATCGACACCGGCGGCACCATCTCCAAGGCCGTCGCCGGGGTGCTCGAGGCGGGCGCCACCAAGGTCGTCGTGGCGGCGACGCACGGGGTGCTGTCCGATCCGGCGGCGGAGCGACTCTCGCAGTGCGGCGCCGTCGAGGTCGTGCTGACCAACACCCTGCGGATCACCGACTCCCAGCGTTTCCCCCAGCTCACCGAGCTGTCGGTGGCACCGCTGATCGGTCAGGCCATCCGGCAAGCGTTCACCGACGGCTCGGTCACCAGCCTCTTCGAGAGCTGACCGGCACGATGAGCCGGCGCACACCCGCAGCACAGCGCCACGTCCTGATCGCGAACCCGTCCGCCGACGTGTACGGGTCCGACCTGCAGATGCTCGACAGCATCACCGCCCTGATCGAGGCCGGGTGCCGGGTGACGGTGAGCGTGCCGTCCGACGGCCCGCTGGTACCCCAGATCCGGGCCCGGGGTGCGGTGGTCGTCTTCACCGTCGTTCTTCCCGTCCAACGCGCGGCGTTGTCCCCGCGCGGCCTGCTCAGGCTGGCCGGCAGGTCTGCTGCGGCCGTGTCGCGGAGCCGTTCGCTGATCCGTCGGCTGCGGGTCGACCTGGTGTACGTCAACACGGTCATCCTGCCGACCTGGATCCTCGCCGCCCGACTGTCCGGGGTGCCGGTGGTGTGCCACGTCCACGAGGCCGAGACGGCTGATCGGATGCTGCTGCTCAAGGGACTGCTCGCGCCCATGCGTCTGACGACGGGACTGATCGCCAACTCCCAGGCGGCCCTCGACTGGCTCGTGTCGGTCTATCCCTCCCTCGGGGGCAGGACGACCCGGGTGTTCAACGGCGTGTCGGCGCCGCCCACCGCTCCCCGCCTGACGGAGCACACCACAGGCCCGCTGCGACTCGTCGCCATCTCCAGGCTCTCTCCCCGCAAAGCGCTGGACGTGGCCCTGGAGGCGCTCGCGCTGCTGCGCGCCGATGGCCGCGACGTGACGTTGCACATCGTGGGTACCGCGTACACCGGCTACGAGTGGTTCGAGGAGCAGCTCAGGGAGCGAGCCGCCGAGGCGGATCTTGCCGGTTCCGTCGTGTTCGAGGGGTATGTGTCCCCTGTGTGGTCGGTGCTGGAGACGTGCGACATCGCGATCGCGCCGTCACTCGGGGAGTCCTTCGGCAATGCCGTCGTCGAGGCCCAACTGGCGGGGCGGCCGGTGATCGCGGCGGTGAATGCCGGGCATCTGCAGACGGTGCAGGACGGCGAGACGGGCCTGCTGGTGCCGCCGGGGGATGCAGCGGCCCTCGCGGCAGCGGTGGGCCGGCTGATCGACGATCCGGAGCTCGCCCGGGCCCTGGCCGAGCGCGGCCTGGCCTCTGCCGAGGAGAAGTTCACCGTCTCCCGCTACCGCCGCGAGATCGCCGCCGCCGTCGGCGCACTGCTGCAGGCCTGACCCCTCGCGGACCTCACGGTCGCCTGCGCCGCACCTCCGGGGACCCCGAGCTCGCTTGCCGGCCTCGGCGCGCCCGCCGCCCGCGAAGCAGACAGGAAGATCCACTGCCTGATAGCCTCGGCAGCGTGAAATCTTCATCGAACATGCTCTCCGACCACCTGGTCTTCCCGCGCGTTGCCGTTCGGGGTGACGGAACGATGATCGACCTCGCTCGCAGCGCGACGTCGGTCGGCCACGGCTTCGATCCGAGCGACACCGTCGCCCCTGCCGACGCCGACGTCGTGGTCGTGACGGCCGCCGACGTCGATGCAGAGCTGCTCGAGCTGGTCAGCGCCGGCACCGGCCTGGTGGTGCTGGGAGCAGACGCCGATCTGTCCCGCGCCGGGATCACCGGTGCGGTCGACGAGACTGCCTCGCCCGTCCGGAGCACCGAGGTGTCCCAGACCCTGGCGGAGGATCTGCTGGCCCGGGTGGACGCCGAGCACCTCTCGGCGCTCGGTCGGTTGACGGTCTCCGCGCCGGCCACCGCGCTGCTGGAGACCGCCGCCGGTCCGGTCGCCGCAGTGTCGAGCCTGGGAGCCGGGCGCGTCGTGGTGCTTGCCGTCGGCGGCGTGCACGGTCACCCCGAGGCCGCCCGGACCTTGATCGGCAACGCCGCGATCCATGCCGCCCGCAACACTTCCTCGGACCGCACCAAGACCCAGCACCCGCTCGTGTCCGACCCACGGTGGCTGGCCCTGAAGGCCGCGGTCAGCGCCATCCGGCCGCTGCAGATCAAGGACGGCTCCGTCCCCGACCCCGAGAACCTCGCCCTCGCAGCGGATCTCGCCGAGCAGATCACCGCGTCGATCGTGGCGCTGGCCCCCGAGTTCCCGCACGATGACGCCTACCTGACCGCCCTGGTCGCGGACTTCCGTCGATGGGCCGACGCCGGTTTCGCCGTCCCGGACTTCCTGGACTCCCTGGTGGCGTTCGCACCCGCGAGCAACCGAGTGGACGGGCTGCTGCACCTGGTCGTGTTCCCGATGTACACCCAGAACGGCAACCTCGATCGCAACGTGGAAGCTGTTCTGCTGCAAGTGATCTGGCCGGAGTTCGTCGCCGAGCTCGAAGCCGGGGACTACTCCAACAAGCTGTTCCTGCCGATCCGCTTCCTGGACTTCACCGCCGGCTACGACACCAACTCCGCGGTGTTGTTCCCCGAGACCATCGCGATGCGCGAGCTGCCGAAGTTCACCTGGGGTGGCATCTTCGCCGACCGCGAGGCGGCCCGGTTCCGTCGGGTCGTCGCCGAGGCCGCCGAGGTGACCGGCCTGCAGTTGCCGCCGGACGCCGCACGGTTGGTCGCCGACCAGGATCTCGCCGAGCAGACGTTCGTGATGTGGGACCTGATCCACGACCGCACCCACATGCACGGCGACCTGCCGTTCGACCCGTTCATGATCAGGCAGCGGATGCCGTTCTTCCTCTACTCGTTGGAGGAGATGCGCTGCGATCTGACAGCTTTCCGCGAATCGGTGGAGCTGGAGAAGCAGGGCAACCCGCACGCGCGGCTCGTCCAGTACGCGGTGATCTTCGACCGCATCTTCCGGTTCTCGATCACCGGCTCCCGGGTCCGCAACTACGACGGTCTCGGCGGGCAGCTGCTGTTCGCCTGGCTGCATCAGCACCGCGTTCTGCACTGGACCGACAACCGGCTCAGCATCGAATGGGACAAGGTCACCGAGCCGGTGCTGGAACTCGGTCGCCGCATCGAAGACCTCTACTGGCGCTCCATCGACCGGCCGAAGGTCGCCCATTGGCTGGCCGCGTACGAGTTGGTCTCCTCCGTCGTCACCCCGCACCCGTTGTCCGCGTGGGCGCGGTACACCGCCGGCGATCGGGACGCGCTGCCGTTGGACGGACCGCCCAAGGGACTCACCGATGCCGTGCTGCCCGACGAGTTCCCTCTGTCGATGTTCTTCGAGGCACTCGACAAGAAGATGAAGGATGTCGTCACCGGAACGGCCGGCATCACCGGCTGAACCACTGCACTGCGACCGGCCCGTTCCCTCGGTGAGGGGACGGGCCGGTGGCGTACTCCTGACGACGCAGCGGGGCGGAACGCCTCAGCGCACCTTGCGGTAGACCCGCATCGCGAAGAAGTAGGCGATCAGCGCGCCGCCGACACACCAGGCCAACGCGATCCAGAGATCGGTGCCCACCGGCACATCGCGGAACAGGTTCCGGATGGACCCCACGATCGCCGTGACGGGTTGGTGCTCGGCGAAGAACCGCACGGGTCCCGGCATCGTGTCGGTAGGCACGAACGCGGAGCTGATGAACGGCAGGAAGATCAGCGGGTAGGCGAACGCGGACGCCCCGTCGATCGAACTCGCTGTGAGGCCTGGGATCACAGCCAGCCAGGTCAGCGCCAGGGTGAACAACGCAAGGATGCCGGCCACCGCCGCCCAGCTCCCGATACCCGCACTGGTGCGGAATCCCATCAGCAGCGCCACTGCGAAGATCACCACCAGCGACAGGGCCGTCGACACCAGTGAGGTGAGCACATGACCCCACAGCACCGCTGACCGCGACACCGGCATCGAGTGCAACCGGGCGATGATGCCCTCCTTCGTGTCGCCGAAGATCCGCACCGCGGTGTAGGAGATCCCGGTGGCCACGGCGATCAGCAGGATGCCGGGCAGCAGGTAGTTGACGTAGCTGTCGCTGCCGGTCTTGATGGCGCCGCCCAGGACGTAGACGAACAACAACAGCATCGCGATCGGCATGATCGCGACCGTGATGATGGTGTCCGGGCTCCGCTGGATGTGCCGCATGGAGCGCCCGAACAGGACGACGGTGTCGTTGAGCGTCTTCATTCGGGTCCCACCTCTGCCGGCGTGCCTGCTGGGGTGGCTGCTGCCGACGCACCCGCGCCGGGAGCGCCGATGACCGACAGGAAGATCTCCTCGAGGGTCGGCTGCTTCTCGATGTATTCCTTCTTCGCGGGCGGCAGCAGCTTCTTGAGCTCCGCGAGGGTGCCCTCGACGATGATCCGTCCCTGGTGCAGGATCGCGATCCGGTCGGCGAGCTGTTCGGCCTCGTCCAGGTACTGCGTGGTCAACAGCACTGTCGTCCCGCCACCGGCGAGCGCCTTGATGGTGAGCCACACCTCCAGCCGTCCCTGCGGATCGAGTCCGGTGGTCGGTTCGTCGAGGAAGATCACCTCGGGTGAGCCCACCAGGCTCATGGCGATGTCCAGTCGCCTGGTCATTCCCCCGGAGTAGGTGGCCACCCGCTTGCTTCCGGCGTCCGTCAGCGCGAACTGCTCGAGGAGTCGGTCCGCCACCTGCCCGGGGTCGGGGACCGAGCGGAGCTTGGCGATGAGCACCAGGTTCTCGTGACCGGTGAGGATCTTGTCCACCGCAGCGAACTGGCCGGTCAGGCTGATCCGCTCGCGCACCCGGTCGGCGTCCTGCGTGGTGTCGAAACCGCACACGGCCGCCGTCCCGGCGTCCTGCAGGAGCAGCGTTGCCAGGATGCTCACCGTCGTCGTCTTGCCGGCGCCGTTGGACCCGAGCAGTGCGAAGATCTCGCCCCGCTGGACCTCCAGGTCGACGCCGTCCAGGACCGTCGTTTCCCCGAAAGCTTTGCGCAGACCGGAGATCGAGATGGTCGGTGCGTTCATGACCCGTCACCCTCTCGCTCCAACCGGTCGACCACGTGACGGTTGAGCGCCTTTCGCCAGTCCTCGGTGTAGGTGTGCGTGTTCTTGAGGAGTTCGTCGCAGAAGGCGGCCACGTCCTTACCGGTGACCTCCAGCGCCTTGCGTCCGTCGGCGGCGCCCGTTTCGAAGAGACCGAGGAGATCCTTCAGCACCCTGATCGTGTCCATGCCGCTGCCGGCCGAGAACTTCCAGAGGTGTTTCTTGATCTCGTCGTAGACGATCCGGTAGTCGGGCGGCAGCGCCTTCGCACGGCCTTCCATGTCCCGCCATTCCTTCTTGTCCCCCAAGATCTTCTTGAGCGAAATCTTCTGGAAGAACGTGCTCATCGCTGTGCGCCTTTCAGTTCATCGAGTTTGAGTGAGACGAATTCCCACTTCGCCCAGAAGTTGACGAGTTCCGTGCGGCCACTGTTGTTGAGGGAGTAGAACTTCCGCGGCGGACCGAGCGTCGAGGCACGCTTGTCGATGGTGACGAGTGCGTTCTTCTCCAGTCGCAGCAGGATCGTGTAGACGGTTCCTTCCACGACGTCCGCGAACCCGAGCTCGCGCAGCGACGATGCGATCTCGTAGCCGTACGTCTCGCCGCGGCTGATGATCTCGAGCACACAACCCTCGAGCACCCCTTTGAGCATCTCCGTGAGGTCCACCGGCGGCCACCTCCTCCTGTCGGTCGTGCACCGCCGATCGGTGCAGGACTGCCCAACGATTTCGGTACTCAGCACCACCGGTATGCAGCAGTACGTAGTACCGGTACTTTGTAGCACTCACTAGCGAGGTCGTCAACACCTTCCGCCGGCCCCGCGGTCGCGCCCTAGGCTCGGACCATGTCCCAGCACAGTTCCCAGCCCGGCGATGCGACCGTCCACCCCGAGGCTGAGTCCCCTTCCGTCACGACGCTCGTCACCGGTGCGACCGGAGCTGCCGGGGCGGAGGTCTGTCGCGCACTGCTCGCCCGCGGCCAGCAGGTCGTCGCCATCGGCCGGTCCGAGCAGAAGCTCGTGGAGCTCGCCGCCCAGACGCCCGGCGTGCTCACCGCGGCCGCCGATCTCGCCGACCCGGAGGACGTCCGTCGAGTTCTCGACGAGGTCCGCGCGAGCCACGGCCTGGTGGACGGTCTGGTGCATCTGGTAGGCGGCTGGCGGGGTGGCAAGAAGTTCACCGATGCGACCGAGGACGACTGGAAGTTCCTGTCCACCAACCTGATCGACACCTTGCGGCACGTCACGCTGGCAGTCCACGACGACCTGGTCGCCTCGCAGCACGGGCGCGCCGTGATCGTCAGCGCGAAGGCGGCCGCGAAGCCGACCGCGGGCAACGCCGTCTACGCCACCGCGAAGGCAGCCGCCGAAGCGTGGCAGCTGGCACTGGCGGATTCGTTGCGCAAGACCCAGTCCGGCCGTAAGGACGATCCGCTCCCGCAGACGTCCGCCGCGGTCGTGCTGGTGATCACGGCCATTGGCGACAATCCGGAGTTCACCGCACCCGACGCACTCGCCGCCCGGATCGCAGCGCTGTTCGACGCCGACGCGGGCGAGATCAACGGCACCCGGATCGATCTCACCGCGCCGGCGACGAGCTGATGGCCATTCCGGAGTTCGTCCTCGCCCTGCGCGAACGGATCGGCACCCTGCCGCTCTGGCTGATCGGCTGCACCGCAGTGGTCGTGCGCACCACCACGTCAGGTGACGACGATCCGGAGATCCTGATGGTGCGCAGGGCTGACAACGGTGCGTGGACGCCGGTCACCGGCATCGTCGACCCCGGCGAACATCCCGGCATTGCCGCTGTCCGCGAGGTGGCCGAGGAAGCAGCCGTCACCGCGGTCGTGGAGCGGCTCGCGCAGGTCGGCGTGACCGGTGAGGTGGTCTATCCCAACGGCGACCGCACCCAGTACCTCGATCTGACCTTCCGCTGTCGGGAGGTTCCCGGCACCGACGCCGAACCGCATCCCGCGGACGGTGAGAACACCGAGGCCGGCTGGGTACGACGTTCGGTGCTGCCCGCGCTGGATCCTCCGGTGCAGCCGACCATGCTGGCCAGGATCGACGCCGCGCTCGCCGACGAGGTGGCCCCGCGCATGGTCGCTCTCGAGCGCGGCTGACCCCGCCGGTGGCCGGTGCGGCGGGCCTGCCGCGATGGAGGAAACTGGAGTGGTGAGCACCGCGCCCCCCCTCCACGATCCGCACCGTCGACACTTCGCCTCCGACAACTACGCCGGCGTCCACCCCGAAATCCTGCAGGCCCTCACCGCTGCGAACGGCGGTCATCAGGTTGCCTATGGCGAGGACGCCTACACCGAGCGGCTGCAGCAGGTCGCGCACCGGCACTTCGGCGAGCAGGCGAGCATCTGGCCGGTCTGGAACGGCACCGGCGCGAACGTGCTCAGCCTGCAGGCTCTGCTCCCCCGCTGGGGGGCGGTGGTGTGCGCCGAGACCGCGCACATCAACACCGACGAGAACGCCGCCCCCGAGCGGGTCGCCGGGCTCAAGCTGCTGACGGTCCCGACGCCGGACGGCAAGCTCACCCCCGAGCTGATCGACCGTCAGGCCTGGGGATTCGGTGACGAGCACCGTGCCCAGCCGGCCGCGGTGTCGATCACCCAGACCACCGAGCTCGGCAGTCTCTACACCGCGGAGGAGATTCGCGCGGTCGCCGAGCACGCGCACTCGCTGGGTCTGATGGTGCACCTGGACGGGTCCCGGATCTCCAACGCCGCCGCCGCGCTGGGCACGGACCTGCGGTCGTTCACCACGGACGTCGGGGTGGACGTGGTGAGTCTCGGCGGCACCAAGAACGGCGCGATGGGCGCCGAGGCGGTGGCGATCCTCAACCCCGAGCTCGGCGATCTGGGAATGCCGTTCCTGCGCAAGATGAACATGCAGCTCGCCAGCAAGATGCGGTTCGTCGCCGCCCAACTGATCGCACTCTACGAGGATGACCTCTGGCTGCGGTCCGCGCAGCAGGCCAATGCGATGGCCGCTCGGTTGGCCGCGGCCGTCGCCGGGGTGGAGGGCGTCACGGTCACCCAGCAGGTCGAGGCCAACGCCGTGTTCGCCGTGCTCGACCGGGCCGCGGCCGACCGGCTGCGTGAGCAGTACCGCTTCTACGACTGGAACCAGGCCACCGGCGAGGTGCGGTGGATGTGCGCCTGGGACCACACCGA
Source organism: Nakamurella sp. (assembly GCA_037720195.1). Taxonomy (GTDB): domain Bacteria; phylum Actinomycetota; class Actinomycetes; order Mycobacteriales; family Nakamurellaceae; genus Nakamurella. Next base: position 8,861 of record JBBJML010000058.1, on the reverse strand, counting down.
GGACGACGTCGACTCCTTCGTGGCTGCTCTGCGCGCCGCACTCTGACCCGTACCGGCGCAGACCCATCCCCCGCGCCCACCTCCGAAACCGAACCCGATTTGGCCTCGTCCGCTGGTCACGAGTAGATTGAGCGGGTTGCCTCGGCGAGGACGACGAATCCTGGATTGCATCCATCGGGTGTTCGTGTGTCGTGATCGACGCGGTGGGTGCTCCCGCCTGTGTCGTACGCGACCTTCGCGAGCGCCGGATCCCGATCCGGCGCCGAGGCGATCCACTGCCGAGCAGACCCACCGCAGACCAGTGGTCACGCAGACCAGTGGTCACCGCCCAGAAGTGAACCGAGGAGTACACACCGTGTCCGAGAACCGCCTGTCCGCTGAGACCCGCACCGAGTTCGGCAAGGGTTTCGCCCGCCGTGCCCGCAAGGCCGGCAAGATTCCCGCCGTTCTGTACGGCCACGGCACCGACCCCCGCCATCTGGCGCTGAACGCGCGCGAGTTCACCCGCGTGATCAAGCAGGGCGCCAACACCGTGCTGACCCTCGACGTCAACGGTGAGGAGGCTCTGGCCCTGCCGAAGTCCGTTGTGCGGCACCCGGTGAAGGACTACTACGAGCACATCGACCTGCTGCTGGTCAGGCGCGGCGAGAAGGTCACCGTCGACATCCCCGTCCAGATCGTCGGAGAGCCCGAGCCGGGCGTGCTGGTGATCACCGAGGCGAACTCGCTGTCGGTCGAGGTCGACGCCCTCAACATCCCCGACCACTTCGAGGTCGACATCACCGGTGCCGCGGTCGGCACGCAGTTCCTGGCCGGCCAGGTCACCGTCCCCACCGGCGTCACCGTGCTGACCGATGCCGAGGCGCTCGTCGTCGGTATCCAGCATGCCCCGACCGCGGACGAGCTCGAGGCCGAGGACGCCGAGGTCATGGAGGAGCTGGGCATCGAGCAGGACGCACCGGATTCCGAGACCGAGGACGCCGCAGAGGGCTCCGACGGCGAGAAGTCCGAGGACGAGAAGTCCGACGAGAGCTGACCCGCTCCCGAACGCACCGAAGGGCGCCCTCCGCGAGGGTGGCGCCCTTCGGCGTTCCGGCTCCCGGCAGGCGGTCGGTCAGCCCAGTGCGGTGACGATCGCTGCGGTGACGCTGTCGGTGCTGCCGCTGAGCCCCCCGGCCACGGCAGCCGCGTGCACTGCCTGCTCCACAGAGGTCGCCTCCGCCTGGAAACCCAAGGCGCGCAGCATGAGTGCCGCCGAGAGCACGGCGCCTGTCGGGTTGGCGATGCCCTGCCCGGCGATGTCCGGCGCCGACCCGTGGATCGGCTCGAACAGCCCGGGCAGTGACGATCCCGGGGTGAAGTTGGCCGACGGCATGAACCCGACGCCACCGCCGATCTCGCCGCCGAGATCGGTGAGCAGGTCGCCGAAGAGGTTGTCGGTGACGATGACGTCGAAGTCCTGCGGCCGGCGGATCAGGTGGATCGTCATCGCATCGGCGTGCTGGTACTCGAGCTGCACGCCCGGATGCTCGGTGGCAACCTCCGCGACGACGTCGGCCCACAGGCCACCGGCATGCAGCATGACGTTCGTCTTGTGCGACCAGGTCAACCTGCCGCGGCGCTGCTCGGCCAGACCGAACGCGTACTCGACGGCGCGGCGGATCCCGTGGCGGGTGTTGAGCGAGTCCTGGACGGCGACCTCGTGCTCGCTGCCGCGACGGAACCGACCGCCGGTGCCGACGTAGGGACCCTCGGTGTTCTCCCGGACGAAGATCCAGTCGACGGTCTCCGGGGTCGCCGTCGAGACCAGCGAGGACTGTCCGGGGAGCAGCTTGACCGGGCGGACGTTGAGGCCCAGGTCGAACTCGAACCGTAGGCGCAGCAACAGATCCCGCTCCATGATCCCGGGCGGCACCTCGGGATGACCGACGGCGCCGAACAGGATCGCGTCGGTCCCGCGCAGCGTCTCGAGGTCGGCGTCCGGCAGCAGCTCGCCGGTCTGCAGGTACCTGGTTGCCGAGACCGGCACGTCGATGTAGTCCAGCGCGACGCCGGTGGCGTCGAGCACCTGACGGGCCGCGGCGATCACCTCCGGTCCGATGCCGTCGCCTCCGACGACGGAGATGCGGTGGGGGGTGGTCGGTTGTGCGGTGGCCGGCTGCGCGGCGGCCGACGGGGCGGAAGTCATGTCGTCATCCTTCCAAGCTCCCGATCGCCGCAGATGGTCGCCCCCGAACCGGGGTCACAGGGCGGTCCGGCCGGCGGACGATGCTGAGGTCGCCGCAGCCGCTACCGTTGACGACCGTGACCAGCGCAGCCATCCCGCCCGACCCCGTCATCGATCCGGTGCTGGTGATCGGCCTCGGCAATCCCGGGCCCGGTTATGCCGGCAACCGCCACAACGTGGGTGCGATGGTGGCGGACGTGCTGGCCGGCCGGCTCGGCGGGCGGTTCTCCTCGCACAAGGCCGGCGCCGACATCGTCACCGGCAGGCTCGCCGGTGCGCAGGCGATCGTGGCGAAGCCCCGCTCGTACATGAACGTCTCCGGGCAGCCGACCGCGGCGCTGGCCCGCTTCTTCAAGGTGCCGGCGCAGCAGGTCATCGTCGTGCACGACGAGCTGGACCTGGACCCGCAGACGATCAGGGTGAAGCAGGGCGGCGGTGAGGGTGGTCACAACGGCCTGCGATCGATCTCGCAGTCGTTGGGCACCAAGGACTATCTGCGGGTGCGCTTCGGTATCGGTCGGCCGCCCGGCCGCCAGGATCCAGCGGATTTCGTCCTCAAGAACTTCTCGTCGACCGAATCGAAGGAGCTTCCGATCGACCTGGAGAACGCAGCCGACGCGGTCGAATCGCTCATCAGGATCGGGCTGCTCGACACCCAGAACCGTCTGCACTGAGCCGTCTTCGGTCGACGAGCAGCGCCGGCCGGGACGCGTGTGAACCACCTATGACCCACCGTGACTGATCGACGGATCCGGTCGGACGTCAGCTGGTGGGTGGGGCGGTCATCCGCTCACCGTTGCTCCAGGCGTCGAGCTGGGCCTGGAGCGCTGCCCACTCCCCGGCGGGGAGCGCTGTCGTCATCCGCTCCGGCACGTCGGAGCCGTCGACCCCCTCCGGCCCGACCACCCGGCTGCCACCCTCGGGGGTGTACTCGGCCTGGACGGTCGATCCCCCGACCCCGTCGGTCGGACCCTGCTGGGCGAGCTCGGCGGCGTAGGTGCACAGGGCGGTCCGCGAGTCGGGGTCGGCGACGAAGCTCCGCTTCCACGGCGTGGCTCCCTGCGCGCTGCCTTCGGCGTTGACGGCCCCCTGTTCGCCGTCGAGCGTCAGTTCCCACCGGTAGTTGTACGGGTCCGGCACGCTGCCGGACCGCATCCGGACCACCACCGAGGTGCAGGAGCCCGCGTCACCGGAGGTGGAGGTGGGGGTGGTGCTCGTTGCTGCGCTGACGCCGGGGGTGGTCGAGCAGCCGGTGAGAACCACGGCGCCGACCATCAGGGCGAGAGCCGCCGCACGCGCTCGGACGGTGCTGATGAGTGACATGTCCGCTTCGATGCGCGATGAGCTGCGCAGGTTCCCTTCCTCCCGATCCGCAGATCAGTCCTGGTGGCGCAGCAGCGCGGCGGTCGCTGCCCGCTTGATCTTCCCGGACGGCGTCTTGGGCAGGGCCCCCACCGGCAGCACCACCACCTGGGCCGGCCGGACGCCGATCTCCGCCGTCACGGCCGAGCGCACGGCGTCCGCGATGACCCGCACGGCGTTCTCGTCGCCCGCGTCCCTGGATTCGACGACGAGGGCGAACGACTCCCGGCCACCGGACGTCTGCCAGCCGACGGCTGCCGCATTGCCGGCGCGCACCCCGTCCACCGACATCGCCACCCGCTCGATGTCGGTCGGGTGGATGTTGCGGCCACCCATGATGATGAGGTCCTTCTGACGCCCGCAGACCACCACCCGCCCGTCCACCAGATAACCGAGATCGCCGGTGTCCAGCCAGCCGTCGGCCCCGCGGGTCGGGACCGGACCGTCGACGGTCAGGTACAGCTCGGTGACGGAGTCGCCGCGGATCATCAGCGTGCCGATGCTGCGCTCGGGCAACACCTCGCCCTCCACGGACCGCACCTGTACGTCGATCCCCGGCAGCGGTGGCCCCAGTACCGGGAAGGCCCGCACGTGCGCGTCCGGCACCTCGCCGTGCACCGGTAACGCACGCCGATCCTGTTCCAGCGCAGCAGCTTCCACCCTGTCGATCTGCAGCGGCGTTCCCCACGGGTGGAACGACACCCCGAGTGTCGCCTCGGCCATCCCGTAGGCGCACACCATCGCGGTGTCCGGCATCCCGAATCGCGCGCCTGCGTGCAGGAAGGCCTCCACCGCGGCGACGTCGATCGGCTCGGCACCGTTGAGCGCGAACCGCAGGGACTTCAGGTCCAGCTCGGCCTCGCCCGGTTCCAGTCGTGCCAACGTCCGCGCGGTGATCGCATACGCGAAATTCGGTGCGGCAGTGCAGGTTCCGCGGTACTTCGAGATCAGCTGAGGCCACAGCAGTGGCGAGCGCAGGAAGTCGGTCGGGGTCACCGTCACCAGATCGATCCCCCGGCACATCGGCAGCGTCAGGAACCCGACCATGCCCATGTCGTGGAACAACGGCAGCCACGAGACCATCACATCTGACCCGGCGGTGAGTCCAGCCGCGTCGCACATCGATTCCAGGTTGGCCCAGAGATTCGCGTGGGTGATCCGCACCGCCTTGGGCGTGGCAGTGGAGCCGGAGGTGAGCTGGAGCAGCGCGGTCGCCGATTCGTCGACGGGCGGCACCGACACCGACATCGCGGTGCCGGCATCGAGTTCTGCCACCGTGACGACCGGAAGTCCGCCGGCGGTCAATCGCTCGGCGACATCTCCGAAGGGGGCGCCGACGACCACCAGCTCTGCGCCGATCACCCGCAGGATCGCTGCGGTCTCCCCGGCGTACCGGCGCGGATCGGTCCGGGCGGTCGGCTGGTGGAGCATCGTCACCGAGGCGCCGCGCAACCAGATCGCCTGCACGGCCGGGGCGATGTCGACCGGTGAGCCGGCCAGCACCGCGACCGCGGCACCCGGCTCCAGCCCGCGCTCCATCAGCACGCTGCCCATCCGGCCGGCCCGGGCGCCCACCTCGCTCCAGGTGTGGCGCTCCCCGGTGGTCCCGAGGGTGATGCCCTGCGTGCTCGGGGCTGCGTCGGCCAGGGCGGTGGTGAACCTGCTCATGTCGCCCAACCTAGTGCCGATCAAACGTTCCGTCAGGGTCTCGAATTCTTCGTCAGGTCGCCTGTCCTGGGCGACGAAGGAGTCGAAGGAGTCACCGCTTCTCCGCGGTCGTTCCGTCAGGGGCCGGCAACGAACCCCGCCGATCGAGACCGACCTGAGACCTTGGGGATCGTCTGTGAGGGGCGTGAGCGTTTACAGTGCGACGGTCAGAACGGTGCCCAGGTGGGTGAACCGTGCGAACTTCGCTGTCGAAAGGTCGGCCGATGACGTCGGACCCCCACGATCCGCAGTCGGATCAGCTCGAACATCCCGTCGACGAGGGCGGCCAGCGCGGCAAGGGCCCGAACGACATCCGTGCTTCCTGGTGGAACGCGCTGCTGCTGCTTCCCCTGCTGATGCTCGTCACCTCGATCTACAACAAACAGGGCCCTGAGCTGTTCGGGCTGCCCTTCTTCTACTGGTTCCAGTTCGTCTTCGTCTTCGTCGGCGTCGGCTGCGTCTGGATCGTCTACATCAAGACCAAGCACATCTCGCGTCGCACCGGGGGGCCGAAGAAATGAAGGACATCCACTGGGTGGAGCTGATCGTCTTCACCGTGTTGTTCCTCGGCGTCGCCGGGATGGGGTTCTGGGCCGCCAACTGGAAAAAGGGCGACACCATGGACCACCTGGACGAATGGGGGCTGGGTGGCCGCAAGTTCGGCGGCTGGATCACCTGGTTCCTGGTCGGTGGCGATCTCTACACCGCGTACACCTTCGTCGCGGTCCCCGCGCTCATGTTCGGCGCCGGCGCGCTGGGCATGTTCGCCTTGCCGTACACCGTCGTGCTGTATCCGATCGTCTTCCTGCCGGTGCTCAGGCTCTGGTCGGTGTCGCGAATGCACGGCTATGTCACGCCCGCCGACTACGTCCGCGGCCGCTACGCCAACCGGACCCTGGCACTACTCGTTGCCGTCACCGGGATCGTTGCGACGATGCCCTACATCGCCCTGCAGCTGGTGGGTCTGGAAGCCGTGCTGCGGACGATGGGCATCAACTACGGCGGGATCGCCGGGCACCTCCCGCTGTTCATCGCCTTCCTGGTGCTCGCGCTCTACACGTTCAAGTCGGGCCTGCGAGCCCCGGCGCTGATCGCGTTCGTCAAGGACATCCTGATCTACCTCGTCATCATCGTCGCGGTGATCTACCTGCCCTCCAAGCTCGGCGGCTGGGGCAGCATCTTCGAGGCCGCGAACACCAAGTTCACCACCCCGAACCCGGCCACCGGCAAGACCAGTGGCGGCACCCTGCTCACCGGGGCCAACCAACTGCAGTACGCGACGCTGGCGCTGGGTTCGGCGCTGGCGCTGTTCCTGTACCCGCACTCCGTGACCGGCATCCTGGCGTCCAAGAGCCGCAACACGATCAAGAAGAACATGATCGCGCTGCCCGCGTACTCGTTCCTGCTGGGTCTGCTCGCGCTCCTCGGATTCATCGCCATCAAGGCCGGAGTGAAACCGCTGGGCAACAGGGCGACCCTGCTCCCCGACGGCATGCCCAAGCCCGACACGAACACCATCGTTCCGGTGCTGTTCGACAGCCAGTTCCCCGACTGGTTCGCCGGGATCGCCTATGCCGCCATCGGTATCGGCGCCCTGGTGCCGGCCGCGATCATGTCGATCGCCGCGGCGAACCTGTGGACCCGCAACATCTACAAGGAGTACATCCGTAAGGACGCCTCGCCGAAAGCGGAGGCCAAGCAGGCGAAGTGGGCCTCGCTGGTGGTCAAGTTCGGTGCGGTCGCGTTCATCCTGTTCATCGATCCGCAGTTCTCCATCGATCTGCAGCTGATCGGCGGCGTGATGATCCTGCAGACGCTGCCGGCCGTCGCCATCGCGCTGTACACCCGCTGGTTCCACTCATGGGCGCTGGTCGCCGGCTGGGTGGTCGGCATGGGCTGGGGCATGCTGCTGCTCTACGGCATCGGCAACCCGGCCACCGGGAAGACACACTTCGCCGGTTCGGCGCTGCAGCTGGGCAAGATGTCGATCTTCGGCTGGCACCCCTTCGGAACGTCGACGACGCAGATCTACGTCGGCATGGTGGCGCTGGCCGCCAACCTGCTCGTTGCGGTTGTCGTCACGGTCGTCCTGCGGGCCCTCAAGACGCCGGAGGGCGCCGACGAGACCCGTGGCATCGACTACCACGCCGATGACGGTGACGCAGACCTGAAGGCGATCGCCGGGCACTGACCACCCGGTCGCTCTCGGTGGACGGGCCGCGGACTCCTGATGGGGTCAGCGGCCCGTTTCGTCGTTCACGTCCCTCTTGTCGGCTCGTCCTGTCCCCCGTGTCGGTCCCGTCCGGTCTCGGGCAGTCGCCGGTGACCGGTGGTACCCCTGCCTCGGCAACCGGGTGGATCAGCGAGCCGAGTGTGCTCCACGCCACTGTGTGCGGCAGGATGTGGTGATGGGGTACAGCGTTGTACGGGATTTCGTGGTCGACGACCGCGACATGCGGCTGCAGTGCAGCGGTGTCGGCACGCCGGTGTTGTTGCTGCACGAACTCGCGGGGAGCGCGCGAACCTTCCTGCCGTTGGTCGAGCCGCTCATCGCGACCGGCCGCGAGGTCGTTGCGCTCGATCTTCCCGGCCACGGGCATTCGTCCGCGGTACCGGGTTCTGATCTGGACGGCAACGCCTGGGCCGTCGCGGGAGCGCTCGACGAGGTGACAGCCGAGCCGATCGACATCGTCGGCGTGGACTACGGCGGCTTCCTGGCACTCAGCATCGCCGCGCTGTTCCCGAGCCGGGTGCGCTCGCTGGTGGTCGTCGAGCCACTTGCTCCCCCGGCCGCCGGGCGTGCACCCAGCAGCATCGTCCCGGTCTCCCAGCGCGCTCGGGGTGCGCTCACCGTGCTGCGTCAGGGCCGACACGGACTCGGCCGGATGCACTCCGTGCTCGATCAGCTACGCACCGCCGACCCGATCTGGTGGAAGGGTCTGGCGAACATCAGCTGCCCGACCCTGCTCGTCGACGGTGGCCACGGTCATGCCGCCAACCTGGTCGACCTGGACGCGATGGCGGACACGATCCCCGACGCGAAGCGCGTCAGCCTGACCACCGGTGCCCGCCCCTGGATCGCCGCTCCCCAGCTCTTCGCCGACGTGGTGACCAGCTTCCTCGCCGACGTGCACTGATCCCGCACCGTTCCGGTTCTCAGCGGATCCACTGACTGTGCGGCGCTCCTCCGCTGACCGAGCAAGCGACGAAGGAGCGCGACGAGATCCAGTCATGTCATCGACCGACTGCGACCGCTCGGTCGCTCGTTCGCTCGTTCGCTCGTTCGCTCGGTCGCTCGGTCGCCGCTCGACCACCGCACCCAACGCCGATCGAGCACGATTGATGCACTGATCGCCGGGCGCCCCAAGGTGTTCTGGAACGAGCGAAGTGAGTCGACATCTCGACGAATCCCGATTCAGTTTCCGATCCTGTTGTCGCACTGCGGATCCCAACCCTGTACCCCTCGATCACCAGACCCACGCCGATCGAGCAAGCGACCTGACCTTTGGTGATCGAGCAAGCGACGAAGGAGCGCGTCGAGATCCCGTCACGTCACGACCGGTGT
>JBBJML010000078.1:0-7584 GCA_037720195.1 Nakamurella sp. | reverse complement strand
CATGTGGCCCCGGTGACGATGCGGGCCGCGCTGGCCGCTTCCCGGACGCCGGTGATCTTCTCCCACTCCTCCTGCCGCGCCCTGTGCGATCACGTCCGCGACGCCCCCGACGACGTGCTGCAGTCGTTGGCAGCCAACAACGGCGTCATCATGCTGACCTTCGTGCCCGGTTTCGTCAGTCAGGAATGCGCCGATCACGGCGCGCTGGCCAAGGAGCAACGAGCGCGGCTGGGACTGCCCGCACCCTGGGACGAGGTGGAGTCCGATCCCGTCGCCCAGGCCGAGTTCGACGTCTGGCAGGCGGCGCACCCCGAGCCCAGAGCCACCCTCGCCCAGGTCGCGGACCACGTGGAGCACGCCAGGGAGGTCGCCGGCGCTGCGCACCTGGGTCTCGGCGGCGACTACGACGGTGTCGACGTCCTGCCGGAAGGCCTGCAGGACGTCTCGTGCTACCCGGCGCTGCTGGCCGAGCTGGCCGACCGCGGTTGGTCGGACGCGGAGCTGGCCGGGCTGACCAGTGGCAACATCCTGCGGGTCCTGCAGGACGCCGAGGATGCCGCCGAGCCCGGTTTCGGCAGCCGCTGAGCGCCGATTCCCTGACGCGGGAAGCCCGGCGACCGGTAGCTTTCGGATCATGACTTCTCTGCACGCCGCGCGCGGTCGTCGGCACGTGCGCACCGCGTCGATCGCTGCACTGCTGCTGCTGGTCGCGGGGTGCGGATCGGTGGTGTCCGGGGTTGCCGTCCAGGACAGCTCGGTGGCCACCGTCGAGGGCGGCACCGAAGCCCCGTCTGGCCTGAAGGAAGGCGCACCGAAGCCGACCCTCGAGGCGAACGACTCCTCGGCCTCCAACAAGTACGACGTGCTGGCACTGTCGACGATCGAGGACCTGTACACCTTCTACTCGACCGAGATGCCGAAGGCGTTCGACAAGAAGTTCACCCCGGCAAAGGTGCTGCAGTCCTACGACTCGACGGCGTCGTCCGCCAAGTTCTGCGGGCGCAGCGTCAAGGGTCAGGTCAACGCGTTCTACTCGTCGGCGTGCGACGGCATCGCCTGGGACCGCGGCGAGCTGATGCCGACCCTGGAGAAGGACGTCGGCATCCTCAGCGTGCCCACCGTGCTGGCACACGAGATGGGGCATCTGGTCCAGAACCGGCTGGGTGTCCCCCGCACCTCGGTGATCCTGCTCGAGCAGCAGGCCGACTGCTACGCCGGCGCCTACTGGCGGTGGGTGTCGGAGGGCAACTCGAAGTACTTCACCTTCTCCCCGACCTCGGGGATGCGCGGCATGTTGGCTGCGCTGCAGTACGTCGCCGACCCGGCAGGGGTGACTCCGCAGACGGACGGTGCCCACGGTTCCGCGTTCGACCGGGTCTTCGCCGCCACCCTCGGTTTCACCGACGGAGCCAAGCGCTGCAACGCCATCACCCAGGAGGAGATCGACCAGCGCATCAAGCAGAACGGGTTCTCCGATGTCCCGGTGAACTACGGCAACCTGGACGTCAGCGACGAGCTCGTCGCCGATGTGGCGAACACCCTGGACATCTACTTCGGCCAGACGGTCCCCGGGTACCAGAAGCCGACACTGACGAAGTTCGACGGCGAGAGCGCTCCTGCGTGCGCCGGGGTGGCGCAGAACGGGCCGGTGGTGTTCTGTCCCGCGACCAGGACGATCTCCTACAACCTGGCGCAGTTGCAGGAGATCGGGAAACCGTCCGGCAGCTGGGCGGTTGCCAAGGGCGACTTCAGCGCGATGATCCTGATCGCCTCGCGCTACGCGATCGCCGCCCTGGCCGGCAGCGGCGTCCGGGTCGACGCTCCGGCCGGCGGGCTGGAGGCCCTCTGCTACGCGGGCACCTGGGCCAACTGGCTCCGGGCACAGCAAGGACCCAAGAACCTGGCGCTCACCCCGAACGACCTCGACAAGGCAGTGCTGCAAGTCATCACGTCGCCGCTGGCCGCGAGCGACGTCAACGGCACGTCATCGGGCAGCGTGCTCGCCCAGATCCAGTCGTTCAACATCGGCGTGATCTACGACATCCGCGCCTGCTTCGACTTCTACAGCAACCAGGACGGGTGATGTCCCACCCGTCGCAGGGCCCGTGGAATCCCACCGACCGGCCGGAGGGCCCTCGGGCGAAGGGCAGCCGACAGGGCGGATCCGATAAACATCGCACCGTCCGGCGCCCGTGGTCGCAGGACCACTCGGTGACCGAGCAGGCCAGGGCACTGGCGGTCGCCGACAAGTTCGACGACGCCGCGGCCATGCTGCGGCCGTATCTGCGCTCGGAGCCGACCGACGTCGAGGCCCGGCTGGTGCTCGCCTGGTCGCTGATCGGCGGCAAGGACTACGAGTCGGCGCTCGCGGAACTGGAGACCGTGCGCCCGCTGGCACCCGGGCACCCGCAGCGCCTGCACCTGCTCGCAGTCGCGTCCTCGCTCTCCGGACGACACGAGGAGGCCGTCGCCGCGGCCGGCACCCTGCACGAGCTCCGGCCGCATGATCCTGAGCTCGACATCCTGCTGCGCTCCATCACCGCCGATGCCGCCCGCGCGCACCGCAGGCCCGACCACGAGGTCGGCGACCGCAATTGGACGCGCCTGGCGCGGGCAAGCATCGCGCTGTGGGCGGTGCTGTTCGTGACCGCGCGCGTGCGTCTGTTGCTGTCGGGCGATGTGCCGACCTGGGGACGCGCCACCGGTCTGATCGGGGTACTCGTGACGCTCGTCGTCTGGGTCGTCCAACTGCACGGCGCGCCCCGCACCGTGCTGCGCGAGCTCGGAGCGGGCCTGCGTCGGCCGATGTTCGCGTTCGCGACGGTGACCCACGTCGCCGCGTTGATCCTGTTGGGCTGCACCGCCTTCAGCTCGACGCACGGGTATCCGGTGATGATCACCTCTGCCATCATCGCGGCCGGGGCTTCGGCGCTGGCGATCCTCGGGCACTTCGTTCTGGTGTTCCGCCGCGCGGCAGCCCAGGAGTCCGGGCTCGGTTCCTGACTCGCCGGCTCCTCACGCGATCCGGGGCTCAGGGTCCTGGGATGCGCCAACTCATCACGGTCTGCCCGCTGTCGTCCAGCAGGGTCAGGGTGCCGGCGGTGGGGGCGGAGTCGAAGGCGATCAACCCGGCCACGCTCGTCTCCGTCGGCAGTACCGCGAGGTCGCGTCCGATCGGCCTGCTGTCCGCGGCGGTCCCCGTCAAACCGTCGGCGCGACCGGCGCGGGGGGTGAACCGCCACTGGGCGGAATGCACCCAGGTCCCGCCCTTCGGATGCAGCCTCGCCCAGGCAGAACCAGCCGACCACGCCAGCGCGACGTCCATCATCACCAGCCCGCCGTTGGCCATTGCGTTGCCGACCGCAGGATCGTCGGCGCCGAACCAGGTCACCTTCTGGACCTTCGCGGTGAACGGCACGCCGCCGACGTCGCTGCGGACGCTCACCCCGACAGCGGCCGCCGGCGGCGCCGCGACCGCCTTCACCGCTGGGATCGACCAGCGCCCGGACGCAGGACCGGCCGCGGTTCCGAGCTCGAGCACTCCGGCTCCGGCGCGCACGTCGAACACCAGCGTCCCGGCCGCCGATTTCCCGGGTGCGAGGCGCAGGGTTTTCGTGTCGCCGCCGACCCAGCCGCCGCCGATCAACTCGCCGTCGACCAGTTGATCGCCCACTTGTACGGTCCAGTCGGACCAGGAGATCTGCCGGATGTCGTCGGCGCGGTCGATGCGAGTGATGGCCAGGTCGAGGATCAGGAAGCCGCGCCGCGGACGGTTGCCCGAGTCCCAGATCGGACCGGCCTGGCGGCGAGGGTTCTCCACCGTCACCCGGTACCGGTTGCCGGCGTGCGCGAGCACCGCGACCTGACCGAGTCGGCCGGTCACGGGTGCCCTCGTGCTGGGCGAGCCAGAGCGGGTGGAGGTGACGGGGCCGGTGGTGGTCTTGCTGGTGGTCCTGCGGGTGGTTCTCGGGGCGCGGGTGGAGACGTCCGGGTCACCGCCGTCCGGACCGGCAGTGTCGGGAATCCATTGCCGGATCCTGTCGACGCCGTAGACAGCCCCGCCGACGGTGCCCGCCGCGACCAGCACCAGCACCGCACGCCTGGCCACCCGGCCCGCCTGTCCTGGCTCCGGTGGGGGCGGTGCGGGATGAGTGCCGGGTGGAGCAGGAGGCCGATCGGTCGGAACTCCGCCGGCGGCGACGCGGGGCGGATCGTCGAACAGCGGCGATGCAGGTTGCGCCTGGACTCCGGGCTGCTGGCCGGCGCCGGAGGAGGGGACGTAGATCGACTGCGGATCGCCCTGGTACAGACCTTCGTCGTCCGATCGTCGAAAGAGACCCATGCCGTCGCTCCTTCCGCCCTGGCCGCTGGTGTTCAGGAGCATCCCACAGCCCCCCGCCGCGCAGTGCGCCCCGCTCAGCCCAGCCAGCCGCTGGTCGGCGGCCGCAGCCCCTGGTTACGGGTGGAGCCCAGCCGGTGCGGGGCCGACCCGAGGGGTCTCATCTGCCGTCCCGTGTCCGTAGGGGTGGGACCCGGCTGACACTGCGGACAGTAGAACGCCGGTCGCTGGGTGGGCGGCTTCCGGACGGGTGCGACCCGCACGATGGTGCCGCAGCGGCGGCACGGTCGACCGGAGCGGGAGTGCACGAACGAGGTCTCCCGCGGTCGGGTGTCGCCGGTGGTGTTCGGGATCATCTGCTCCGCCCCGCGCAGCAACTGACGCCGCGCGGTATCCATCACCAATCCCCCGTCGACCTCACCGGCCGGCACCCAGGGCGAAAGGTGTTGCACGAACAGGGCTTCGGCCATGTAGAACGTCCCGATACCGGCGGTGATGCGCTGGTCGAGCAGTGCCTCACCGATCGGAATGTCCGGTGCCGCGGCCAGCCGGGCCACGGCCTCCTCGCGGCCGGTGCGCCCGGACTGATGCCAGGTTCCCTCGGCCCAGTCGTCGGCCATCACGTCCGGACCGAGACGCCCCAGCCAGTCGTGCTCCCGGTCGGCGGGTAGGACGTCGAGCATCCCGAGCAGATTTCCCAGTGCTGTCCAGTTCTCGGTGCCGAGCACCGCACGGATCCGATGCGCACCGTGGCCGGGGACCCGCTCGGCGGCGGGCCGGATCCGCCAACTGCCGTCCATCCGCAAGTGCGAGTGCACGGTCGCGGAACCCTGCGGGCCGGTCGGGAACCGCACCTCGGGACGGTCGGGAGCGGGTCCGAGCCGGGTCAGGATGTGTTTGCCGTACGACCGGCTGCCCAGCACCTCGCGTCCGGTGAGATCGATCTCGCCGAGCCGCCCCCAGCGCAGTTCCGCAATCGTCAACACGTCACCGGTGAGCGCCCGGTCGAGCCCGCGTGCGGTCCGCAGCACGGTGTCACCCTCGGGCACGGCCACCTCCTCTGCGGCAGCACTCGGTGATCGGGCGCCGGAATCTCATCGCGCGCCGGCCCGCAGCCGCAGACCGCGCGGCGTCATCGAGAAGCCGGCGCCGGTCAGCGCCGCGACCACCGGCCCGGAAGCCTGCGGACCGATCGCGTCGACCCCGTCGATCTTCGTCACCGTCATCCCGGCGAGCCGGCCGCTGCGGATCACGGCCGTGAGCGCGTCAGCGGCCCGTCGCAGCAGCTCGGGATCTTCGGTGAACGACAGCACGGACCGACCACCGCGTTCGGCGAACAACGCCAGCGTTCCGTCGATCAGCGCCACCACCGCACCGGCCCGCCGGGTGGGGCGGTGCTTGTCGGTGACGTTCGCGACGCTGGTGGTGGTGCCGTCCACCGGAAGCGGGCCCTCGACGGGGCCGGCGACAGGTTCGGGGTCACCCCCGCTGCGGGGCCGACCCGGCCAGGCCAGTGCGGCGCCGTAGGGATTGGCGGGGTCGGCAGCGGCCAGCACGATGGAGGTCTGCTGCTCCCCCGGTTCGCGCAGCCGGTCGACCGCGCCGGCGGTCGCGAACTGTGAGGCACCGAGTCCGTCGACGAAGTAGCCACGCCGAACCCTGCCCGCTTCCTCGAAGGCGGCCAGCACCCGGTAGACGGCGGCAAACCCGCCCGGCGTCTGCTCGGCCTGCACGGCACCGCGGGTCACGATGCCGTGACGGTCGAGCAGGATCTCCGCGGCCGCATGCGCCCGGACGGTCGGATCGATCTCCGGGGTCGGTACCAGCGCCCAACGGCCGCTGACCACCGGTGGGGTGCGATGCACGCGGTGGGTCGTGACGCCGCCGGCCAGTGCCGCCCGTCCCATCCGCAGGCGTGGTGCTCTGGTCGGCTGCCGGGTCGTCGTTCGCCCACCGGAGAGCTTGGCGCGGACCGGAGCGAACGTGTCGCCGGTGACCAGACCGGCGAACACCAGATCCCACAACGCTTCCGTCAGCACGGAATCGCCGCCGGATCCCGCAGACACCCGCTCCCTGGCAGCATCGGCCAACGCCCGGAAGAAGAAGGCGCCGCCCTGACCGAGCACCTCGAGCAGCGCCTGGTGCACCTCGCCGCGACCGCTGCCGGCAACCTCGCCCTCGGGGATGGGGATCGTGAGGGCGGCCGAATCGGTGAGGTGCAGGCTCACCCAGCCGTCGTCACCGGCCAGCGAACCGTGCCCGGTCCAGATCACCTCTCCGGCGGCGGTCAACTCGTCCAGCATGGCCGGGCTGTAGTCGGAAACCCTGGCGGGCAGCACGAGCGATTCGACCGAGGACGCCGGCAACACCGCGCCGGCAAGTTGCTCGACCGCCCGCAGCACCCCGTCGACACCGCGCAGCCTCCCGGATCCCTTGGTCACGCCGATCCCGTTCCATTGCGGCAGGAACGTCGAGAGTGCTTCGGGGGCAACGGGTTCGACATCGGCCCGGAGCGCGGTCAGCGAGCGGCGTCGCAACAGTCGCAGCACTTCGGCGTCGATGAACTCGCTGGCCTGGGTCGGCGGCGTGTGGGCGGCATCGAACGGATCAACAGGCAGTGCCCCGACCGGCCTCAGTTCGCCCTCGGCGATCCGTCCCGAGCCGGACAGGCGACGGAGGGCATCGAGCACGACGGCGACGCCGATGCCGTACCGGGCGGCCGGGGCGGCGGGGACGAACGGACCACGCGTGCGCGCGTAGCGCCCGATCAACCTGCCGATCGGGTCCTCGACCGATTCCAGGAACGTCTCGGCGACACCTGTCGGGAGCGGGGTGCCGAGGGCGTCACGCAGCATCGCGGCGTCCACCGGATCGGCCAGCATCTCGCGGCCACCGATGCGGACGTCGATGGCACGTCTGGCGGCCCGGAGGGCAGCGACCGACTCGTCGTGGTCGAGGTCGGGAACGGTGCGGGCGGCGATCTCCTCGAGGGTCAGTGGGCCGAGCACCCGCAGCAGATCGGCGACCTCGTCGGTCGTCCTGGCCCGCCGGTTCTCGCTGAGTCGCTGCAGGTCTGCCTCGGCGGCGACCACGGCCGCTGGGTCGAGCAGATCGCGCAGGCCGGGGGCGTCCGCCCCACCGAGCAGCTCCGCCAACAGGTTGGGGTCGAGGGTGAGCGCAGCGGCGCGGCGCTCGGCGAGCGGCGAATCACCGTCGTAGATGAACTGCGCGACGTAGCCGAACAA
>JBBJML010000021.1:0-76196 GCA_037720195.1 Nakamurella sp. | reverse complement strand
GGTGGGGCACTGGAAGATGTTGGTGTGCAGTGTTTTCAGTCCGGCACTCAGTGCAGCGGTGAGTTCGCGGATGTCCGCGACGCCCGCCCCACCGGTGCTGTTCATGGGTACGACGTTACTCAGCAGGTCCGACAGTCGAGGTCCTTTAAGTGGCTGCGGGACAACAGTTGTGGTCACGATCCGATCACAGTATCCACGGGTCCGGCGGTGGCAGCTGAGGTGCGTGATGCGCACACCGGGGTGCTGACGTGACGGGATCTCGACGCGGTCGTTCCTCCCTCGCTCATTGATCCACCATGGTGGGTGTCGATACCCGGATGGTGTCGATAGCTCCTGGTCCCACCGGATCATCGCCATTTCTCGCACGACCCGATGCTGAGGTCCCGATCGAGTGCTGCGAGGTCCGGTGGCCCAGGACGCCCAGACCGGCTACAGGGCTATGCGCCTCGAGCGCCAACCAATGAGCCACCGGCTAGTGCGTCCCGGGACCACCGGGTGTTGCTCACTGCTACGAACAGCGAGGAACCATTCATGACTACCACCTCCCAACCCTCGATCGAAGCCTCAGGGGACCGCCGATGGGCAGGGATCGACTGGTCCAGCACTGACCACGCGGTGTGCATCCTCGACGAGGCCGGTAACCGGGTCGAGGAGTTCGTGATCAACCACGACGCGCCCGGGCTGCGGAAACTGATCACGGTCCTGCTCGCCACCGGCGTACAGCAGGTCGGCATCGAACGGGGCGACGGACCAGTCGTGGACGCTTTGCTGCAGGCCGAACTGACAGTGCTGGTGATCCCGCCGTCGCAGGTGAAGCACCTGCGCTCCTGCTACCGCTCAGCCGGCAACAAGGACGACCGGTACGACGCGTTCGTCCTGGCCGACACGATCCGCACCGACCGGGCCCGCCGCACCCCCCTCGTGCGGGACAATCCAGCGACCGTCGCGATGCGAACCACTGTCAGGGTCCGCCGCAACCTAGTCGCTCACCGCATTGCCGTGTGCAACCAACTCGCCGCGCACCTGCAACTCGTCTTCCCCGGCGCCGCAGGACTTTTCAGCAAGCTGGCATCACCGATCAGCCTGCAGTTCCTCACCACGTTCACCACCCAGAATGACGCCGACACACTCACCGAAAAGAAGCTCACCCGCTGGCTGGCAACGATGTCCTACACCGGCCGCGCCGACGCGGCGGTCCTGCACACCCGCCTCGTCAACGCAGCCCGCGGCGTCACCGGACCGCAAGCCGACACCTACGCGGTCATCACCCGCTCCTACGTCACGATCCTGCAAGCGCTGACCACCCAGATCGCAGCCCTGGAAGCGGACCTCGCCCAGCAACTCACCACCCACCCCGACACCGACGTCTTCGCGTCCCTGCCCCGCGTGAAGACCCTGCGCACCGCCCGGCTGATCGGTGAGATCGGCGACGCCCGCGGCCGCTTCCCCACCCCCGATGCCCTGGCTGCGCTCGCCGGCGTAGTGCCCTCGACCCGCCAATCCGGGAAAGTCACCACCGTCAGCTTCCGCCTCGCCTGCAACCGCGAACTACGCGACGCCCTGTGCGACTTCGCCGACGGATCGCGACACGCCAACCCCTGGGCCAAAGACGTCTACCAACGCGCGATCGACCGCGGCCACGACCACCCACACGCCATCCGCATCCTTGCCCGAGCCTGGACCACGATCATCTGGCGATGCTGGCAAAACCACGAGGCCTACAACCCCACAAAGCACGGCGGGCTACAAAAACTCACCCACCAACAGGCCGCATAACGACCTAGAGGTAGACACAGGGCACTCGATCAGCAAAAGGGTGCGGTATCGGAGCGAGGCATCTGACCACCACGGCAGTGGGATTTCGCATCCCGGATCTCCCGGCCGGCCGGCCGCCCGGTCAGGCAGTCCGCCCGGTCAGGCCTTTGGGTCCGGCAGGTAGGCGCAGAACGACGTCCATGCGGCCTCGATCAGTCGGTCCCCTGCGGGCCGCAGTAGGTGGCCACGCCGGACGCGTCGGCCAACTCCTTCCACGTCGCGACCAGTGCGCCACCGGCGAACAATTCATAGCGCGTCGAGCCATCCGAATCCTGACCACCGGCGCCTTCACCGTCGACGATGAGCAAGATGTAGCCGGCTGCTGTCGCCGCCGCCTCGGCTGTGCCGGTGTCCGGGTACCCGACGAGTCCGGCGAACTTCACCGCGTCCGCACACACCGCATGCTTCTGTACGGTCGCGTGCACCATCACCGTGCTGAAACCGAGGACCACGGCCACCGCGACGAGCAGGATGCGCTGCCGGTTGCCGGGTCGGTAGTGCTCGGACTCGTGGCGGAGTGGGTTGTGGAACCACTGCGGCACGAAGGCGAGCAGGGCCGCACCGCCGGTGAGTGCGGTCCCGACGATCAGAACGATCCATCCGAACATGCGACGACTCCTCCGTCGATTGGTTGGCCGGCGGAGCGTATCCGCCGGCGCCCAGAACCGCGCGGCAATCCCGGAGGTTCTTGGAAGAATGCGGTGGTGTGCGTTCTCGGCTCGCTGGTAGAACCGGGCGATGGACCGAGCACTCGCCCTCGCAGTCGGGAGCCCTGTCGGATCAACGAACGGGATCTCGACGCGCTCGTTCCTCCCACGTCCCCGCGACGTGGGGCCCAGCTTGCTCGATCATCGGACGAAGGAGTCGGGACCCTGTCAGATCAACGAACGGGATCTCGACGCGCTCCTTCGTCGCTTGCTCGATCAACGAAGAACGTCACGGTGGCTCCGAGTTCGCTGAACGTCCGGACCGGCGGTGACACAACGGCATTCGACGCGCTCCTTCGTCGCTTGCTCGATCAACGAAGAACGTCACGGTGGCTCCGAGTCCGCTGAACGTCCGGACCGGCGGTGACACAACGGCATTCGGCGCGCTCCTTCGTCGCTTGCTCGATGAGCGAAGAACGTCACGGTGGCTCCGAGTTCGCTGAACGTCCGGACCGGCGGTGACACAACGGGATTCGACGCGCTCGTTCCCCGATCGGCGGTGGTCGGGCAGTTGGCAACGAGGGTGTTGAGGCTCCTGGTTGTCCGTGTCTTGATGGGATCTCGACTCTCTCCGTTCACTCGATCACCGAGAATCGTTGATCACCAACAGCTGACAGGGTCACGGTCGCGGGTCACGGGCCATCGACGCTCGTCATCGACCAGCCGCCCGGTCAGGCCTCCGGGTCGGGCAGGTAGGCGACCTGCATCAGCTGCGGCTTGCGCCCGCGCCGGATGAGGGTGCCGCGGCCGGGTGGCTGCGGGCTCAGGTAGACGCCCGGGAAGAGCTGCCCCTCCATCCGGTCACCGGACAGCAGCAGACCGGTCGCCCCGGTCTCCTTCATCCGTTGCGGCAGCGGCTCGAACATCGCCCGGCTCGCCCCGCCGGAGCGGCGGCAGATGATCAGGTGGAAGCCGAGATCCTTGGCCTGCGGCAGGAACTCCACGAACGGCGACAACGGGCTCGGGCCACCGGTGGCGAGCAGGTCGTAGTCGTCGCAGACCACCACGATCTCCGGCCCCTTCCACCAGGACCGGGAGCGCAGCTGGGCGGCGGTGACGTCATCAGGGGGAAGTCGCTTGCCGATCTCGGCGGCGACTCCCTGGGCAGTCGCACCGGCCAGCTGCGCGGTCCCGGCGTACGCGCCCAGATAGTCCTCCGGCACGACGTCCAGCAACGTGCGCCGGATGTCGAAGACGGCAAAGACCATCTCCTCGTCGGTGTACTTGCTGGTCAGGTCGGTGATGATGGCCCGCAGCAGCGACGTCTTTCCGGACTCGGCGTCACCGAACACCAGCAGGTGCTGATCGAGCCCCATCAGGTCGAGCGCCACCGGCTTGAGCTCGGTGCCGTCGACGCCGATGATGGCCCCCTTCGTCAGCCCGGTCCTGGCAACCAGTTCCGCATGGTCGACGAGGGTCGGGACCATCCGGATCACCGGCACCCGCTCGCCGGTCCAGGCGCCGGCGATCCGGGTGATCAGCTGTTCGGTGGCGCCGCTGCCATCGGGTGCGCCGCCGCCGGGCGCCGGCTCCAGCAGCTCGTCCGGCTGCGCACCGTCCTGCTGTGCCGCGTCGGTGGTCGAGGTGTCGGCCGGCGCGGCGCCCAGCAGGTCGAGGGCATCGGCCAGCGCGGCGCGCTCGTCCGCCGGCTCGGCGGCCGTCTCTGCCGCGACTTCGACCATCGGCAGCCCGAAACCGTTGTCCTGCAACGGTTCTCCGGCCAGCGCCGGATCGAGCGCGCGGTCGGCCGCGAGCGTCGGCAGGCAGACGTGCACCTGCAGGCCCGGATCGACGATGGCCCGACCCGGGGTGTCGGAGCGCAGGTTCGCGGAGAACTTCCGGCCGATCGTGGAGTCGATCGGATCGTTGATGCGCAGTTCGATCTTGGAACCGATCGCGGCCTGCAGCACGGTCCGGACGTCGGCCCAGCGGCCCATCGTCATGATGATGTGGATGCCGTACCCGGGGCCCCGGGTGGCGAGGTCCTGGACCAGGTCGGCGAGGTCCTCGAAGTCGGCGCGCAGCACCGGCCAGTTGTCGATCACCAGGAAGATGTCGGCGACGTCCATCTCGCGGAGTCGGCCGGTGCGGAAGCGATCGCGCATCTGCTCGACCGAGTCGATCCCCATGCGCGCGAACAACTCTTCGCGCTCGGCGAGGGCGGTGGCCACCTCGGCGACGGTGCGTCGCACCCGGTCGGTGTCGAGCCGGGCAGCGACACCGGCGACGTGCGGCAGACCCTCGAGCAGTCGGAGTGCGCCGCCGCCCAGGTCGAGGCAGTAGAAGGCCACCTCGCCCGGCAGGTGCGTCATCGCGGCCGAGACGATCAGAGTGCGCAGCAGCATCGACTTGCCGGTCTGCGGGGCGCCGATGATGGCCAGATGGCCGCCGGAGGAGCTCAGGTCGACCAGGTACGGCTCCTGCTTCTGCTCGGCCGGCTTGTCCAGCATCCCGATCGGCACCCGCAGGTTGCCGCCGACCGGCAGCCGAAGCCCGCGGACCGGGTCCGCGATCGTGTCGCCGGCGAGTGTGTCCAGATCCAGCCGTTTCGGCAGTGGTGGCAGCCAGATCTGCGCGGTCCGGGTGCCGACCTCGGCCATCTGCCGGACAGCCACGTCGAGCACCGTCGGCAGCAGCGCCTCCGCGTCGTTGTCCTCCGGTTTCTCGACCACCGCATCCTCGGGTGCCATCGCGGCCAGGAAGGCGGCGGTGTCGTTGAACAGCGGGAACGGGGCGACGATCGGATCGGTGTCGATCACGGTGTCGCCGGTGATCGGCGGCTTGTAGGTACCCGAGACGTAGCCGGCCTTGAACCGCTGGAAGACGGTGGTGTCGACGGCCAGGTAGCCGGAACCGGGGATGGGCGGCAGCTCATAGGCATCCGGCACGCCCAGCACGGCGCGGGACTCCTGCGGGTTGAACGTCCGCAGCCCGAGCCGATAGCTCAGGTACGACTCCAGTCCGCGCAGCCGTCCCTCCTCCAGACGTTGGGAGGCCAGCAGCAGGTGCACTCCGATGGACCGGCCGATCCGGCCGATCGCGAGGAACAGCTCGATGAACTCCGGCTTGGCGCTGAGCAGCTCGCCGAACTCGTCGATCACACAGAACAGGTTCGGCAGCGGCTCCAGCTCGGTGCCGTTGCCCTCGGCGATGTTGGCGTCGCGGCGCCGGTTGTACTCGGTGACGTTGGGGACGTTGCCGGCCAGCGCGAGCAGCTGCTGCCGACGCTTCATCTCGCCGAACAGGGCATCGTGCAGCCGATCGACGAGACCGTCGTCGTCCGAGAGGTTGGAGATCATTGCCGCGCAGTGCGGGGTCTCCTCGAGGCCGGCGAAGGTCGCGCCACCCTTGTAGTCGACGAGCACCAGCGCGAGCCGCTCGGGCGGATGGTTGATCGCCAGACAGAGCACCAGCGTGCGCAGCACCTCGGACTTGCCGGAACCGGTGGCCCCGACGCACAGCCCGTGCGGGCCCATCCCCCCGAGGGCGTTCTCCTTGAGGTCCAGCCGCACCTTCTCCCCGGACGGGCCGAGGGCGAAGGGCACGTTGAGGAAGTCCGGCATCGACCGTCTGGTCCAGGTGGCGAGCGGGTCGAAGTGTCCGGGATCCTCGACGCCGGTGAGGTCGGACAGGGTCAGTGTCGACTCCAGCGGCGCCGCCGTCGCACTCTCCTCGACGAGTCGGACTGCTGTGAGCTCCCGGACGAGGCCCTGCAGTACGGCGTCCTCGATGAGGTCGAGGTCGCCGGCCTTGGCGCCGGCCGCGCGGCGCTGGAGCTCGGCGTGCTTGTCGTCGGGATCCACCACCCGCAGGTCGTCGACCCTGACGGCCGGGGCATCGCCGTCCGGACCGCTCGGACCGTCCGTCGCAGGGTCGCCGCAGGTCAGCCGGATGTCGCAGCGCTCGGGTTCGTGGCCGGGGTCGTCGACCAGGGTGATGCAGTGGATGTTGAGACGGGCCGGCGAGATGTCCGGAGGCAGGGCGCCGAGCACGTCGGGAGCGCCGCCGCCGACCCCGTCGACCACGATCACCAGCGCCGCACCGAAGCTCGACGGTGCTGCCGATCGTGCCCGGCCGCTGCGGGTGAGCTCGGCGACCCGGCGGGACAGCTCGGCCGCCAGCCACTCCATCAGCTCCTGCGGATCGGAGGTGACGTGCCGGCGGGGCGCGGTGGCGTCCACCTCGTCGTCGGACAGCACGTGCGGCATCCACTTGAGCCACTCGACCCAGCGTGCGGCGTGCCGCGGGGTGAGCGCGAAGACCTTGACCTCCTCCGCGCCGTGGAAGGTGACGAGCTGGGCGAGCGCCGCAGACATCGTCCGGCGGACGAGGGCCGGCTGGCCGAGCACCGTCACCCGGCCGGCGATCGGCAGGCAGACCGGCATCCCGCCGACCATCCGGTCACGCTCGACGATCCGGTGCACCCCGGCAGCGGTCACGATGTCCGGTTCGGCCAGCGGATCTGCCGCGGCGGGAGCGGCGACCCGCTGCCAGAGCGGCGCAGCACCGGTGCCGACCCGCACGATCAGGAAGTCGGGGTCCGACGGCCGGCGTTCCCACAGCCGCAACGTGTCCCTGGCCAGGTCCGGCAGCAGATCCGGTCGCGGATGGTGGTACTCGGCGATCTCCCGCTGCACCTCGGCAGAGCCGGAGACCTTGCCGCGCACCTGCTCCAGGTACTCGAGATAGCGCGCCCGCATGTCTGCCGCGCGCTTGGCAGCGCCGGTGCGCTGCGCGATGAACATGACGATGCCGCCGACGACGGTGACGACCAGCATGATGCCGCCGGCGATCAGCATGATCGGGTTCCGGTTGGCCAGGATCATCACCAACGACCCCATGCCGCCCATGATCGGCATCAGCATCTGCATGACGCCCTGGATGCCGGCGCCGGCGTCCGGCAGTCGAGGCGGCGGGATCAGCTCGATCGGCCGGAGGTCGGGCTCGGGCGGCCTGCTGCGCGCCGGTCGGTGGACGAGTCGCTGCGTCACGGAGCCTCCTCGTCCTGTCCTGTTCCGCCGACGTCCGCGGCGAAGCCGGCCTGCTCCGTCGTCGGTCGCCCGACGGCCGCGGGTGCGGGCGACGCTCCGAGCATGCGGCGCAAACGCCGGTTCCGGGCGTCCAGACATGCCTAGACTACGGTCGGCCCGGCGGCGCCACCGTCGTTTCGCCGAAGCCCGACAGGCGACCGGATGCTCCACCCCCCGGTGCTCCTGACGGCCGGCCCGTTCCTACCGACCATGTGGAGAGACCGCTGATGGCGACCCGCTTCACCAGGGTGACGATTGCTGCCGCCGACCGTCAGGTGGACGTCTCCCTGCCGGCCGCCGCCCCCTTGGGCGAGCAGCTGCCCATGGTGCTGCGTTTGCTGTCCGTCCCCACCTCCTCGACCCCGCGTCGGTGGGTGCTCTCGACGCCAGAGCTGGGCGTCATCCCGCGCTCGGCATCATTGGACGAGACCGGCGTGCTCGACGGCATGGTGCTGCACCTGACCGAGGCGCAGGAGGCGGCGCTGCCGCCGTTCGTCGACGACGTCGAGCAGACCGCCGGCGACCTGGTGGCGCAGGAATCGGCCTTCCGGGCGGGCGATCGACGATCCGGCATCGCCGGCCTGCTGGCTGTCGTGCTGCTCGGGGCGTGCGGCCTCGGGGTGGTGGCTCCGTCGCCGATCGACTGGGTGGCTCCGGCGCTCGCGCTGATCGGCGCCCTGGGGATCGGCGCGACCATGACCGGGCTCGGCGCGACGCTCGCAGCGATGGCGGCCGTGCCCGCCGCCGTGCTCGGCCTGTTGGCACTGCAGTCGGGAGCGAGTGCGAGTGCGACGGCGTTGTTGCCGGTGGCAGCCTCGATCGGGGTGCTCGGTGCCGGTCTGGTGCGGCGGCTGCCGGTCGCCACCGCAGGAGGCATCACCGCCCTGCTGTTCTCGGTCGTCACCTGGGTGATGACGGCGACCGAGCTGCAGGGCTACCGAACCGCAGGCCTGATGGTCGTGCTGGGTGTGATCGTTGCCGGTCTGGCCGGTCAGTTCGCGCTCGGCGGAGCCGGTCTGGTGAATCTGCTGGTGGCTGACGAGCGCGGCGAGAAGGTGCCGCGGACGGCGGTGGTCGGCGCAGTGCAGCGGGGCGGTGCGATTGCCACCGGCATGGTGTGGGCGGTCTCGGTCGCAGTGTCCGCGGCGGTGGTGCTGCTGATCACCGCTCCTGTCATCGGTCTCAAGTCCGGCTGGGCGATCCCGGGTGTCGGCATGCTCGGGGCGCTGGTGTTCGCGCTGCGCAGCCGGATGTACTCCCGGGTGCGCCAGGTGGTCCCGATGCTCGCGGTGCCGGTGCTCGCCGGGGTCGCCATCGGTCTCCGGATCCCGGCCTGGTTCGGCGTGACCGACGTGAAGACCGCCTCCGGCATCACCCTGGGCGTGCTGGTGCTGATCGCTGTGCTGTTGCTCGCCACCGGGCTGAGCACACTGGCTGAGGTGCCGAAGGCCCGGCTGCGCCGCTTCTACGAGGCGATCGAGTTCCTCGCCGTGCTCGCCCTGCTGCCCGGGCTGCTGCTGGTGTTCGACGTCATCGGCGCCGTCCAGCGCTGGCTCGCCTGAGCCCTCCGCGCGCGTTCACCCTGACGCTGATCGAGCGGGTGCCGGGACGCTCATCAAGATCCGTCCTCGCACGTCATCCGTTCGGCACGATTGCGTGTTCCAGAGCCCCGTTCGGCGTTTTCGCGCCGAACTGATTCGCCGCGGCCTTCATCAATCGGCGGCCGGCAGTCCGTCTCGAATGAGGTCGAGCATGGCCCGCGTCAGCCGCAGCCGGTCGTTCAGGTGCGCGCGGAGTTCGGGGGTGTCCGGCTCGTCGAGCCGATCCAGCGGGAGGGCGGTGAGCGCCGAGCGGCAGGCGAGTGCTGCCAGGAATCCGGTCCGGACCGTCGCTGCATCGGTCGACAGTCCGCCCTCCGCCAGACCGGCGGTGTAGGCGTCGACCAACGGTGCTGCCAGGCGAGCAGCATCATCCGGGTCCTGCTGCCCGGCGTGCATCAGACCGACCAGCAGCTGACCCAGATCGAAACCCACTGCCTGCAATGTGCCCATGCCCCAGTCGATGACGATGATCTCGTCGGAGCTGCTGTCCAGCAACAGATTCTGCGGGCTGGCGTCGCCGTGGTGGTAGGTCTGCGGAAGACCGTCCATCAGGTCCAGCAGGCGCGGGACCCGCTCGGCGAGGTCGACCATGTCTGCCGGCAGATCGGGATCGGCGAGGACTTCGAGGGCTGCGGCGAGTGCGGGCGTCCGCCAGAGAGCAGGGTCGTGCAGTCGCGGTGCGACCACGCCGAGCACCTGGTACTGGGCCAGCATTCGCAGGGCGAACCCGCGGGGGAGGAGGCAGCTCGGGGGCAGTCCGCGGTTGACCTCGGCGCCCTCCCGGCGACGCGCGGCCATGGATCCGAGCAGGCGGGCGGCCCGCACCAGATCCGTGTCCTGCCAACCGGTCTCGCGGGGGACGACGAACTCCCACCAGAGCAGCAGATGGTCGTCGTCGAGCCGGTCCGCTCGGTACAGCTCGGCGGTGCGCAGCCCGTCGGGCATGGCCGCTGCGATGCCGGACAGGTGCAGGTCGTACTCGAAGGTCCAGGGGAACTCGCGGACGAACTGGTCCCTGGCCGGCGGCGGCAGGTCCGTCAGCCGTGGCCACAGGCGTGGATGACGGAGCAGCTTCGCGAAGACCTGCACGGGCGTCCCCTCAGCGGACGAGGCGGTCACCTTCCAGAGACCTGCTGTCGCCGGTGAGCCGGATGCGTAGTCGAACGGCTCGACCCGGACGTCGACGTCGACCGTCAGCATTCCCAGGCACTGCGCAGCGCCCTGCCGCCACCTCGGTGCATCGAGAACGGGTGCTGTCATGGGATTCTCCGGTGGATGGTAAAGCTACTTGATCATCTGGAGAGATAGTAAGGTTGCCTTGTGATCTTGCGCAAGGCCAATCCGACGGCCGGTCCGGTCGACGATCTGCCCGACCACCTGTTCCGGTGGTTGGAGGCGACCCAACGACGGCTGGCCGACGAGATGCGGGAGTCGGCCGGGAGCAAGGAGCTGCCGCTGCGCGGGCGTCAGGCCCGGTTGCTGCAGCTGATCCCACCGGGCGGCCTGCGGATCTCGGACCTGGCCGCACGGGCTGCGACGACGAAGCAGGCGCTGGGTCAGCTGGTGGACGTCCTGCAGCAGGGCGGGTGGGTCGAGAGCGCCCGTGACCCGGCGGACGCCCGGGTGCGGTTGGTCCGTCGGACCGCCCGCGGAGAGGAACTCGGTCGACGGATCGACTCGCTCATCGCCGATGCCGAGTCGCGGCTGCGCGCCGAACTCGGCCCCGAGCACTACGACCGGATGATGGACGCCCTGCGGGTGCTGGGTGCGGGACGGCTCTGACCCGCCGGTATCCGATCGGCAGGAATGCGTGTTCCCGGGCTCCGTTCGGCGTATCAGCGCCGACGCGATGCGCGAGCGCGGAGGGTCGCCGGTCGGGTGGGACGATTCCGGTATGGAATGTGCTCACCTGGTGAATCAGCTCGAGTCCGAGGGTCATCGCCTGATCGCCGAGCTCGCGACAGCGGATCGGGGCGCCGCCGTTCCCGGGACCGACTGGGATCTGCGCACCGTCGTCCTGCACACCGGTGCCGTACATCGATGGGCGACCGACATCGTCGTCCGCGGGTTGGCGACCAACGAGACCGGCGGTAGCAGGGCCTTTCACGCGCCGATCGACGACGCGGGTCTGAGCAGCTGGTTCGAGGCCGGCCACTCGATGCTGGTCGCCGCGCTGCGGGACGCGGATGACGACCTCTCGGCGTTCACCCTGATGCCGTCGCCGAGCGCCCGACACTTCTGGGCGCGCAGACAGGCGCACGAGACCGCCATCCGTCGCGCGGACGTCCAGGCTGCGATGGGCACCCTTGGGGTCGACGCGTTCGACGTGGCTCTCGCCCAGGACGGGATCGCCGAACTGGCCGACGGGTTCGCCCGCGAACCTCAGTTCGCCTCTGCAGACCCCGGCGTCCTCGCGCTGCGCTGCATCGACGGGCCGTCCTGGCTGGTCACCTTCGGTGGCCCGGTGACGACGGCACTCCGGTCGGAGGACTCGTCCTCAGCTACCGCGTCGGTGACAGGGACGTCATCGGAGCTGTACCGGTGGCTGTGGAACCGTCCCGCGGACGTGGCCCTGGCCGGCGACGGAGCAACGATCGCTGCGTGGCAGCGGATCCGCATCTGACCGGTGACGCTCGTCGTCGGGATGGACCGCGAGGATCCCGATGTCGGGCTCACCGGTTCGGCACGGTTACGTGTTCCAGGGCTCCGGTCGGCGGCGCCCGCAGGGGTGGACTACCGGTACAGAAGAGCGCGGGGGATGATGGGGCGGAACCCGAAACCACCACACTCTGGAGAGTCGATGCAGACCTCTGTCCAGCTGTACACCGTCCGTGAACCGCTCGCCGCAGACTTCGGAGGCACCCTCCAGCGGCTGGCCGACATCGGCTTCACCGCGGTGGAGGCGTTCGACTTCGTCGGCACCGTCGACGTAGTGGACAGCGGCGACGCGCCGGCCGCGGTCGAGGAGACCGACGCCACCGACAAGGCCCAGCGTTACGCGCAGGCGCTGAAGGCGGCCGGTCTCGTCGCCCCGAGCGGACACGCCCACCTGGTCGGCCAGGACATCACGGCCGCCTTCGACGCGGCCGAGATCGTCGGGGTCACCACGGTCATCGAGCCGATGGTGCGGGACGACAAGTGGGCCACCGCGGAGGACGCGGTGCGGATCGCCGAGTCGCTGAACGCCGCGGCCAAGGTCGCCGCCCAGCGCGGTCTGCGCGTCGGCTACCACAACCACAACTGGGAGCTGGCGACGAAGTACGACGGCGTCCCGGCGCTGGAGTTCCTGGCCCGGCACCTGGACCCCGAGGTGGTGCTCGAGCTCGACCTGTACTGGGCCTGGGTCGGCGGCGTCGATCCGGTCGGCCTGCTCGAGCGGCTCGGCGAGCGGGTGCAGCTGGTGCACGTCAAGGACGGTCCGACCGGCGGCGCGCTCGATGCGCAGATCCCGGCCGGTACCGGTGACGTCCCGCTGCGCGCAGCCCTCGCGGCCGCGCCGTGGCTGGACCTGGCGATCGTCGAGTTCGACGTCTACGGCGGCGACATCTTCGACGGTGTCACCAACTCGCTGCGCTGGCTGGAAGCGGCGACCGGCTGATGGGATCGGAGAACCGCGCTGGCCCGGTCGGCGTCGCGCTGGTCGGTACCGGCGTCATCAGCGCTGCGTACCTTTCGAACCTGACCCGGTTCCCGGACATCAACGTCGTCTGCCTCACCGACCTGTTGCCCGAGGTCGCGGCTGCGAAGGGTGAGGAATTCGGCATCGAGCTGACGGGCGCCCCGGACCTCGCGTTCGAGCACCCGGACGTCGAGATCATCATCAACCTGACGATCCCGGCCGCCCATCTCGAGGTCTCCTCCCGCGCGCTGGCCTCCGGCAAGCACGTCTGGACCGAGAAGCCGCTCGCGATGAACAGCGTCGACGCCTCCACCCTGGTGGACGCGGCCGAGGAGGCAGGTCTCCGACTGGGCTGCGCGCCGGACACTGTGCTCGGCGCCGGAGTCCAGACCGCCCGTCGGGTCATCGAACGTGGCGACATCGGCGTCCCGCAGACCGGGCTGACGTTGTTCCAGACGCCTGGTCCGGAGTCGTGGCACCCGGCGCCGGAGTTCCTGTTCCAGCCCGGCGCCGGCCCGCTGTTCGACATGGGGCCGTACTACCTGACGACGTTGGTCGAGGTGTTCGGCCCGGCCGCCGGTGTGCTCGCCATGTCCCGCAAGGCCAGGGCGACCAGGGTGATCGGCAGCGGCCCGAAGGCCGGGGCGGTGTTCGAGGTCGGCGTGCCGACGCACGTCGGACTGCAGGCAGATTTCGCCGAAGGTGGTGCCTCGCAGAGCATCTTCAGCTTCGAGTCCCCCCGGACGCGCGCCGGCTTCGTCGAGATCACCGGCACCGAGGCAACACTGTCGATCCCGGACCCGAACAACTTCGACGGCGACCTGCGCATCTGCCGGACCGGTGACGACGAGTGGGAGTCCATCCCGCTGGTCGGACCGTCCGACGGCCGCGGCATGGGTGTGCTCGACATGGCCCGCTCGATCCGTGCGGGTGCGCCGCACCGGGCGACCGGTGAGCGAGCCAGGCACGTGACCGAGCTGATGGAAGCAGCGATCCGGTCCGCCGACGAGAAGGCCTACGTCCCGCTGGCCAGCACCGCTCCGCGCAGCGAGCTGCTCCCCGACGGCTGGGATCCGGTCGCAGCCACTCTCTGAGATCGACTGCTCGACAACCACTTCCGGCCCGCACCAGAACATCGGTGCGGGCCGGAGGTGCGTCCGGACCGGATCGCGGACGGCGCCTCAGTCGGTGAACTCATCGACGCCGAGGGCGAAGTCCCAGTGACCGACCCCGTTGCCGGCGAGCCCCATCGTGACGAGGCCCATCCCCTCCAGCCAGTGCGCCACCTTCAGTCCGCCGACATCCAGCGGGTGCAGGCCGAGGCTCGTGATGAAGGCCCCCACGTCCGCCTTGGCCTGCGGATCGTCACCGGCGAAGAAGACGCTGGGCCTGCCCTTCTCCAGGTTGCCCCGGAAGATCGTGTTGAACGCCTTCACCACTCGGGCGCCGGCCGGTGCCACCGTGGCGGCCTCCCGTGCGATCGAGGTCTCGCCGCTGTGGGCAAGGCCGTCGACCGTCGCGTTGAACGGGTTGCTGATGTCGACGATGACCTTGCCGGCGAGGGAGTCTCCGTACTCGGTGACGACCGGAACATCGCTGCCGTTGTCATCGACAACGCCATTTCGACGTAGGGCCTGCAGCGGGCCGTCAGCCGCGGACGATCGTCGTCCCGGAGACGGCCAGCAGCAGCACGTCCAGCGCCGCTGAGGCTGCCAGCACCCGGAACAGCGCCCGCCCCGGCGTCGCGGCCGACCGCGCCAGCACCCACACCCCCGCCACGACGAGCACACCGAACGCTGCCCAGCGCCACCAGGAGACCGGCCCCGCCGGCCCGAAGAGCAGAGCAGCAGCAGCGACCAGCACCAGCAGCATCGCCGCCGCCACGCTGCCGCGGACCCCGATCCGGTGCGGAAGTCCGCGGATCCCGTTGCGCAGGTCGTCGTCCAGGTCCGGCAGCACGTTGAGCAGATGGGCTGCAACGCCCAGGGCGGCGCCGGCGGTCATGGCCCACCAGAACGGCCACGGCGCATCCGGCAGGGCCAGCGTGGGCACCGCGGGCAGAACGCCGAAGGCGATCACATAGGGGACGAAGGACAGCGCAGTCGCCCGCAGGCCCAGGTTGTAACCCCAGCCGCACACCACGATCAGCAGCGCGGCAGCGCCGGCCGGGAACCCGAGCAGTACCGACAGCACGATCGTCAGGACGAGCGCGGCAGCGGTCGCGACCCGGATGGTCCGGACGTCCACGCCCCCGGTGGCGACCGGCTTGTCGGTTCGTCGCGCCAGCCGGTCGCGTTCGCCGTCCAGCAGGTCGTTGTGCCAGCCGATCGACAGCTGCCCGGTGAGCACTGCGCCCACGACGAGCAGGACGGTGCCCACCGGCAGACCCACGGCTGCCGCCAGGAAACCGGCCATCACCGTCACCGCGAGTGTCGGCAACGGGTGACAGGCCAGCACCAGACCGCGCACCCGGCTCATCCCTCGATGTTAGGGGGCACCTCCCCGCGGGTACCGCCGAGCGTGTCCACCCCCCAGCACTGCCGACTCCAGCCCCTGAGCCGCGGCCGTACGGTGAGGGCATGACCACCCTCGTCGCCGTGCACGGTGTGGTCCCTCCTCACCGGTATCCGCAGGCCGAGCTGACGGCCGCCTTCGCCGAGTTGTGCCTCCCCGACCCGACCCGGCGCGGGGTCCTGGAGCGGGTGCACGGGAACGCCGGGGTGCAATTCCGCCATCTCGCCCGTCCGATCGAGGCCTACGCCGGTCTCGCCGACGTGCGGTCCGCCAACGAGGTGTGGATCGAGGTGGCGTCCGAGCTGGGGGAGCAGGCGGTGAAGGGCGCGCTGGCCGTGGCGGGCATCGCACCCGGCGAGGTCGATCTGATCATCTCGACGACGATCACCGGGGTGGCGGTGCCGTCCATCGAGGCCCGCATCGCCGGCCGACTCGGCCTGCGGTCGGACGTGGTTCGGATCCCGCTGTTCGGACTCGGCTGCGTCGCCGGCGCCGCCGGGGTGGCGCGTCTGCACGACCATCTGACCGGGCACCCGGACCAGGTCGCGGTGTTGCTGTCGGTCGAGCTCTGTTCGCTGACGGTCCAGCGCGACGACCCGTCGATGGCCAACGCGGTGGCGTCCGGGCTGTTCGGCGACGGCGCTGCCGCGGTGGTCGCGGTCGGTGCCGAGCGCGCCGCCGCCATGGGAGCGGGCGGCCCGCGGGTGATCTCCTCCCGCAGCCATCTCTATCCGGACACGATGCGCACGATGGGCTGGGACGTCATTCCGTCCGGACTCAAGATCGTGCTGGACGCCGGCGTCCCCGAACTGGTCGAGAAGTACCTCGGCCCCGATGTCCGGGAGTTCTTGGCGGACAACGGCTTCACCGTCGACGACGTGTCCGCCTGGGTCTCCCATCCCGGCGGTCCGAAGGTGATCAGCGCCATCGAGACGACCTTGGATCTCCCGGACGATGCCCTGCAGCCGACGTGGGATTCGCTGGCCAGGGTCGGGAATCTGTCGTCGGCATCGGTGCTCCACGTGCTGGCGGACATCGAACGAGAACGACGGCCGGCGCCCGGGGAGATCGGTGTGATGATGGCCCTGGGGCCAGGATTCTGCTCCGAGTTGGTTCTGCTGCAGTGGTGACCGCCTACCTGCTGCTCGTCGTCGTCGTCGGACTGGAGCGGGTCGCCGAACTGGTGGTGAGCACCCGCAACCTGGCCTGGAGTCGCGCCCGCGGCGGCCGCGAGTCCGGCCGCGGCCACTATCCGGCCATGGTGGTGCTGCACGTCGGTCTGCTGGTCGGCTGCGTCGTCGAGGTGCTCGTCGCCGATCGACCCTTCCTGCCTGTCCTCGGCTGGTCGATGTTCGTGCTGGTGCTGGCGTCCCAGACGCTGCGTTGGTGGTGCATCAACACCCTCGGTCGGCAGTGGAACACCCGGATCGTCGTCGCACCGACCGTCCCACTGGTCCGCTCCGGCCCCTACCGATTGCTGCGGCACCCGAACTACGTCGCGGTCGTGATGGAGGGTGCCGCTCTTCCGTTGGTGCATTCGGCCTGGATCACTGCGGCGGGCTTCACGATCCTGAACGCTGCCGTCCTCACGGTGCGCATCCGGGCGGAGAACGCGGCGCTGGCCACGGTGACGGGATGACCGACCTGGTGGTTGCCGGAGCTGGACCGGCCGGTCTGATGACGGCGCTGCACGCACGGGCGGCAGGGCTCGACGTGCTGGTCGTCGACCCCCGCACCGGACCGATCGACAAGGCGTGCGGAGAGGGACTGATGCCGGGGGCGCTGCGCTCCCTCGAGGCGTTGGGACTCGATCTCGAACAGGACGTCCCTGGCCGTGAGTTCCGCGGAATCCGCTATCTGGACGGCGATGTGCACGCCGAGGCGCACTTCCGCGGCGGACCGGGACGCGGGGTCCGACGCGATGTCCTGCAGGGTGCGCTCGCCAGGCTCGCCGCCGAACGCGGGATCCAGCGGGTGACCGGCCGCATCGGTGACGTCCGGCAGGGTGCCGGCTCGGTCACCTCGACCCTGCACACCGCGTCCGGGACGAGCGCAGTCACCGCGGACCATCTGGTCGCTGCCGACGGGTTGCATTCCCCGATCCGGCAGCGCCTCGGTCTGCAGCTGCCGGTCAGCGGCCCACCGCGGTGGGGCCTGCGTCGACATGTGGCGGTGGCTCCCTGGACGGATCTGGTCGAGGTCCACTGGGCCACCGGGGCAGAGGTGTACGTGACCCCGGTGGGGGACGACGAGGTGTCGATCGCGGTGTTGAGCGGTCGGCGGGCGTCCTTCGACGAGCACCTCACCGCGTTCCCGGCGCTGGTCGACCGGTTGGCCGGGGCGAACGCGGACGACGTCCGTGGAGCGGGCCCGCTGCGGCAACGAGTGAAAGGACGGGTGTCCGGCCGGGTGCTGTTGGTGGGCGATGCGGCCGGGTACGTCGACGCGCTCACCGGGGAGGGCATCGACATCGCGGCCCGCGCGTCACTACGGCTGGTGCAGTGCTTGGTGGCCGGGCGCCCCGCGGACTACGAACAGGCCTGGCAGCAGGTCACCCGCCGCTACCGTTGGATCACCGGGTCGTTGCTCGCGGCGAGCAGGCAGGCAGCGGTGCGTCGACGGTTGGTCGGCACCGCAGCCAGGCTGCCGAGGGTGTTCGATGCCGCGGT
The DNA here is from genome assembly GCA_037720195.1 of Nakamurella sp. Classification (GTDB taxonomy): domain Bacteria; phylum Actinomycetota; class Actinomycetes; order Mycobacteriales; family Nakamurellaceae; genus Nakamurella. The sequence goes on along the minus strand of JBBJML010000021.1, from coordinate 58,241 downwards.
CGACCAGCTGACCAGATGAGACCCCCAGGCAGCGTGGTGTCTGCTTGCGGGCGAAACGGGCAGCAAACGGGTCGCAAGCAGCTGCCGGCGGGCTTGTCCGGAAGGCCCACCGGATCGATGCTGGGTTGATGAACGGTCGCCTTTTCGAGCTCCCTGCGCGAAGGGCGCGCTCGTCGGCCACGCTTGGGGGTGGTCGGGGATGAGTCGAGTGGTCAACTCCGAGCGCCGGCGCAGCATCGTGCTGGCCACACGCGCGGAGGGGCACATCGAGGTCACCGACCTGGCCGAGCGCCTCGGTGTCGCGCCGGAGACGGTTCGTCGCGATCTGACGGCGCTGGAGGCGCAGGGTCTGGTCCGGCGCATCCACGGCTCTGCTTATGCGCTGTCCGGGGCGGGCTTCGAGACCAGCCTGGCGTTCCGGTCCACCCAGCTGGTCGCCGAGAAGCACCGGATCGCGGATGCTGCGATCGAGCAGCTCGGGGGTGCGGAATCGTTGTTCCTGGACGACGGGTTCACCCCCCTGCTGGTGGCGCAGCGGCTGGTGACCCTCGATCGACCGCTGACGGTGATCACGACGTCCATCCCGATCGCCGGCACCCTGGCCGCCGCCGAGGGCCATACGGTGATCGTGCTCGGCGGCGCCGTGCGGGGTCGGACGTTGAGCACCGCCGGTCCGTGGTCGGGCGACATGCTGGCCGATCTGGTGTTGGACCTGGCGATCCTGGGGACCAACGGGATCTCACCGGAGCGCGGGCTCACCACTCCGGATCCCGAAGTGTCAGCAGTGAAGTCCCGGGCGCTGGGTCGCGCGCGGCGCAGGGTGTTCGTCGGCGTGCACTCCAAGTTCGGGGTCGACAGCTTTGCCCGGTTCGCCGACGTGAGCGACTTCCACGTGCTGGTGACCGATCGGGGCTTGCGGACGGTTGACGCGGCCAAGTACAGCGCTGTGGGGCCAGAGGTCATCAGGGCCTGAGCAGCACCCCGGAGGCGACTGCCCCCGGCCCAGCGAGAGCAGGAGAACGATGAGCAATGCGAGTGCGGTGCTGCACGGTCCAGGCGATCTGCGGATCGAGGACCGCCCGATGCCCGAGCCCGGCGCCGGGCAGGTGCTGGTCAGGGTTGCCGCCGTCGGCATCTGTGGATCCGACGTGCACTACTACGACCACGGCAGGATCGGCGACTTCGTCGTCGAGGCGCCCATGGTGTTGGGCCACGAATCGGCCGGACGGATCACAGCGGTCGGGTCCGGGGTCGATCCCGCCCGGATCGGGCAGCGGGTGGCCCTGGAGCCGGGCGTCCCGTGCGGTCACTGCGTCCACTGTCGCGCCGGCCGCTACAACCTGTGCCCGGACGTCGTCTTCTTCGCGACCCCGCCGGTGCACGGCTCCCTGGCGGAGTACGTCGCGCTCGACGCTGCTTTCGCCCACCCGGTCCCGGTCGGTCTGACCGACACCCAGGCGGCGATGGCAGAACCGGTGTCGGTCGGGATCTGGGCCTGCCGCAAGGCCGCCGTCACTGTCGGCGACCGGGTGCTGGTGATCGGCGCCGGTCCCGTGGGGCTGTTCGCGGCGCAGGCCGCCCGCGCCTTCGGGGCCGCATCCATCGCTGTCACCGACCTGTCCGAGCACCGGCTGGCTGTCGCTGCAGCACTGGGGCTGGAGGTGGTGCGACCGGAGGACGCCGACGCTGGGATGGTCGACGTACTGCTGGAGTGCTCGGGATCGGCGCGCGCGCTGCAGGCGGCGTTCCCGCGGGTGGATCGCGCCGGTCGGGTCGTGCTGATCGGGATGGGGCAGGACGAGGTACTGCTGCCGGTCTCGCAGATCCAGAGCCGTGAGATCTGGGTGACGGGGACGTTCCGGTATGCGAACACCTACCCGGATGCGTTGCAGCTCATCGCGTCCGGTGCGGTGCAGGTCGACCCGATCGTCAGCCACAGCTTCCCGCTCGCTCGGGCCGAGGACGCTCTGCTGGCGGCCCGCACCGACCCGACAGCACTCAAGTCGGTCGTGCTGCTGGACGCGCCGGAGTCCTGAGCGCCGGTGTCGGTGGTCGGTCCGGCCGGTGGGGTCTCGCACGTACGGCGCCGGCGAGTTCGGACCACCAGTCCAGCCGCTGGGGTCGTCCACCGTGGTCCTTGCGTTGGTTCGCGCCGCTGCTGCTCGGCAGCACGAACACCCGTGAGCCGGCGAACATCCAGTCCTGGGCGCCCAGCAGCGGTCGTGGTGCACCGACGGTCAGCGCGACGGCGTCGGCGCCCACTCGCCCGTTGAACGCGATCCACTGCGGAACTGCCTGGCGCACGACGCATTCCAGTCGCGCCACGTCGAAGCCGGAACGCAGCGTCGGATCCTTGACGAGGTCGACCAGCCCGATGCCGTGGTCGGGCAGCAGCGACTCCTCGTCCGCGGCCAGCACTCGAGGCGTCAATCCACTGTCGTGCAGCAGGCGCCAGAATCCGTTGCCGCGCTGGGCGTAATGGTGGCCACGCTCCACCGCGCATTCGCCGACTGCGGTTCCGCAGACGACCAGGCCGACCCCGGGGAGCCAGATGTCATCGAGTACGTCCACACTCCAGTCGATACCCGCTGCGACGGGGACGAAGCGCACAGTGGCATGAACCAGCTGCAGGCCGAGCGTGCGGTCAGCTGCAGGATCCGCCGGTGACCTTGGTGGCCAGACCCTGGTAGACGGTGCTGATCTCCTGGAGCGCCGAGACCGAGTCGGCGGCGCTCTTGCCGACCAGTTGCTGCGACAGTTCCTTGAGCTTCTCGACGTCGGCCTTCAGGTCCTCGGGGATCGAGGCCAGCGCCTGGTCGGAGAACACCGCGTCGACATCGGCCTGGGTGACGCCGCCGCTGGTGGCCTTGGTGAGGATCTTCTCGGTGAAGTCGTTCGTCAGCGTGATGAGCCCGGCACACGCCCCGCCGGGGCCGGCCTGGGGCGCGTCACCGGAATCGGTGTCGGGGGCATCGGTCGTGTCAGAACTGGTCGTGTCAGAACCGGTCGTGTCAGAACCGGTCGTGTCGGAACCGGCCGGTTCGGAGTCAGGGGCCTCGGTGGTCGCGCTGCCCGCGGCCACGGAGCTGGCGCCCGCAGCGGCGGGGACACCGGCTGCGGGGACACCGGCTGCGGGAGTGGAGTCGTTGCCGCACGCGGTGAGTGCGAAAGCGGCACCGGCGACCAGAGCGGTGAGTGTGTGGCAGAGCTTCATGGGGACCTCCAGATGGTTGTCGACTGTTCTGCGGTGTGACGACCGATGTCCGACATGCGTTCCGGCACATGGCATCCGTCACACGAACGAGCCCGACCAGCTCCTCACGAGCGCCGGAACCGTTGCGGCACAACAATTGTTGCGTACCGTGTTGACGCCCGGGAGATCGGTCCGGAAGGTCGTGAGAATCGAACCGCTACTTCTTCGGCAGCGAACCCAGTCGCGACGCCACGTAGAAACCGACCACGATGACCACGGCCAGCACCAGCCCGGCGATCAGTGCGGACATCGGCTTCTTCGCCTCTCGCGGCGACCGGTCGTGGCCGTGCAGCAACAGCGCAAGGGCGACCGCGCTGCGGGTGGCGTGGGCTTGCAGGATGATCTTCGGGCGGGGGTCGCTCACGGTGCGGTCCTGCCTGCCGGGTCGTCTGTCGGGTCCCCGTCGGGCGAATCGCCGGCGTCGGTGGTGTCCCGGTCGGCGGCTCCCGGCTCCGCGGTGTCCGGTCCGATCTTCTTGCGGACCAACGTGCTGAACCCGCGCTCGATCCCCGGCCCGCGCACCGAGGGCGCCTGCTCGAACTGCTCGGCCACCTCGGTTTCGGTGTCGTCGTCGGTGTCGTCGTCGGGGTCCTCGGTGAGCCGCAGCGACACCGCCATGTTCTGGAGCAGCAACGTCACCGGTTCGGTGAGTTCCGGGTGCGCACTGGCGGTGGCCAGCACGACGGTCCAGCTGGTGCCCTGGATCGGGGCGAAGATCTGGATGCTGGTCATCGACACCAGCTCGCCGCTGCCCGGAGGCATGAAGGTGGTGCGTTCGGAGCGTTGCAATGCCGGACCCACTCCTGAGTCGAGCTCGACGACGGTTCCCGTGCGGGGCAGCGAATCCCGGATCCGCCCGACGGTGCTCTCGGTCTGCTCGTCGACGAAGGCGATGTGCACGCCCAGGCTGGCGGCGACGCCTTCGCGCAGCCGTCCGACCTGCAGGATGCTCAGTGCCGATCCCGCCTGCTGGCACTGCTCGACCAACTGCCCGAAGAACCCGATGATCTGCCGGCGTTCCTTGCCCGTCACCCGGGAACCGTGGAACGTCTCGTCCACCATGCGTTCCGCGGAGCGCTGCCAGGTGGCCGGGTTGGTGTCCAGCAGGGTCCACGTGGTCGGGACGGCCAGGTACACCGGGAACGGTGGGTAGGTCGCGTCCGGGTTGAGCTCGAGGCGGTCCGTGAGCTCGCTGAGCAGCGTCATGCGGGCGTGTTGCCGCCGCCGCCGCTGCCGGAACCACCGCTGGGCTTCAGGCCCTTGGCCAGATCGGAGTCGAAGCCCGCGACCATGGTGCCGATGTTGCCGGAGAGGGTGCCGAGGCTCCCGATGTTCTCCTTCAACTTCTTGATGCTGGCGTCCCACTCGTCGCGGAAATCGCCGATCTTGTCGTTGATCTCGTTCTGGTCGCCGGAGAGTCCGTCGACGCTCTTGGCGCCCTTGTCGTCCGAATCCAACGTCTGGTGGATGCCGGTCAGCTTGCTGCCGATCTGCGTCAAGGTCTCGTGCGGATACTGGGCGTTGGGGGTTCCCATGGAAACGTCCTCCACTCGTGATGAGCCGGTGAATCGAGCTGGGTGGATCGGGCCTGGTCACGAACCCGAACTGCGGAGCGAACCCTGCGGGGGCGTCCGCCACGAAGTCTGTCGAGGTTCAGACTAGGGGCAGTCCGGTCTCGTTCCACGGTGGATCGGGTCAATTGGGGACAACTCCCCATGGCCGTTCGCCGGACGTGCGACAGTCTGGTCCGGGAGCCGATCGGCTCCGATCAGCGGTGGGAGGGACGGCGGTGGACATGGAGTTCGGACGGATGCGCGCAGCGGTCGCCGCGGCCATCAGACCGTCGTTGACCGAGGAACTGGCCGCTTTCGAGTCCGCCCGCGCCGCACTCGCCGCGACCCGCCCGGTGCCGACGACCGTCGCCGTCGTCGGGTTGACCCCCGGTGAAGGACGGACCTCTGTCGCTGCGCTGCTCGCACTCGTGGTCTCCGGTTGGTCGGACCGCCGGATCACCGTGCTGGACGCGGTTGCAGCCCCGGGTGCGCGGCGCGATCCGGTCAACGGCGTCGCCGGAGTCCGCGACACCGCCGGCCGGTCGGTCACCTCTGTGCTCGCCGGTGACGTTGCCCAGGGGCGACTCGCGGCGCTCGTCGACGACTCGGCACGCCCCACCGCCACGTCCCGGGACCGCGGTCAGACCTCTGTCCTCGCCGCCAAGGCGCAGGACGTCGTGCGCAGGGCGCGAATCCGTTCGGCACTGACTCCCGGCGCCGTGGTGCCGGTGTTGTCGCTGCCGGCGGGCCGGCTGTCAGCAGGCTTTCCTCCCCAGGACCTCGAGCGGGCGATTGCCAGGCTCGCCTTCCGATCCGATCTGGTCATCGTCGACACCCCGGCAGGTCCGACGGCGCCGGTGCTGCACGCGGCGTTGCGACACGCCGATCAGCTGATCGGCGTGGTCCGTGGCGACGGTGACGTCGACGCCCGGCTGCATGCGCTCCGGCTGTGGGCGGCGACCGCGCCCGGCGGGAACCTGGACCGGCCGCTGATCGGCGTGGTGGTGCAGCGGGGGTTGCGGCGACCACGGTGGACCGACCCCGGTCATCCGGTCCTGCTGCTGGGCCGCGACCAGGGTCTGCGTCGACGCTCGGTCGGCCGGATCTCCCGGCGCACCGTCACCACCGGACTGGACCTGGCGGCAGCCGTGGCCCGGACTGCTGAGCGCTCGCGTGAACTTGTTCTTGCAGGTCCGGACGCAGAAATTGGCGTCGGATCCGCGAACCTGATGGGGACTCCTCCCCATCTCGGTGGGCTGCGGGAACCGCTCCCGCAGCGCTAGCGTCGGTATCAGCAGGTGCGGGAGGTACTCGTACCGCGAGATTCCCCGACAGAAAAGGGTGTGACTGAAGATGGGTCCGAAATTCGCAGTCCGTGACAACTCCGTCAACCAGCACGGCTCCAACCTCCAGACCTCGGAGGATCAGATGAACCAGCGTGCCAAGGCCTTCATCGAGGCCATCGCGCCGCTGGAGGACAGCTGGAAGGGCACCTCGTTCGGTAGCTGGCAGGAACTGACCAACGCCTGGAACGAGGCGATGGCCGGCCTGAACAAGGCACTGACCGACGTCAAGTCGCGGGTCGGCAACGCCGGGTCGCTGTACGACTCGTACCACGCCGAGCAGACCGAAGCCCTTGCCAAGACCATGGGTGGCGCGGACTTCGCCGCCACCAAGTTCAACGCCTGATCCTCCCCCGGACGCCGGTACGCCCCGCGGCGGCACCGGCAGCGTCTCATCTCAACTTCCCCGGCCGTGCGGTCGGCACATCCTGAAGGGTGATCCCCATGTCACAGATCCAGTCCTACGACGAGTCCGTCGCCCAGAACGCCCACGCCGAGGTCCAGTCCGTGGTCTCCGGCCTCGAGGGCTCGCTCGACGAGCTCGGCGGCTTCGTCAACAGTGTCAAGTCCGCCTGGGACGGCGACGAGATGGACCAGTACGCCTCGGTACAGGCCAACTGGGACAAGTGCGCCGGCTCGGTCAAGCAGATCCTGCAGCAGGTGCAGACCGCCCTGGGCGGCAACACCGAGTCGGTGTCCGCCATGCGCGGCAAGGTCAAGAGCACGCTCAGCACCAGCGCCGGCTGACCACCGGAGCGAGCACGACCCGGTCGCAGCAGCACCGACCGCAGCACCATCTCCGGACCCCAGCGCTCAGGCGCGGGGTCCGGAGGTCGTTCCGGAGGTCGTTCCGGAGGCCGCTGCGGGATCCGAAGCCGTCACCTGTCGACGGCGATCCGGGCCGTCGGCACGGTCGGTCGGAGCACCACCACACCGGGTGCGCGGCTCAGCTGATCGGTTCACCGGCCGGCCGCAGGTGCATCCATCGGTGTCCGAAGCCCGGCAGGCTCAGTCGCACCGCGTCGTCCTGTCCGGCGATGACCTCCTGGGTCAGCGGATCGATCATTTCCAGGCCGTCGCCCTTCCGGGAGATCGGCAGCTCGAGGGTCACTGGATCGGCGCCGAGGTTGTGCACGGCCACCATGGCGGAACCGTCCGCGTCGCAGCGGTGGGCGAACACCGACGGCTGGTCGTGGTCGATCACCGAGAACGCTCCCCAGCCGAACTCGGGACGACGTCTCCGCACCGCGATCAGCGCCCGGATGAACGACAGCAGGGATTCCGGATCGTGCCGCTGGTCGGCGACGTTGACGTGTTCGGGTGCGTATCCGTCCCCGACCACCGGTTGGACCAGCGCCCGGGGAGCCGCGGCCGAGAACCCGCCGTTGCGCCCGGAGGTCCACTGCATGGGCGTTCTGACCGCCATCCGCCCGTCCGCGGCGAGATCCTCACCCATTCCGATCTCCTCGCCGTAGTAGAGACACGGGGTGCCCGGTAGCGAGAACAACAGGCTGTAGGCCATCCGGATCCGTCGCGGGTCGCCGGCCAGCATCGGCGGCAGTCGACGCTTCAGTCCTCGGTCGAACACCTGCATGGATTCCTCGGGCCCGAAGGCGGCGAAGACCTCCTCCCGTTCGGAGTCGGTGAGCTTGTCGAGGGTCAGCTCGTCGTGGTTGCGCAGGAAGGTCGCCCACTGGCAGGTCGGGTGCAGCACCGGACGCGCCTGCAGTGCCCGGACCAGCGGCGCGGCCTCTCCGCGGGCCATCGCCAGATACGTGGCTTGCATCGTGATGAAGTCGAACATCATCTGCAGCTGGTCACCGGTGTCGCTGCCGAAGTACTGCAGTTGCTGCTCGTGGGGGAGGTTCACCTCACCCAGCAGCATCGACGCCCCGTTCCGTCGGCCCAGGAAGGCCCGCAGCTCCCGCAGCAGATCGTGCGGGTCGGCCCGCCCGGACGATCGGGTCTCCACGTCGTCGATCAGGAACGGGACGGCGTCGACCCGGAAGCCGTCCACCCCGAGCTGGGTCCAGAATCCGATCACCCGCAGCAGTTCGTCGATCACGGCGGGATTGGCCGTGTTGAGGTCCGGCTGGTGTGAGTAGAAGTGGTGCAGGTACCACTGGTCGGTGCGCTCATCGTGCTTCCAGATCGAGTCCTCGACGTCGGGGAACACCACCTGGTCGGACGTGTCCGGTGGTGCCGTGTCGCGCCAGACGTAGTGATCGCGGTAGGGCGAGTTGACGCTGCGCCTGGCCGAGACGAACCAGGGATGTCGGTCGGAGGTGTGGTTGACGAGCAGGTCGGCGATCACCCTGATCCCCCGGTCGTGGGCGGTGCGGATCACCTCGACCAGTTCCCCCAGGTTCCCCAGGCGCGGATCGACGCCGTAGTGGTCGGTCACGTCGTACCCGTCGTCCAGATCCGGGGTCGGGTAGAAGGGCATCAACCACAGACAGCTGACGCCCAGGTCGGCCAGGTGGTCGATGCTGCGGGCCAGGCCGGCGAGATCGCCGACGCCGTCGCCGTTCGCGTCGAAGTACGTCTCGATGTCCAGGCAGTAGATGACGGCGCTCTTCCACCACAGGTCGCTCGTGTCGGTGATCCTCATACGCACACCCTCCCGCAGCGGTGTCGTCGGCGCCATGGGGCAGTTCTCAGGTGCCCAGGGTCGCGCCGAGAATTCTTCGCCCGATGTCGGGGGTGATCGCGCCGTGCGGGAGGTAGCACTGCACGACCAGTCCGTCGAGCAGTGCCACGAACGCCAGCGCTGCTGAGCGGACGTCCGCCGTGCCGGGCAGCGATCCGTCGTCGAGTCCACGCGTGAACGACGCGGCGACCAGCGAATGCAGATCCGCGTAGATCGCCGACTGCCTGGCGGCATACAGCTCGTCGTGCGCCGACAGGGCCCAGAAGTCCAGCCACAGCTTCCAGTGGTCCCGGGCGGCGTCGCCGTCGGCGAGCAGCCCGTCCGTGATGATCTGCAGCGCATCCAGGCCGGTGACCGCCGCTCGGGCCTGCTCCATGATGGGCGCCGAGTACGCACTCATCTCTGCATCGATGACGCCGGCGAGCACTTCGGCGATGCCCGCGAAGTGGTACGTCACCGTGCCCACCGCGACGTCTCCGGCCGCGGCGACGTCCCGGATCGTGGTGGCGTGCAGGCCACGTTCGGCGATCACCGACCGAGCGGCCTGCAGCAACAGCCGTCGGCGCACCTCGGGGGCGAGACGGTGTCGGGTGCCGCTGGGTACCGGTGGCCGGATCATTCGATCTCCCTCTGGCCGCCGTGGCCGAGCGCTGCTAGTCTGCAGCTAATCGTACAATCGCACGATTAGCAACGGATGCCAGCAGCCGCTCACCACAGCCCACCGTGAGGTCCCCGATGTATCTGCTTCGCAAGCCGATCCTGGCGATGTCCGGCAACAGTGCCGTCCGCAGGATCGTCTCCTCGGCCCCCGTCACACGCGACGTGGTCAACCGATTCATCGCCGGCGACACGACCGCCGAGGCTGTCGCCTCGATCGTCGGACTCCGCGCCGGCGGACTTCAGGTCACCTGCGACTTCCTCGGCGAGGACACCACGACCGCGGCCCAGGCAGAGCAGACCGTCACCGCCTATCTCGAGCTGATCGGGGCCCTGGCCGCAGCCGGCTGCGCCGAGGGCGCCGAGATGAGCGTCAAGCTCTCGGCGGTCGGGCAGTCGCTGCCGGCCTCGGCCGACGTGCCGGAGGGGGGCAACGCCCTGGCGACCGACGCCGCCCGCCGGATCGTGGATGCTGCCTATGCCGTCGGGGCCAGGGTCACCCTCGACATGGAGGACCACACCACCGTCGATGCGACGCTCGGCACTCTCGCTGAGCTGCGGGCCGAACAGCCCGACGTCGGCATCGCGATCCAGGCCATGCTGCTGCGCACCCCGCAGGATCTCGCCGGCCTCATCGGCCCAGGATCCCGGGTGCGGCTGGTCAAGGGTGCCTACAACGAGCCGGAGACCGTGGCACATCCCGACCCGGACCAGGTCGACCTCGCCTACGTGCGGGCGCTGAAGCTGCTGATGGCCGGCGAGGGCTACCCGATGGTCGGCTCGCACGATCCCCACCTGATCGCCATTGCGGCCCAGCTGGCCAAGGACAACGGCCGTGGCAAGGACTCCTGGGAGTACCAGATGCTGTACGGCATCCGACCGGAGGAGCAGACCCGGTTGGCCGGTCGCGGCCACACCGTCCGGGTCTATCTCCCCTACGGCGACGACTGGTACGGCTATTTCACCCGTCGGCTGGCCGAGCGGCCGGCGAACCTCGCCTTCTTCCTGCGCTCGTTCCTCACCAAGAAGTAGTTCCGCACCAGTACGGCCGCAGTACCTCGGGATCTCGACTCGCGCGTCGCTCGATCACCGATGCAGGACCCCCACCGCGGGCGAACGGGATCTCGTCTCCTCCGTCGCTCGATCGCCGAATACCGAGGAGTTCTCCATGAGCCTGTTGAGCGATGCCGTCACCCAGCCGCCGTTGCCGATCAACGAGAAGGTCCGCGACTACGCGCCGGGCAGCCCGGAACGCGCCGAGCTCCTGACAGCGTTGGGTGATTTCAGCTCCCCGCAGGAGTTGCCGGCCGTCATCGGTGGGAACCGCGTCCAGCCGGGGGGCGAGAGCTTCGACGTCGTCGTCCCGCACGACCACCAGCGGGTGCTCGGCACGTCCGCCCACGCCACCTCGGCCGATGCCGAGCAGGCGATCGCCGCGGCATTGGCCGCCCAGAACGACTGGCGCGCACTGGATTTCGACTCGAGGGCCGCAATCCTGCTGCGCGCAGCCGATCTGCTCACCGGACCGTGGCGGGCCCGCATCAACGCCGCCACCATGCTGGGGCAGGCCAAGACGGCGTACCAGGCGGAGATCGACGCGGCCTGCGAACTGGCCGATTTCTGGCGGTTCAACGTGCACTTCGCGCGGCAGATCCTCGCCGAGCAGCCGATGGCGAACTCGCCGGGGATCTGGAACCGCACCGACCATCGGCCGCTCGAGGGCTTCGTCTACGCCGTCACCCCGTTCAACTTCACCGCGATCGCCGCGAACCTGCCCACCGCACCCGCGCTGATGGGCAATGTGGTGGTGTGGAAGCCGTCGATGACGCAGCAGCTCGCCGCCTCCCTGACGATGGACCTGCTGATCGAGGCCGGCATGCCGGCCGGCGTGATCAACATGCTGCCGGGCTACGGCCCCGAGGTGTCCGACGTCGTCCTGGCACATCCCGACCTGGCCGGCATCCATTTCACCGGTTCCACCCCGACCTTCCAGAAGCTGTGGAGCACAGTCGGTTCCAACATCGGGAACTACCGCACCTACCCGCGGCTGGTCGGTGAGACGGGCGGCAAGGACTTCGTCGTCGCGCACCCCTCAGCCGATGTCGACGTGTTGCGCACCGCGCTCATCCGCGGCGCGTTCGAGTACTCCGGCCAGAAGTGCAGCGCGGCCTCCCGGGCCTATGTCCCGAAATCGTCGTGGGGCACGCTCAAGGACGACCTGATCGCCCAGACGGAAGCCCTGACCGTGGGTGACGTCGAGGATCTGTCCAACTTCACCTCGGCCGTGATCGACGCGAAGTCGCATCTGCGCCTCAAGAATGCGATCGATCGCGCGCACGCCACTGCTGGGATCGACGTGATCGCCGGCGGCACCTACGACGACTCGACCGGGTACTTCGTGCGGCCGACACTGCTGCTCGGCGGCGACCCGGCCGACCCGATCTTCTGCGACGAGTACTTCGGACCGATCCTGTCGGTGCACGTCTACGACGACGCGAACGCCGGCTTCGCCGACATCCTGAAGGTCGTCGATTCCTCCGCGCCGTACGGGCTGACCGGCTCGATCATCTCCCGTGACCGCGCCGCCGTGGAGCAGGCCTCCACCGCGTTGCGCTACGCGGCCGGCAACTTCTACATCAACGACAAGCCGACCGGCGCCGTCGTCGGGCAGCAGCCGTTCGGTGGCTCCCGGGCGTCCGGTACCAACGACAAAGCCGGCTCCGCAGCCAACCTGATGCGCTGGACGACGCCCCGCTCCATCAAGGAGACGTTCGTCGCGCCGACCTCTGTGGGGTACCCGCACCAGGGCTGAGTGCGGCGCAGACTGGGAGCATGAGCCATCGGATCCTGCTCCGCGAAGTCGTGATCGACGTCCCCACCGACCGCATTGCCGCGGTGCGCCACTTCTGGTCGGGTGTGCTACTGACCGAGTAGACGACCGCGGAGCTTCCCGAGTTCGTCGGACTGCCGGATCCCGCCGCGCTGTGTCACATCGGGCTGCAGGACATCGGTGACGGGATCGCAGGGCTGCACCTGGACATCGAGACCGATGACATCCCGGCCGAGGTCCACCGGTTGACGACTCTTGGTGCAACCGAATTGTTCCGGCACGACGCCTGGGTGGTGATGGCAGATCCGGCCGGAACCCGGTTCTGCCTCCTGCCGCCCGAGTCCGACGAGTTCGCCGAACGGGCCCGGGTGGTGCTCGGCTGACCGGGTCGGCGGCGCCCCGTTCACCGTCGGGTGGGTTGGGAGCGCACCGTGGCAGGTCAGCCGAGGATGTCTTCCAGCGCGACCAGATCGTCGTCCGTGGGGACCCACTGCGCAGCGCGGGTGTTCGCCTGCACCTGCTCGGGGGTGGTGGCACCGGCGATGACGCTGGCCACGGCCGGCTGCGCCAGGAGCCACCCGAAGGCGACGTCGACCATGGCGATCCCTCGCTCGTCGGCGAAGGTCTGCAGGTTCTCCAGCACGTCCCACGGGGCCGATTCGAGCAGCTGCGGCTTGAGCTTGGTGATCCGTCCGTCGTCGGGCTTGCTGTCGCGGGTGTACTTGCCGGTCAGCAGCCCGTTGGCCAACGGGAAGTACGGCAGCACGCCGACCCCGAACGCTTCGGCGGCCGGCAGCAGCTCTGCCTCGACCTCACGCTGCAACATCGAGTACTCGTTCTGCGCCGAGATGAACGGCGTCCGGCCGTTGCTCTGCGCCGTCCAGGCCGCATCTGCGAGCTGCCAACCAGCGAAGTTGGAATGCCCGACGTAGCGGACCTTCCCGTCCTTGACGAGCTCGTCGAGCGCGGCGAGGGTTTCGTCGATCGGGGTGTCCTGATCGGGTTCGTGCAGTTGGTAGAGGTCGATCCAGTCGGTGCCCAACCGGCGCAGCGAGTGTTCGACGGCAGTCCGGATGTAGCGGCGGGATCCGCGGGCGCCGTAGTCCGGACCGTTGGTCCCGCGCGCGTCCAGGCCGAACTTGGTCGCGATCACCACCCGATCACGGTCGCGGCCCAGCGCCTTGCCCAGGAACTCCTCGGACCGACCCGCCGGCGCGCCGTACATGTCGGCGACGTCGAACAACGTGATGCCGGCCTCCAGGGCCGCTCTGACCACCGCGGTACTGCCCTCGAGCGATTCGGTGACGGTGCCGGTACGGCTGAGGTTGTTGCAGCCGAGGCCGGAGGTGGACACGGCGAGACCGGACCCGCCGAGGCGTCGGTGCGGAATGTCCGAAGTAGGGGTGCTCACCCGGCCCAGCGTACGATGTCCGGGCACCACGGCTTCGGTGAGGCACCGCTTCCGGTCCTCGCGAGCCCGCCTGGACCAGGGAGATTCACGCATGTCAGACGGCCGTATCGCAGTGATCGGCACCGGCTACGTCGGTCTCACCTCGGGCACCTGCCTGGCAAGTCTGGGGCACGAGGTGGTCTGCGGGGACGTCGATCCGGAGAAGGTCGCCCGGATGTCCAGGGGCGAGGTGCCCATCTTCGAGGAGGGCCTCGAGGAGCTGATGCGCGCGGGGATCGCCGCCGGCAACCTGACCTTCGTGCACGGCGCTGCTGAGGCGGTGCAGGGCGCGAAGTACATCTTCCTGTGTCTGCCAACGCCGGACGGCGGCGACGGTCGCGCGGACCTGCGCATCGTCCACCAGGTCGTCGCGGAGATCAGCTCGCTGCTGCAGCCGGGTGCCATCCTCGTGACGAAGTCCACCGTTCCGGTCGGTACCGCGAAGGACATCAGGGCAACCCTCGATCGGGACGACGTCTTCGTCGTGTCCAATCCCGAGTTCCTGCAGGAGGGCACCGCAGTCCGCAACTTCATGAAGCCCGACCGGGTCGTCGTGGGCTCCGACCACCGTCCCGCGGCCGAGGCCGTCGCCACGCTGTACGAGGCGCTGGGTGCGCCGGCCGTGATCACCTCCGCCGAATCGTCCGAGCTGATCAAGTACGCCTCCAATGCGTTCCTGGCCATGAAGCTGTCGTTCATCAACTCGATCGCCGGTCTCGCCGAAGTGGTTGGCGCCGACGTCACCGAGATCGCCGGCGGGATGGGCTTCGACGACCGCATCGGCAACAAGTTCCTCAAGGCAGGTCCCGGCTGGGGAGGTTCGTGCTTCCCGAAGGACACCAAGGCGCTGGCCACGATCGCGCTCGACAACGCGGTCTCCTTCCCGCTGCTCACCGCGACGGTGCAGTCGAACGAGGAGGCCCAGAACCGGGTCGCCGATCGGATCCGCGCCGCCGCCGGCGGCGACCTGGCCGGGGTGCCGATCGGTGTCTGGGGCCTGACGTTCAAGGCCGGCACCGACGACCTGCGTGATTCGCCGGCGCTGGAGGTCGTGCTCCGACTCGACACCGAGAACGCCGTCATCACCGCCTACGACCCAACCGTCGAGAAGAACCTGCCGGCCAAGAACGGCTACCCGGACGTCACGGTTGCGGCCGGTCCGTACGAGGCGGCGCGCGGTGCCAGGGTGATCGTGCTGCTCACCGAGTGGTCCGAGTTCACCGGGATCGACCTGGCGAAGGTGGCCGAGGTGGCGCCCGGAGCGACGATCGTCGACTGCCGCAACATCCTGGATCCGGCCGCGGTGGCTGCTGCGGGACTGAAATTCCAGCAGATCGGCCGCCCGATCACCTGAGCTCCGCGTGCGGGTTCAGCCGATGGTCGTGTCCCCTGGCGACAGCCGTAGCTGCCACAGCCCTTCCCAGCCGGTCGGGCGGAATCCCATCTCGTCGTTGATCGCGAGCATGTGGCGGTTCTCGCCGGCGTTCCAGGTGTGGATCCGCTGCACGTCGGGACGGAACACCATGAGCGCCTGCAGGTTCAGAGCCTTCGCGAGCAGACCCAGGCGGCGTCCGCGGTGCTCGCCGTGCACCAGGGTCTCGTTCTGGTAGGCGAACCCGGCGGCGTCGATCGGGATCTCCAGGATCGAGAACGCGGCCGGATGTCCGTCAGCGTCATGGATCAGGGTCGTGAGCAGGACGTGTCCGCCGGCGGTCGCATCGGCGTCCCGCGCCCGGACCCGCTCGGCATCCCACACCTCTTCCTCGTACTCGAGCTCGCCGGTCGGAACGTCGACGCTCATCCGGCGGAACAGCTCGGCCAGATCGTCCTGCAGATGGTCCGGGGTGGCCCCGTGCCAGATCGTGGCGCGGTACTGCTCTCCCGCCTTCGAGCGCGCGGCGCCGATCCACTCCTCGATCGGCGCATCCTCCGGAACCGTCATCATGGACAGTCGCTCGCACTGCTGCAGCTCGAACCCCTTCGACAGCTGAGCGGCGACCGACCGGTCGCGATGCAGGCGGCCGAAGCCGGTCGGGGGCATCAGGTCCGCGGGATCCTCGAGACCGTCGAACCGCTGCGACTGGTAGGTGATGACGGTCCTGCGTTCCAGTTCGGCGGCCACCCGGAGACTCTGCTCCCAGAGCGCCTCGTCGGCTCCGGAATCGACGTGGTCGGGATGGATCGCACCGTCCAGCTCGAGCAGGTGGGTGTTGTCCGATTTCGACGCCATCGCGAGGACATAGCCGAGCACGGTGACGGGGTCGCCTCCCGGAGCGCCCGGCAGCGCCACCGTCGGGACGAGCGGGAGGCCGAGCGAACTCGTACCGATCGTGGCCGCGGGCGGGGACGACAGTGCGACCAGATACCGCAGGTGCTTGTACTCCTGGAGCGGGAACCGAGCGATGCTGGACGCCTCGGGAGTGACGAAGTCGGTGTGTCCCAACAGGTTCAGCTGTTCCGCCCGGACTGCTTCCTTGATCCCGCGGAAGACCCACGAGGGCTGCAGCGTCCCGGCAGCGTCCGTCGCGTCCCGCAGCTCCGCTGCCGAGGGGATGGCCAGCTCGACGATGTGGGTTCGACGCCTTCCCGCGGTGTCGCTGCTCGGGTCGCCTGAGACCTCGGAGTTCGTCATCCCCCTACTGTCGCAAGCGGGGCAAGCCGTTTCCGGCCAGGATCAGGTACGGGAGAGCGAGAGCTGCCAGTCGTCGATGTACTCGGACCGGAACCCGGCTTCGCAGTAGGCGAGGTAGAAGTTCCACATCCGGGCGAAGGTCTCGTCGAACCCGAGCTCGCCGATCTCGTCCAGGTTGCCGTTGAAGCGGTACCGCCACTGCCGCAGGGTGGTCGCGTACGACGGCCCGAGGCGGCGGGACTCGTTGACCCGCAACGTGGTTCCGGCGGTGGCCCGGTCGATCGCCTCGAGGGACGGCAGGATCCCGCCGGGGAAGATGTACTTGTGGATCCAGGTGTAGCTGCGGCGGGTCACCAGCAGACGCTCGTGCGGGATGGTGATGGACTGCAGACCGAACTTGCCGCCCGGTGCCAGGAGCTGGTCGACGGCCGCGAAGTAGTCGGGCCAGTACCGCTCACCGACGGCCTCGATCATCTCCACGCTGACCACCGAGTCGTACTCACCGGCGTGCGCGGCGGCGTGTTCGCGGTAGTCCTCCAACCGCACCTCGATGCGGTCGGACAGGCCGGCCGCCGCGATCCGCTGCTCGGCCAGAGTCTTCTGTTCGGCCGACAAGGTCAGGGTGACGACGCTCGCGCCGCGCTCAGCGGCAGCGCGGATCGCCAGCGCGCCCCAGCCCGAGCCGATCTCGAGCAGGCGGGACCCCTGACGGACTCCTGCCTGGTCGAGGATGCCGTCGATCTTGCGCAGCTGCGCTGCTTCCAGGTCGTCGGTCGCGCGCGAGCCGCTGTCGTACCAGGCGGCGCTGTAGGACATCGTCGGATCGAGGAACCGCTCGAAGAGGTCGTTCGACAGGTCGTAGTGCCGATGGATGTTGTCCCGCGCACCCGTCGGATCGTTCTCCTCCTCGCTGGGCTTGTGGCTCTCCCACAGCCGCCGCAGGCGCTGCAGCGGGATCGGCACCAGGGTGTCCATCCGCCGGGCCAGCACGGTGAGGGCTTCGACGAGCGTGTCTGTCGCGGAGTTCGCCAGCGCGCCGGAGCCGGGCTTGATCGCTCCGCCGACCCGACCCGGATGCCAGTCGTCGGCGGTCAGATCGCCGGTCATCCACGCCTCGCCGAAACCGATCAGACCGGAGCGACCCAGCCGGTGGAAGAACGCCTGGGGCCGCACGACCTGCAGGTGCGGGCCGCTGGTACCCCAGATGGTGCCGTCGGGGAAAGCGAGTTGCAGGGGCAGCTTCTTGAGCGCGCCCCGCAGCACCAGCTCGGCGATCTTGGCGTGGATCGCGCCGCGCGGCGGAATCTCGAGTCCGGGCCAGATACCTGCCGATGGGCTCGGGATGACCCGTCGGGAGGGGCTGAGAAGCGCCATGGTTGAAGTTCCTCGCGTTCTGCGTCGATGCCGCGACCTTCGGTCGCGACTTCATTCTGTTACCCCGTTGTGGGCGGAAGAGTAGGGGTCGGGGGTGTTGCTGTCCTGATCCCTGACATGTCGTTCGGAGTGGGACGGCTCGGAGATGGCTGAGCGCAGGCTCGGGTCGAGCGGAACGGCCGGGCGCCGGTCCGGATGGGTACCGTCGACGCACTCGGCGTGGTCCTGTGAGCCTTGGTCCTGCGAGCCTTGATCCTGCGAGAACCGGAGAGGACCGACCGCCATGCGACAGAACCTGCGCGCCGACTGCACCCGCTGCTTCGGTCTGTGCTGCGTCGTCCCGCTGTTCGACAAGTCGGCGAGCTTCGCCTTCGACAAGCCCGCGCGCACCCCGTGCCGCAACCTGCTCGTCGACTCCACCTGCGGGATCCATGCGGAGCTGCGCAGCTCCGGGATGCCCGGCTGCACGGCGTACGACTGTTTCGGTGCCGGACAGCAGGTGTCCCAGGTGACATTTCGTGGAACGGATTGGCGCACCGACGGGCAGCTGGCCGCGCAGATGTTCGACGTCTTCCCGATCGTCCGCGAACTGCACGAGCAGCTCTGGTATCTCGAGGAAGCTGCCGCACATCCGGCCGCAGTCTCGATCCGCGGGGCGCTGGACGACCTGGCTGATCACGTCCGTGGGCTCACCGAGCTGGATCCGGAGGGCCTGCAGCAGATCGATCAGGAAGGCCTGCGGGACGGGGTGAATGCGCGGCTGGAGCAGGCCAGCTCGCTGGTATGCGGCCGGCGCCGCAAGGGGAGCGATCGCCGCGGTGCGGTGCTGCTCGGCGTCTCGCTGGCGGGGGCCGATCTGCGCGGGTTCGACTTCCGTGGGGCCTGCCTGATCGCTGCCGACCTGACCGGCGCGGACCTGGCCGGCGCCGACCTGGTGGGCGCCGATCTGCGGGACGCCAGCCTGGCCGGTGCCCTGCTGGCCGGTGCGCTGTTCGTCACCCAGTTCCAGCTCAACGCCGCGCTCGGCGACGCCCGCACCACCCTGCCGCCGCGGCTGACGCGCCCTCCCCACTGGACCTGACGCTGATCGAGCAGCGAGGAACGGGCGTGTCGAGATCCCGTCACGTGTCGAGATCTGCGGCCGCGGATGAGAGAGTCTAGATCCCGCGAGATCAGGGACGTGGTCTCGCCTTCGGTTCCCTGAACCGCCGAACCAAAGGTGATCGAATGACCGAGGGACGAGGGATGTGGTCTCGCCTTTGGTTCGCAAGGCCACTGCACCCCCGGTGATCCCCTTCGTCTCCTTCGTCGCTCAGGACAGGGAGCAGCGAGGAACGAGCGTGTAGAGATCCCGTCAGGTCTCGACAGGTCGTCCCTGTTGAGGTTTTCGCCGCCGGTGCGTCTGATGGGGTGGGGCCACAGATCGTGGCCGGTCGGGGGAGCGCAGCGGTGCTGATCGAGGACGTCGGCGCGAGCGGGTCGGTCGCCGAGCTGTTCCGGCAGCACTACCTGCCGCTGGTCCGACTCGCGATCCAGCTCGTCGACACCCAGGCCGACGCGGAGGACGTCGTCCAGGACGTGTTCGCGGCCCTCGATCCGGATCGGATCAGCGGGACGGCCGAGCACTACCTGACCAGGGCCGTGCTCAATCGCTGCCGATCAGTGCTGCGGCGGCGCCGCACTGCGCGGCTGTTCCATCGTGCACCCCGGCCACCGGACGTCCCGGCCGCCGACGCCGAGGTGCTGATCCGGGAGCGCGCCAGGACCATCCGGGCCTGCGTCGACGCGCTGCCCACCCGCCAGCGGGAAGTGCTGGTGCTGCGCTACTTCGGAGGACGTTCGGTCGCCGAGACCGCCGAACTGCTGGGCGTCACTCCGGGAGCCGTCACGTCGTCGGCCTCCCGCGCTCTCACCGCACTCGCCACCACCTTGGAGGACCACGATGTCCGATCGATCATCGGCTGACGACGCCGGGCACGCTCCGTCGGCATTGGAGACGGAGCTGCGGGCCGCCCTGCACGAACGCGGCGCCGCGGTCACCACGGCGACCCTGCTACGCCCCGATCCCCCTGGGGTGCAGGAGTTCCTGCCGCGCCGACCGGTGCCGCGCTGGCGGATCGTCGGCGCGGTCGCAGCGGTGAGTGTGGTGATCCTGGCGGTGGTGCTCGGGCGTGGGGTGATGGCGCCGCAGCAAGTCGAGCGCACGCTGGCCGGTGCCACGACAACCTCAGTCGCGGAGTCGTCGTTCGATGCCTCGCGAGTGACTGGTCGCTTGTGGGGCGCCACGTCGATCGTGACGGCCGGCAATTCCTTCTCTGTGTCGACCTGGGAGCCGACGGGATCTCGTACCATGACCGTCGAGTTCACCCCGGACGGCACCGTCGTCTTCCACGACGGCAACCGCGAGTTGCGGGGCCCGTTCACCACCGATGCACGCGGACTTGCCGTCGCCGAGATATCCGTCCGGGCGACCTCGACGGACGAGAACGACCAGTTCGCCCAGGAGACGGCTGCGCTGGATGCACTGCTGTTCAGAACGCCGTCGCCGGGTCACCTGACAGCCGTCCTGGCCGGTGATCAGCTCACTCTGGAGCACGGAGCGACCGCCGTTCGCTACCGGTCGGCGGGCGTGACACCGGAGGCAGCCCGGGCGGCGGGCGCGGCGAAGTACCCGGTGGTGGCCGCAATCGGTGGGACGTGGCGCGCGGCCGCAGTCCGGATCGGTGGACAGAATCGCGTCGTCTCGACGGCCACTTCGGTGTCGTTCGAGCTTGCTTCCAATGGCTCCTTCTCGGCGAACCTCCTCGGAGCAGCGGCCACCGGACGGTGGTGGGCGACCGGACACGGTCTGGTCGTGACCGGCTTCTCGGAGACTTCAGGATCGCTCTCGCCGGGTGCGTCAGGCGGGCTGTACGCCCACGAGCTGGAGGTGCTCAACGGGTTGATGGGGGTCCGTTCGGCCCTCAGCTCGGGGGACGTCTCGGTCTCGTTCGCTGCGCAGGGGGCTCAGCTGATCGTCACGCCGACGACCGGGTTCGGGGCCCCCGTGACCTTCGTACAGGGCTGATCTCGGCGCCTGCCGTAGCGTGACGTGACCGAGCAGCGGAGGGACCATCATGACGAACGGCACGGCGTTGGTGACGGGTGCGACGGCCGGGATCGGTGAGGCGTTCTGCCGCGCCCTGGCCCAGCAGGGTTGGCGGCTCGTCGCTGTGGCCCGTGACGAAGCGCGGCTCACCGAACGACGCGCGGTCTGGCTGAGTCTCGGGGCACCGGAGGTCGAGGTGCTGTCGGCTGATCTGAGCACGCCGGCCGGTCGCGCCGAGGTCGCTGAACGGCTTGCGGCACACCAGGATCCGATCGGTCTGCTGGTCAACAACGCGGGCTTCGCGGTGGGCTCGGCGTTCGACGTCGCGCCGCTGCAGGATCTACAGGACCAGCTGGCGGTCAACGTCACCGCAGTGCTGGAGCTGACCCACGCTGTGCTGCCGGGAATGAAGGCGCGGGGTTTCGGCGGCGTCATCAATGTTGCCTCTGTCGCGGGGCTGATCCCCGGCCGCGGGTCCACCTACAGCGCCTCCAAGGCCTGGGTGATTGCCTTCTCCGAGGGTCTGTCGGTGTCGCTGCAGGGCACCGGGGTTCGGGCGCTCGCGCTGTGCCCCGGCTTCGTCCGCACCGAGTTCCACCAGCGAGCCGGCATCGACATGAGCACCAAGAAGTCGTGGATGTACTACGACGTCGACACCCTGGTCGCCGAGGCGTTGGAGGCGATCCGCACCGACGCCGTCATCCACGTCGCCGGCGGTCTGCAGAAGGCGATCACCACCGCGGCCCGGCTGCTGCCCCGACGTCTGATCCGCTCCGCTGCCAACAAGGTGGACAGCAAGCCCCGCACCTGACCGATTGCGGCGCATCCCACTCCCGCGACGGCACGGTGGCCGCCTACGCTGGACGAGTGAGCATCGACAGCGCGCCAGGTCCCGCAACCCCCGGCCAGCCGCCCCAGCCCGACGCCGCGGCCAAGGCCAGGCTGGCCCAGCTCGTCGCCGATCTGGCCGTGGTGCACGGCAAGGTGATCCTGTCGTCGGGCAAGGAAGCCGACTACTACGTCGACGGTCGGCTGCCCACCCTCCACCACGAGGCCGCCCCACTGATCGGTCAGCTGATGCGGCAGCTCACCGCCGACTGGGACTACGCCGCCATCGGTGGCCTGACGCTCGGCGCTGATCCGGTCGCGCTCGCCGTCATGCACGCCCCCGGACGGGCGATCAACACCTTCGTCGTCCGCAAGGAGGCCAAGCAGCACGGGATGGGCAAGCAGATCGAGGGTCCGTCGGTCGCCGGGGTCAAGGTGCTCGCCGTCGAGGACACCTCCACCACTGGCCAGTCGGTGCTGAAAGCCGTTGACGCACTGCAGGAAGCGGGTGCCGAGGTGGTCGGGGTCGCGACCGTCATCGATCGCGGAACCGGAGCCGCCGAGGCGATCGAAGCCCGTGGCCTGCCCTACCGCTACCTCCTCGAACTGCGCGATCTCGGGCTTGCCTGATACCGACGGGGCCGCGTCTGCGGACCCTGCTCCGAACGGCACCGTGCAAGGCGCTCCGGACGACGAGGCAGGGCCGACGGAATGGGTGGTCGGCTCGGTGGTCGGGGTCGGCCCGTGGGCCGAGTCCCATCCGGGTGAGCCCGCCGACGACCCTCGCTACGACCCCGAGCTGCTCGTGGGCGGCGACCGCCGGAACGTGGTGGACCGCTACCGCTACTGGCGGCGTGAAGCGATCGTCGCTGACATCGACGCCCGACGTCACCCGCTGCACGTCGGGATCGAGAACCTGGGATACGACTACAACATCGGCACCGTCGTCCGCACGGCCAACGCCTTCGCGGTCGCTGCTGTGCACATCGTCGGGCGGCGGCGCTGGAACCGGCGGGGGGCGATGGTCACCGACCGGTACCAGCATCTGCACCACCACCCGGAAGTCTCCGACCTGGTCGCGTTCGCGAGCGATGCCGGGTTGAGCATCATCGGGGTCGACAACACTCCCGGCTCGGTGCCGCTGGAGACCGTGGCGCTCCCGCGAGATGCCTTGCTGCTCTTCGGGTCTGAGTCGGAGGGCCTCTCGCCGGCGGCGCTGGACGCCGCGGCGATGACGGTCTCGATCGCGCAGTTCGGCTCGACCCGCTCGATCAACGCGGGGGTGGCCGCCGGGATTGCGATGCACGCCTGGATCCGGCAGCACGCGGACCTCGACCGCGCCTGGTGACGCTCAGACCCGCTTGACGACCGCGGTGCTCCAGCCGGACAGCGAGCCTCGCAGACGCACCACCGGCCCGGTGCTGATCGACGGCGGACCGGTCTTGTCCTTGACCGAACACCACGAACCGCAGACCACGTCGCCGGCGACGAACGACTGGTCCGCGCCCAACTTCACCTTGACAGTGCTTGCGGAGACCTGCAGATCGATGTCGACCTCGCCCTGACTGAACTGGGCGCGGGAGAAGTCCAGGTCGACGGTGCCCATCGATCCGGTGACCAACAGGCGCGGCGGGACCTGCCACGAACCCTTGCGGCTGACGGTCGTCCAACTGGCATCCAGCTCCAGAGCCGCCGCCGGGTTGGTCACCGGATCGGAGCTGACCTGTCTCGTCGGCAGCAGGCGTTCGCTGCCGGGGAGGTGCGCCAGCACCGCCCGGAGCTCGCCGCGGGTGCGGGCCGCGTAGACGACGGAGGCCCGTTCCTCGAACTCGGTGAGGTCAAGGTACCCGTCGCCCAGCGCGTCGTTGAGCAGGGCGATCGCCCGTTCCCGTTCCGGATTGCCCACCCTGAGCTGGTCGTCGTCCTCGTCAGTCGCCATGTCGTCCATCGTAGGAGGGGTGGTTCCGGCGGCCCTCGGTCGCGGACCGGGCCGCGAACTCCCGGTCACTGCGAGCGCATGATGGGGGCACGCGTCGACACGGTTCGGCGCCGTCCTGTTCGCCGACGAAAGGCTCACCGATGAGCTCGCTGCACGTGGTCGCCACCATTCCCGTCAAGCCGGAGTCGGCGGGGCCGGCCTCGGCTGGTCTGTCCCAGCTCGCGCGGGCCACCCGCGAGGAAGAGGGCTGCATCAGCTATGTGCTGTACGAATCCGCCGCGGTGCCGGGAACCTTCGTCACCGTCGAGGAGTGGCGCTCGCAGGAGGACCTCGACGCCCACCTCGCATCCGCCCACGTTGCGCAGGCCTTCAGTGACTTCGGTGCGCACCTGACTGGTGAGGTCGCGGTGCACCCGCTGCGCCCGGTCTGACTCTTGGCTGCTGTGCTCGTAGAAGTGGTCGCCAGTGGACGAAATAATGCGCTGCGGGCGGATTTTCGATCACTGGCGACCAGTTCTGTGAGCTCCGGTCGCCTGACGTCGGGATCTCGACTCCCTCCTTCGTCGGTCGCTCGATCACCGTGGGGGGTCGCTCGGCCAGCGAGGGGTCAGACGTACCGGCCGATGAAGGTCAGGACGTCGGCGTGCACCTCGTCCTTGTTGGTCTCGTTGAAGATCTCGTGTCGCGCGCCGGGTACGACTTCGAGGCCGCTCCCTCGGGGGCGATCTGTGCGAAGCCTGCCCTTGACGGGCCGATCGGGACCAGTTGGTCGTCGTCCCCGTGCAACCACAGCAGCGGCGGCTCGGAGATGAGGCCGGCCTCGCTGATGGTGGCCATCGAGCGCTGCAGCGCCAGCAACGTCGGACGCTTGAACGGGCCGTGCCAGACCAGCGGATCGGCGACGTAGGCGGCGCCCACCGCGTCGTCCCGGGACAGCGTGCTCGGATCGATCGGGACGTCCGGGATCTCCTCCAGCGCCATCAGTGCGTCCACCGCCGCCCATGATCCGAGCACCGCCCGGACAGCACCACGGCGGCCAGCTCGGTGCCGTGACGCTGCGCGTAGCGAGCGGCGATCATGCCGCCCATCGAGTGGCCGATCAACACCACCGGCAGGCCCGGCCGCGACCGGGCGGCCGTGTCGGCCAGTAGGTGGAAATCGTCCACCACCTTCTCGAAGTCCTCGATCAGCACCGGTTCGCCGTCGCTGGTGCCATGATCGCGATGGTCGAGCCCGTAGACGACGGCACCGGCCCTGGTCAGCACGTCTGCCACCCAGTCGTAGCGCAGCACATGCTCGCCGTAGCCGTGGCACAGCAGCGCCACTCAGGTCGGCTCGTCCTCGCCGGACCAGCGCACGGTGTGCAGGGCACCGGCGTGGCCGTCGAGTCGGAAATCGGTACGGGCAGCTGACGAGGGCGTCCGCACATCCCACCACGTCAGGGCCGGCCCACCGCCCCGAGACGGCGATCAGGGTGAACCCTGATGTTCTGCTGATTCCGCCACGAGCGGGGGTGATCCGGACGCACCCACCGGTACCGTTGGCGCGTGGATCTCGAGAACGTGAAGACCATCGCCGTCTGGGCGACCGTGGCATTCGTGGTGATCGGTCTGCTGGCCGCGATCATCATCAAGAAGGTGATCGGAAAGATCATCTCGCTCGTACTCGCCGCAGTCATCGTGTTCTTCCTGTGGCAGCAGCGCGGCAAGGTGGAGTCGTTCGCCGACGACGTGCACGGCGACATCTGTTCCTCGCAGCCGTCGTTCTTCGGCATCTCCGTCGACATGCCTGCCGGCTGGTGCCGGGGTGCGTGACCCGGCGACCGGTTCGGCGGCTCGTACGACCCGCAACCGGATCGTCGTTGCCCTGGGCTTCGTCCTGGTCATCGGTGGCTGGCTCGCCGTCAGCGGGATCGGCGGACCGAAGATCGGTCAGCTGTCGCAGGTCCAGTCCAACGACTCGACGAGTTTCCTGCCTGCGAGTGCCGAATCGGTGCGGGCCGCGACGTTGGCCGCCGAGTTCTCACCGGCGAAGACCATCCCGGCATTCGTGCTGTTCAGCACGGACGGCGTCGCCACCGCCGAGCAGCTGACGGCGTGGAAAGCAGCAGCCGTGGCGCTCGGCAGCGCCCCCGTCACCGCGGACGGAGTCGTCCTTGGGACGGTCGCCGACTATCTGCCCGAGGGCGCGAAGATCGCGGGAATCCCGTCCCAGGACGGCGCCGCGATTCTCGCGGTCGTGCCCCTCGACGAGGCGAAGCTCGTGCGTACCGCGGAGAGTGCGGACCCGCCGCTGACCGCCGTCGTCGACGGCCTCCGCTCTGCGGCGGCACCCTCGGCGGCCGGCGGGACCACCCACGTCACCGGGCCCGCCGGCCTGGTCCGCGATCTGGGTGGGGCGTTCGCCGGGATCGACGGCATCCTGCTGCTGGTCGCGCTCGGGGTCGTGCTGCTCATCCTGCTGGTGGTCTACCGGGCGCTGGCGCTGCCGGTGTTCGTGCTGTTCTCCTCGGTCTGCTGTCTCGCGCTGGCCGGCTGGATCGTCCACCTGCTGGCCGATGCGGACGTGATCACCCTCAACGGCCAGAGCCAGGGAATCCTGTTCATCCTGGTGATCGGCGCCGCCACCGACTACGGGCTGCTGCTCACCGCGCGCTACCGGGAGGAGCTGACACGCATCCAGCGGCCGATCGACGCGATGAAGGTGGCCTGGCGCGCCTGCCTGGAGCCGATCGCTGCCAGTGCCGCAACCGTCATCATCGGCTTGCTCTGCCTGTTGCTGTCGGATCTGAACTCCAACCGGTCGCTCGGACCGGTCGCCGCGATCGGCATCGCCGGCGCCTTCCTCGGAACGATCACCCTGCTGCCTGCGCTGCTGGCCACCGGTCGGTGGGTGTTCTGGCCCCGGGTGCCCAAGTTGCTGACGAAGCCGAAGTCACTGACGCAGCCGGCACCGACGTCCGGCCACCACGCCGCGCACGCCGCCGATCCGGAAGAGGACGGCCCGCTGCAGGGCACTGGTCTGTGGGTGCGGATCGCCCGCACGATCGGCGCCCATCCCCGACGGGTGTGGGTGGTGACCGGCATCGTGCTGCTGGCGATGTGTGCCGCGCTGCCGACGTTCAAGGGGTCCGGGGTGCAGCAGTCCGAGGTGTTCCTCGGCAATCCGGATTCCGTTGTCGGACAACAAGATCTCGAGAAGCACTTCCCCGGTGGAACCGGCAACCCGGTGGTGATCGTCGTCCCGGAGGCGTTGGCCGACCAGGTGATCGCTGCCGCCCAGCAGGTGCCAGGGCTCACCGGCGCCCCCGTTGCCCAGGCGCAGGGCAGTGCGGCGACGGTCGTCGACGGCCGGGTGCTGCTGGACGCCACGCTCTCGGCGGGCGCGGACACCAGCGAGGCCAAGGACACCATCCGCGCGCTGCGGGCCGCACTGCACCCGGTGGGCGACGTGCTCGTCGGCGGGCAGACCGCTCAGCAACTGGACACCTCCGACACCGCCGCCCGGGATCTGCGGGTGATCATCCCTGCGGTGCTGCTCGCGGTGCTGCTGGTACTGATGCTGCTGCTGCGGTCTTTGGTCGCGCCGCTGGTGCTGGTGGTGGCGACCGTCGTCAGCTTCGGAAGCGCCCTCGGCGTCTCGGCCCTGGTGTTCAACCATGTGCTCGACTTCCCGGGCGCCGATCCCGCCGTGCCGCTGTTCGGGTTCGTGTTCCTGGTCGCCCTCGGCGTCGACTACTCGATCTTCCTGATGTCCCGCGCGCGGGAGGAGTCGCTGCTGCTCGGACCGCGGGCCGGCATTCTCACTGCTCTGGTGACGACCGGTGGGGTGATCACCAGCGCCGGAGTGGTGCTCGCGGCGACGTTTGCCGCGCTGGGCATCATCCCGATCCTGTTCCTGGCGCAGATCGCGTTCATCGTCTGCTTCGGGGTGTTGCTGGACACGCTGGTGGTACGCAGCCTGCTGGTGTCGGCGATCGCCACCGACCTCGGGCGGCTGGTCTGGTGGCCTTCGAAGCTGGGCCGACGGACCGTAGCCGGGCGGCACGAGGACAGCTGATCACGCGCTGCTCGCCGCGGTCCCGTCCTGGGTGTTCTCACACCGCGGGCGGTGGTGAACCGGCCCTCCGCGGGGAACAGTGGAGCCATGGGAATCGAGCACCGCGAAGTCGTCGACGCCTCCACCGACACCGTCTGGCGGTGGATGGCACGCTCCGGGGCTTTCCACCGGCTGGTCCCGCCGTGGCAACCGATGAGCCTGGTGCAGGAGACGAGCTCGCTGCGTGACGGGACGGCCAGGCTGAAGATCGGCGGCCTGCCGTGGACGGCGCAGCATCAGCCGGACGGCTACGTCGAGGGCGAGCAGTTCGTCGACGAGCTGACCTCCCTCCCGCTGCGACTGGTCTCACCGTGGAAGCACACCCACCGTTTCGAAGCGGTCGGGGCCGGCTGCGCGGTGCTCGACCATGTGCAGACCCCCGTCCCGGAAGCGTTGTTGCGCAGCAACTTCCGCTACCGGGGCGCTCAGCTCCGTGGTGACCTCGCCGCTCACGCCCGGTGGTCGCAGAAGGCGTTGACGGTCGCTGTCACCGGGTCTTCGGGACTGATCGGGACCCAGCTGTGTGCACTGCTGTCCACCGGTGGACACCGGGTGATCAAGCTGGTCCGCAGCGAACCGTCGGGCGATGGTGAACGACGCTGGAATCCGGACGCGCCGGCCGCCGACCTGCTCGCCGGGGTGGACGCAGTGGTCCACCTGGCAGGAGCCTCGATCGCCGGCCGGTTCACCGACGCGCACAAGAAGGCGGTCCTGGAATCCCGGGTCGGTCCGACGAAGAAGCTCGCCGAACGCGCTGCGCAGCAGGGTGTTTCGGCCTTCGTCAGCTCCTCGGCGATCGGCTTCTACGGCGCGGACCGGGGCGACGAAGTGCTGTCCGAATCGTCGGCGCCCGGTGACGATTTCCTCGCCGAGGTGGTGACGAAGTGGGAGCACGAGGCGGAAGCGGCCGGCACCGAACGCACCCGGGTGGTGCAGGTGCGCACGGGCATCGTCGTCACACCGGACGGCGGATTCCTCAAGCAACTGCGGCCGCTGTTCGCCTTCGGTGTGGGTGGACGTATGGGCTCCGGTCAGCAGTGGCTCAGCTGGATCGGTATCGACGACATGCTCGACATCTACCTGCGCGCGATCGTCGATGACGCTGTCGAGGGTCCGGTCAACGCCGTCGCCCCGAACCCGGTGCGCAACAGTGAGTTCACGAAGGTGTTGGGCTCGGTCATGCACCGTCCGACGCTGGTCCCGACCCCGGCGTTCGGACCCCGGCTGTTGCTCGGCGCAGAAGGTGCGAAGGCCCTCGCCGAGGCGTCGCAACGAGTCGATGCGGGTCGACTGACGGAGCTTGCGCACCCGTTCCGGCACACCGAACTGGAGGCTGTACTGCGCCACGTGCTGGGCAAGGGCTGAGGCGGCGGCGCTCGCCGATCGGGGCGGACGCCACCGAACTCGCGGGCGATCAGCCGACTGCCAGCCGGGTGCGGTCGTGCACGGTCAACGACTCGGCGATGGTCACCACCTGGTCACGGGTCAGCGCGTCCAGGGCTGTGGGGAGTTGGATCAGGGCGCGCAGCCCGTCTCCCTCGTCGATCACCACGCTCCAGCCACCCTCGGCGTCCGGAGCCGTCACCCGCGCCGACCGTCCTCCGATGGTCTCGGTGAGCTCGCCGGGAGCCCACTTCTCGATCGACAGGTCGACCAGGATCGTCTGTCGGAAGTCCTGCACAGCAAGGCTGTCGATCGCATAGAGGCTGGTCCTGGCCTTGTTCACCTCGCCGACGTAGGGCTTCCACCCCTGAGGAACGGTGCCGAGGGTCAGTGCGAACCAGCTGGGCGCTGCGGGTGCGTCCACCAACGTGATGGTGGGACCTGCGGGCTGGGAGGCCACCGCGTCGGTCGGTGGCAACGCTCTGTGGGACACCAACGACGGCACGGCGACCACCGCTGCAGCGGCGAAGGCGGCGCCGCCGATGGCCACCGAGCGTCGGCGTCGGCGACGCAGGGCGACCTGCTGCCGGATGGAGCGGAGCATCGCGTCGGGATCGGGTGCGAGCTGCTCGTCCGCGCGGAGCAGTACGGCGATGGAGGCATCGACGGTCATGGGGACTCCTTCAGGGTGGTGGGTGACATCGAGGGGGTGAACCGACGGACGGCTGCGATGGGTGCTTCCGGATCGGCACCGTCGCGATCGAACGAGAAGCGCAGCGCGGCGGCGCCGCGACTGGCCAGCGACCGCACGGTGCCGATGGCACAGTCCAGCTCGGCGGCGATCTCGTGGTCGCTCAGCCCGAGGTAGTGACGCAACACCAGTACCGCCCGCTGGCGGTGCGGGAGTTGCAGCAGCCGGCCGCGCAGGTCGTCACGCAGGTCTGCGGATCCGCTGAAGTCTGCGGCCGGGGCGACGACCGATGTCAGATCGTCGGTCACCTTCACCGAGCGGGCGAACCAGCGTCGGTGTTGGCCGAGCCATTCGTTGGTGACCATCCGGCGGACGTAGGCGCTGGGGTGCTCCAGGGCGCCGATCCGCTTCCAGCGCAGAGCGACCCGGATCATCGTCTCCTGGACAGTGTCCGCAGCAGCATCACGGGACCCGGTGAGGACAGCGGCGAACGCCAGTAGCTGAGGTAGTTCCTCGACAGCGAACTGCTCGAAGCTCCCGGTGCCCGCGGTTCTCATACCCGGTCAATGCGAGCAGGGCGCCGTTCCGTTGCACAGCGGAGCAGTGGGCTCCGCACCGCAGGGCCTCAGACGGCCGGCGGGGACTGCCGACCGGCCTGCTTGGCCTTGCGCTTCTGCAGCCAGTGGATCAGGGCGGGAGCGGCGGTGGCGAGCACCACGGCGACCACTGCGAGCAGCACGAGCAGGTCGACGTTGTCGCGGACGAACTGGATCTTGCCGAGATAGAACCCGGCGACGGTCACCGAGCTGCACCACAGCACGCCACCGATGAACGAGTAGAGCGTGTAGACCTTGGCGTCCATCTTCGAGGCACCGGCCATCACCGTGGCGACGGTGCGCACCACCGGGACGAATCGCGCCAGCACGACGGCGATCTTGCCGTGCTTCTCGAAGAATTGGTTGGACTTCTCGATGTACTCGGGCTTGAGGAACTTGGCGTCCGGTCGCTTGAAGACCGCGGGTCCTACCTTGCGACCGATTCCGTAGCCCACCATGTTGCCGACGAACGCAGCGATCACCATGAGGACGATCAGCAACCAGAGATCCGTGAGGATCAGGCCGGTGGACACGGACAGGCCGGCGATGAACAGCAGCGTGTCGCCCGGCAGGAAGAATCCGATGAGCAGGCCGCACTCGGCGAACAGGATGAGCATGATGCCCACCACCGCCCACGAGCCGAGGCCGGAGATGATGTTGGTGGCGTCGAGCCAGCCGGGCAGGAGCGCGAGGTCGGTCGTCACGATTGCCGAGCCTACCGGGCGTGATCGGCCACCCAGGCGGATCGAGGGCGATCGGGTCGAGGCTCACAGCACGTCAGGGGCGGTCGCACAGGTGAGCGTCGGCGGTTGCCTGTGTCAGCCGGCGAGCTGCAGCAGGGCGATCCCGGCGCCGATCAGCAGCCCGATGATGGCAGCGATCAGCAGCATCTGGGCGGTGGTGAGGCCGGCGCGGGACTGTAGGGCGGTCGAGCCGGTGGCGGTGGGAGCCCTGCCGCCCGCCATAGCCCGCAGTGCCTGGGCCAGGACGATCTCCGGGTCCGCCGCACCGCTGGTGCGCCGACCCGGCCCGGTGCCTCCGCTGGGCTCGTTCATTCCATCGCCGATCGCATCAGCTCGCCCAGTTTGGCGACCGCCCGGCTCGCCGTCGACTTCACCGTGCCCTTCGACAGACCGGTCGCCTCGGCGATCTCGGCCTCGGACAGACCGCCGTAGTAGCGCAGCACCAGCACCTCCCGCTGGCGGGGGGCGAGCCCGGACAGGGCTTCCACCACGGCGCGGTGCTCGTGCGACATGATCGCGAGCGACTCGGCCGAGCGGGCTGTTCCTGGATCCGGTGGGACGTAGGCGCGGGCCGTCCGCCGCCGGCGCAGCATCGACCGGCAGCTGTTCACGACCGCGGTGCGCAGGTATCCGACGGCCGCGCCCGTGTCGCGCAACGATCCCCACTGCTTGTAGAGCCCGGCGAACGCTTCCTGGACGGCATCCTCCGCGCTGGAGTTGTCGTCCACCAGCAGGATCGCCAGCCGCACCATTCCCATCCGGTGGCTGCGGTAGAGATCGTCGATGGTCAGGGGGCCGGCGTCCGCGTCGGGAACGGAGACCAGCGGATTGAGCGAGCGCAGGGTGCCGAGCGTCCGCTCGACGTCGCCGTGCCCGGACCGGTCCGCTGTCGAGGAGTCCGCGCCCGTTCCCGTCACTGCGCGCCGCTCCCCTGGTCCGCCCCCGTTGGTCACGGTGCCCATCCTGCCAGGGCATACGGCCATCCGCTGGCCCCGGCTTCGATCCGGATCTCGCACCTTGCGACGCTCGGTCAGCGATCGGGGAGGGGCCGGGTCGCCTCCGCGCAGTCCGGGGGATACTGGTCAGAGCATCTGAACCAATCCAGAACAGGTCGTGCCCCGGCCCGACCTGAACACCCCTCGGAGGTCCCTCACCATGCCCATCGCCAACCCGGAGACCTACGCCGCGATGCTGTCGAAGGCGCGCGAAGGCGGCTTCGCCTATCCGGCCATCAACATCACCTCGTCGGAGACGATCAACGCCGCGATCATGGGCTTCGCCGAGGCCGGCAGCGACGGGATCATCCAGGTCTCCACCGGTGGGGCCGAGTTCGCCTCCGGCCAGTCGGTGAAGGACATGGTCGTCGGTGCGACGGCGCTGGCCGAGTTCGCCCACGTCGTCGCCGCGAAGTACGACGTCACGATTGCGCTGCACACCGACCACTGCCCCAAGGACAAGCTCGACGGCTTCGTCCGGCCGCTGCTGGCGATCTCGGCGGAGCGGGTGAAGAACGGTGGTCAGCCGTTGTTCCACTCGCACATGTGGGACGGCTCGGCGATCGACCTCGACGAGAACCTGTCCATCGCGCAGGAGCTGCTGCCGCTGTGCAAGGCCGCCAACATCATCCTCGAGATCGAGATCGGCGTCGTCGGTGGTGAGGAGGACGGGGTGGTCGGTGAGTCGAGCGACAAGATGTACACCTCCCCCGGCGACTTCGTGAAGACGGTCGGGGCCCTCGGCGCGCCGGACGGCAGCTACATCGTCGCTGCGACCTTCGGCAACGTGCACGGCGTCTACAAGCCGGGCAACGTCAAGCTGCGCCCGCCGGTGCTGCGCGCCGGTCAGGACGCCCTCGTCGAGCACCTCGGCCTGAAGGCCGGCGACAAGCCGTTCGAGCTGGTGTTCCACGGCGGCTCGGGCTCGACCGCCGAGGAGATCGCCGAAGCCGTCTCCTACGGCGTCGTCAAGATGAACATCGACACCGACACCCAGTACGCCTTCACCCGCCCGTTGGTCGGCCACTTCTTCAGCAACTACGACGGCGTGCTCAAGATCGATGGCGAGGTCGGCAACAAGAAGGCCTACGACCCGCGGGCGTACCTCAAGCTCGGTGAGAAGGGCATGGCTGCCCGCATCGTCGAGGCCTGCCAGCAGCTCGGATCGGCCGGCACCTCCGGTCAGTGAGGCCGCTCGCCTGAATCACCAGCACGACACAGCGGGTCGGACGGAGTGCGTCCGGCCCGCTGTTCTGTGTCCGGCTCCGGTGTCCGACCCGGTCTCCGCCCCGGCGCTCGTGAGTTGTCAGTCGGCGGTGGCCGTCGAGCTCACCGCCGCGAGCACGGCTGCCAGCGCATCGCGTCGTCCGGCTGGGATCTCGTACCGTCCGCGACTTCTGGTCTGCAACCAGCCGGCGGCGACCAGTTGGTTGAGGTGGTGGTACAGCTGGCCGGTCGATCCGGTGCCCAGCTCCGCAGCGAGTTCGGTGGTGCTCGTGGCGCCCCGGACCACACCCATGAGCAACTCGAGCCGACTGGGATGGCCCAGCGCTGCGAGCCGGGTCGCGACGACCCCTCGAGCGCTCCGGGCGGATCGCAGGTCGGTGACGACGCCGGCCTCGGTTGCCCAGGTCCGGGGGGTGGACACGACGCCCTGCGCAGCCGACTCCAGCAGGCGGACCCGCTCCTCGAGCGCGCCCAGTCGGATCGAGATGGCGTTGCCGACACGGGGTTCCCGTTCGATCGGTGGCTCTCCAGCAATGCCGGTGGCCGAACGGTCGACGGGAGGCGGTTCGTCCATGCGCTCACCCTATTCCAGTAGTCCGTAATTACGGAGTTGTCGAATTGATGAATTGTGCGTCTCCTGGGCTCGAGGCCGCTGATCTGCGAAACGACATCACTGTGATTCGCCTGCCACTTCCTGCGGCGTGTCGGAGGCCGGAAGCAGAAGTTCACGGGGCAGGATGAGTCTGCTGGGACGCTTGTGACTTGTGTGACTGCTGACCTACAGTCCACCCGTCCCCGACCCGGGGACGCTGCGGCACCCGGACACCCCCACTTCCGCGTGCCGAGTCACATCCCGGACTCCGCGTTTCGCGATGTCCTGGAGGTCAAAGCAGAGCGGTCCAGTGGGGGTGGCAGGTGTCGGTGCTCCCGGGGAAGGTGCACCGCCGCTCGCAGTCGCCCGGCTCCGGCCGCCGACGGCTCGCCGGCGACCGCGGGAGGAACGACAGTGCGTCGTGCGATCGGATTCTTCAGCGCGGCTGCGCTGGCCGCGGGCCTGGTGGTGCTCGGACAGGGAACGGCCTCCGCCGACCCGTCCTCCAATGACTGGAAGCAGCTGCGGCTCTGCGAGTCCAGCGACGACTACTCCGCCGACACCGGCAACGGCTACTACGGCGCCTACCAGTTCGATCTGCCCACCTGGCGCTCCGTCGGTGGCTCCGGTCGTCCCGACCAGGCTTCGCGCGCCGAGCAGGACCTGCGGGCGTTGACGCTGTACCGCATGCGCGGCTGGTCGCCGTGGATCTGCGCGGCTCTCGTCGGCCTCAAGGAGGACGCGGACGGCGGCAGCGGCGTCAAGCCGGGCGGCGTCACCACACCGACCCCGACGAAGCCGACCCCGACGAAGCCGACCCCGACGCAGCCGACCCCGACGAAGCCGTCCAGCAGGCCCGCCTATCCCGGCCTGATCAAGCCCGGCGCCTACAACGCCTCGCTCAAGGCGTTCCAGAACCGCCTCGAGACGATGGGCTACGGCACGTTCGACGGCACCGGCTGGCTGGGCGACAAGACGATCGCCGGGATCAAGAAGCTGCAGAAGAAGATGAACCGTGCGCAGGACGGCGTCCTCGGATCGGCCGTCTGGGCCGGTGCCTGGAACAATGCGTACAGCCTGAAGGCACCCGCCGCGTCGGTCCCGAAGTTCCCGGGTGTGGTCAAGTTCGGCGCCTACAACGCCGCCTACAAGACGTTCCAGAACCGTCTGGAGACGATGGGCTACGGCAGGTTCGACGGTACCGGCTGGTACGGCGAGAAGACCCGCGCCGCGGTGAAGAAGCTGCAGGCGAAGATGGGCAGGTCGGCCAACGGTGTGGTCACCGCCGAGGTCTGGGCGGGCGCGTGGAACACCAGGTACAAGGCGAGCGCGCCGAGCTCGAAGCCGAGCACGCCCAGCAAGTACGTGCCGGCCACCGACGCCACCTGCAGGGTGAACTCCCGCACCCCGCTCGCCTGGGGCGGCGTCACGATGGTCAAGGGCAAGACCTACCGCGACCTGCAGTGCTTCCAGCGCGCGTTGGGTTCCTCCTACGGGTTGACCGGCACCGGCTACTTCGGGGCTTCCACTGCTGCAGCGGTTTCCAAGCTGCAGGCCAGGGCCCACCTGCCGCGGACCGGCAAGGTCGACAAGGCCACCTGGAACGCGGCTTGGACCCGCGGCTGAGTTTTCTGATCGACTTGCTACGACCCTCCATCGTTGCCGGTGGGGGGTTGTAGCGGTTCCACCTCGATGACGCCGATCCGACGATCCGGATTCGACCGGGCGGCACCGGACCACGCGGGGACCCTGACGAGAAGATGCACCGACCACCGTTCCTGACGACAGCACAACGGGTGTAGCCAGGACCGTCATGCACAGGAGCCCGGGTGTCTGCCCATTCGTCGTCGGACGTACCCGGACACGATCGAGGACCTGTCCCGCAGGTGTTCGTGTTGTCCGGGATCCCTGGCGCGGGCAAGTCCACGGTCGGGGGGCTGCTGGCCCAGCGGTTCGAGCGCGGCGTCCATGTCGCCGGCGACGGAATCCGAGCCATGGTCGTGAGCGGACGGGTCGACATGTCCCCTCGACCAGATGCCGAAGCGGTGGATCAGCTGCTCCTGCGCTATCGCGTGGCAGTCGACGTTGCTGATCGCTACCGCGCCAACGGTTTCTGCGTCGTCATCGACGATGTGATCGTCGGCGAGATGCTCGAACGGTTCCTCGCCATGTTGCCCTGGCACGAAGTGCACCTGGTGGTGCTCGATCCTGAGCTCAGCGCGATTCGCCGACGCGAAGCGGAGCGCTCCAAGAGCGCCTACGACCGGACGTGGACCGCCGGGGGGTTACACCGAATCCTGCACGAGCAGACCTCGAGACTCGGCTGGTGGCTCGACAGCACCCGGCTCACGCCGGGAACGACCGTCGACGCCATCCTGGCGCGTCCGGAGCTGAGCGTCGTGCACCTTCCGGTGCCCGTGTTGTCGAAAGGCGCTTCCGACTGACGGTCCGGGCGCCTTGCTGCGATTCTCTGGCCGGTCCCCGGCATCGTCAGGGTCGCCACTCGACGATCCGGAACCAGGATCCGGTCGGTCGGAGACGAGACAGCACCG
This sequence comes from Nakamurella sp., assembly GCA_037720195.1. Lineage (GTDB taxonomy): Bacteria > Actinomycetota > Actinomycetes > Mycobacteriales > Nakamurellaceae > Nakamurella. The sequence continues at coordinate 21,767 of JBBJML010000021.1, read as the reverse complement.
GCAGGAAGTGCTGGTCCGACACATGCCCGTCGAAGTCGACGGAGTGCACTCCGGTGTCAGCCAGCGATCGCAGGGAGCCGGCAACACACGACGCCACCAGTTGCTCACCCCGGTGCTGATTGCTCGACCGCGTCTCGGCGCAAACCTCCCACTCCGATCCCGACCGGAACGCGAAGGCTCCGGCGGTGATCCGGCCGTCTTCGTCCTGGGTGAATCGTGACGCGCCGAGGTCGATGTCGGCGCGGAAGTCCGACAGCACCGCAGCGTCCGAGCCGACGGCCATCGGAGACCACAGTTCGTGGGTCCACCGATAGAGATCGACCCAGGCTGCGGCAGCTTCATCGATGCCGGTGACCGTCCCGTCGACGGTCCGGGTTTCGGATCGAAGGAGACCAGCGTTGTCCGTCAGCACGGTGCGGGGTGGCACCACCTGAACTGTGGACGCACCGATGCCGTCCGCGAACACCATGGCGATGGAACCGTCGTTGCCACGCCACTTGAGTGGGAGCGGTGATTCCCGGACCTCCGACAGTGCCGTCATCAACGCCCCGCCGAACCCGCGTCGGCGGAACTGTGGTGCAACGAAAATGCTTGTCCAGTAACGAGTTCTGTGTACGGTAGAGGTCCAGATCATCCCCGCCGCCACCGGTGCGCCATCGCTGTCCATCAGCAAGGATCGAGTCGAGAGATCGCGCCAGCGATCCGGCATTAGAGTCCCGTTTCCGAACCACGACACCAGTTTCTTCACATCGGAGCGAGACGCGGGTCGGATCAACGCTTCTGTCATCCGCTCGGTACCGGGTGGCCGCCGACGTCGGTGCGCCGTGCGGGACCCTGGCTCGCGCCATCATCGATCCGGCGGTCCTGGGTCCGCGTCTGCTCGGCCGCGCCGCCGCCGGTGCTGTCGAGGAACTCGCTCACGAGGGGGCTGACGACGGAACGCGCCTCGTCGAAGAACGCATGCTTCATCCTCGGGAACAACCGTACCGAGCTGTCGGGGATCCGCGTTGCGAGCAGCTCGGCGTTCACCGGCGGCGTCATCTCGTCGTCTGCGCCGTGCAGGATCAGCGTCGGCGCAGCGATCCGGGGCAGTCGTTCCCAGGCGTCATGTCCGTCGGAAGCTCGTAGATGCGCCCGTCGCGACGGACCGCTCATCGTCGGATCCCCGAGCACCCGGTACGGGCCGGGATGGGATGCGAGCCACTCGGAGGTGTACATCAGCTCCAGCAACGTGCGCAGCCTCTCCTCGGCGTCCGGCCTGGCCAACCGGCGCCGCACGTCGGCCGTGCGCTCCACCGCCCGAGGGCCGCCCGGCGAGGTGCACCCCAGGACGAGCCTGCGCAGTTGCGGTCCGTGATCGATCGCGAGCCATTGGGCGACCCGACCGCCCATGGAGGTCGCGTAGACGTCGACCGGCCCGCAGTCGAGATGGACCAGCACCGCGCTCACGTCGTCCGCGAAACTGCGCGTGCTGCTCTCGGGCGGCGGTGGATCGCTGGCCCCGGCGCCGGGGTGGTCGATGGTGATGGTGGTGCGCTGTCCGGTGAAGTCCGTACGGACGTCGTCCCACCAGTGGTGGCTGTTCGCCTGGCCGGCCAACAGCACCAGCGGCGGACCCGCGCCCGCGATCTGGAAGGCAACCCTTCGGCCATCGGCGAGCACTGCCGAACCTGTGCTCGGGAGCGGGAGTGAGGCTGTCATGAGCGTGCACCGGCGCGGAACCTGCACGCACGCAACGACATCCGAGCTTCTCCGATCTCCACCTCGACGGCAGTCGACGACAGCCTAGCGAGGTGGTCGACGCAAGTTGATTCCCGCACACGACGACCCCCACCCGCTTCGGGTGGGAGGTCGTGGCGCGCTGGCGCCGGGCCGACGATCGTCGATCGGCAGGACCGGGGGAACGCGGGCCGGGACACGCGGGCCGGGTGCGGGGTGCTCGGGGATCAGACCATGCTCATGCCCGGCTCCGATGCGGCGGCTTCGGTCTTGTCGGCGTTGATCAGCAGTACCGAGGCAACGGCCGCGATGAAGAAGAACACGGCTCCCCAGATGAAGGCAACGCCGTAGCCGTGGACCTGGGCCGCAGCGAGTTCCACCGGGCTGGGTTGTCCGCCAGAGGAATGGGACAGCAGATACGTGGTGCCGGCACTGACCGCGAACGTACTGAGCAGCGCCGTGCCCAGAGCCCCACCGATCTGCTGCGTGGTGTTCACCATCGCGCTGGCCACGCCCGAGTCCTCCGACGCAACACCGTGCAGCGCAACGTTCGTCGTCGACATGAAGATGAAGCCCATGCCGATCGAGATCAACAGCAGGGACGGCAGGATCGTGCCGAGGTAGCCGCTGTCCAGGGACAGGCGGGACAGCCAGAGCAGGCCGGCGACACCCAGCAGCAGTCCGGCCGGGACGACGATCTTGGCGCCGACCTTCAGCACCAGCTGCGAACCGACGCCGGCACCGATGATCACGCCGACGCTGAACGGCAGGAAGGCGACCCCGGACTTCACCGGCGACCACTGCAGGACCGTCTGCAGGTACAGGGTCAGGAACAGGAAGACGGCGAACAGGCCGGTGCCGACGAGCAGACCGACGAGGTAGGCGCCGGCCCGGTTGCGGTCCTTGAGGATCCGCATGGGCAGGATGGCGTGCTCGTTGCGACTCTCCAGGTACACGAACAACACCAGGACCGCGACCGCCCCGACCAGCCAGCCCCAGGTGTTCGGCGAGGACCACGGATGCGAGGAGGCCTGGTTGAAGCCCCACACCAGCATCGCGAGGCCCGCCGTGCCGAGCAGCGCGCCGAGCACGTCGTAGCTGCCGGTCCGGTTGGTCTTCGACTCGTGCAGGTAGAACCAGGTGCCGATGATCGCGACGACCGAGATGGGGATGTTCACCAGCAGGCACCAACGCCACGAGGTGTACTCGGTGAGCAGGCCGCCGAGCAGCAGGCCGACCGCAGCGCCGCCACCGGCGATCGCGCCGAAGACGGCGAACGCCTTGGCGCGCTCCTTGGGATCGCGGAAGGTCACCGTCAGCATCGCGAGGGTGGCCGGAGCAAGCATCGCGCCGAACACGCCCTGCAGGGCACGGGCACCGAACAGCATTGCCTGGTTCTGGGCGATCCCCCCCAGCGCGGACGCCACCGCGAAGCCGCCGAGAGCGAACATCAGCACCTTCTTGCGACCGAGGTAGTCACCGATGCGGCCACCGAGCAACAGCAGGGCACCGAACGGCAACGCATACGCCGTCACCATCCACTGGCGGTTGGCATCCGAGATGCCCAGCGCGGTGGCGGCGTCGGGCAGTGCGATGTTCACGATGGTGGCGTCGAGGATCACCATCAGCTGGGCGACGCCGATCACGAGCAACGCGATCCAACGTTTGGGGTCGAGTTCTTCGGTCGATCCTGACTTGTGCAGGTCGATCTGGGGACTGGTCATCGGTACTCCTGGAGAGTGGGGGAGCAAACCGTGCTGGCGCGCCGGTCCGCGGATCGTCGGGCGCTAACGATCGGGCTTCGTGATGGGCGGATCGCTTCGATGGGAGGCCGCTTCGGGTGTTGCCGCCGACTGCGCTGTCGGTGACCCTGGGTGGAGCACCCGGCGCGGGTGCTCCTGGTCGATCAACTACTGGACTCGAGGATGCGGTTTCGCTCCCTAGCGTGGAAACGTTTGCAGCACAGCAGGTTCGACCTCATCGCCCTCTACCGGCATGGGCGATGACGGGGATCAGGACGTCGTCGATGACGTGCTCGATGTAGGCAGCGTCTATGGGACCGGTCTGCACCCCGGTCCTCGCGCAGAACTGAGCTTGGGCGACCTCCCAGACGAGTCTGGGAGGCACCGGGGTCGGAAATTCGCCGCGTGCCTGGGCTCGACTCAGGAGCAACTGCCACGCCTGCAGCTGGGCGCCCTCCAGCGTGGTCCGGATCTCGGCGGCGAGCTGCGGCTGAGTGTCGGCCGCGAACGCGAGGGCCTTGACCGCCGCGATGTTGGTCATGACCATCACCGGGTCATCCGTCTGCAGCGCACACACGGCGACCAGGTCGCTCCGCAGGTCTCCGGTGTTCGGCACCACGTCGTCCCGCCCGGCGAACACCCGCCGGAGGGCATCGATCAACAGCTCGTCCTTGTTGGACCAGCGGCGGTAAATGGTGGCTTTCGAGGCCTTGGCCCTGGCCGCTACCGCGTCCATGGTCACCGACTCATAACTGGTCTCGTTGATCAGTTCGAGTGCCGCCTGACAGATGGCGGCCTCCCGCCGGGCGCCCCGTCCGGCGTCTGCGGGACAGCCGAAGACGGCGGCGAAGCGCGATTGCGCCACCCTCACCGCTGATCGTCCTGCCGGCTCCCGCATGAACGAAACCGTACCGTACATTTCTGGGTCCGCCAGGCCTGTCGACCTTCTGCTGGTCGATTTCGCCGACGGCGGACACGGTGCACCGTCGGAGGACTCAGCGGCGGACGCGGCCCGGTGCGAACAGCGCTGCCACGACGGCCACTGCGACGGCGGCGGCCCCGGTGAGCAGGGCGGGGCCGATGGCTCCGGTGTAGCCGGTGGGGGTGAGCTCGCCGCCGTTGCCGAGGAAGACCGCCGTCAGCAGTGCGATCCCGAGGGCCACGCCGAACTCCCGGATCGTCGAGTTGGCCGAACTGGCGATGGCGAAATCGGCGTCCGGCAGTCCTTCCAGGACAGCGGTCGCGCTCGGCGCGAAGGTCAGGCCCATGCCGATGCCGGCCAGAGCCAACGGGATGACGAAAGACGGGTACCCCGAACCGTTCTCGGTGAGGACGGCGAACCACACCAGCGAGGCCGTCTGCAGCAGCAGCCCGGAGACCAGCAGGTTCCGTAGCCCCGTGCGCGCCGCGAGAGCGCCGGCGATCGGGGCGACGATCATCGGCGCCGCGGTCCACGGCAGCGTTCGCAGTCCTGCCTCCAGTGGGGTGTAACCCTGCACGATCTGCAGGTACTGCGACAGCAGGAACACCGTGCCGAACATGCCAATGGTGAAGGTCAGGCCGATCACGTTGGCCACCGAGAAACCGCGGGCCCGGAAGAGCCGCAGCGGCAGCACTGCCTGGTCGCGACCGCGAGCCCGTAGTACATAGGCCGGGATCAGCAGAGCCGCGATCACCAAGGGCCCCAACACCATCGGATCGGACCAGCCGTCGTCGTTGCCATGCACGATGCCCCAGATGCCGAGGGAGACAGCACCGCCGAGCATCGCCGTGCCGACCAGGTCGAGGCGGGACCAGGTGCCCTTGGACTCCGGGACCGCGACCAGCAGCAGCGGCAGCGCCACCAGGGCCACCGGGATGTTCAGCCAGAAGATGGCCTGCCAGTTGATGCCCTCGACCACGGCGCCGCCGACGACGGGTCCGAGCGCCACGCCCAGCCCGGACACGCCGCCCCAGATGCCGATGGCGATCGCCCGCTTGGCCGGCGGAACGGCCGCCGCGAGCAGGGTCAGCGACAGCGGCATGATGGCCGCTGCACCCAGGCCCTGGACGGCCCTGGCCGCGATCAGCATCTCCGAGGTCGTGCTCAGTGCCGAGGCGATCGAGGCCAGCGTGAAGATGCCGACGCCGATCGTCATCACCCGGCGTCGGCCGAGCCGGTCGCCCAACGTTGCCGCGGGCAGCATGAACGTCGCGAAGGTCAGCGTGTACGCGTTGAGGAACCAGGACAGCTGACTGACGCTCGAGCCCAGATCCTCCCGGATCACCGGCAGGGCCGTTGTCATCACCAGGTTGTCGAGGGTGGCCATGAACATCGGCAGCGACACCGCGAGCAGGGCGACCCAGAGGGGCAGGCTGCGCCGTTGCGCCGTAGATGGTGGGGGTGTGGGAGCGGCGGTGTCGAGAGTGGTCATGAGGATCTCCGGCTCAAGAAGGCATCGAATGATTACTTACTGAGAAGACGGTAAGTAATCAAGTGATAATCTGTCAAGCATGAGTTCTGGGAGGACGACCGAGGAGCCGGCCGCCGTTGTTCGCCGGATGGCGGCCGAGGATCGCCGCGAGCTGGTGCTGGAGGCCGCCACCCGCGCGTTCGCGCGCAGCGGCTACGCCGGGACGAGTACCGATGCCGTGGCCAAGGAGGCCGGCGTCTCGCAGCCGTACGTGGTGCGGATCTTCGGCACCAAGCTGGAGCTGTTCCTGCTGGTGCTGCAGCGTTCCGTCGACCGCATCCGGCTCGCGTTCGAGGCCGTGATCGCTGCGAGTCCGTTCGACGCGGAGAGCGACAGCGATTGGGAGCGGCTGAGTCTCGCGTACTTCGAGCTGCTCAAGGACCGCACCTTCCTGCAGGTGATGATGCATGGTTTCGTCGCGAGTTCGACCGAGGAGATCGGTGAGGTGGCCAGGCGCTGCATGGGCGACGTCTTCGACGCCCTGCGCGCCACGGGCGCCGACGACGACCGGATCCGGGACTTCATCGCCTACGGGATGCTGCTCAACATCATGGTGCTGATCGGCGCGCCGGAACACGCCACGGAACCGGGTGCCCTCACTGCGCTCACCCAGTGCTCCTTCGGCCACGGCCTCCCGGAGCTGGTGGCGCACCGGCGCGCCTGACGCTCGCCGAGCGGTTCGACGGCGATGACCACCTGCCGCGGCGTGCCGGCCGCCCGTCAGGGCTGCGCCGCGGCACATTGCGGTGCCCGCTGCACGAGTCGACACGGTTCGCTCAGGCAGTGGGTCGGGGCGGGGCCGATGTGCTGACGACCGGACGGGAGCGCCCGCTCCGCGCATCCGGGCTCGCCTTTAGCTATTGGCAATAGCTGACAGGCGGTGAACCACAGCGTCATGATCACCACGAGAGCCGAACCCAGGCACTCCACGGTGAGGACGATGCCTCGTGCCTAGGGCCGGACTCACCCGTGAGCGCGTTGCGGAGGCCGCTGCCGTGATGGCCGACGAGGTCGGTCTGGGCAAGCTCACTCTTGCTGCCCTGGCCGAGCGGCTCGGTGTGCGGCAGCCCTCCCTGTACAAGCACATCGATTCGATGGCGGGCCTCCACCGGGACATCGCCGTCGCGGCGAAACAGGACCTGGGCGCTGTGCTCGCCCGGGCGTCCGTGGGTCGGGCGGGAGCCGACGCCATCTCGGCGATGTCACACGCCTACCGGACGTGGGCGCTGGCCCATTCTGCGCGGTACGAGGCGTCCAACCTGATGCCAGCACCTGGAGACCTGGAAGACGAAGCCGTCTCACTGGCAGCGATCCAGGTCATTGCGGACGTCCTGAGTGCCTATCACCTGCAGGGTGACGACGCGGTGGATGCCATCCGAGCCTTCCGATCCACGCTGCACGGCTTCGTCTCGTACGAGACCGCCGGCGCTTTCCGTTGGAGCGCGGACGTCGAACGCAGCTTCGACCCGACTCGTCCGTGGGTTCATCACTGCCTTGGCGCAGTGGAATGACGCCACCACACCGCACCCAGCCTGAGACCTGACCAGAAAACCGACTGCCACCACCACAACCCAGGAGCACGCCATGGAAGCCACCGACGCCACCACCAGTCCTGACCGGGACGCGCGCATCGCACTCGTGCGGTCCTGGGTCGAGCTGTGGAACGGGGAGTACGCGATCGCCGCCGAGATCATCTCGGAGAGCAATCGTGTGCACGCTGCGATGTTCGACGGAGGGGACGGCAGTGCTGTCGCCGGAGCCTCCGGGATGGTGGACCTCGTCACCCAGATGAGGTCCCTCATGACGGACCCGGTGTTCTCGGTCGAGGTCGGACCGATCGTCGACGGTGAGTTCGTCGTCGTCCGCTGGGTGGCTGACGGCCACTACGCAGGAGGAATGCCCGGCGCCGGGGCCGCCCCGGGCACTGCGCTCACCTTGCGCGGCACGGACATCCTGCGGGTTGCCGAGCAGCAGGTCGTCGAATACTGGCTCAACGCCGACACCCTCGATCTGATGACCCAGCGTCGGGTCGGAGCCGGCTGAGTCGCCGGGTCAGGTCCGCAGGATGGCTGCTGCGAGGGTCTCGCTGTCGGGGACACCGGTCAGAGTTCCTGACGCCGATCGGTACAAGCGGCACGCGAGAGCGTTGGGGGCTCCGGCATCCGGGAGGATGTCGTGCCCGTCGAGGTGGAACGAGGGTGAGCCGGCGAACCCCCGTTCCTCGGCCTGTTGTGGACTGTCGATGAGCACGATGTCAAAGGTCGCGTCCGAGAGGCCCGCCGCCAGCAGGGCGTGCTGGAAGGCCGCCGCCGCGTCGAGCTCGTGCGGGCAGCCCGGGACGATGAGGAGCTCCAGGTGAGCAGCGGCCGCCGTCATCGGGTACCGCGAATCGCACCGAGCACGTGCGGAACGGGGCAAGGTCGGAGAGACACCGTGCGCCGCGCCCGACCTGCGTCCGGGACGTCGAGCGCCTCGGCAGCGATGCGCAATTGCGCTGCACGCCGGCGGGTAGTGATCGTCATGTCCTCATGTTTCCCGTCGGAGGTGTCGCGCACCAGGTGTGTTCCAGCTGATGTCTGCTCCGGGACTCGTCGGTCGGCCGGCGCCGGGTCGGCAGACCGGAAGTGATCGAAGTTCGACACGATGTTCCTGCAGCTGATGATCGCCCACCACCACGGCGCGCTCGAGATGGCGACGACCGAGAATTCTCCGGCACGGTGAACCGTCCCGGCCGCTGCTGCGTGTCAGTCGGCAGCACCGCCCCTGGATCCGCCCACCGGCACAGGAGAATCGCCATGACCTCACGCATCGTCCTCAGCACCGTCGGTCTGGCTGCCGCCGCCGCGTTCGCCCTCACCGGCTGCGGCGCGGACACCCCGGCCGCCGGAACCACTCCGGCGGCCGCATCCACGACTGCCGCAGCCTCGATGACCAGCGGCCCTGCGTCGTCGGCCGACGCCGCAACGGGTCCCGTCACCCTGAAGACCGCGTCCTCGTCCCTCGGCGAGGTCCTCGTCGACGGCGCAGGCAAGACCCTCTACGTCTTCGACAAGGACACCGCGAACTCAGGTTCCAGCTCCTGCGTCGACAAGTGCGCCACCGTGTGGCCCGCCCTCGCCGCCGGCAGCGGTACCCCCACCCTCGACGGTGTCGCCGGCACGGTCGGCACCATCACCGGGGTCGACGGCAGCCCGCAGGTCACCCTGGACGGACGCCCGCTGTACTACTTCGTCAAGGACGCCGCCGCCGGCGACGTCGCCGGACAGGGTGTCGGGGGCACCTGGTGGGTCGTCGGGACCGACGGTGTGAAGATCACCACAGGCGGCGTTCCGGTGGCCCCCAGCAGCAGCTGAACGTGCCCACCCGACCCGACCCGACCCGACCCGACCCGACCCGACCCGGCGGCACGGCAGCGGACCGACCGGGATCGGTGAGCGGAGGATGAACCGGACCGAGAGGATGCACATGCCTGCGGAAGTGACGGCTGATGCTGCGTTCGTGGAGGGTGTTCTGCGCGAGCACGGTGGCATCCTGTTCGCGTTCTGTCTGCGCTTCACCGGCGATCGGCAGCGGGCCGAGGACGCGGTCCAGGAGGTCCTGGTGCGGGCCTGGCGCCAGATCGACAGCCTCGAACTGGGCGAGCGGTCGCTGCGACCGTGGCTGTTGACGTGCGCCAGGAACCTGCTGACGGATGTCCACAGGGCGTCGGCGGCCCGTCCGGTGCTGGTCCACGACGAAGCGGCCTTGGCGTCGGCGGGCAGCACCGAGAACGGTATCGATCGAGCGGTCGAGTCGTGGACGATGGCAGAGGCGTTGCAGCGACTGTCCGACGAACACCGCGAGGTCCTGGTGGAGTGTTTCTGGATGGGCCGCTCGGTCGCCGAGGCTGCCCAGGTGTTGGGAGTTCCGGCCGGGACGGTGAAGTCCCGGACCTACTACGCGATGCGGGCGCTCCGATCGGCGTTGACAGAGATGGGGGTCGGGCGATGATCGATCACACGCAGGCGCAGCTGTCGTTGGGCGCGTACGTACTCGGCGCGCTGGACGCGGGCGATCGCAACGAGCTCGAGGAGCACCTCGCGGAGTGCACGGACTGTCGCCGTGAGGTGGTGTCGTTCGCCGGCCTCCCCGGCCTGATGGGTCGTGTGACGCTCGCCGAAGTGCGGCAGCACGAGCAGGAGCCGACCCCTTCCGCTCGTCTGCAGGCATCGACGGTCGCCGCCATCAGGTCCGAGCAACAGAGCTCGCGCCGCACGGTGCGACGGTGGCGGGTGATCGCCGGTGGTGGCCTCGCTGCGGCTGTCGCGGCCTGCACGGCCCTGATCCTCGTCCTGACGACCAGCACCCCCGCGACCGTCGACGCTGCGACGGTGCGCCAGAACCTGACGGCTGCCGCCGGCACATCCGCCAGCGGCTCGCTGTCGTTGCTCAGCAAGACGTGGGGCACCCAGGTGCACGTGGTGCTCGCCGACCTTCCCCGCACCGGAGCGTTCACGGTGCGCACGATCGACGACTCCGGCCGGCAGAGCACCGCGGCGACCTGGCAGGCGACTCCGAGCGGTCGGGCGGAGTTGACGGGCGCCACCTCCTCACAGATCGACGACATCGAACGGGTGGAGATCGTGACGGACGCGGGCGTCACCGTGCTGTCGAATCGCTGAGCAGTCGAATCTGTCGAGCTGCCGGAGCCGACACATCGTGTCTTCACCAACGCGCCTGGACATCCCGGACCCAGGATGCCGGTAGAGCGCCGCCTTCCGGTCGTCCACAACCGTTCTCGTTCATCGCACCCTGAACGTCACACTCTGGTACTCGCCGTCGCGTTCCCGGCCGACCACGTCCATACCGACCTTCTGGGCAAGCACCTCGACCGACCGGCCGAGGTAGAACGAACAGTGGAACCGGGTGTTCGCGTAGAGCATCTCGTAGCACGGGGTCGCGTGGGTCATGAGGGCTCCGGGGCGCAGATGGGACACCATCTGGCGGAACTCACTCACCGGATCGCGGAAGTGTTCGATGACGTTGTTGGAGAACAGTCCGTCGAATGTCGCCGAGATCGCGTCCACCTTTCCCACCACGAAAGGCGACACAGGAGGGGCAGCCGGTTCGTATCCCCAGACGTCGAACCCCTGGGACCTGAGCTGATCGATGGTCTCCGACCAGGCGCCGCAGCCCCAGTTCAAGGAAAGAGAGCCGGGAGTCGGGTCGGTCGACCAGAACGCCCGGGTCTCGGCTTCGGTTGAATTCGCCTCCTGGTAGCTCTCGTACAGGAGGCGATAGTCGGCATTCAGCATCTGCTCGGTCAGATCGAGCATCTTCATCGGCCCGAAGACGAGATCGCAGTCCGGGCACCCGTACCGCTCGAGTCGGCCGCCGTTGAACTGGCACTCCGACCGGTGGATGCGGTAGCCGTCACGGGGGCAGGAGTGCCCGCACAGCGGACAGGTGATCGCCTGCTGCGCCAGCTTGGTTTCGTAGAGCAGATCGACGATCTGCCAGTGGGCAGCTGTCACAAACGTGGCCAGAGAATCCACACGCTGTTCCACGTCCATGGCGGTGAATGCTATGCGCTCGGTCGAGAGTCGGTCGACAGGCGGCGCACGGCAGTGCTCAGCGGCAATGCAATCCCCCGGAGCGCAGTGGAGCCCATGGTGGTGAGACCGATGGTCGCTCCGGCGATCCGCAGGTTGCCACGGACAGCGAATTCAATCCTCGCGTCGGCGCAGGTGCAGTGCGACGAGCAGCCTGTGCCACAAGCTCTTCAGGACGATCGGCACCAGCGCCAGGCCGTTGAGGGCGTTGTCGTCCTTCGCGGCGTGCTTGGTCGGTGCCGCACGCGTCGCCGCCCCCGGCTTCGTAGCTGACGCGGGCCTCTCGGTGGAAGCTGCTGCCGGAGCATCCGCCGCTGTCGGGGTGTCGACCGGCACCTTCACCGGCTCAGCCGCTGCGACAGGCGCGGTCGAGCTGTCCGCGTCCACCGACATCGATTCTGAGACATTCGGTGCTGCAACGGGTTCGGTCGGGGCAGCCTCGACAGCCTCGGCGGGCGCTTCGCCCAGCTTGCTCTCGATGCAGCTGACGAACTGCCCGAGCAGCTTGTCCGAGACGTCCTGCATGACGCCGCGACCGAACTGTGCGGGCTTGCCGGTGATGGCGAGATCCGTGGCGACGTCGACGTGGGTGACGCCGTCCTCCTCCGAGAGCTGGATCTTCACCGTGGCACCGGCAGTCCCGTTGCCGCGCTTGTCCTTCCCGTTCGCCTTGATCACCGCGAGACGAGCCGCCTCGTCCTTGGAGAGGAAGCTGCCCACCCCGGTGTAGACCAGCGCGATCGGGCCCAGCTTCACCTTCACCGATCCGGCGAAACCGTCGTCACTCGCCTCGGTGACGGTGGCACCTGGGAAGCAACTACCCACCAGGTCGAGGTCCATGAAGGTGTCCCAGGTCTGCTGCACCGAGGCCGGGACGGTGAAGGAGTGGTTGAGCTGCACCGGATTCAGCCCGCCGCAGCCGCGAGCACCGCGCGGCGAGTGAGCACGGTGGCGAGATGCTTGCGGTAGTCGGAGTCGCCGTTGAGATCCGACGGCGGGTTGGTCCCGTCCGCGGCCGCGGCGCAGGCTTCGCGAACGGCCTCGTCGGTGGCCGGCTTGCCGATGAGGGCCTGCTCCACCGCGGTCGCCCGCAGCGGGGTGGACCCCATGTTCGTCAGCCCGATCTTCGCCTCGGCGATCGTCTCGCCCTCGACCCGGACCGTCGCGCCGACGGCCACGATCGACCACTGATGCTTGACCCGCACGAACTTCTCGTAGTGGGCGCCCCAGCCGGTGTGCTTGGGGATCCGGATCTGGACAAGGAGCTCGTCCTCGCCGACCGCCGTCTCGAACAGGTCGACGAAGAAGTCCGCTGCACCCACGGTCCTTCTCGACCCGTCCTGGCTCGCGATCATGAACTCGCAGTCCAGGGCCAGCGCCGGTGCGCCGACGTCCCCGGCCGGATCGGCGTGTGCCAGTGCGCCGCCCAGGGTGCCGCGGTGCCGGATCTGCGGATCCGCAACCTCCTTGACCGCTTGCACGAGCAGCGTGGCGTGTTGCTGCAGCAGTTCGCTGGTCACCACATCGGAGTGGGTGGTCATCGCTCCGACGACGACGTGGTCGCCGTCCTCGCTGATACCCCGCAGCTCCTCGATCTTGCTGAGGTCGATCACCGTCGACGGTGCATTGAGCCGCATCCGCAGGATCGGCAGCAGGGACTGTCCGCCGGCCATGATCTTGGCTTCGTCGCCACCCGCGGCGAGCGCCGACAGTGCCTCGGACAAGCTGGTGGGCGCGGTGTACGCGAACGATGCGGGGATCACAGCGCTGCTCCGTTCTCGGTCTCGGACTCGTCGAAGTGCGGTTGCGCCGCGCCCACGGTGGGGGCCGCCTGGTTCGCTCCGGCCGACCGGATGGCCTTCCAGACCCGCTCGGGCGTGCACGGCATGACGATGTCGTCGACGCCGAGATGCCGGATCGCGTCGATCACGGCGTTGACCACCGCGGGCGTCGAGGCGATGGTTCCCGCTTCGCCGACTCCCTTGGTGCCCAACGTGTTCGTCAGCGACGGCGTCGACCGGTGATGCACGTCGTAGCTGATGGTGTCGGCCGCGGTCGGCAGGGTGTAGTCGACGAACGATCCGGACACCAGGGTGCCGGCGTCGTCGTAGACCGCGTCCTCCCAGAGTGCCTGGGCGATGCCCTGCACCAGACCGCCGTGCACCTGGCCCTCGACGATCAGCGGGTTGATGACGGTGCCGATGTCGTCGACGCAGGTGTACTTGCGCATCTTGATCGCGCCGGTCTCGGTGTCCACCTCGACCGCACACAGGTGCGTGCCGTGCGGGAAGGAGAAGTTCACCGGGTCGTAGACCGCGTCGGCGTCCAGCGTCGGCTCCATCCCGTCCGGGAGGTTGTGCGCCGCGAACACGGCCAGGGCGATCTCCTGGATGGACAGGCCCTGGTCGGTACCGCGGACCCCGAAGCGTCCGGCTGAGAACTCGATGTCGTCCACCGAGGCCTCGAGCAGGTGTGCCGCAACGGGTTTCGCCTTCGCGATCACCTTCTCGCTCGCCTTGACCAGCGCTTCACCGCCGACCACCAGCGACCGGGAACCGTAGGTGTCCATGCCCTTGTGGGAGATCTGGGTGTCGCCGTGCAGGATCTCGACGTCCTCGAACGGCACGCCGAGCTGGTCGGCGACGATCTGGCTGAACGCCGTCTCGTGGCCCTGGCCGTGGGCGCTGGCGCCGGTGACGACCTCGACCTTGCCGGTGGCCAGCATGCGCACGCTGGCCGCTTCCCAGCCGCCGGCGCCGTAGTTGAGCGAGCCGAGCACCCGCGAGGGAGCCAGGCCGCACATCTCGGTGAAGGTCGAGATGCCGATCCCCAGCTGGACCGGGTCGCCCGCATCGCGGCGCCGCTTCTGCTCGGCCCGCAACTCGTCGTACCCGAAGCTGGCGGTGGCCTCGTCGGTCGCAGCCTCGTAGTTGCCCGAGTCGTACTCCATCCCGCAGACCGTGGTGAACGGGAACTCGTCGCTCGAGATCCAGTTCTTGCGGCGTAGCTCCAGTGGCTCCATGTCGAGCTCGGCCGCGAGTTCGTCCATCATCCGTTCGATGCCGAACGTGGCCTCGGGTCGCCCGGCCCCGCGGTAGGCATCCGTCCAGGTCTTGTTGGTGAAGACGGTCTGGCAGGCGAAATGGTAGGAGGAGAACTTGTAGATGGAGTTGAACATGAACGCCCCGAGCACCGGCACTCCGCCGCCGACGACGGCGACGTAGGCGCCGAGATCGGCCGTCAGTTCGACCTTGAAGCCGGTCAGCGTGCCGTCCTTCTCCGCGGCCATGGTCAGCTTCTGCCACTGGTCCCGGCCGTGGTGAGCCGCGACGAGCGACTCGGAGCGCGTCTCGGTGTACTTCACCGGCTTGCCCAGTGTGCGGGCGACGCTCCAGACGATCCATTCCTCCGGGGTCACCTGGAGCTTGCCGCCGAAACCGCCGCCGACGTCCGGGGCGATGACCCGGATCTTGGACTCCGGGACGCCGGTGGTCGCGGCCAACGCGAAGCGCACGATGTGCGGAACCTGCGTGGCGGACCACATGACGTTCTGCTCGCCGGTCGGATCGACGACGACCGAACGGGGCTCCATGAAGGCCGGGATCAGCCGGTTCTGCCGGAACTCGCGCTCGATGACGACGCCGTCGGTGCGGGCCTTGGCGATCGCCTCCTCGACGTCACCCCCGGTGCCGGCCTCCTTCGAGTCGAACACCCAGTAGGCCGACTTGTTGGTGCCCAGGTCCGGGTGGGCGAGCACCCGGTCGCTGAGTGCGTCCTTGAGCTCCAGCGCTGCCGGCAGCTCCTCGTAGTCGACGTCCACCAGCTCGGCCGCGTCGCGGGCTGCGGCTGCACTACGGGCCACGACGCAGGCGACGATCTCGCCGGCGAAGGCAACCCGTTCGCTCGGCATCGGCAGGTGGGTGGGTGCCTTCTGGTCCGGCGTGATCGGCCAGGCGTTGATCAGCACGCCCTGGCCCTCACCCAGGTCTGCCCCCGTGTAGACCGCCATGACGTTGGGAGCAGCGGCGGCGGCGCTGGTGTCGATCGCGGTGATCTTCGCGTGGGCGAACGGGCTGCGCACCATGGCCATGTGCAACATGCCGGTGAGCTGGATGTTGTCGGTCCACTTGGTGCGGCCGGTGATCAGCCGCTGGTCCTCCTTGCGGAGGCGCGCGGTGCCTACCTCGGTGGTGGGCCGGTCGTCGGTGACGGTCATGCCTGCGCCCCCGTCGAGCTCGCGGCCTGCTGCACGGCCCTGACGATGTTGTGATACCCCGTGCAGCGACACAGGTTTCCTTCGAGTCCCTCGCGGATCTCCTGCTCGCTGGGATGAGGGTTGTCGTTCAGGACGTCGATCGACTGCATGATCATCCCGGGAGTGCAGTAGCCGCACTGCAGTGCGTGGCACTCGTGGAAGGCCTTCTGCATGGGGTG
Organism: Nakamurella sp.; assembly: GCA_037720195.1. GTDB lineage: Bacteria > Actinomycetota > Actinomycetes > Mycobacteriales > Nakamurellaceae > Nakamurella. Next base: position 5,828 of record JBBJML010000021.1, on the reverse strand, counting down.
CAGTTCACCGCCCTGGGCGAGACCTTCGATGGTGGTGACGTCATGCCCGTCGGCCTGCACCGCCAGCACGTTGCAGGACTTCACGCTGCGCCCGTCGAGGTGCACGGTGCAGGCCCCGCAGTTGCTGGTGTCGCATCCCACGACCGTTCCGGTCTTCCCGAGCTGCTCTCGCAGATAGTGGACGAGCAGGGTTCGGGGTTCGACGTCGTCGGTGTACGTGGCACCGTCGACGGACACGGAGATACGGGTCATGGATCACTCCTTCGTGATGCGTGGCCGAGTGTGCTCCCGGTCACCTGTTCGAAGTGTGCCTGCACCCGGAGCGGCCCGCAACAAGCTGCGAGGACCGTTATTTGCCAACGCGCCTGTGACGTAATGCAGGTGCGGTGTCGATGGTCGCTTGGCTCCGCGGATACGGATCAGCGTCCGGCGGTGTGGTGGATCGGTCCACTCTCGGCGGCCAGCCGGCTGCCCCTGCCACCCCAGCGGAGCGCGATGATCTCGGCGGCGATGCTGACGGCGGTCTCCTCGGGGGTGCGAGCGCCGAGATCCAGGCCGATCGGGCTCGACAGCCTCTCGAGTTCGGTCTCGGTGAGTCCGGCCTCCTGCAACCGCGCCACCCGGTCCTCGTGGGTCCGCCTGGAGCCCATCGCTCCGACGAAGGCGACCTCGGGCAGGCGCAGTGCCACCTCCAGCAGGGGGACGTCGAACTTGGGGTCGTGGGTCAACACGCACAGCACCGTCCGGTCGTCGATGCGGCCCGCCTCCGACTGTGCCTGCAGATACCGGTGTGGCCAGTCGACGACGACCTCGTCGGCCGCCGGGAAGCGACTCGCGGTGGCGAAGACTGCCCGCGCATCGCAGACGGTCACGTGGTACCCGATGAACGTTCCCTGCCGGGCAACGGCGGCGGCGAAGTCGATGGCCCCGAACACGATCATCCGCGGTTTCGGCGCAAAGGTGGAGACGAAGACCCGCATCCCCTCGCCGCGCCGTTCGCCGTCCGGGCCATACGTGAGGGTGGCGCTGCGCCCGGCCGCGAGCAGCCCGCGGACGTCGTCGGCGACGGCGTCGTCGGCGCGCTCCCCACCCAGGCTGCCGGTGCGGGGGACGGCCGCATCCTCCGGGCGGACGATGATCCGGTTGCCGATCCGCGTCGCTTCGGGATGCTCGATGACGGTCGCCACCGCCACCGGACGGGCGGCGTCGATGTCGTCTGCGAGGTCGCCGAACTCGGGGAACGTCGTGCGACTGATGGTCTCGACGAACACGTCGAGGATCCCGCCACAGGTCAGTCCCACTGCGAATGCGTCGTCGTCGCTGACGCCGTAGCGTTGCAGCACGGGCGATCCCGATGCGACGACCTGCTGGGCCAGCTCGTAGACCGCACCCTCGACGCACCCACCGGAGACCGACCCGACCGCTTCTCCGCTGGGACCGACGAGCATCGACGCACCGGGTGGGCGGGGGGCGGACCGGAACGTCGCCACCACGGTGCCGACACCGACGTCGACCCCGGCCCGCCACCACTGCAGGAGTTCGGGAAGCACCTCACGCATGGGCCACCATTCCGATCAAGTCCTCGAACGCCGCCATCGAATGGCCCGAGACGAAGTCGTCGACGAACGGCAGGGCGGCGACGATGCCCTGCTGCACCGGAAGATATCCGTCCTTGCCGCGATGCGGGTTGGACCAGATCACCCGGTGGGCCAGCAGTTGCAGTCGCCGGACCTGTTCCCCCAGGGCCTGCGGGTCGTCGCGTTCCCACCCGTCGCTGAAGAGCACGACCACGGCGCCCCGCGCCAGGCCGCGTCGCCCCCAGCGCTGCTGGAAGATCGCCAGCCCCTGCGCCAACCGGGTCCCGCCCGACCAGTCCGGCACCATCGACCCGGCGGTCACCAACGCTCGTTCCGGATCCTTCTGGCGCAGGGCGCGGGTGACGTGGGTGAGCCGGGTGCCCACCGTGAAGACCTCCACCGGTGTCCCGTTGGTGACGTAGCGATGGGCCAGCCGTAGCAGGGAGTCCGCGTAGGACGTCATCGAGCCGGACACGTCGATCAGCAGCACGATGCGGCGCGGCCGCAGACCCCGTCGCCGCCGACGGATGCTCCCGGGCTCGCCCATCCGGCGCAGCTCCTCGCGCAGAGTCGCTCTCGCGTCCACCCGGCCCCGGTGTGCCGGAGTGTGCCGGTGTGCTCGGCGTTGCGGGGCCTGCGGGGCGAGCTTCGCGAACAGGCCGGCCAGCGCGGTGCGTTCGGCGAGGCTCATGGTGGCGACATCCCGGTGGCGCAACACTTCCGTCGCGCTGGCGATCGCGTGGATGCTCTCGCCGGTCGCCTCGCCGTCACCCTCGCCGTCGTGCAGCGGGGCGACCTGCACCGCGGCGGCCGGCGGGGGTTTCGGCGAGTGCCCGGCACGGACCCCGCCGAACCAGGCGACGAACACCTGGTCGTACCGCTCCAGGTCGGCCGGCGATCCGCAGAGAGTGGCGCGCGCTGCCAGGTAGGTAGCGCCCATGTCGTGGAAGCCCACGGCCGCAACGGCTTCCAGCATCGTGCGTTCCCGGTCTGCGGTGACGGCAACGCCCGCGGACCGGAGGGCACGGGCGAAGCCGAGCAGCATCTCGTCGGCCTGGTGCAGCACCTCACGGTGCCGCAACGTGAGGGCCTGCGCGGGCATACCTGGCGGTGGTGAGCTCATCGGGACATCCGTCGTCAGCGCGCGAGGATCGTGTCGAGAGCGGCGCGGATCCGCTCGGCGTCCTCGCGGTACTTGACTGCGGCTCCCAGGCTCGCGGCGGCGGTCTCGACGTCCAGGGTCGAGGTCCCGAGCTCCTGCAGCGCTCGCGCCCAGTCGAGGGTCTCGGCGACGCCGGGGGGCTTGATGAGCTGGTGGTCGTTGCGGATCCGCTGGATCGCGGCGACCACCTGGGTGGCCAGTGCGGCACTGACCTGTGGTGCGCGGCTCCGGACGATCGCGAGCTCGCGCTCCAGATCAGGATGCTCGATCCAGTGGTAGAGACAGCGACGCTTCAGTGCGTCGTGCAGCTCCCGGGTCCGGTTGGAGGTGAGCACCACGATCGGCGGTGTTGCCGCGGTGATGGTCCCGAGCTCCGGGATGGTGACCTGCCAGGTCGAGAGCACCTCCAGCAGGAAGGCCTCGAACTCGTCGTCGGCGCGGTCGATCTCGTCGATCAGCAGCACCACCGGCGACTCGCGCAGGGCCCGCAACACCGGGCGTGCCAACAGGAACCGGTCGTCGAACAGCTGGTCCTCCACCTCCTCCAGGCCACCGGTGGTGTCGCCACCGGTGGCCTGCAAGGCCCGCAGGTGCAGGATCTGGCGCGGGAAATCCCAGTCGTAGAGCGCCTGGGTGGCGTCGATCCCCTCGTAGCACTGCAGCCGCACCAGCGGGATGTCCAGTGTCTGCGCAATGGCCTCGGCCAGCGCGGTCTTGCCGGTCCCCGGCTCGCCCTCCAGCAGCAACGGGCGCTGCAGGCGCAGCGCCAACCACCCGACCGTCGACAGAGCCTCGTCGGCGAGGTAGCCGGTCTCGCCCAGCCGACGGGCGAGGTCGGCCGCCGAGGAAAACGCTTCGCTGGGCTCCATGTAGCCAGCATGCACTGTCAGCGTCGAGAGCGAGCAGGCGCTCCTGGTAGCGAAACGCAACGATCCGGTCGCCACTGAGCAGGGCGGCCGCCTCCAGGTCGGATCCTGTCCGCTGGAGTCCACTTCGTCGCGCGATCCGCTGGTGGATCGGGCGGTAGCTTCGCGGAATGGCCTACGACGCGCTCGTCGAGAGCGTCGAGCTGATCCGGACCGGAGCCGCCACCCCGGTCCGACGCCTGAGCCGTCGTAGACGGTTCGCGCCGATGAGCGTGGACGTCGGTCGGGACTTCGCCGTGACCGCCTTCGCTCGCCGGGGAGTGGGCTGCGTCCTGTACGAGACCCACGTCCTGGCGCTGCGGAAGGGGCTGTGGGTGCTGCTGGGTGGGGGTGGGGGCGGCGGTGACGATGCTCTGCTCGCAGATCGCCCCGGGTGGGTGCCGGGGTTCGGACGCTGGATCAGCCATGCCACGGTGCTGGTGAGCAGCGAAGTGCACACCGTGACGGTGGCGGGCAGGCGCATCGCAGTGCCGTGGCACGGTCGCCCGGTGGTGGCTTGGACCGATCGCCGGCCACCGCGCTGGACCACACTGATCGGCCCATTGCCACGATCGATCTCCCGGCCTCGCCCCGGTAGCTCAGGACGTGCCGCGCGGTGACCCGGCGGAACCAGCTCACAGAACCGGTCGCCAGCGAACAGAAATCGGTCTGCGCGGCCGCTTCTCATTCACTCGAGACCACTTCTGCGAGCGATCCTCGCCGGCCGTTGCGGATAGTGGGAGATCTCGATCAGGCTGCCGTCGGGATTGCGGCAGTAGAGCGAGGTCATCGCGCCCCGGGCACCCGTCCGCTGGATCGGTCCCAGCTCGACCTCGACGCCGCAGTCGGCGAGATGCTGCTCGATCTCCCGGGCGGTCGTCCTGGCTCGCGGACAGCGGGCGCAGGTGCAACTTCTGGTGACCGAACCACAGCACGTCGCGACCGTCGACAATCTCGTGGCGCATCCCCAGGACGTTCGCGTACCAGCGCGCCGACACCTCGACATCGGTCACGTTGAGTACCAGGTGGTCGATGACGGCGACCGGCTTCATCGGCTCAGCTCCTTCGGTTGTCCTCGATCCGCCAATTCTTCCATCCACGCCGGGATCCCGTCTCGATACGACCAGTCGCTACGCAGAGCGGTGAAAGCAGTTGTGACGGCGCCTCATTTGTCATACTCAGGACGAGTTCGGCCCGAGACCCGGGGTCCGACGGGGGGATGGTTGGGGCCGATGATGAGAACGCCAGGCTTGCTGATGCTGATGCTGATGCTGATGGCGGTGTCCGCCACGATCGCAAGTTGCTTGGCCGCTCCCGGGACGGGGCCGCTGGCCAACACGGACCCGGGATTCTCGATCGGCATCTGCGGCCCGGCGGGAGTCGGTGAATCGGTCTCGTTCGGCCCGGCGAACTGGATCAATCCGACTGCGGAGCCGCTGACGATCGACTACCTGGGGCTGGTCGATCCGGACGGTGTGGAGCTGGTCGGGGCTTTCGTCGTGCCGAATCCGGGCGACGGGCATGGTGGTGGCGCCGGGATCGGAGCGTCCCACGGGTTTCCTCCGGAACCCTATGAGGGGGACACGCTCTCCTGGGACGAGCAACAATCCCTGCCAGGTGCCGTGCTCCCCCCACAGGTCCAGATGGACCTGGTGATCGGAGTCCGACACACCCGTCGCGACCAGGGGTCCGCCTCGTCCCTGCTGGTGCTCTATCACTCACCCAGCGAGAACTTCATCTACCGGTTGCCGGCCCGGATCGAGCTCGGCTCCGCCGCCGGCTGCAGCTGAAGCTCTCTGCCACAGCGGATTTCACCGATCGAGCGACCGACGGAGGAGGGAGACGAGATCCAGTCGTGGTTCGGCCGGTCGTGACATGTCGGGGTCTCGACGCGGTCGTTCCTCCCTTGCTCGACCAGCGGAGTGTTCGGTGGTCGAGCGATCGACGGAGGAGGCAGACGAGATCCAGTCGTGGTTCGGCCGGTCGTGACATGTCGGGGTCTCGACGCGGTCGTTCCTCCCTTGCTCGACCAGCGGAGTGTTCGGTGGTCGAGCGATCGACGGAGGAGGGAGACGAGATCCGGTCGTGGTTCGGCCGGTCGTGACATGTCGGGGTCTCGACGCGGTCGTTCCTCCCTTGCTCGACCAGCGGAGTGTTCGGTGGTCGAGCGATCGACGGAGGAGG
>JBBJML010000020.1:0-78345 GCA_037720195.1 Nakamurella sp. | reverse complement strand
GGCTCATCACAATCCGCGGTGTAGTCGGGGTCTGAACCCGCCGGACTCCAGCAGTGATCTGGCGATGTAGTGGGTGAGGTTCCGGAAGCCGAGGGCTGATCCGCGTAGGTGTTCCAGGCGGCCGTTGATGGCCTCGGTCGGTCCGTTGGACGTGCCGGGCCGGTCGAAGTACGCCAGAACGTCTGCGGCTCGCTTGAGCAGGGTCCGGCCGAGCCGTCGCAGTTCGGTCAGTACTTTCGGGACGCCCTCTGCGAGGGAGGCGATCACTGCTTTCAGCTCGGTAGCGCCGGCGGTGCGGTTCGGGTTCCGATACGCGGCGACCAGCCGCTGATAGATGCCCCAGGTCGCCTCGACCTCAGCATGGTCCAGGTCGGTGAACAGTGAGGCGAGCCGTGCTTTCTGCCGGTCGGTGAGCAGATCCGTGCCGGTGTGCAACGTTCGACGGGCCCGGTACAGCGGGTCGTTCTTGCGGCCCCGCCGGCCGTGCAGCTCGGTGTGGACCCGGCGGCGGCACTCATCCAGTGCCTGGCCTGCGAGGCGGACGACGTGGAACGGGTCCATCACCGCGACGGCGTCGGGTAGCTCTTCGGTCGTGGCGGTCTTGAAGCCGGTGAACCCATCCATCGCCACGACCTGCAAGCGACTGCGCCATAGTGCATCCCGTTGTTGCAGCCAGGTTGTGAACGCGGCCTTGGACCGGCCCTCGACCATGTCCAACAGGCGTGCCGGGCCGGTCTTGTCCCTGATCGGAGTCAGATCGATGATCACCGTGACGTACTTGTCGCCCTTGCGGGTGTGGCGCCACACGTGCTCATCGACACCGATCACCTCCACCCCGTCCAACCTGTGCGGATCGTCGATCAGGACTCGTTTGCCTTCGGCCAGGACAGCGTCGTTGGCGGTGTTCCAGGACACCGCCAACGCTTCGGCGATGCGGGCGATAGTGAGGTGCTGGCACACCAGAGCCTGCAACGCCCACCGCAGGCCGCCACGCGACAACCGGGCCCGCGGCTCCGCCGCGGCAGAGGTGTCCTGCCGCCACACATGCCCGCACTCGTCGCAGCGGTAACGCCGCACCCAGACCAACAGCACCGTCGGGCGCCAGCCCATCGGCTCGTGCGCCAACCGCCGAGTCACGCTGTCCCGCAACACTCCTGGGCTGCCGCACCGCCGGCAGGTTCGGTCATCGGCTGTGACCCGGCACTCCAGCACGGCCCGGTCGGGTTCGATGAACTGGCCGACCACGCGCAGGCCGAGGCCGTTGAGGCGGGCGAACGTGGTGACATCAGGGGTCGTGAAAGTAGAGTCGGGCATCGTCGAGGTCTTCCTTGCTGGGCGGCGTAGAGAACCTCCATCATGCGAAGACCTCGACACCCACCTGCAGCCACCCCGGCATCGCCGGTCCGTCAGGACCTACACTGTCGATTGCGAAGAGCCACTAAACGGAGGTCGTCGTAGATTATTGGTCAATCTTCGTAACGTCGGTAACATTCCAATTGGATTCCAGCTTACCAAGTTTGACGGCAAGTGAAGATACGCTTTCCGTCTCCCGCTGGGTGACATTTAAGGAGTCCTCCGGCTCGTTCACGGCCGCGGCAAGATTGCCCGACTTTCCCAAAGCACCAAGAAACGAAGTGCCGGACTCGTTTGGCAAACCATCTAAGACCTGCTTTGTCGTTCCGTTATTGACTCGGGTTGACATCACAGATCCATCCAAATAGCTCCACTCGATCGTCCCGTTTCGGAGCGCAACTCGATCGGTCATGATGCGCGATTCTTGAGCGAGGGAAACCGTGCCCATGTCCTCGCTATCAATCAGCTTCTTGGTGGACAGTTGGCCGGCCTTGTTAAGCGACACCAACAGCAGTGGATCGCTATAGGGATCCGTACCAGAACCCGCCGTGCCCAGGAACGACAATGTTCCATCTGAGCCGCACGCCATTTCTGTGGCCGGTGTCAAGTTTGTCACCAGCTCCTCGTCTTTTCGCGTGCCGTCAGGACTGAGTGTCACGAGTACGGGTGGGGCGGATTGGTCTGTGGGATTAATGAGCCAAATTCTTGCCTGATCCGAACAAACTCCTGCCGACATTGGGTAACCCTGGAGAGACACATAGGAGACCACGCTACCCTCGGGTGGAATGATACTCGCGTACGCCCGATACGAACCGGATCCCGCTTGGTCGAAGCCATAGTTCAGCACGGAGATTGCCGACCCGTCACCGAATGTCAAGACTGCCCGATGAGTGGTGCTTTTCTGGTATTCCTTCGGGCGCTCCAACCTGCTCACTTCACCTTGAGGAGAAATCCGATAATCCGCGTTCAAATCTGACGTGAATACCACACCTTCAGGCGTCGATGCAATCCGCGCCCCATCGAGTCCGTGGGTCGGGACCTGGGCCAATACGGTTCCATCGACGCTAATCAGCACAACAAGGCCCGACATGTCATCAATCGCCGGTTCGGCCTCTGATGATAGAGACACAGCGAAGTTTGCGCGAGCTTCAGGTACAGCTACCGGCACCGAAGAACCGGAACTCGTAACGGGTATATCCGAGGGTAGTGGAGGCGAGTCCGAAGTACAACTAACGAGGAAGACAAGGCTTGCCGCCACCGAAACGGTGGCGGCAAGCCTTGCGGGTAAGCGGTTAGGCATTCGGCGAGAGCCACTTCACGCGTTTGGCTCGGGGGGAATCACGAAGATCCGCCGGATAGACCCCCCAGCCTCCGTCCTTATCCAAATCAATGCCTTTTGTGGCTTTCCACGCCGCCCACACAATTTGAGAACAATTGAAGGTGGGGCCGAATGTCCGATTCCAAGGGAAATCCGTGTTGTACCCAGCGCCCAGTTTGCTCATGGCCCAGTTGGCTGCGCGTGCACGGTCGTTGTAGGAGATTCCACCCTGCGGGGTGATGATGCGAGCTCGGCCGGACCAGTCGTAGAAGACCTGGCCGTTAGGCCTGGGGATTCGGACGATCTGGGAACTCACTTTCGACGTCTGGGGGTACACGGACAACGGTCGCTCGGAACCGATCGTGAACTACCTCGCAGCCCCTGTTTCCGACGTAGATCGCATTGTGACCGTGTCTCGCACCTGCCGTGGAGGCGTACGAGTAGATGAAGTTGCCGGTAGTGGTGCAACCGACAGGGACCTTGACCGAGTTAGTGGAGCTGCCACCACCGCTGCCCTCAGGAACCAGCTGGCCGGCGTCGGTTTCCGCTCCAGTGTCGGGAGCGTTGGCGTCATTCGCGGTCGAGTCCAGAACGTTCTGCTCCGTCGCGGCCGGTACGGGCTCGTCCAGCGGCAGACCCTCTGTTCCTGAAACGGGTGTGGTCGTATCCGCGGTCATTGCAACGTTAACGCGGGCCTCGCGAGCCAATCTTGACAACGCCGCGACGTAGCTGAAGCCGTTTGTCGCTGCAAAGTTCTGCACGCCCAGCTGAACTTCGGTCGTGGTCTTGCCAGAAGAACGCGCGGTGATATCAGCCAAATCTGTGTTCTGCGTCGGAAAGCTATACCACCCCACAACGTCGACAATAACGTCCACTGGGTCGTTGCTGCGATTCTTAACGGTGACGGTTCCATCAAGACCTAGTTCCATCATAACAAAGTCGGTACGAGTGGAGTTGGGCGAGTAGAACAGGTTTGCCGGACCGGAGGCACGCTCGGTCGGCCGGATTTCTATCGATCCGGACAGTGGGCCGGGATGCAAAACGTGGACGTCCGCTGCGACTGCAGACGGGAGCTGAGTCGCGGAGGGAACTCCCGCGATCCCGGCTACCTGCACAACTCGGCGTTCTTGCGAGGCAAGCGTGCCCTGTGAAGGTGAACGGGAGTCAAAGACACGCGCGGGCTGCACCGTCAGGTATCCATCCGAAGCGGTCGTGAAGTATCCAATCACATCGATTGCGAGGTGGATTCCGGCTGAACGACCCAGTACTTCTAGGCTTAGCTTCCCCGTCGTACCTAGGGGCATTGTTGTTCCGATAACGGTGGTTGTGGCCGGCTGGAAGTTCAAGATCGACCGGGAGGAGTTGCCGACCGGACCTACGCGAAGATAGCCGGTCTGAGAGTCGCCTACGACTGTGGTGATCTGGATGAAGGCGGCACTCGCCGAAGAGGGAACGTCTCCCAGGCCTGTAATCTGGAATTCGTTGACTGTATTAGAGGCGATCATTCCGCTGATGCCGCCGGCGCCGGTGCTGGTGTCGTAGATTCGCACCGGTGTGAGCGGAGTGTATCCAGCCGACGAACCGGTGTTTTGCGAGTCAAGGTAGTACCCTTGAATTTCTACTACAAGATCTACGGCAGTGGACGTCTTCGCCTGCAGTTTACCGTCGGGGCCGAGCTCGACGATTATCGAAGCTACAGCGCTTGTCGGAGACCCGTTCCCGCAGTTCATCACTGGATAAACAGTGCCGGTGGGATCGGGTACATAGCTCCCGACCGAACCCCGGCGGCCTTGGACAGGGCGTAACCCCAGTGCCGGCCAGCAGGATCCTCCATCAGCGCTACCGCCACCGCGATCAATGCTCTGGTCATCCGCATGGAAGCAGCTTATACGACATAGGTCGTTCTGTACCTATGTCGCCCACAGACACCAGCGTTCTTGTACCGGCGCGACGTGCCAGTCTGCTGGCAGAATCTGGTGGGTGCCGGAATTCTGAAGGTGATCCACTGGCACGTTGACGTGGTTGCCCCAGCAACCTAACCTCGATCACAATCTCCTCACCTCCGGGTTCCGCCACAACCGGCGCGGAGGTTGCTGAGGAGCGCTGCGCAGCCTCGGGTTCACGGGCGTTGTGGTGCCCGGCGTGCGGTGCGAGGGCCGTGATCTCCGGTAGGCGTGTGTCTCGACGACTGTTCGCCATCGGTCCATAGCCTGCAACTACGTGAACCAGATGACAGAGCTCCAGCCGTAGCGGATCTGACCCATGATGAACATGACGGAGACGATGATTAGGCTGACAATGACCAGGATCTTGACAGTCCGAGGAACCTTCCACTTTGCTAGCCTTTCCGCGCGGAGTGCCCAGATCAGCAAGGCAAGGGCCGCAACGGACATCACGAGCAACCAGGGTGAGGCAAGTACAGCGAACGAGGCGAGGATCCCTGTCTCGTCCTCAGCTATGCACAGCACGCCGAACGCACCGACCAGTAAGGCGATCGACGAGATCAAGCCCGCGAAGAGCGCCGGCCAGGGCGGCTCGTAGGCGACGTCGTCGATACCGACAGTCGGTTCCTGCGTTGTCATATGGTCTCTTCTCTCTGCTCAGGTGCTACAGCCTAGGGGCGATACGCTCGGTCCTGACCCCTGTATCGAGGGTGGGCCGACAGTGCGGAGAAGCACCACGTCGCGCGTACCGCGTGGTCTCCGGGGCCGATCTGCCCGCACCGTTGCGGCTGGACTATCCCTGCATGAAGACGCCCGCCCCGGCATTTAGGTCGTGGTGGCCACCGAAACCGTTCCGATCTCCGCAGAGCGCGGGGCTGCGCTCGTGTTGCTGGTACCACCGCGGCGATTGGGCGCAAGCCAGCCGAGCTGCCATCCGCCTGGTGTACGAGGCGATCGCAGCCAAGGTGCCATCGCAGGACATCGCACCCGAAGTCATCCGGACGGCGAAGCGAACAGGGATCAACGGGTGGCAGCTGGAGGCCGTCAAGAGCCTGATCCAGCCGGCTACGGCCATCGTCCTGTCCGGCGATGACGACTACACCAACGGGCAGCACCGCGCGTGGGTGATGCGCGAGCAACACGTCCCGGCCACGATCACCGTCTGCTGACACGACGTGCCCGCCACAATGGTGGGATGAGTTTCTGGGTTCCACCCTCACTGAGGTATCTGTGCGACGGCAACGGCGAGTTCACGGCTTCCGCGGCCGAGCAGCTCGTCACCGACGGGATGCACGAGGGCGACGAGGTCGACTTCAAGAGCGGTCTCGATCCCAGTCCGGACGGCGTCGAGAAGTTCTTGGCTGAGGTCGTCGCGTTCGCCAACCACCGCGGCGGGCTGCTGATCTGGGGGATCCGAGACGAAGCCAGTCGGGCGGTCGAAGTTGTGGGCATGCGCGAAGACTTCGAGGTGTTCCGCCAGAAGCGCACGTCCTGGCTGGCGCGGCGGGTAGCGCCGATCGTCACGGTCGAGGTCCACCAACTGTTGCGAGGCGACCAGTTGCCGATCTGGGTCATCAGCGTCCCTCCCAGCCCGCGCCAACCCCACGCAATCCGAAGCGAGGGTTCCCAGGCCAAGACCTGGAGCTGGCCGGTGCGAGATGGAGACAACACCAGATACCTGACTGAGCCAGAGCTTGCCGACCGGTACGACCGCCGTTTTCGGAGCGCCGCCGATCGTCGACGCAGTCTGGCTGACGTTGCTCGCAGCGGCGTCGCTCATCTCACCGGCGGGGACTTTGAGTGGGTCTATCTCGCGCTGACGCCGGAGAGCCCCGCGCAGCTCCACGCAGACAGCAGCAGGATCAAAAGCACCCGTGATTGGTTGGAAGCTACCAACCCGACGTCAGTGTTCGACAACGTCGGGAGCTTGGAGTACCGCATCGCCCCGCGCCGAGTTCAGGCCGGGAGCCTGGACCGCGAGACGATGGCTTTGACCAGTGCGTACGGGACGTGGATCGAGCTGTACCAAGACGGCTCAGCCTTCGTCGGTGCCGGCTGCCAGACCAGCTTCCTCGACAGGATCGGCACCGTCCACGCACAGGAGGTGGCCGTAGTTGACGGCCTCATCTTCGGGATCCAGGTCGCCGGGCAATGGGCCATCCAACGTTGCGGCGCCTGGGGCTCAGTCGATCTGATTGCAGGCACCCACAAGATGCCGGCCATCACCCGACCCCAAGGCTTCCACCAGGAGATCCAACACCCCAAGACCGACACATCGGAAGTTGTTCGCGACGACATCAGTAGCGACCTGTCGAGTCTGACGTCACTCACTGGCCGACTCTCGCTGTGCCATCAGCTGGCCACCGAACTTCTTCAGTGGTACGGCCTGGAGCGAGACGTCCTGATCACCGACGCCGGCCGCATCGATGCCCAAAAATGGGGACATCACGCCCGCTCACACGCTGAACGTTGGGCCGGTGTGAACGCCGTCCTGCACGAACCAGACGCCCCAAGTTAGATCGCCGGATAATCTATATTATGTCAAGTTGGAGCGGCCACGGGGTGTATCTCCTCACGCCGCAACCCAGCGGCGTGACGCCGGGTGCCCGCGGGCAGCCCCACCGCGTCGGGGCGGACGCGGGCACGCCACCGGCGCACCGTCCCGCCCAACTCACCCACGTCCACGACACCCAGTATGTGGGGCGCCGCCTGCGAGACCAGCGATCGACCGGTACTGGTTCGAGATCGCAGCGCCGGCGTGGACATGACAGTGATCAGCGGAGGGTGGTGAGCGGCACATCCGATGGTCGCACCGAGCACTGCGGCGGTACCGACCACCGCGACGACCGGCGGGTCCAAGCCGATGCTGGCGCGAGCGTTAACGGCCCGGGGCCGGGCCGGCGACAGCGTCCGCGAAGGGGTCCCGAGTGCTGTCGGTGTGCACCTCGAGCTCTGCGTGCAACGTGGCCAGCTCCGCAGCCTCCGGACCAACCAGCTCTGCGATCAACGCTGCAGTCATGTCCATGCCGGCGGCGACGCCCGAGGACGTCCACACAGAGCCGTCATGGACCCAGCGTGCCTGCCGGACCCAGCTCACGTCCCGGCCGTGCTGCATGGCGAAATCGAAGGCCAGCTTGTTGCTGGTCGCCCGCAAACCCTTCAACACCCCGGCTGCGGCGAGCACCGCCGATCCCGTGCAGACCGAGCACACCACCTGCGACTCGGACGCATACCCCCGCACCCAGTGCAGGAAATCGTCATCCTGAACCAGCAGACGGGTCCCGGGACCTCCGGGAACCACCATCACATCCACGGCTGGGGCGGCATCGTAGCCGTGATCGGCGATGACTTGGGCTCCCTGGGAACTTCTCACCGGACCCGCTACCGGTCCCACGTAACGGATCTCGAACTCGCCGGATAGGTGGAGCAATTCCACTGGCCCGAACACGTCGAGCAGCTCGAACCCGTCGAACAACACCACCGCGACCTGCATCATGAGTTTCTCCTGTCGTCCGTCAGACCCGACCCTGAAATTCCCGTCGACACCGTCGAGTCTCCGGCCTGTCCCACTCGCATCATCATGAGCTCAGCCGCGCGGGTCAGCTCGCTGAGCTTTCACGGGTGGCGATGTGCGCTGCCAGGGGGCAGACCTCATCTACGACCGGCCGTAAGACCTGCGGATCGGCCAACGGATGCGGAGCCCGGCGACCAACAGATCCCGGTCACGGGAACCGGGTCCGACCAGCACCTCGAACGCTCCTGGTTCGACGACGCGTCGGCCGTCATTGGTCACCAGGGTGCAGTCGGCTGCGCGGAGTTCCAGATCCACCACCACCGACGTCCCGGGCGCCAGGGTGATCCGGCGAAAGCTCTTGAGCTCCTTGCCCGCCCACGTCACCGACGTCACCAGATCGCGGACACGTTGAACTTCTTATACCTGAACTGTCTGTTGACCGGAACCTGTCCGAGCGGCCCGGAGCAAAGACTGGAAACGCGAGAGGGCCGAGGATTCCCAAGCACCCGGGTCGGTGGCGGGAGGATTCCGGCAATCCCCGTACGCTTCGTCGTCCACCAGACCGGATCGGCGAGGATTGCCCGTGTCAGTCTGGTTATTGCGCGGCGCGGACGGACTGCAACGCGGCGGCCCAGCTCTCGAGCTGGTCGAACATCTGAGTGGTGGCGGCATCGTGTTGGTCGGCCGGGGCAAAGGTGGAGAAGTTTTCGAAGTCGGTGAACAGGGAGAACGAAAGCTGTTGACGAACATGCGCGATTTGCAGTTCGCTGGCGATCCCGCGGAGGTGTTCGATCGCTCGGGCGCCACCGAGCGCACCGTAGGAGACGAAGGCGGCAGCTTTGTTGTTCCACTCGGCATAGAGGTAGTCGATGGAGTTCTTTAGCACTCCGGAGGTGGAGTGGTTGTACTCGGGGGTGACGAACACATAGCCGTCGAATTGGCTGATGATGTCGGCCCACGCCTTGGTGTGCTCACCGGCGTATTGACCCATGGACGGCGGTGCGGCCTCGTCCAGGTGGGGCAGCGGATAGTCGGCGAGGTCGATCAGTTCGTAGTCGGCGGCGGGGCGTTGTGCGGCTTTGGACAGCACCCAGTCCGCGACGGGCTTGCCGTTGCGTCCGGGGCGGGTGCTACCCAGGATGATCGCGATTTTCAGGTTGTTCATGGTGGGTCTCCTTGTGTCGTCTGCCTGCGGCGTGGGTTGCGCCGCGGCGTTCATGGCGGTGGGTGTCGTGGTGGTGGAACGAGCGATGGTTTCGCCCCGACGGCGGCGGAACAAGTTCCGTCTGTTCATGGTTTGAGGATCAACTTGCCGGTGGTCTGTCCGGTCTGCAGGAGCCGGTGCGCCTGGGCTGCCTCGGCCAGCGGGAACGTTCTGGAGGCGGGCACCGTCAGCTGACCGGATGCGACCCAGCCGATGAGTCGCTGCAGCGCTGTGACCGCGGTCGGGAGCTTCGACTCGAACCACGGACCGAGGTTGAACCCCAGGATCGACTGGTTGGGCGCCGGGTCGTAGAGCCAGGGCTTGACAGCGTCCTGGTCCAGGGCGCCGAAGGTGCCGCTGACGGAACCGAACACGATCATCGTCCCGAACGGGGCAAGTGTGCGCAGGGTCTGGCTCAGGCGCGCTCCGCCGGTCATTTCCAGCGCGGCGTCCACTCCCCGACCGCCAGTGAGATCACGGACCTGCTCGACCCAGCCTGTCCCGGTGTAGTCCAGGACGTGGTCAGCGCCTGACTGTGCGGCGATGTCGCGTTTGGCGGTGGTGCTTGCGCCGGCGATCACCGGTGACGCGCCGAGTAGTTTGGCGATCTGAACCGCGTAATTGCCTACGCCGCCGGCTGCGGCGGGGATGAAGATGCTCTGCCCTGCGGCCAGAGCCAGCGATTCGGTCAGGATCAGCGTTGCGGCCAGGCCGGCGACGACGATCCCGGCCGCAGCGTCGTGATCCAGACCGGCCGGGATGGGAATGACGTTGGCGCTGTCAGCGAAGGCGAACTCGGCGTACCCGCCGGAGGAGTCGACGCCCACCAAGGCAAATACCTCGGTGCCCACCGCGGGCGCGTCAACCCCGTCGCCCAGCGCGACCACCGTGCCTGACACCTCCGCACCAGGGATGAAAGGCAACGGGGTCGGCACCGGGTAGTCGTCGCCGCGCCGGCGCATGACGTCGGAGAAATTCACCGATGCGGACACGACTCGGATCAAGACCTGGCCGGGGGCGGCCACCGGGTCCGGCACATCGACGAGGGTGAGAACCTCCGGTCCACCCTGTTCGCTCATCTGGATCGCTTTCATGTTGTCTCCATTCCTAGGCGCCGACGACGCGATGTAAACCTGTCAAGGACAGGTAACAGGGAACGCCCGTAGTTATTCCGGCGAGACTGCACGCGGTGTGCGCAGGGTGGGCATCGGCCTGGGTCGCACCGGCCTCCGACGGCATACGCGGTGGGCGCCCCGGGTCCTGGGTCTACGTTGGGCTGGTGAGCGATGTGCGTGCTGAACTCCGACCACCGGCTGCCGCCGCGGCCGCCACAGGGCCGGTGAGCAACGCCATTATCCGGGTGACGCGCCTGCACCGCACCCGTGCCCGGGAGCTCCTGCGCAAGGTCGGGTTGCATCCCGGTCAGGAGCTGTTGTTGATGCACCTGTGGGAAGCTGGTCCCCAACGTCAGACCGAGTTGATGAAAGTGTTCGACACCGACTCTGCGTCGATGACGCGAAGCGTCCAACGACTCGAGCGTGCGGGTCTGGTGGTTCGGGAGACTGATCCCGCTGACCGCCGGGCCACCCACGTCCGGTCAACCTCGGCCGGCGCGGAGCTGCGTGACCTCATCGAGGGACTCTGGGCAGATCTGGAAGCCATGACGACCGCGGGAATGAATCCGTCACAGCAAGCGGAACTACTGAGCCGCCTCGCCCAGGCCGAGCAGAGCCTGATGGCCGACAAACCCGCATCTCGATGAGTCGCGCGGTACCGCGCTGTAAATCGACACTTTGATGGCACATCAACGTTGACCGGGGCGAGGGCCGAGTCACGCTGCGATCTGTCGTCGTCTGGCGACCGCGATGTGGACCATGATGCATCTTGGGTAGTTGGCCATGTTGCGGATGATCTGCCCCGCGTGTCTCGGACAGCGGTCCGTACGTTTCTACGCAGCGACAGGCGCCGCTCTGTAACCGGCTCTTGGACGTTGACCGGGGCGCTCTGAGGTAGGGCTCGTGGCCCGCGCATGCTGTCGGTCTCTGAACCGTCCTGGATCCTCTGGCGGGTGGGTTTTAGGCCACCGCGGGGATCGCGGTGGCTTCACGGTAGCGCAGTTCGAACTCTCGTGGTGAGTGGTAGTCGATGCTCGAGTGGATGCGGTCGGTGTTGAACCAGTAGACCCAGTCCGCGGTCTCCCGTTCGACTTCGTTGCGGCCGGTGAAGGTGTGCTCGTGCGGATGTATCAGTTCCGTCTTGTAGAGCCCGATCGTGGATTCCATGAGCGCGTTGTCCAGCGCGTCTCCGACGGTGCCGATGGATCCGGCGACGCCTGCGTCGATCAGGGACTGCGTGAACGCCAGCGGCGTGTATTGACTACCGGCGTCGCTGTGGTGGATCAAACCTGTTGCAGTGAAGGAACTGTCGTTGCGTCGGCGGGTGAACAGCGCTTGCTGCAGAGCAGCATCAACCGAGATCCGTGGTCTTGGACATCGATGCCCGCCACCCCAGGATCCGGCGGGAGTACACGTCGGTGACGAACGAGACGTACACGATCCCGGCCAACGTCCAGACGAAGGTGAAGTCGGCAACCCACAGCTGATCCGGTCCGGTCGGATCATTCCAGCGACGCTTGACCAGGTCCGGGTGGCGAGGCGCTGTCGCGTCCCGTTCGGTGGTTCGGGTGGTGTGCCGGCCCCGCACGACGCCGTGGATACCGGCGATCCGCATCAGCCGTGCGACCTGGTCCCGCCCCAAGTGATGACCGGCGCGGTGCATCATCCGCCACAGCTTGCGGATCCCGAAGACCCGCCGGTTGGCGCCTCGTGCACCACGCCCACGTCATCGCCCTCGACGGCGACTCCTACCGCACCCGGGCCCACCGAACCGGCCCACCACCAGCAGCAGGTGCGGCAGCGAAACCGAAGTAGCCAACCCGAAGGGGGTCAACTTTCGGTCAGCACCAGGGGGTCATTTTTGGCTCGGCGTTGACAGCTGATCACCGCGGCGCAACCGCGCTCCGCAGCGATGGCACCCCAGCGTGGCCACCGAGCGTCCTGCGCGGTGTTTGCGGAGACGATGACATTCGCCGCCACTTTGCCGGCACAGTCCACGCAGGGTCCTTCGCCGAGCTGGTACTGCGACTCATCAGCCTGCGCGGTGTCGGGATCGGTGGCCACGCGGGTCACGAGCCCGTCGGTGCGGATCTCGGTGATCGACACGCTGTCCGCCAGACCGAGCGTGACAGCCCGGTCGATGACAGCTCGCAGGGCGGCGTACCGCACTTCGCTGCCGTCGATGACAAGCTGCGCTCTGGCCCGCTCTGCACTCGCGACCAAGGCTGTCGTCGCAGCGATGGTCCTATCAACGGCAGGCCGGGATTCGGATGGTGTAGAACGCAGCTCATGCCGCCTGCGGCTTTTCGTCGGAGCACTGAACAAGTACGGGGTGGGTTTGAATCTCCTCGGAAATCGCGGAGTCCTTGTAGGCGGTGGGGAGAATGGCGATCAATCGGCACTGACGGCAAGAGGACGAACATCGGAGCCGCACCAATAACCGCAGGTCGGTTAGCGACCTGGATTTGAACATGCAGCTCCCCCATCTGAGGGTATGGTCGGCCGGTGAAACGGATCATCCACGCTGTAGTGGGCCTCATGGTCATCTGTGCGGTGACCGGGTGCGACAAGGGCCCGGATGTGTCGTCCAGCACCACCGCCGCGGACCAGATCACCGCAGTCGTGACGGCCCTACCAGCAGTTGATTCTGCGACCCTGACCTATACCCCGGGACAGTTCGGTTCTTCCGAGCCGAGCCCCCGGTTGCGCGCCGAGGTCTCGGCAGATCCACAGATTACCGACGAAGAGATGCTAACTTTGTTGAGATCGTTCGCCACCAGTCGCGCCAATGGCGTTCTGCGGGATGTGCAGACCGAACTGACCGTGACGATGCCCATCGAGTCGTCTGCCCCGATGAACCATCGGACGTTTCGACAGGACAATTTCACCATTACGGATGAGCAGCTCACCGACGCGGTCAACCACTGGTCCCAATCGACGGCCGAATTCGGCCAGTACGTCAACACACAGATCATGTTCGGCAGTTCCTACCGGTTGATCGTCCATGTCGCGCTACTCCCGAGGACCACTCCGGCCGAAGTGGAACGGATCAAGGACCGTCTGCGACGGTCCCTCGGCCCGCCGGAAACCTACACGGCCCAGGTCACCGTTCAGAATTGAGCCTGTCAGAGTGGTGCCGGTCCTAACTGCGGGAGCTGGTGACGGGTGCGTCGCAGGCTCTCATGACACGCGACCTCGGCTGTCACCCGATGACGATCACGCGAACGGCGGTCGGGCGTCGACGGCGAGCGACCGTCGCCCGGCCCAGCGCCACACCCGGGCGGCGCGGTCGCGGTCCTCGTCGGTGACCAGGTTGCCCATCCATCGCAGGGCCAGTGTCATCATCCAATCCGAGCGCATCCCCACCGGCCCGAGGGTGGGCAGCAGGCGCGGCACGGTCACCAGTCCTGCCAGCCGCCGGGCGATGGAGAAGGCCTCCCCGTAGTGCTCGCGCAGCAGCGCCGGCCACTGGGTGCCCAGGTCGCCCCGGTCGGCGATCAGCTCGGCGACCATCCGGCCGGTCTCCAGGCCGTAGTCGATGCCCTCGCCGTTGAGCGGGTTCACGCAGCCGGCCGCGTCACCGATCAAGGCCCAGTTGGCGCCGGCCACGTTGCTCACCGCCCCGCCCATCGGCAGCAGCGCCGAGGTGGGCGCGCGCAGGTCCCCGGAGAGCTCGAACTCCTCCCGGCGCTCGTCGGCGTAGAACGACATCAGTGGCCTGATGGCGATGTCGGCCGGTCGCTTGGCGGTGGCCAGGGTGCCGACGCCGATGTTCACCTCGCCGGTGCCGAGGGGGAAGATCCAGCCGTAGCCGCTGAGGGTCTTGCCGTCCGTGCCGCGGAGCTCGAGGTGGGAGCTGATCCAGGGGTCGTCCGACATCTCCGAGTTGATGTACGCCCGCCCGGCCACGCCGTACACGGTGTCGCGATGCCACTCGCGACCCAGGATCTTCCCCAGGGGCGAGCGCACCCCGTCGGCCACCACGAGGCTGCGGCAAGCGACCTCCTGCGTGGCGCCCTGCGCATCGCGGAACACGACCGCCGCCACCCGGTCGCCCTCGCGGCGGACGTCGACGGCGCGGACGCTGTCGACAGCCACCGCGCCGCTGGCGATCGCCGTGGTACGAAGGTGGTCGTCGAGTTCGGTGCGGGCGATCGCCGAGCCCCAGTCGGGCAGGGCGCCACCGGGCCACGGCAGCAGCAACGTCTGCCCGAACCCGTGGGCGCGCAGGCCCTGACTGACCACGTGCGAGCGCAGCCACTCCCCCAGGCCGAGGCGCTGCAGTTCGCCGACCGCGCGAGGAGTGAGTCCGTCGCCGCAGGTCTTGTCGCGGGGGAAGGTCGCGGAGTCCGCGAGCACGACGTCGGAGCCGCCGCGGGCCGCCCAGGCCGCCGCGGCCGAGCCGGCCGGGCCCGCGCCGACGACGAGGACGTCGGTCGAGACGGGCAGGGTGCTCACCCGTCCTGTGTATCAGGGCGAGCCGCGCCGGCGCAGTCAGCGGTCCGGATGAGGCACCGCGCAGACTTCCAGACCATCGATTCCCAGGAAGTCGTCGGGACGAACGGGATGGTCTCGAAATCCGATTCAGCCTGTTGCAGATGAGCCTGTCGCGCAGCGCGTTCCCTCGCGGTTCGGGCGACGCCGGTCCGACGGACAGTTCTGCCAACGTGATCGCACTGATGACCGAGTCGTCCGGGAGAGCTGACGAATCGGTAAGTCGCCCCAGCAGAATGACCGTCGACGTGTCCAACATGCCGGGGCGACCCGGCTCCATCACAGTTTCGCGTCCAGCACCTCGTCGAGCTCCCCGCGGAGGGCATCCGGATCGACGGGGGGAAGATGACGTCGCCGAGCGATCAGATCGGCCGGCGAATGACTGCGACGCGTACGCGGCCGGAGGTCGGCGACCTCGGCGCCATCTCGCGTGACAACAAGGGCCTCGCCGCGTGCCACGCGCGCGAGAACCTCTCCTCCATGGTTGCGAAGATCCCGGATGGTCACTGAGTCCATGGCCTGCATGTATCACCGGTGAGACGTGAGCAGAGATCTCGCGGGGTGACCAGTTTCCGAGCAGGCTGGTGTGGGCGCGGTCGGTTGACATCGAGCGCACTCACAGGCCTAGCGTCGGCTGCATGACCGACA
Source organism: Nakamurella sp. (assembly GCA_037720195.1). Taxonomy (GTDB): domain Bacteria; phylum Actinomycetota; class Actinomycetes; order Mycobacteriales; family Nakamurellaceae; genus Nakamurella. The sequence continues at coordinate 62,756 of JBBJML010000020.1, read as the reverse complement.
CTGCAAGCGCCAGGACCTGGTTCATCACCGGCACCTCCCGTGGCTTCGGCCGCGAGTGGGCGATTGCCGCTCTCGAGCGTGGCGATCGGGTGGCCGCCACTGCCCGCAACGTCTCCTCTCTCGACGGTCTGGTGTCGAAGTACGGGGACGCGATCCTGCCGATCGCCCTCGACGTCACCGACCGGGATGCCGACTTCGCCGCCGTCGCCCAGGCTCACGATCATTTCGGCGGCCTCGACATCGTCGTGAACAACGCCGGCTACGGGCACTTCGGATTCGTCGAGGAGCTGTCCGAGGACGAGGCCAGGGCGCAGATCGAGACCAACCTGTTCGGCGCCCTGTGGATCACCCAGGCTGCACTGCCGTTCCTGCGAGCCCAGAAGTCGGGCCACATCCTGCAGGTGTCGTCGATCGGTGGAATCTCGGCCTTCCCGCTGGTCGGGATCTATCACGCGTCCAAGTGGGCGCTCGAGGGGATCAGCCAGTCGCTCGCCCAGGAGGTCGCCCCGTTCGGCATCCATGTGACTCTCATCGAGCCGGGAGGCTTCTCCACCGACTGGTCGGGTGACTCGGCGAAGCGCTCCCCCGAGCTCCCCGACTACGCAGACCTGCACGAGGAGGTGCTGCGTCAGCGAAGCACCCGCAACGCCACCCCCGGAGACCCGCATGCTTCCGCGGCTGCCGTGCTGCAGATCGTCGACGCCGTGCATCCACCGCTGCGGGTGTTCTTCGGATCGGCACCTCTCGGGATCGCCACTGCCGACTACGAGAGCCGGCTGAAGACCTGGAACGAGTGGCAGCACGTCAGCGAACTCGCCCAGGGCTGATCGTCACCAGGCGACGACGCGCCGACCACGCGCCCCGAACGCGTCCCCGGCGCCCTCGGATCCCGCTCGTACCCGTGCGGATGACGGGGCTAGCCTGACGCCGACGGTCTCGTGAACGCGCGCGCCCGCACACGAAGCGAGGAGTAGGGAATGGCACGCGTCATCGTCACCGGCGGTTCAGGGAAGCTGGGTCGTGCGGTGGTGGCCGACCTGGTCGAGAACGGCTGGCAGGTCACGGTTTTCGACCGCGCGGTATCCGCCGATCCGATCCCCGGCGTGCACCACCTGCCCGTCGACCTGACCGATTACGGCCAGACCCTGGACGCGGTGCTCGGGGTCGAGGAGCGCCACGACAGCATCGCGGCGATCGTCCACCTGGCTGCGATCCCCGCGCCCGGCCTGATGCCGGACCAGGCGACGTTCGCCAACAACATGAACGGTTCCTTCCACGTCGTGACGGCAGCCCGCCGGGCCGGCATCCGCAAGATCGTCTGGGCCTCCAGCGAGACGGTCCTGGGTCTGCCTTTCGACACCCCGCCGCCCTACGTTCCGGTCGACGAGGAGTACACCCCTCGGCCCGAGTCGACGTACTCACTCGTCAAGACGCTCGAGGAGGAGTTGGCACGACAGCTGTGCCGCTGGGACCCGACGCTCAGCATGATCGGGTTGCGCTTCTCGAACGTGATGGCGCCGCAGGACTATGCCGGGTTCGGCGACTTCCAGGACGATCCGCGCGCCCGGAAGTGGAACCTGTGGGGCTACATCGACGCGCGTGACGGGGCGCAGGCCGTCCGACGCGCTCTCGACCACGACTCCCCCGGCGCCGAGGTGTTCATCATCGCGGCCGCCGACACCGTCATGACCGCGCCGAACGACGCGCTGCTGGACGACGTATTCCCCGACGTGCCCCGACGGGACGGGATCGGCGAGCACACCACGCTGCTGTCCATCGACAAGGCTCGTCGGGTGCTGGGGTATTCACCCGAGCATTCCTGGCGCGATCAGGGCTGATCCGGCCGGGTGCGCCCAGGACGTCGGGCCGGGTGCGCTCGGGACAACAGGCAGCCAGAATGAGGCGATGACGCCCTCGGTGCTGCACGTCGACATGGACCAGTTCCTGGCGGCCGTGGAGATCCTGCGACACCCCGAGCTGGCCGGACTGCCCGTGGTGGTCGGTGGGCGTGGCGACCCGACCGAGCGGGCCGTGGTGTCGACCGCGTCGTACGAGGCGCGGGCGTTCGGGGTGCACTCCGGAATGCCGCTGAAGCTGGCCGCCCGGAAGTGCCCGGACGCAGTGTTCCTGCCGGTGGACTTCCCTGTCTACGAGGCGGCCTCGGCCACCGTGATGGGCGCGCTCAAGGCTTTCCCAGGCGCGGTCGTCGAAGTACTCGGTTGGGACGAGGCGTTCGTCGGTATCGATTCCGACGATCCGGAAGCGACGGCCCGCGACCTGCAGGCAGCAGTGTTGGACACGAGCCGGCTGCACTGTTCGATCGGCATCGGCGACACCAAGGTGCGGGCGAAGATCGCCACCGAGTTCGGCAAACCGCGCGGGATGTATCGACTCACCCGGGACAACTGGATGGAGGTGATGGGTGACCGACCGACCTCCGCATTGTGGGGCGTCGGCAAGCGGATCGCGGAACGTCTTGCCGGTCTCGGACTGACCACCGTGCGAGAGCTCGCCGAGTCGCCGGATGCACCATTGGCCGCACAGTTCGGACCCAATACCGGACCGCACCTCGGACGCCTCGGCCGCGGTGAGAGCAGTGCCGTCGTCGACGACACCCCGTGGATCGCCAGGGCCCACGGTCGGGAGACGACCTACCAGCAGAACCTGCACTTCCCCGATGAGATCGCCTCTGCCGTCAGGACTCTGGCCGATCAGGTGGCCGGCGACATCGGTGCCGAGGGTCGAGCCGGCACGAGGGTGCACCTCAAGGTGCGGTTCGCGCCGTTCTTCACCGTCACCAGGGTACGCAAGCTCCTCGAGCCGACCTTCGACGCGTCAGTGCTGGCTGAGACCGCGCTCGAGCTGTTGCGGGAACTGGCCGACGACCGACCGATCCGGCTGCTCGGGGTGCGGGCAGAGATGGTGCCGCCTCCCGGCGGCTACGACCCACCCCGGACGCACGGCCGCCGGGGCGGGCCTTGATCAGTGCTCGCCCGCACGGGTGTCAGGTGCAGGTCAACGTCGGCACGGCCCAATCCGCATGCTCATTGCCGGTGCCGTCGCCGCCGTCGCCGACCACCAGGCTGATCACCTGTGCGCCAGTGACATCGACGTCCAGCGCGGTCGCTGCCTGGCGCCCCTTGAGCACCGGGGTGGTGGTGAGCATCCGACCGTCCGCCACGACGCTGAACGTCACGGTCCCCGCACCTCCGGTCTGGTCATCGACGCCGACCTTCGCGATGAGCGCGAGCACCCTCTGCCGACGTACACCTGTACCTCGCTGGGCGCGTTGGTGCCGAGGCCCTTGCTGAACGCTGCGCCGGCAATGGTGATCCTGGTGCCGTCGCCGGCCGCCTGCTCACCGTTGTTGGTGTCGCGCTCGACCGGACCCCAACCGTTGCTGGCGGACAGGAACGGTAGGTCGGGGACCGCATCGGCGCCGGCCGGTGGCGGCTCGGGCAGCACCCCGATGATGCGCTCGTCCGTGTACTGCACCGGCTTCCCGTTCTGCGTGCCGGCGACAGTGGTGCTGATCGACGCGGGGACCGGGTCGACGTCGGCCGGAACGGTGACGGTCCAGCGGAAGGTGTGGCACTGCCGGGCAGGATGCTCAGCACACTCCCCCCTCCCCCGGTACAGCGGCTTGTCGGCAGGGTGGTCGTAGCTGATGTCCGGGACGCCGTTCCATCGCGTGGGGTTCGAGCAGTCGAAGCCCTGCGGATACGAGTCGGGTCCGTCGACTTCGAGTTCGCCGGTGCCGGGGTTGTAGGTGCCGTTGTTGTTGCCGGTCAGCGGCACGGTGATCCCGTCCGCCTCGGCCTTGTCCCTGAGGTGCTGCATGTAGGCGCGGGCGTTCGCAGTGTTCTTGTAGTACTCGTTCTCGACCTGGTAGGCGATGACGCTGCCGCTGCCGTTGGTCAGCTGGTGGCGGGCGATGATCGCGTCGATCCGGGTGAGCCACTCATCGGCATAGCGCAGGAACTCCGCCTCATTGCTGAGGTTCTTGACGTTCTTGGTGCTGAGCCAGGTCGGCAGACCTCCGCCGTCGACCTCAGCGTTCATGTACGGCGCGGGACGGGCGATGACGTAGAGCCCCGCCTGCTCGGCCATCGTCAGGAGCTTGTCGGCGTCCCGGACACCGGTGAAGTCGAACTTGCCCGGGGCTGAGGAGTGGTACCCCCAGTCGAAGTACAGCGAGACGGAGTTGAACCCGGCTGCCTTCATCTTCTGGAAGATGTCGAGCCACAGATCAGGGCTGGGCAGCCGGTAGGAGTGGAACTCCCCTGACGACAGGTAGGTCCGTTTGCCGTCGACCAGGAACGAGTAGTGGTCGAGCGTCACGGTGTGCGCGATCCTCGCCGGGGCGGCCGTTGGCCGCTGGATCGCCGTTGGCTGCTGGACCGCCGCTGATGGCGCCGCCGCGGGCTGCTGGGCGTCAGCCACTTCCTCGACCTGCTGGATTTCCGGCGGAGACGCCGAGACCGGAACGGCGGGCACCGTGAGCACCGTCGTCACCAGCGCAGTCAGCATCAGGGCGGAGCGCCGCAGCGGTGAGGTCGACAGGGGTGCTGTGGATCGGGGCAGGACGGGGATTCGACGCATCGGGTTCCTCCCGGGCAGCGGTGCGCGGACGGAGGGTCCGCGGTCCGTAGCAGTGCTGCGCTCCCCTGGGAGACCCGGCTTCCACGACGGATACGCAGAGCCTGGCACCGAATCGCACATCTCGCGACAGGAACACCCATCAACGCACAGGTTTCCTGAGCGAACCATCGGGGGCTTGACCTGGTGCGCGCTCCAGGTCGCAGGGTGGGCACATGACCACCTCCCCCACCGGATCCACGTCCACCACCAACCGCCGGCTGGGCCGCTCCGAGCTCGTCTCGTCGGCCATCGGGTTGGGCACCTGGCCGATTGCCGGAGCCATGGCACTCGAGGGGCAGGCCCTGGGGTACACCGGCGTCGATGACGCCGAGTCATTGCGCGCGATCGCCACGGCGGTCGATCTCGGGGTCACCCTGTTCGACACGGCTGACGTGTACGGCGCCGGACACGGCGAACGCTTGTTGGGACAGGCGCTCGCAGACCACCCCGAGGTGCTGGTTGCCACCAAGTTCGGCAACACCTTCGACGAATCCACCCGGCAGTTACTCGGGTCCGACACCTCCCCCGCGTACGTCAGAGCGGCCCTGCACGCATCGTTGCGCAGGCTCGGTCGCGATCGCGTCGACATCTACCAACTGCACGTCGCGGACATCCCAGCGCTGCAGGCCGCGGAGCTCGTTGCGGTGCTGGAAGACCTGGTGGCTCAGGGAACAGTGCGCTGGTACGGCGTCAGCACGGACTCGCCCGAACAGCTCGAGCCCTTCCTCGACGGTCCGCACTGCGCGATCCTGCAGGCACAGTGCAATGTGCTGGACGGGCCTGCTGCCTCGATCGGTTTGGCGCACGAGCGCGACCTCGGGGTGTTGTGCAGGTCGCCGTTGGCCATGGGTCTGTTGGGCGGCCGGCACACCCCGAACACCCAGCTGCCGACAGGTGACGTCCGCCGTACCCAACCGGAGTGGCTTACCTGGTTCGTCGACGGTGTTCCGGCGCCAGAGGCGTGGCGGCGGCTGTCCGAGGTCCGCGACATCCTCACCGGCGGCGGCCGATCGCTGGCGCAGGGTGCGATCGCCTGGGTGCTCGCGACAGATCCGGATGGCGTCGTCGTTCCGGGTTTCCGCACCGTCGCCCAGGTCATCGATACGGTGGGGACACTCACCGCCACGCCGCTGACCCCGGGTGAACTCGACGATGTCGCTCGAGTGCTCGGTCGTGTCACCATCGACGGATGAACCCACCCGATTCGCACTGCGAGAGCATGTTCGAGCCGCACCAGGCCGCCGAGCGCACCGGGTTGAGCCTCGACACGCTGCGGTACTACGAGCGGGAGGGCCTCATTGGCCCGGTCGACCGCACCGTCAGCGGTCGCCGCCGGTACACCGAAGGTGACCTGTCGTGGATCGGACTGCTCACGTGTCTGCGGGAAGCCGGCCTGGGGATTGCCGACCTGCGCGGCTTCACGCAGCTGCTGCGGACGAGCGGGTCGGAGCCCACCGACCCCGTCGCCTTCCTGCGGCGACACCGGGCAGGGTTGCTGGACCGCCAGGAGGCCACGCGTCGCGCGCTGACAGTGCTCGCAGACAAGATCGCCTACTACGACACCAGTGCCGACAGTCGTTCTCGCGCACTGGAATCCGCGGCGGCGGAGCCCCCTGTGTCGGCATCCGGAGGGGTGGTCACCGACCCGACAACAGCGCGGCCGATGGTCGCCGACGAACCGGGCACGATCATGATCGTTTCGGGGCCGCCGGGTGCCGGAAAGTCTACGGTGGCAGCACTTCTGGCCATCGACGGGACGCGGCCGACGGTGCTGCTCGACACCGATGAGTTCTATCTGGCGATCCGCACCGGATACGTCGCGCCCTATCTGCCCGGCTCGGCATCGCAGAACGTGGTGGTCGCCGGGGTGTGCGCGGAGGCCGCGGTCGGCTACGCCCGTGGCGGGTACGACGTGGTCGTGGACGGTGTTGTCGGGCCTTGGTTCCTGCCCTCCTATCGCACGCCGATCCTCCGTGCCGGGCTACGGGTGAGCTACGTGGTGCTGCTCCCGGGTCTGTCGACGACGGTGGCCAGGGCCCGCGGCCGTGGCGAGGACCAGCTGCGCGACTCCGGACCGGTCTCAGAGCTGCATCGCGCATTCGAGTCCCATCGGGCGGGGCTCTCTCGGCACATCGTCGACTCGACGGGCAGTGATCCGGCAGGCACAGCCGCTGATCTGCGTCGCCGGATAGCCGCCGGCGAGTTCGTGCTCGAAGATGCCGGCCCACGGACCTGAGCTCAGTGGCCGGAAGCGGGCTGTGCCGAGATCTGCACCGAGCTCACTCGATCGGCAGTTCACCCCTGTTGGATCTTCACCCGACCGGCGGTGCGATGCGTACGTACACCTGTTCGACAATAGAACCATGCCAGCAACGACGTTGCCTCCGTGGCTCGATGAGAACCTCGTCGACTCCGCAGACATGGACGAGTTGCAGCACGTCGATCAGGACCTGGAAGACCGCTGGATCTGCCTCGTCACCGACGACCTGCAGGGCCAACTGCTGGGATGCCCGCCCGCGTGCACCCAGGCTGAGAGCATCGACCGGATCGCCTCCCTGGAACGCTTGATCGCCACCGCCTCTTCGGTCCTCGCCGCCGAAGAAGTCGCCTTCGCTGACGCAGAGAAGCACCGACAACTCGCCGCCGGAGTGAAACCACGCGATCTGGGTCGCGGGACCGCGGAGCAGCTCGGCTTCGCCCGCCGCATGTCGCCGGCCGCCGCAGCCCGCCACCTGGGGTTCGCTGTCGCCCTGCACGAGCGGCTGCCGCAGATCGCGAACCAGTTCCGGAGTGGGGACATCTCGGAGGCGCAGGCCAGGATCGCGGTCATCCGCACCTCCCACCTCACGGACACCGATGCGCTGCTGGTCGATGCGGGGATCGCACCCCGCATGTCCGGGTGGAACCTCACCGCGACCGAGAGGGCCGTCGACCACGCTTGCTACGCGCTCGACCCGCACGGCTTTGTCGACCGGGCCAGGCACGCCACCACCGAACGACGCGTGTGGACGCGGCCTGCTCCCGACTCGATGGTGATCGTGTCCGCGCTGCTGCCGGTCGCGGAAGGCGTCGCGGTGTACGCCAACCTGCGGCGCGCAGCGCAAGCCCTGATCGGCACCGGCGACGCGGGCATCGACCCCGTCACCCAGAATCCCCAGACGTTGGGCCAAACGATGGCGGATCTGATCGTCACCCGCTGCACCGGACAAGCAACCGCAACCGCGGTGCCCGTCGAGATCCGGGTCACCATCGGCCTGGAATCGTTGCTGGGCAACGGCTCTGATCCTGCTCAGCTCGACGGCCACGGCCCGATCCCCGCTGGTGTCGCCCGTGCGCTCGCCGGAAACCCGGAAGCCGAACTGTGGGTGCGCAGACTGTTCACCGAACCGATCTCCCGCTCCCCCGTCGACCTGGACGTGCGACGCAGAGACTTCCCCGACCATCTGAAGACCGTGATCACCGCACGAGACCGGCACTGCCGCCAGCCCTACTGCTCAGCGCCGATCCGGCACACAGACCACGTCCAACCCTGGTCGAAGGGCGGCACCACCACGTTCGACAACGGCCAGGGCCTCTGCGCACGCGGCAACCTGTCGAAGGACGTCCCCGGCTGGCAGCACCACTCCAGCAAGCGCGGCGCGATCACCATCACCACCCCGACCGGTCACCGCTACACCACCACACCACCGGAGGCGTTGGGGTTGCCTGCGCTCACGCTGCGGGAGTAGGGCCGGGATCGGGCACACAGGCCTCGTCGCCGGGAGGGAACGTCTCCGGCCGCTCGTTCGTTCTGCTGAGGCACGTGTCCGGATCTCGGGCCCGCAGTCACCGCACCAGCACCGCACACGAAAGAGGAATCATGCCGATCTGGAACCAGCTCCGTCAGGCCGCACAGGGTATGCAGACACAGCTCGTCGCCAAGAAGAACGACCTGAAGAGCGGCGCCTTCCGCGACGCCAGCATGGCGATGTGCGCCCTGGTCGCCGCCGCCGACGGCTCCATCGACGTCGACGAGCGTCGCAAGGTCGCCGGCCTGATCACCACGAACGAGGTCCTGTCCAACTTCGCGGCCGACGATCTGCGGGCGAAGTTCGATGATTACTGCAACAAGCTGACGGCCGACTTCGACTTCGGCAAGGTCTCCTTGATCCAGGAGATCTCCAAGACGAAGAAGAAGCCGACCGAAGCCCGCGCCGTCATCCAGATCGGCATCATCATCGGTGGCGCCGACGGCAACTTCGACGCCGACGAGAAGAAGGTCGTCAAGGAGGCCTGCTTCGCACTCGGCATCGATCCGACGGAGTTCGAGCTGTGAGGCGTTCCCCGCGATGAACGCTCTACGCGATCCACCTACGCTGGGCCGATGCGGCTCGATCTGATCAGCGTGGTGGTCGCGGAATACGACGAGGCGATCGCTTTCTACACGGAGGTCCTCGGGTTCGAGCTGACCGAGGATGCGGCCACGTTGACCAACGACGGCCGACCGAAACGCTGGGTGGTGCTGCGCCCACCGGGCGGCGGCACCGGCCTGCTGTTGGCACGGGCGGACAGCCCGACTCAGGAAGCGGTGGTGGGCAACCAGTTCGCCGGCCGGGTCGGGCTGTTCCTCCGCGTCGACGACTTCGACGCGCACCTCCGGCGGATGCTCGATGCCGGCGTGCAGTTCGTCGGGGACCCCCGGACCGAGCCGTACGGCCGGGTGGCGGTGTTCGTCGACATCGCCGGCAACCGGTGGGATCTGCTCTCGGGGTCTTGATCCGATCGGGGCCGGAGGGCGATTGCTGCTGTCGCGCAATCGATCAGGATTCGAGAAGCTCCTGAGCAACGGCAGCCATAGCCTTCTCCTCAGGGACGGCAGCTCATGCCGACCACGATCGGGAGGAGCACGCAGATGCCCACGACCAAGGCCGAGACAGTGTCCGACGGATTCAGCGTCGAAGAACGCGCCGCGATGAAGCAGCGCGCCGCCGAGCTCCGTGCCGAAGGGAAGAAGGGGGCGAAACGCGCTGATGGCCTCCAGGCGGTGCTCGATCAGATCCAGAAGATGGCTCCGAACGACCGGTCGCTCGCCGAACGGGTGCACGCAACGGTCACCGAGCACGCCCCCGAGCTGCAGCCGAAGACCTGGTACGGCATGCCTGCCTACGCGAACGAGGACGGCAAGGTCGTCCTGTTCTTCCAGGACTCGGGCAAGTTCAACTACCGATATTCGACCCTCGGGTTCCAGGATGCGGCCAACCTCGACGATGGCGACATCTGGCCATGCTCCTTCGCCCTCCTGAAGTGGAGTCCGGCGGTGCAGAAGAAGGTCATCGAACTGGTGGGGAAGGCCGCGTCCTGACGCGGAGTGCGGCAGTGACCGAAGGTGGGTGCGCTGCGCGGTGTCAGAGCGCTCGCATGCGGTTGTTGCGCGGGAGGTGCTCCAACTCGGCCAGCCCGAGCGCCTCGAGGAGTGGTGGCAGGTACATGCCGAATCGGCCGCGGTAGCCCTTGCGCAGTCCGTACCAGCCGCCCCTGGGGTTCGACTCGGATCGCCCGAAGGCTTCGACGGTGCCGTCCTTCGCCGGCTTGTTCTCGTCGGCGCTGCCCAACGGGACCCACTCGCCGGACTGCACCAGCATGGCGTGCAGATCCTCGATGGCTCGAAGGTCGTAGTGCAGGGTGGTGGACCCGACAGTGCAGACGAGCCGCGGTGGGTCGGTGCTCTCGTCCCGGTACATCGTGTAGCTGGCTGTGCCGGGTGGTGTCGTGAGCTGCCACGGATCATCCGGAGTGCCGTTGCCGAGCGTCGTCATCCGAGTTCTCCTCAACCAGCGGGTGGGAAGGTCATCCTGCACCCCAGATCGACCGTTCACCAGAAGCGGGACCCGGCACTCCCCTTGAAGGGCCCGGCGACGCGGTCGGTGATCCAACCCCCGTAGAACTCTCCCGGCTGCGGACGGACCAGCTCGCCGTCCACCGTGCAGCGGTCCATCCGCCCGGGATACAGCGCGAGGTGATCGAGCAGACTTTCGTAGCCGGGCGATGGCTGCGGATAGAACCACGCGACCCCGGAGGCGACGACAACGCCCGCGACCAGGTCGAGGTAGGCGGCGTCGCCCTTGAACTCGCAGAAGGAGTTTCCGGGTGCCGATCGCAGGCTGCCGTCCACGAATGCCGCTCGCGGCAGGTAGTAGGTCGGCGGATGGCTGGTCTCCAGGACCCGGATCGGATCATCGGTCACCGCGATCAGCCGGCCGCCGAGGAACACTTCCACGTGTTCTCCCGACGCGTCGAGTGCGGGGGGTCGCGGGTAGTCCCAGACCGACTCCTGGCCGGGGCCGACGGATTCGGGTTGTGGCCGCGGCGCGAAGCTCATCCGTCCATCATGCTCCCCCTGCACCACCAGGTCGCAGCGTCACCAGGCCGCAGCGCGGATGTACGCGGACGAGGATTGCCCCGTCCACTGGGCCGCCCGCATTGCCAGGTCGAGATCGCACTCCCGCGCGGTGCGCAGGTTGGTCAGGCGACTCGGTGTGCACCCGAGCAGCCGGCCGAGCTCGGTCCAGGTCAACCCCTCGTCGGTGCGCCGGACGTCGAGCGCACGGTGCAACTGCTGCAGGTCCCACCGCAGTCGGTGTGCCGGATCGACCACCGGGAGAGTGTTGTTGGCATCGGCAGAACCGCCTTCCAGGAAATGCTCGGGCGAACGGTTGAGCCACCTGAGCATGAACATGGCGTACTGGCAGGAGGTCTTGCCGCGGCGACCGAGCCGGGACACCGCCCCGCCGCACAGCGGGTGGTCGTCACGGACGGCGTTCAGGTCGGCCGACTGGTCCCACAACTCGTCCGCGAGCTCGAACCACGTCAGATCATGGTTCTGGCGCTGCGCGTCGAGTGCCGCGAAGAAGGCGCCGAAGTCGAAGCCACGGATCGCGGTGTCCGGCACTGCTGCTGACGTGGATGTCATGGCCGTTCCGTTCTGTCGAAGACGATCCCGGCACGGTAGGACGCAACGCGGACGGAATGCGTCCTGGAGCAGGTGCGGTCGTGTCAGTGCTGTCGGCGAGGCCGCCGGGTGCTCCAGGTGAGGGCGACGCCGGCCAGCAACAACACCAGTGCGATCGTCACCGGGACACCGAGATCGACACCGGTCGCTGCCAGGCCCCCCGGCGGCGTCGGTGCGACGGGCGCGGCGACCGGCGGAGCCAGGGTGGTGTCGGCAGGTGTGGTGGCAGTCGTGCCTACCGTCGTGGCTCGGGTCGGCGTCACTCCCGTCGGTGCCACCGTGCTGGATCCCGGGCCGGGGGTCGTGGCGGTCGATGAGGGTGTGGAACTGGTGGGCTCCGGTTTCGCCGATGAGCTGTCACCGCCAGGTTCCACCGTGACGACGACGGCGTCCGAGGTGGAGCCGACGAACAAGTCGTTCGCTGCGAATCGAGCCACGATCTTGTGGTCGCCGACCTCGAGATCGTCGACCGTCAGCGTCGCGGAGCCGAGCGAGTCGCGCCCAGTCGTCCGGGATGGGTCGTCACCAGGCTCCGTGGACCAAAGTCCTGGTCCGCCGCTCCGCAGCGCGCCTACTCCTGACAGGGACAGGCAGGTCCCCCTCTGCAGGGGCACGATGAATCACATGGCGCCCCACACAGCAGGAACCCCGCAGCCGCTCAGCGAACTCGGACTGAGCGGTTTCCTGCGGTCCCGCCGGGCAGCGGTCAGCGCCGAGGACCTGGAACTGCCGAGCTACGGCGCGCGACGGGTACCGGGACTGCGGCGCGAAGAACTGGCCGAGCTGGCCGGCGTATCCCTCACGTACTACACCCGACTCGAGCAGGGCCTGGCGACCAATCCGTCCTCGCAGGTGCTGGATGCGATCGCCCGCGCTCTGCGCCTCGACCAGGACGAGCGGTCCCACCTCCACCGGCTCGCCGGGGCGGAACCGGAAGTACGCCGCTCGCCCGAGCCGCCGGCTGCATCGCTCACCGCCCTGCTGGACCGGATGCCGGATGTTCCGGCGGTGATGCTCTCGCCGGTCCAGGACATCATCGGCTGGAACCGACTGGGGCACGCACTGCTTGCCGGGCACGTGGACTTCTCGGCGCCCGACAGGACACCCCGACCCAACAAGGTCGAGATGATCTTCACCGACGCGCATTCTCGTTCGTTGCACCGCGAATGGGAGTACGAGGCAACTCTGGCCGTCGCCTCCTTGCGGTATGTCAACGGCCGGCGAGCCCAAGACCCCGCACTCACTGATCTGGTCGGGCGGTTGTCGTTGTGCAGCAACGATTTCACCCGAATCTGGGCTGATCAGCCGGTTCAGCTGTGCACGCGCGGGGTCAAACGGTTCCACCATCCACTGGTCGGCCGGCTCGACCTGACCTTCGAGGTCTTCCATGCCCCCGAGAACGACGGACATCGGTTGCTCGTCCACTACGCGGAGCCCGGCTCCACCGATGATGCGGCGCTGAAGCTGCTCGCCAGTTCCACCCTCACCGCCTGACCGACCGCCAACCCCCACACCCCAGACCCTCCAGGAGACCTCCCTTGGACAGCTCTGCCATGCCCTCATCCGATCCCGATGCCCGGGCTGCCGGGCGGCGGGGACTCCCCCGCCCCGGACTCATCGCGCTGGCCCTCGGCGGCTTCGGGATCGGCCTGACCGAGTTCGTCATCGCCGGCCTGCTCACTGACGTCGCCACCGACCTCGGGGTCACCGTGCCCACGGCCGGAGCCCTGATCTGGGGATACGCCCTGGCAGTGGCCGTCGGAGCCTTCACCGTCACTGCCGCCCTCAGTCGACGCCCACCTAAGGGTGCGCTGCTGGTCCTGGTGGCCCTGTTCGTGCTCGGCAACGTCCTCACCGCGCTGTCGCCGACGTTCGCGCTCGCCGTCCTCGGGCGAGCGGTGACGGCCCTGTGCCACGGCGGCTTCTTCGGAATCGGCGCCGTGCTGGCCGCTGACCTGGTCCCCGCTGACCGCAGAGCGGGCGCGATCGCCGTGATGTTCGGAGGCCTGACACTGTCGAACGTTCTCGGTGTTCCGTTCGGCACCTTCGTCGGTCAGCACCTGGGCTGGCGTGCAGCGTTCTGGATCATCAGCGGGATCGGAATCGTTGCAGCGCTGGGCATCGCAGCGGCGGTGCCGCGTCGTCCCGCTCCCCCACCGCCCGCAGGTTCGCAGTACGCAGTGCTCCGCCGACCGCAGGTACGGGTGTCGGTGCTGCTCACACTGACGCTCTTCGGCGGACTGTTCGGAGCGTTCATCTACGTCGAGCCCCTGGTCACCCGGGTCACCGGCTTCGGCGCCGGCGCGGTGCCGTGGCTGCTCGTCGTCTTCGGCCTCGGTCTGTTCTTCGGGAACATCGTGGGCGGGCGCGCCGCCGACCGGAACCTCACCCGCACGTTGCGGGTGCTAGCCGTGCTGTTGCCGTTGGTACTGCTGGTCTATGGGGCGACTGCCCACTGGAAGATCCCCGTGATCATCTCGCTGTTCGTCATCGGGTTCGTCGGCTTCGCGGCGACGCCTCCCCTGCAACTGCGGGTGATGCGCTTCGCGGGTGACGCCCCGACGATGGCGTCCGCTGCGAACATCGCGGCGTTCAACGTCGGCAATGCGATCGGGTCGGCGCTGGGCGGTCTGGCGATCTCGCTGGGCTGGGGTTGGCGTTCTCCCATCTGGGTCGGCGTCGGGATGGCGTTGATCGGTACCTGCCTGGCACTGGCAAACACGCACGAGAACACCGATGCCCCCCAGGGCAACGACGCTGTCGATGCGGTCGGCAGCAGGGCGAACGGTGACGGACGATGACGCTCCATCCGCAGGCGGCCGCTCATCTACGCGCTTCGGCCGGAGCTCCGACCATCGCCGAATCGACCGTCCCGGAGGCGCGCCTCGCCATGCTCGGATACTGTGCACTGCAACAGGTGAGCATCGAGATGCTGGTCGAGCACCGGTTCATTCCCGGACCCACTGCCGACCTGCCGATCCGGATCATCAGACCCGATCGGGAGGCACGACAGCGGCCGGCGGTCATCGTGCTGCACGGTAGCGGCTGGGTCGCCGCGAACCTGGATCAGGTCGACGAACCTGCCCGCCGGCTGGCCGCGGACACCGGCTTCACAGTGATCACCGTCAACTACCAGAAGGCTCCGGAGCATCCGTTCCCGATTCCGCTGGACGACTGCGTCGCGACGATCGCATGGGTGCGTGCCCATGCGGCCGAGCTGCGGGTGGATGCCGGCCGGATCGGTGTCGTCGGCGACAGCGCCGGGGGCAACCTGGCGGCCGCGGCCACCGCAGTGCTGAGCGAGCAGTGGGCGAGCGGACATGCTGCGGGACATGAGGAATCGCCCCGCCCGGTGGCTGCCCTCGCGCTGATCTACCCCGCCCTCGATGCGCTGGCCGAGAGTAACTCCTACCGGGAGTTCGCCGACGGGCACGGACTCGATGCTGGTGACATGGCCTGGTTCTGGGGGCACTACCTGGGTGCCGGCGCTGACGACGAACTCCGGCGAGACCCGCGGGTCTCGCCGCTGCGAGCGCCGTCGCTGGCCGCTCTGCCGCCGACGTACGTCGCCACTGCTGGGCACGACGTGCTGCGTGACGAGGGTGAGGCGTACTCCGACCGCCTGCGCGCCGCATCGGTTCCGGTGACGGCACAGCGATTCCCGGGCATGATCCACGGCTTCTGGTGGATGGACGGGGTCCTCGACGACGCCCGGACCCTGCAACTGGCCATGGCGGCGTTCCTGCGGGCGGAACTCGGGGATGCTCCCTCCGGACGTTGACCCGGACAGTTCGGACCTTGCGCTCTCTAGACTCGACGGGTGCTCATCGGCCGGGACGCTGAACTGCGGCTCATCGACCGACTCCTCGCCGGTGCGAAGGTCGGCCAGGGCGGAGTGCTGGTGATCACCGGCGAAGCGGGTGTCGGGAAGACCGCGCTGCTGGAGGGCGCGGAAGCGGACGTGGCGGTCCTGCGCGCAGTCGGCAGCGAATCGGAACGGGACATCCC
Source organism: Nakamurella sp. (assembly GCA_037720195.1). Classification (GTDB taxonomy): domain Bacteria; phylum Actinomycetota; class Actinomycetes; order Mycobacteriales; family Nakamurellaceae; genus Nakamurella. The sequence continues at coordinate 47,119 of JBBJML010000020.1, read as the reverse complement.
CTTCGGTGGTCTGTCGCAACTCGTGCGACCGGCGCTCGGCCCGTTGGAGCTGATTCCCGCTCCGCAGGCCGAAGCGCTCGGATCGGCCCTGGCGCTGCGGCCGGGCCGCGCGGCCGATCGGTTCGCAGTCGGTGCCGCGACCCTGAGTCTGCTGTGCCGTTGGGCGGAAGATCGTCCCGTTGTCGTACTCATCGATGATCTGCATCTCTGGTATCGACCGTCAGCGGAGGCGATCGCCTTCGCCGCGCACCGACTGTCCGCCGATCCGGTGGCCATCCTGGCGACCGCTCGTTCGTCGGAACTCACTGCCGTTGAACGAGATCTGCCGCACCTGCCGTTGACGGGGCTCGACGAGCAGGCCGCCGCCGAGATGGTCAACGCCCGGTCTCCCGATCGGCTGCCGCCGGAGGTGATGAGCAGGCTGCACCGCGCGACCGCCGGAAACCCCTTGGCGCTGCTGGAACTTGCGGCAGAACCGGACCGGTTGATCCGCCTGGATCCGCACTCGCCGCTGCCGGTGTCCGAGACTGTCTCCCGGGCGTTCTCGGATCGCGTGCTCCGGTTGAGTGCGCCGGCGAGGGCTGCCCTGGTCGTGCTGGCCGTCGTCAGCGGCGATCTCCGGGTGACCGGCGCGGTCTGCGCGGCCCTCGGCCTGCACGCCGACCGGCTGGTCGATGCGGAGCTCGCAGACCTGATCGAGATCGGGCAGGACCGGGCCGAGTTCCGCCATCCGCTCGTACGTTCCGCTGTCTATGCGGACGCCGACCCGCACTTGCGGCGGCGGGTGCACCGGGCAGTTGCCGCCACACTTCCGGTCGGCGACGTCGATCGCCGGGCCTGGCACGCTGCCGAAGGAGCGCTGGGACCCGACAGCGACGTCGCAGACCTGCTGGAGCAGGCGGCGCTGCGGGCTCACGCACGCAGCGCGCACGCTGTCGCTGCGACCGCCTGGGAGCGGTCAGCCAGGTTGTCGCCGGATCCCGGACGGGGTGCGGTCCGGTTCCTGGCATCGGCCGAATCCGCGGTGTCGGCCGGAGCCATCGACCTGGCCCTGGAGATGATCGACGCAGCGGACGCGGTCGTCGCGCTGTCCACCCGCCTGCGGGTCCGTGCGCTGAGACTGCGGGGTTCCATCGCCGTCAGGGCCGGTGATCCCGCGCAGGCGCGGGACCTGCTCGTGCGGGCTGCGGCAGAAGCAGACACCCCGGACCTCGAGGTCGTGCTGTTGGCGGAGGTCGTCTACGCCATCTTCTACCTGGGCGACGCGCGCACCGCCGTGCAGGTCGCGCAGCGGATCGAGGACCTTGCGTCCGCGACGCCCTGGGTGCAGGCGCTCGCCGGGACGGCGGCGGGTCTGGCCAGGGTGCTGGCCAACGCGGGCGGCGCAGATGAGTTGCGTCGATCGGTGGCCCAGCTGGCGCTGGTCGGCGATCCGGATGACGCCACCCAGCTGTCGTTCAGGCTGACCGGCCTGCTGTTCCTGCGCGATGCAGAGAGTCAGCGCGAGGCACACGAGCTCATCGACGCCGCCCGCACTCGCGCCGCCGTGGCGACGCTCCCGCAGATGCTGTTCCTGATGGCCCGCGACGACGCGACCAGCGATCGCTGGACCCGATCGGCCGCGACCTACGCGGAGGGAATCCGGCTCGCTCGCGAGACGGGCCACACCACCGATCTGGCGATGTCGCTGGCGGGCCTCGGCTGGCTGCTCTCCCGGCGAGGCGAGCCGGCGGACAGCGCGGTCTGCGAACGGGAGCTCGCGACCATCTGTGCGCGATCGGACATCCCCGTCGCCCGCGTCTGGTCGTTGTTCGCGGCAGGCGAATCGGACCTGGCCTCCGGGCGGACGTCAGAGGCCGTCGAGACGTTCACGTCCCTGAACACCCTGCTCGCCGAACTGCACCTCGACGATCCGGATCTGTGCGCAGGACCGGAGCTCACCGAAGCACTGATGAGGAACGGACAAGCCGCGATCGCGGCAACGGTGGCAGCGGACTTCCAGCTGTCCGTCACCGCCAAAGGCTGGCCGTGGGTGCTCGCCAGAGCTCTCCGCGCCCGGGGGATGTGCGCTGATGACGACGGCATGGACCCGCTGTTCACTGCCGCGCTCACCGAACACGGGGCCACCCTCGACAGCTACGAAGAAGCGCGGACCCGACTGGTGTACGGCGAACGGCTGCGCCGCGCCCGCCGTCGCAGCGATGCCCGCGTCCAACTCGGGACGGCCATGGAGATCTTCGACCGGCTCGGCGCGCAGGCCTGGGCTGATCGCGCCGCGTCCGAGCTCGCGGCAACCGGAGCGCAGGTCCGGCGCGCGGACCAGCCGCGGTCCGCTTCACTGACGCCGCAGGAGCTGCAGGTCGCCCTCCTGCTGGCCGAAGGACGCACCACCCGTCAGGTTGCGGCGGCACTGTTCCTGAGTCCGAAGACCGTCGAGTACCACCTGCGCAAGATCTACACGAAGTTGGACATCAGGACCCGGGCCGCGCTCGCCACTGCCGTGTCACGGTGAGGACCGTGGTTCCTGCTCACAGCAGATCCCCCAGGAGCCGGGCGGCGCGCGCCGCTCCGTCGGTGGATACCGGTAGGTAGTCGACGGTCCTGCGGACCTCGGCTGCGATGGCGGCGGCCAGCAGATCCGGGTCCGAAGCCTCCTCGTAAGCCAGATGTCGACCGGCCCGGTGCCGGTCCAACCGGTGCCGCACATGCAGGTTCTGTTCGAAATGACGGCGCAGCGGAACGTAGATGAACGGGGTCCCGCACGCGGTGAGCTCCATGCAGGTGGTCAGTCCGCCCTGGACGACTGCCAGGTGCCCCACCTGGTGCCACCTGGGGCCCTGGTCGACCACCGGGTGGACTTTCTTCCGGGATGATGTCGAGAACTGGCGTGCGGCGCCGTCCTGGTAGTGAGTGCGGCCACCGAGGCCACCACCGACGAAGGAGAACATGATGGCCAAGTACCTGTTCCTCAAGCACTACCGCGGCGCACCGGCAGGCGTCAACGACGTCCCGATGGACCGCTGGACCCAGGACGAGATCTCGGCACACATGAAGTACATGAACGATTTCGCCGATCGTCTCCGGGAGTCCGGCGAGTTCGTCGACGGGCAGGCGCTGTCCCCGGAAGGTACGTTCGTCCGCTACGACGGGGAGGGCCGCCCGCCGATCACCGATGGTCCGTTCGCGGAGACCAAGGACCTGATCGCCGGCTGGATGGCGATCGACGTGGACAGCTGGGAGCGGGCGGTCGTGCTCGCGGGCGAGTTGTCCGCCGCTCCGGGATTCGGCGGCAAGCCGATCCACGAATGGCTCGAGGTTCGACCCTTCCTCACCGACGCGCCCACTGTCACGGAGTGAACGGGGGTGGATGAGCTCCTGGTCAGGACCCTGGTACCCAGGGTCATCGGCATCCTCGTCCGCCGCGGCGCGGATTTCGCGTCGGCAGAGGATGCCGTCCAGGACGCTCTCGTCGAGGCAGTGCGCAGCTGGCCGGCCGGACCACCCCGGGATCCCCAGGCCTGGCTGATCACCGCAGCCTGGCGCAAGTACCTCGATGCCGTGCGCGCCGCCGCCGCACGGCGGCGGCGGGAGGACGCCGTCGACACCGAACCGGCACCGGGCCCGGTGGCGAGCACGGACGGCACGCTGCAGTTGTACTTCCTCTGTGCTCATCCGGCGCTGTCGGCCGCATCGTCGATCGCTCTCACCCTCCGCGCTGTCGGCGGCCTGACCACCCGACAGATCGCCGAGGCGTACCTGGTCCCGGAATCGACCATGGCGCAACGGATCAGCCGCGCGAAGAAGACCATCACCGACGTCCCACTCGACACCGTGGGTGAGATCGGCACCGTCGTCCGGGTGCTGTACCTGGTGTTCAACGAGGGCTACTCCGGCGAGGTTGATCTGGCCGCTGAGGCCGTCCGGTTGACCCGGCAGCTGGCGGCCGCCGTCGACCATCCCGAGGTGGCCGGATTGCTGGCGCTGATGCTCCTGCACCACGCGCGGCGACCGGCCAGGATCGCCGCCGACGGCGGCCTGGTGACCCTGGCTGATCAGGACCGGTCCCTTTGGGACACTGCACTGATCACCGAAGGGGTGCAGATCCTGCAGGGAGCGCTGGCCCGAGACCGGTTGGGAGAATTTCAGGCGCAGGCAGCGATCGCAGCACTCCATGCGGACGCCGCCGACGTCCAGGAGACCGATTGGGTGCAGATCGTCGAGTGGTACGACGAACTGATCCGCATCGTCGACAGCCCCATCGCCCGCCTGAACCGTGCCGTCGCCGTCGGTGAAGCGGACGGCGCACGCGCAGGCTTGGCTGCGCTGGCGCAGCTGGACCCGACGCTCCCGCGCTGGACGGCGGTGTCGGCGTACCTGCACGAGCGTGACGGGGCACGAACCGAGGCGGCTGAGTTGTACGCCGAGGCCGCGCGACGGGCGTCGAGCGCCCTGGAGCGAGACCATCTCGTCCGCCAGGCGGCGCGGCTGAACGCACCGCCGTGACGGCGAACCGGACGATCGCTCAGTGGCGTGCTGCGGTGAACGACCAGCAGCCGGCCAGCACGTTGAACGACTGCACGAGCTCGACCCGGGGATCGTCGAAGATCGAGTCCAACGCGGCGCCTAGTCCGTCGCCGGGCTCGACCAGCACAGCGAGGTCGTAGATCTGCAGGTGGCTGCCGTCGTAGCAGCGCAGGATCTGGCGACGTTCCTCGAAGGCCGGCGGGAGTAGGCCGTTCGGTGCTGTCGGACACCCGTCCGCGTGGATCACCACAGGTCCGGACATCCGGTACGCGCCGTTCCACGGGAAGGGTGACCAGCCGACGATCGCCAGCATTTCACCGGACCGGGAGTCGACCAGACAACACCTGAGCGGCCAGTCCCCCGCCGCGTCCTCGAACGGCTGCACCGGCACTCCGTGGTGATCGATGCCGCTGTGCCGCAACACCTCCAGCTGATCGGGATCGGTCCCGAGAACCAGGTAGGTGGACAGCAGTGTCGACGGACGTGAGGGTGTCATGTCCCCAGCGTGCCCGCGGCTCGCGGCATGCACCGGCGGAAATCGGACCCCGCATGTGGGTCGGAAGCATGCCGCCGTTCGGCGTCGTGAGCGGCGAACCCCTGGAGGCCCTGGGGCCGGTGCTGCTGCCCGAGCACCGTCGCCCGCCTAGTGTGAGTGGTGTGCAGTGCCACTACTTCGACTCCGGCGCGTGCCGCTCGTGTCGGCTGATGGGGGTCCCGTACCGCCGCCAGGTCGCCGACAAGCAAGCCGCTGCCGAGCAGACGTTGCGAGAGGTCATGCCCGGGGTGCAGTGGCTGGAGCCCTTCGCGGGGCCCGAATCCGGGTATCGGAACAAGGCGAAGTGGGTCGTCGGCGGCAGCAGCGACTCCCCGACCATCGGCATCCTCGACGAGTTCCGCGAAGGGATCGACCTGCGTGAGTGCGGGATCTGCGAGCCCGCGCTGGTCGAGGCGTTCCCGGTGCTGGCGGCATTCATCTCCTCCTGCGGCCTCGTCCCGTACGACGTGCGCCGACGAACCGGCGAGATCAAGTACCTGATCGTCACCGCCTCCCCCGAAGGCGAGCTGATGGTCCGCTTCGTGCTCCGGTCGCGCGTCCAGCTGCCTGCCATCAGGCGCGGCCTGCCCGAACTGCTAGCCGTGCTGCCCCAGGCGGCGGTGGTGTCGGTCAACCTCCATCCGGAACACAAGGCGGTCCTCGAGGGCCACGAGGAGGTGGTGCTGACCGATCGTCGAACGCTCCCGATGCGCCTGCACGACGTGACTCTGCACCTCGGCCCGCAGGGCTTCTTCCAGACGAACTCCACGGTCGCCTCCGCTCTGTACCGGCAGGCCACCGAGTGGGCGACCGATGTACAGCCCAGCTCGGTGCTCGACATGTACTGCGGCGTCGGTGGTTTCGCCCTGTTCGCCGCCCCGGCGTCTGCCCGTTCGATCCGCGGCGTGGAACTGTCCGAGGATGCCGTGGCTGCCGCCCGCGCCAGCGCGCTGCAGGCATCGGGCCCTGAACGATTCACCTTCGGAGCAGGCGACGCTGCAATGGATCCGGCCCCGGATGCCGACCTGGTGATCGTCAACCCACCCCGACGAGGGATCGGGGAAGGTCTGGCGCACCGATTGGAGACCTCGCCGTCGGAGCATGTCCTGTACTCCAGCTGCAATCCGGTGACGCTCGCGCAGGATCTGGCTCGCATGCCGTCCCTGCGTCCCAGGCAGGCGCGGTTGTTCGACATGTTCCCGCAGACCGCGCACGTCGAGGTCGCGGTGCTGCTGGACCGGGTCTGACACCCACACGCTCCGTCGGTACCTGCTGCAGCGTCAGGTTTCCAGTGTGTGAACTCCTCATGTGAGAGGGCGCAGGTGCGGCACTCGTGTTGCACAGTGGCACCAGTGGACGGTTGTCCGGGGCGATCCACCCTCCCCGGCGACCGGCGCCCCCCGACCGATGATCGCCCAGGAGGTGTCCGATGGACAGCACGCCGCCCACCGAAACCCCGCTCCCGCCGACCGTTCCCTTCCCTGGGCTCGCGGAGCGAACGGCCAAGGCACGCCGCCGGCTGGTCATCGTCGTCCGCGCCGATCCGGTCATCTGTGGTCATTCCGGTGAGGCCCGATGCTTGGCAGAGGTGGCGCTCACCCGGGGGTATGACGACGTGCGGATCGTCAGTTGGCCGATCGACCGCCTGCAGGAGAGCGGGTTGCCGCTCAAGCCGCTGGCCACCGTGCAGCCGTACTCCCCGGGGATCACCGTGGAGCGACCGGAACCGGTCGGCGACTACCGGGTCATCGACGGCCGGTATCTTGCCGGGTTGACCGGACGACTCATCGAACTGTTCACCGATGGCGTACCGACGGTGGCCATGTCGCTGTACCTCAGCCCGCACACCACCGCGGTCCAGGACGCCGCCCGGATCGCCAGGTCGATGGGGGTACGGGATCTGGTGACCGTCGCCGAGGCGGTTGGTTCGGACATCACCAACGTCGTCCGGAACTGCCTGGACGACAACCGGTTCGGTGCTGCCGTGCACATCATGACCACCTACCTGGAGGCCGACCACTGCGTCGCGGTGTCCCAGTTCACCAAAGATCTCATCGAGGAGTCTGCGCTGCTGCTCGACGAGCGGCTGGGAACGGACTTCGCACAGGAATGTCGGCGGCGCATCGGGATCAGCTTCCCTGCGGTCCACACCGCCACCTACCTGGAGCAGGATCGGGAGCAGGTCGCCCGGGTGCTGCAACGCCGTGGCCTGGAACCGGGCACGTACCTGCTGTTCCTGTCGAGATTGGCCGCGGCGAAGGGCGTCGATGATCTGATCGAGGCCTACCGCGGCAGCAACGCGCGGCACGAGTTGAAGCTGGTGCTGGTGGGTCGCGGTCCACGCGAGTCCGAGATCCGTTCCTGGGCAGCAGCTTCCGGAGTGGCGGACCGAATCGAGATCCTCACCGACGTCGATGACGACGAGAAGCCGGCGCTGATGGCAGGCAGTGCAGCGTTCGTGCTGCCGAGCCGTCCGCAGCCGGAGTTCGTGGAGACCTTCGGGATCGCTCTCGTCGAGGCCATGTTGTCCGGTGGCGGTCCGGTGATCACCTGCCCGACCGGCGGGATCACGGAGGCTGTCGGCGACACCGCGGTGCTGGTACCGCCGTTCGCCCCGGAGTCGCTGCGGGACGCCATCGACATGGTTGCCACCATGTCCCCGGAGATGGACGCGGCCTGGCGGACTCGGGCCCGTGAGTACGCGTTGCGGTTCGACCGGGCCCAGGTGTTCGACCGGCTGGCCCGACGGATCGCGACTGCGGAGGAGGACGTCGCCTGACCCGGCCCGGATCGGCCGCCCGTCACAGGACCCGCGCGCCACATGACGGTCACACACGCGTGGTTCAGTGATCCGATGATGACGCGCTTCACCGACGGGCGGGTACCCGACCCCGGCATCCGCCGGTTGTTCGCCCCGGCCAATCGCTGGCAGCGGTGGCTCGACGTCGAAGCCGCGCTCGCCCTGAGCGAGTCGGACCTGGGCGTCATCCCCCCGGGAGCCGGTGCGGTGATCGCCGAGGCTGCCACCTTCGACCGCATCGACCTGGACAAGGTGGCGCGCGGCATCCTGGCCACCTCGCATCCTGTGATGGCGCTCGTCCGGGAGCTCAGCCGTGAGGCCGGCCGCGAATACGGAGGCTGGGTGCACTGGGGCGCCACCAGCCAGAACATCACCCAGACCGGCGACGTGCTGGTGATCCGCGACGCCCACGTGCTGCTGCTCGGGGTGCTCAGCGATGTCCTGCGCGCGGCAGGCGAGCTCGCCGAACGCGGCGCCGAGATGGTGGCCGCCGGGCGCACGCACGGTCAGCACGCGGTGCCGATCACCTTCGGCTTCAAGGTCGCGGCGTGGATCGACGAGCTCTGCCGCAGCGCCGACCGGCTCCGTGAGACCGAACCCCGCCTGTTCACCGCGATGCTCGGTGGTGCGGTCGGCAACTTCGCGTCCCTGGGCGATGTCGGCCCAGCCGTCCAGGCGCAGGTCGCCGCCCGCCTGGACCTGCTGCCGATGGCGGTGCCGATGCGGGCCACGGCGGATGCGTTTGCCGAGTACGTCTGCGTGCTCGGGGTGCTGGCGGGCACCATCGGGCGCATCGCGCGGGACGTCTTCGCGATGATGTCGACCGAACTGGCCGAGGCTGCGGAGCCGACCCCGACGGCGACGGTCGGCTCGTCCACGATGCCGCACAAGAAGAATCCCCAACTCACCGACGACTGCATCGCCATCTCCGCCCAGGTCCGCTCGTTGACCCCCCTTGCTCTCGAAGCGATGCTGCAGGACCACGAAGTGTCCGGCGCGTACACGGAGATGATGGACGACGCGCTCGAGCGTGGTTGCGTGCTGACCGGCGACCTGTTGACCCGGATGCGGATGATCCTCGCCGGCCTGGAACTGGACCGCAGACGGATGCGCCACAACCTGGAGCTCACCAACGGACTGATCTCCTCGGAAGCCGTGATGCTCGCGCTCGGCCTGGTGATCGGCCGCCAGCAGGCGCACGAGGTGGTGCGCCAGGCGGCCCGCCAGGTGCACCCCGGCCTCAGCTTCGCCGACACCCTCCGGCGGGATCACCGGGTGACCGACCACCTGACGAACGACGAACTGGATGCCCTGCTCGATCCGCTGGGGCACATCGGGCGGTCGGCCGAGATCGCCCGCGCTGCGGCTGAGCGAGCGGTGCGGGTTGCTGCCGAGATCGACCGGCGCATCCGCGACCTGCCGACGCCGTCGATCTCCGGGCTCGAGGCGTGACCCGTCCTAGACTGCTGGCATGTCCCGATCGGTCGAGCTGGTCCCGATGACCGAGTGGATGGTCCGAGAACGTCTGTCGCAGCCGACTTTCGAGCAGCCGGTGTCGGTGGTCGGCCGATCTGTCCTGGTGCACTTCGGCACCGAGTGGCCGGGCGTGGCCGTCGGCCTGTTCCCCCGCTTCCTGATGATGCTGCAGGCCGGGGAGGACCTGGACACCCATCTCGTGGTGCACGTCGACAGTGCCGAGGCGGTCGGTATGATCGGGGTGGTCGACGTCGACCTGGACGCCGGCGTGGTGGAGATCGGCTACGGCATCAACCCGTCGGCGTGGGGCTGTGGATTTGCTACCGAGGCGGTCCGGCAGACGGTGCAGATGCTGTCCGAGCGGCCCGAGGTCGCCACGGTGCTGGCGTCCACCGGCGTGGACAACCCGGCGAGCGGCCGGGTGCTCAGCAAGAACGAGTTCCGGCAGACCGGCCCGGGCTGGTCGGAGGACGACGGCGACGTGATCAACTGGTCCCTGTCGCTGCGCTGAGTCCCCCGGCGGCCCCGTGCTCGGACAGGCCGGCACGCAGACAGGCCCGGCGCAGGGGCCGCCGTCCGCGTCACTGCGGATCGGGCGCCAGGGTCCCGTCGGGCGCGATGTGGTCGAAGATCTGCCCCAGCAGGGTCAGAATGTGCGGGTCGTCCACCTCGTAGATGTGATGCCTGCCGGCCGTGCGTACGACGACGATCCCCGCGAGCCGCAGCTTCGTCAGGTGCTGACTCGCCGATGCGACGGTCACCCCGGCCTCCCGGGCCAGAGTTCCGACATCGCGTGGGCCGGCGGCTGCCAGCCAGGCCAGATGTAGCCGGACCGGCGACGACAGCAGTGCGAAGGTCGTCGACGCCGCGGCCAGCTGCCGCGCGGTGGGCGATTCCGCGGGCCGGACGGCGTCCGTGCTCATGCGGGTCTGCTCATGAGCGTCATTGTCCCCCGCCGCTGTGAGCCATGTCCCACCGCGTTCCCCTCCTTCGGATAGTCAACCGCTTACGCAGGTGTGCAACCATTACTGGACGGATGCGGAACGTGCGGGAGGGGGTCGATGGGTTTCTGGACGCTCTTGCTGATCGCGATCGGCCTGTCCGCCGACGCGTTCGCCGTAGCGCTGGCAAGGGCTTGCACCGGCCGCGGCTCGACTACCGCCGGGTGCTGGTGATTGCCGCTACCTTCGGCTTCTTCCAAGCGGTGATGCCGTTGATCGGGTGGTTCCTCGGCAACAGCTTCGCCGACCTCATCACCGGGTTCGACCACTGGATCGCTTTCGGACTGCTGGCCCTGCTCGGCGGGAAGATGCTGTGGGAGGCCTTCTCCTCCCAGGAGGACACCGCGCAGGACGAGGACGCGCTGCCCATCCGGGAACTGTTGGTGCTCGGCGTCGCGACCAGTGTCGACGCGCTGGCAGCGGGCATCAGCTTCTCGTTCCTGGCGATCGACATCTGGTGGGCGATCACCCTGATCGGTGTCATCACGTTCCTTGTCCCCGCGGCCGGTGTCGTGCTCGGCCGGCGGGTCGGGGTGCGGCTGGGCAAGCGTGCGGAGATCGCCGGCGGCGTCATCCTCATCCTGACCGGCGTGCGGATCCTGCTGGACCACCTCGGCCTCTGGTGACGGCCCGGCCCCGGGGAAGGCGGTCGCCCCGGTTGTGGGCTTGGTCGGAGCGGAGCAGGGTGGAGCATGCAGAGGCCGGAGGCGCCGACGATGACTCGAAAGCTCGTGATCACCCAGAACATCACCCTGGACGGGGTGATCGGAGGTGCCGGCTGGTTCGACCCGACCGAGGACAACCCGCGTGGACGGGAACTGGCGGCGATCACCAGGTCACAGGCCGCCGCCTCCGACGGATTTCTGGTCGGCCGGGTGACGTTCGAGCAGATGCGCGGGTTCTGGCCGCAGCAGGCGGCGGACGCCACGGGAGTCACCGACCATCTGAACCGGGTCCAGAAGTACGTCGTGTCGAGCACGCTGCAGGACCCCGGGTGGGACGGAACGACGGTGTTGCGTGGTGGTGAGGACCTGCAGCGGGAGATCGGGGAGCTCACCCAACAGCCGGGCGCGGACATCGTGCTGACCGGGTCGGTGACCCTGGCCCACCGCCTGCTCGCGCTCCGACTCGTCGACGAGCTGCGGTTGTTCATGCACCCCGTCGTGCTCGGTGCCGGCGAACGACTGTTTCCCGATGGACTCGACATCCCGTCGTTGGAACTTCTCGAACAACAGCAGATCCACGGGGTGACGGTCAGCCGCTACGTGATCGCGCGCTGAGCTCGCGCGCCCAGGACGCCGCCGGAGATCACCGGCGGGAACTCCAGGCTTGATCGGCACGTTCGCCCCAGGGATCCACCCCGGAGCGATCGAATTGGACTGGAGTGCTCATCGATGCCCGCAGAGGACGTCACCGACGAGGCAGCGGACGACCGCGTCGTTCTGGACAAGCGCTACGGGGATCGCAACGTCACCCTCGACAGCGACGAGGACGACTGGGCCTGGCGCGCCAAGATCAAGAGCAACCCGACCACCAAGCTGATCTATCGGATCGTCGTGGCGATCGTTGGCGTCGGGATCGTGGTACTGGGCTTCGTGCTGCTGCCGGCGCCCGGCCCCGGTTGGCTGATCATCTTCGCCGGCCTCGGAGTGCTCGCCTCCGAGTTCGAATGGGCTCAGCGGGTTCTCGAGTTCGCGAAGAAGCACGTGCGCCGGTGGACGTCCTGGGTGGGCAGGCAGTCGTGGTGGGTCAAGGGACTGGTGGGCATGGGCATCCTCATCGTGGTGCTGGCCGCCTTCTACTTGCTGTTCTGGCTGTCCGGGGTACCGACGTGGCTGCCGGACTTCCTGGAACGACCGCTCACGTCGTTGCCCGGCCTGGACTGATCCGACCGGTCCACGACTGAGCCCCCTCCGCAGGAGTGCGCGGAGGGGGCTCAGTGCGTGCGTCGTCAGCCGATGGACGTGCGGCGAACGGTCACGGCTTGGAGAACTTCAGGGTGTAACTGCCCGAGCCGCTGTAGGCGTAGACCCGGAACCGGTAGGAACCGGCCGCTGCGGTGTAGGTGATGTTCTCGGTCGAGGTGGAACCCTCGCCCGAGGCCACGGTGCTCCAGGTGCTGCCGTTGAGCTTCTGCAGATACAGATCGAAGTCGGCCGATGACGGGCCGGTCAGGCAGCCGGTGACGGTCCCCGACGCTGTGGTGCTGAAGCTGGTGGCGACGGAGTACGCGCGGGACGACACCGAGCCGGTCACCGTGGTGGCGCAGGTGGTGGGCGTCGGGGTGGTGCCGCCGCTGGTCAGCGGTGAGTAGAGGAACTTGTTCGGCGAACCCGAGCCCGGGTTGGTGACCACGCCAGCGGTGCTGCTGCCCAGGATGGCGCTGGTCACCGCGGACGGGGAAGCGGACGGGTTGCCCTGCAGGTACAGCGCTGCGACGCCCGCGACGTGCGGCGTGGCCATCGAAGTACCGGAGATGGTGTTGGTGGCGGAGTCCGAGGTGTTCCAGGACGAGGTGATGTTGGAACCCGGCGCGAACAGGTCGAGGCAGCTGCCGTAGTTGGAGAACGACGAGCGGGCGTCGGTGTTGGTGGTGGATCCGACGGTGATCGCCGAGGCGGCTCGCGCCGGGGAGCTGTTGCAGGCATTGACGTTGTCGTTGCCGGCGGCGACCGCGACCGTCACTCCGGAAGACGTGAGCCGGGTGATCGCGTCGTCAGTGGCGGTGGAGGCACCGCCGCCGAGTGACATGTTGGCGACCGAGGCCCCCGAGTGGTTCTGCGCCACCCAGTCGATGCCGGCGATGACGCCGGAGTTGGAGCCGGAGCCGTTGCAGCCGAGCACCCGGACCGGAACCAGCGTGACAGCCTTCGCGACGCCGTAGGTGGTGCCGCCGACGGTGCCTGCCACATGGGTGCCGTGACCGTTGCAGTCGTTGGTGCCGTTGCCGTCGTTAACCGCGGTGTAGCCGGCAGCGGTGCGACCGGTGAACTGGGAATGGCTGGTGCGGATGCCGGTGTCGATGATGTACGCCTTCACCCCCGCGCCCGTCGGTGTGTAGATGTAGGTCGAGTTGAGCGGCAACGCCCGCTGGTCGATCCGATCCAGCCCCCAGGTCGCGCCGGTCTGGGTGGTGTCGGCTCGGAACACCGAGTCCTGTTCGACGTAGGCGACGGAAGGATCCTGGCGGACCTTGGCCAACTGCGCCTCGTTCATGGCGGCGCTGTATCCGCCCACCTTCAGGTATTGGCGCTCGATCCGGATTCCGAGCGATCGCGCGGTCGACGCGGCGCCGGATGTGCGAGCGGCCAGTCCCTGCTTGAGCATGACGATGTACTGACCCGGAACAGCCTCGGCCGCGGCGTGCACGGTGAGCGGGGCGAGGGTGGTTGCCGGTGCGGCGGACGCTGCGGGGGTGGCAGCGAGGGCGAGCGACATTCCGACGGCGGCGGTGGCCCCGACGGCGAACACTCTGGAGAGAACGGGCATGGTGCGGGCTCCTCGGACTGATGGGAACGACCTACACACTCGGTTGAGCGGATGGTGAAAAGTAACGGTCCGTGGCCGGAAACGGAATGCTGGGATCGGAAGTTCACCCGCACCGCTGGTGGTGGTTGCGCTGGGTGCATCGGGACGGTCGCCGATCGGGGTGCGCCGGTGGCGCCCGTTCAGCCGAATCGGGCGAGCCCGGCACCATTCGAACACGGAGCGGCATGACGTCGGCGGCGGGTGGTGCGCGCTGCGAGCTTCGGCTGGTCCGAACGGACCGCCGCTCTGCAGAACATGATCACCCGGAGCAACAGCCAGGGTGGAGTCGGTCGCGTCAGGGTCCTCGGCGGACGCCGACCGGACCGGTGATCAGCTCGACCCGGGGGATCCGTCCGGTGGCCGACACGGCGCCGACGGGTGGGCCCGACGTCGCGGGCGCCAACACCTGCGGGGCGTCGACCGGGGTCGGACCGACGTCGATGCCTTGGTCGAGCACTCCGAGCACCCGGTCGGGGTGTGCGGTCAGCAGGCCGTGCAGCTGCCGCGCGTGCTGTTCGGGATCGCCGAGGTTGTCCACCAGCAACCTGGGCACGCCGAAGGGTTCCCAAGCCCGCGAGACCACGTCGTACCAGGTCGGGTCCCCCTGACCGGGCCAGTCCGGTGTCCGTGACTCGAGCCTGCGCCGATGCTCGCCCGGATCGCTGCAGACGACCTCGACGAAGGTCAACCTGGCGCCGGTGCGCGCAGCCAGGTCGATCCAGCCCTGCCGGGCGATGTGCACGTCGTTGACCGCGTCGATCACCACGTCCCGGCCGCTCCCGAGCTGCTCCTCCCCCACCCACTCGGCCGCGATGTACCCGACCGGATTGTGGCTGAACGGCTGCAGCACTGTCGAGATGGCCGCTTCGATCGTGTCGACGCGCAGGAACGTGGCCGGTAGCAGTTCGGCGAGTCGCCGCGCGAGACTGGTCTTCCCGGTGCCGGGAAGACCGGCGAACACCATCAGTTCCATCGGAGTGGTCCCCTCTCAGGATCGCATCAGCCTTCCACAGCCGTCAGGTTGGTCGATCTGGCCGCCGCGGGCGCGTTACCGGCGGGTAGCCCGGGTGGTGCAGCGGAGCCGATCCTGGCCGGTAGCCTCACCCGGTAGGACCAGGCATCCAGCCGCTGAGGCGGCAGAGCATCAGGGAGTTCCCATGCCGGCGGCCCCACCGGAGATGCACACCCTCGCCGAAGAGCTCCTGGCAACGCAGCCTGCTCCCCACAGGCGCAGCTTTGTGCTCCGTCTGGACAGGTGGTGGGACGATCTGGTCGACGGTCTGCGGGTCGCCTATCCGGACGACGTCGACGAGATGGCCTCCCGATTGGTCCGGATCGCGGCACAGGCCACGATCGAGCGGCCGGACGATCTCCGGGAACTCGACGAACGGCGGCTGCTGTCCCAGGACTGGTTCCAACGCCCGGACATGCTCGGCTACGCCGCCTACACGGAGCGCTTCGCCGGCGACCTGGCCGGAGTGGCCGACCAACTCGACTATCTCGAGGAGCTCGGGGTCACCTATCTGCACCTGATGCCGTTGCTGCGGCCGCGACCGGGGGCCAACGACGGCGGCTATGCGGTGGCCGACTACCGCAGCATCCGCAGCGATCTGGGCACGATGGATGAACTGCGCTCGCTCGCCGGGCGGATGCGGGCCAAGGGCATCAGCCTCGTCGTCGACCTGGTGCTCAACCATGTCGCCCGTGAGCATGAGTGGGCGGCCAGGGCCAGGGCCGGCGAGCAGCACTACCGCGACTACTTCCACGTCTTCCCCGATCGCACCGAACCCGATGCGTACGAGCGGACCCTGCCGGAGGTCTTTCCCGAGTTCGCCCCGGGCAGCTTCACCTGGGACGACGAGCTGTCCGGGTGGATCTGGACGACCTTCAACTCCTTCCAGTGGGACGTCAACTGGTCGAACCCCGACGTCTTCGCCGAGTACGCGGAGATCGTGCTGTTCCTGGCGAACGCGGGCGTCGAGGTGCTGCGGCTGGACGCCATCGCCTTCCTGCGGAAGCGGTTGGGCACCGACTCGCAGAACCAGCCGGAGGTGCACGCCATCGCCCAGGCATTGCGGGCAGTCACCAAGATCGTCTGTCCCGCAGTCGTTTTCAAGGCCGAGGCGATCGTCGCGCCGGAGCAGCTGGTGCAGTACCTCGGTCAGGGCGAGCACTACGGCAAGGTCAGTGACATCGCGTACCACAACAGCCTGATGGTGCAGATCTGGTCGATGCTGGCAACGGGCGACGTCACACTCGCTGCCAAGGCGCTGGGCACTCTGCCCACGAAACCGCACACCGCGTCCTGGGTCACCTACGTCCGGTGCCACGACGACATCGGTTGGGCCATCAGCGATGCCGACGCCGCCGCCGTCGGACTGTCCGGGCCCGGTCACCGCACCTTCCTCGCCGACTGGTTCTCCGGACAGTTCCCCGGTTCACCAGCCCGCGGACTCGTCTTCCAGCACAACAAAGCCACCGGCGACCGACGGATCAGCGGCACGTCGGCAGCCCTCGCCGGCCTCACCTCGGCCGGCGACCATCCGGTCGCCACCCAGACGGCGATCTCCCGGATCCTGCTGGCCCATCATCTGGTGATGGGCTGGGGCGGCATCCCGGTGCTGTGGTCGGGTGACGAACTGGGCGAACCCAACGATCCGCACTGGGATTCCGATCCCGACCACGAAGGCGACAACCGCTGGGCGCACCGCCCGCGCCTGGACCCGCAGACCCAGGCGGAACGCACGAACCCGCGGACCGTCGCCGGGCAGATCTTCGGCGGCCTCGCGCGAGCGGCCCGGATCCGGGCGACGTTGCCGCACCTACACGCCGCGGTGGAGACCGAAGTCCTGTCCCTGCACGGCCCCGGGGTGCTGCCGATCAGACGTACCCATCCGGTGGGCAGCATGGTCGGGTTGTACAACGTGTCCGGCGAATGGCGCCCCTATCCCGCGGCGAAGGTGCTGACCGACAACTCCCGCGAGGTACTGACCGATGCCACGCTGCGCGCCGATCCGCAGGGCCTGTTGTGGATCCCGCCGCTGACCGCGTGGTGGATCGTGGAACGGTGAGCAGATGCTGATCGGCTACGTTCTGGCCGTGCTCGGTGCCATCGGGTCCGGGGCGGGTTCCGTGCTCGAATCGCTGGGCGTGCGCAAGGCGGGTGCCTATGGCGGCAATCGCTCGGACCTGGGCAAGGTCGCGCGACAACCGGTCTACTGGATCGGCATCCTGGTCGACATCGCCGGGTTCTTCAGCGCGGCCGTTGCGCTGCATCGACTGCCGCTGTTCCTGGTGCAGTCGGTGCTGGCGTTCAGCGTGGGCATCACCGCGCTGATCTCCCGGGCGATGGGCATCTCGATGCCCAGGCCGGGATGGTGGGCACTCGGATTTTCCGCCGTCGGTCTGGTGACACTCGGGCTGTCCGCACAACCAGGACCGGCCGAGCCGTTGCCTGCCGTCTGGCGGGTGGGGTTGCTGTTCGTCGCAGTGGTGGTCGGGGTCTTCGTGCTGTTCGCGCCGCGGATCCGGATCCCGTCCCTGCGGACCGTGGCAACTGCATTCGGTGCAGGGCTCGGCTTCGCGGCGGTGGCGATCTCGGCGCGCACGCTGCCGCCTGTCCACGAGCTGTCCGACCTCCTGGGTGAACCCGCGGCCTGGGCGATCGTCGTCAACGGGTTCGTCGCCATGATCGCCTTCGCGCGCGCCCTGCAGCTGGGCAGCGCGACTGCCGTCAGTGCTGTGCTGTTCACCACCAACACCGTCGTGCCGGCCACGATCGGGTTCCTGGTGCTCGACGACCGGATCCGGGAGGGCTTCGTGGCAGCCGCCGCGATCGGCTTCGTCCTGGCCGTCGGGGGCGCGGTCACCGTCGCCCACTTCTCCTCGAACTCCGACGCGCCGAAGCCGGATCCGGAGCTCGTCGACGACCCCCGCTGAGCAGTCCCGAGCGTGGTGCGAGCGAGACTCCCCCGCGTAGGTCGGCGGTGGCCGGATGGGACCATGGTCGGCATGAGAGCCCTGTTGCTGGAGAACATCCACCCCCTTGCGGTCGACGTCCTCGTCGCCGCCGGGATCGAGGTCGATGCTCGCGCGGGCGCGCTGGACGAGGACGAACTGATCGAGACGCTCGAGGGCATCGACCTGCTCGGCATCAGGTCGACGACGCACGTCACCGACCGGGTCATGGCGGCGGCACCTGCGTTGCAGGCGATCGGCGCCTTCTGCATCGGCACCAACCAGATTGATCTGGCATCGGCTGCCTCGCGCGGCGTGGTCGCCTTCAACGCGCCGTTCTCGAACACCCGCTCCGTGGTGGAGCTCGCGCTCGCCGAGATCATCGTGATGGCCCGCCGCCTCACCGAGAAGGACACTGCCCTGCACGCCGGCGTGTGGGACAAGCAGGCCAAGGGCAGCCACGAGATCCGCGGCCGCCGGCTGGGGATCGTCGGCTACGGCAACATCGGCTCGCAGCTGTCGGTGGTCGCCGAGGCGCTGGGCATGCAGGTCCACTTCTACGACACCGACGACAAGCTCGCGCTCGGCAACGCCCGCCGCTGCTCCTCGCTCGACGAACTGCTGGACGCCGTCGAAGTGGTGACGCTGCACGTGGACGGGCGGGCCGGCAATGCCGGATTCTTCGGTGCCGAGCAGTTCGCCCGGATGCAGCCACGGTCGCTGTTCCTCAACCTCTCGCGCGGGTTCCTCGTCGACTACGACGTGCTGGCGGAACAGTTGCGCTCCGGCCACATCGCCGGTGCCGCGGTCGACGTGTTCCCCTCGGAGCCGAAGAACCGCGGTGACGCGTTCAGCTCACCTCTGCAGGGCATCCCCAACGTCATCCTGACCCCGCACGTCGGCGGCTCCACCGAGGAGGCGCAGGAGGACATCGGCCGGTTCGTGGCGACCAAGCTCCGCGACTACGTGCAGGTCGGGACGACCACGCTGAGCGTCAACCTGCCGGCCATCGGACTTCCCCAGCGTGCGGGCAACCAGCGGATCATCCACTTCCACGCCAACACCCCCGGCGTGCTGGCGAGCGTCAACCGGATCCTCGCCGAGGCCGGCGTCAACATCGAGGGACAGGCACTGAACACCCTGGGCCAGAACGGCTATGCGGTGACGGATGTCGCCGCCGGGCCGGACGGTCTGTCGGCCGAAGTGGTCGGCAAGTTGGCCGCGATGCCCGAAACGATCCGGCTCCGCATCGTCTGACGAAGCCCCGGGTCCCGCTCCTGAGGGCATTACTTGCCTGGCTTCGCTGGCCGCGCCGGTTCGCAGGCTCACCGGCGCGGCTGGCGCTGCAGAGGGCTGCGCAACGCCCTCATCCGCGGTCCCGTCCTACCGCCAACAATCGATCGCCCTCCGAGGAGGAAACAGCAACTGCCGGTCGTCGATGTGGCGGGGTCTCGACTCCTTCGTCGCTCGACCATCGGAAATTGAGGTGATCGAGCAAGCGAGGAACGAGCGCGTCGAGATCCCGTCGTTCGGCCTGGCTCCGGCAAGCAGCGCCCACGTCCGTGACCCCCCACTACGCTGATCCTCATGCAGCAATACCTGGATCTCGTGCAGCGCATCCTGACCGAGGGCACCGACAAGTCCGATCGGACCGGGACCGGCACCCGCAGCGTGTTCGGGCACCAGATGCGCTTCGACCTGTCGCGGGGATTCCCGCTGGTCACCACGAAGAAGGTCCACCTGCGGTCGGTGATCGTCGAGCTGCTGTGGTTCCTGCGGGGCGAGACCAATGTGAAGTGGCTGCAGGACCGCGGCGTCTCGATCTGGGACGAATGGGCCGACGAGGACGGCGAGCTGGGTCCGGTCTACGGCCACCAGTGGCGCAGTTGGCCGACGCCCGACGGCGGCCACATCGACCAGATCGCCCTGGTGCTCAGGTCATTGCGCGAGAACCCCGACTCCCGCCGGCACATTGTCTCGGCATGGAACGTCAGCGAGGTGAAGGACATGGCGCTGCCGCCGTGCCACTCGCTGTTCCAGTTCTACGTCGCCGACGGGAAGCTCTCCTGCCAGCTCTACCAACGATCAGCAGACGTGTTCCTGGGCGTGCCGTTCAACATTGCTTCGTACGCACTGCTCGTGCACCTGGTCGCCAAGGTGGTGGGCCTGGAGCCCGGCGACTTCATCCACACCCTGGGCGACGCGCACCTGTACTCCAACCATCTGGAGCAAGCCAGGTTGCAACTGACCAGGGATCCCCGTCCGCTGCCGACGCTTCAGATCGCTGATGGCGTCACCGATCTGGACACCGTCGAGTACGAGGACATCACGGTGCTGGGCTACGACCCGCATCCGGCCATCAAGGCGCCGATCGCCGTCTGACCGGGTCTCGTCTCCTGTCAGGTGCTGCTCAGCCGCGGGCCAGGCGGCGGACGGCCAGTTCGGCCAACAAGGTCGCGCAGTCGGGCAGCACCGAGTCGTCGTAGGCGGCCAGCGGCGAGTGGTTGGACGCGGCGGTCGCCGGATCGTCACGCGAGGCCCCCACGAAGAGGTAGGCGCCCGGCACCAGATCGAGCACCCGGGAGAAGTCCTCGGATCCGGTGAGCGGGGACGTCATCTCGTGGAACCGATCAGCGCCGAACAGATCGGTGGCCACCTCTGCGGCGAACGCGTACTCGGCATCGTCGTTGACGGTCACCGGGTACTCGCCCTGGAACTCTGCCTCGACGGTCAGGCCGTGCGCGGCGCCGATACCCTCGACCAGCTGTACGGCCCGGGCTGCCACCTTCTCGGCGGCCTCGGCCGAGAACGACCGGATCGTCGCGTCGAACACGGCGTCATCCGGGATGACGTTCCGCTTGGTGCCGGCGTGGAAGCTGCCGACGGTGATCACCACCGGGTCGAAGACGTCGAAGGCGCGGGTGACGAGGGTCTGCAGGGCGATCACCATCTCGGCGGCGGCCGGGATCGGATCGGCCGACTTGTGCGGCGACGAGCCGTGACCGCCGCGGCCGACGACGCGAACGCGCAGACCGGCGGACGCTGCCATCAACGGGCCAGCCTTTGCGGCGACCACGCCCGTCGGGAAGTACCCGGAGAAGACGTGCAGACCGTAGGCGGCGGCGACCGGGCGGCCGGCGGCGTCGAGCACGCCTTCCTCGATCATGTAGCGCGCACCGTCCAGCCCCTCTTCGCCGGGCTGGAGCATGAAGACGACGTCGCCGGGGAGCTCTGCCCGGTGGGCGGCCAACAGCTTGACCGCGCCGATCAGGCCCGCCATGTGCAGGTCGTGGCCACAGGCGTGCATGGCGTCGTGGTGCGGAGAATCCGCGGCGGGGGCGAACGACTCCCCGGTGCGTTCGACCACCGGCAACGCATCCATGTCGGCGCGCAGTAGTACCACCGGACCGGTGCCGTCATGGGCGCCGCCGCGCAGCACCGCCGTGATCGACGTGACGGCGTCGCCCGTGCTGATCTCCAGATCGAGACCCGCCAGAGCATCCAACAGGCGCTGTTGGGTCACCGGGAGGGTGAGCCCCACCTCGGGAACGGCATGCAGTTCGCGGCGCAGCGCGGACAGCTCATCGGCGTGCGTTCGGGATTCGGTCAACAGATCCACGGAGCGTCCTCACATCTCGGCGGTCCACCCAGTGTGGTGCATGGCCGGGCGCAGCGACGAGCAGGTCGGATCCGCCGGATCAGCGGACGGGAGTCTCGGGGTGTTCGTACGGCACCACGATGCGCAGCTGCTGGCGGGGCCGGAGCTCGGTCCGACCGGAGGCGACCGGCCTCGGAATGCGGTTCTTGTCCAGACCAACCGGAACCGACGGTCGACGGTCGGAGTTCGCGGCGACCTTATCGGCCGACGATGCGCGCGAGCGGACGGCAGGTGCCCGACCGGTTCGGATGGTGTCGCTGACCGTGACGAGCACGTCGGACAGGTTCAGATCGAGGGCTTCGCAGATCGAGGCGAGCAACTCGCTCGAGGCCTCCTTGCGACCACGTTCGACCTCGGAGAGGTATCCCAGCGACACGTTGGCAGCCGTGGAGACGTCGCGAAGTGTCCTGTTCTGACTGGTCCTGGCATCGCGCAGGGTGTCGCCCAGTGCGTCTCTCAAGAGCATCGGGTCCGTCCCTCCCGAACACATCCGCCGGATGTCCTCGTGTCCCATGAAACGGCCCCGTACGTGGGCCCGCCGCTCGTGCGGTGTGTTCGCCAAGCTACCTGTCCAACGCGGCCAGTGGGTTCGATGTTCCCCGGACGTGATCCGACGCGTGGGCCGCTCAGCTCATTCGCGATGTTCATCCGATTTCGGGGCCCGTCCCGGTCGCGATCTCCGCCAGCAGATCGAGGGCCGCGTCGACGGCCTCCCGCCGAACACCGTCCCGGGTCAGCGCGTCCGCTTCCGCGCTGCCGGGCGTCGGCGCGACAGCGCTGCGCAGCAAAATGTGCCCGTTCCTGTCGGCCAGGGCTACGAACCAGGTGCCGGGTCGGTGACCGTGTTGTGCGGCAGGTCCGGCAACGCCGGTCAGTCCGAGGCCGAGCGAAGCGCCGCAGATGTCCCGGGCCCCGGCCGCCAGCGCGGCGGCCACGTCTGGATCGACAGGCCCGCGGGACTCGAGCAGATCCTCCGGGACGCGGGCCAGGGTGTGCTTCAGTTCGGTGGCGTAGACCACCAGCCCGCCGCGGACGACGTCGCTGGAACCGGAGACCGCTGTCAGGGTCGCCGTCACCAGGCCGCCCGTGAGCGATTCGGCTGCGGCGACGGTCTGGCCCGCGGCGCGCAGCGCCCCGATGACGGCGGCGGCGCGCTGCTGCCCGGGCAGCACCGTCAGCGTCCCTTCCCGGGGCCGGAACGCCCGCCGGCGACCAACCGGCCGGCCCGGATCAGGTAGTCGATCCCGGTGACGACGGTCAGCAGCACCGCCAGCCCCATGGCGCCCACCAGCAACCAGTCGAACGACGACGGCAGCGGCATCACCGCGAGACCGATGGCCAGTACCTGGACCAGCGTCTTGGCCTTCCCGCCGGGGCTGGCGGCGATCACGCCGTAGCGGATGACGACCAGCCGCAACAGGGTGATGCCGATCTCGCGGACCAGGATGAGCACGGTGACCCACCACGCGAGCTCTCCCAGCATCGACAGTCCGACCAGTGCCGATCCGGTGAGCGCCTTGTCGGCGATCGGGTCGGCGATCTTGCCGAAGTCGGTGACCTGACCGCGGCTGCGGGCGATCCGTCCGTCGTACCGGTCGGTGATCGCGGCGACCGCGAAGACGACGAACGCAATCCATCGCCAGGTCGCGTCGTGACCACCCAGGTTGAACAGGGCGAGCAGGAAGACCGGCACCAGGATGAGGCGCAGCACGGTCAGCAGGTTCGGCAGGTTCATCAGCGACACCGGGATGGGCGGCACCGCCGCGGGATCGTGACCGTCCGGTGGCACACCGGCAGGGTCGTGCCCTTGCGTCGGTCCCCACGGGTCGCTCATGCCGCCATCACCGTCCGGTGGATCCGCCGGGCAGCACTTCCAGCGGCTCGGCCACCAGATCGATCCCCCACGAGTCGACCACCCGGCAACGCACCAGCTCGCCGAGCGCGATGCCCCCGGCGCCGACGATCGTCGTGCTGCCGTCGACCTCGGGGCCCTGGTGTTCTGCTCTTCCCACCACGCTGTCGGTTCCGTACTCGTCCACGCCCCCTTCGGGATCGTCCACCAGCACGACGATCTCGGTGCCGACGCGGTCCTCTGCCCGTTGGGCGGCGATCGCCTCCGCCAACGAGGTGATCGACTCGACCCTGGCCGCGATCTCGTCCTCGTCAATCTTGCCGTCGAGCTCCAGGGCGGCGGTGCCGTCCTCGTCGGAGTAGCCGAACACGCCGACGGCATCCATCCGCGCGCCCACCAGGAACGCCCGCAGGGCGTCCAGATCATCGGCGGTCTCGCCCGGGAAGCCGACGATCACGTTGGAGCGGATCCCAGCCTCGGGTGCCAGCGCACGCATGGAGTCGACCAGGGCAAGGAACGAGTCGACGGAGCCGAACCTGCGCATCCGACGCAGGACCGGCTCGGAGGCGTGCTGGAACGACATGTCGAAGTAGTCGGCGACCCCGGCGGTGCGTGCGATCGTCTGCAGGAGCGAGGGTTTGGTCTCGGCCGGCTGCAGGTAGCTGGCCCGCACCCGGCGCACGCCCGGCACGGCGGCGAGATCGACGAGCAGGCTCTCCAGCAGTCGGTCCCCCGGCAGATCCTTGCCGTACGACGTGGAGTTCTCACTGACCAGTACCAGCTCGCCGACGCCCTGGCCGGCCAGCCAGCCGGCCTCGGCGACGATCTCGTCGTGGCTGCGGGAGACGAACGACCCGCGGAAGCTGGGGATCGCGCAGAAGGTGCAGCGGCGGTCGCAGCCGGAGGCGATCTTGAGCGGCGCCACCGGGCCGGAGTGCAGCAGCCGCCGGGTGAGCACCGGCCCGGCAGCGGTGCCGCTCGGAGCGGCGTGGCCGGGCACCGAGATGCTCGCAGCGGCCGCATGACGCGCGACCGGCGTGATCGGCAGCAAGGTGCGCCGGTCCACCGGGGTGTGCGAGGCGGGCTTGTGCCCGTCGAGGACGTCGCCCAACAGCGAAGCCAGATCGGGATAGGAGTCGAAGCCCAGGACCGCGTCGGCCTCGGGCAGCTCGGCCGCCAGCTCGGCGCCGTACCGTTCGGCCAGACACCCGACGGCCACCACCTTGGAGCCGGTGTCGGCCGCGGCCAGGATGGTGTCGATCGAATCCTTCTTCGCGCTGGCGACGAACGCGCAGGTGTTGACGACGACGATGTCGGCCTTCTCGGCCGGTTCGTACGCGGTGCTCGCGCTGGCATCGTCGAGCAGTCGGTAGCCACCGGCGGCGAGCCGGCCGGCGATCTCCGAGGAGTCGACGTCGTTGCGCGCGCACCCGAGGCTGATCAAGGAAACGGTGGGTGAGCTCGGCACGTCCCTCAGCCTATCGCCCGGAACGGCCGTGGGACGCCGCTGCGCCGGGACCCGTCACCGACCTGGATGCCGTCGTCCTGGTCGCGAACGCCGGTCGTAGGCTGCCACGGATGAGCACGTTGCAGGATCCGGTTCCCGAGGTGATCGTGCGCCCGGCACGGGTCACCGACGCCCCTCGCATCAAGGCGCTGATCGACATCTACGCGCCGGAGATCCTGCTGGAGAAGACCCTGGTCAACATCTACGAGGGGCTGACCGAGTTCTGGGTCGCCGAGACCGAGGGGCTCGTCGTGGGGTGCGGGGCCGTCCACGTGCTGTGGGCGGACCTGGCGGAACTACGTACGTTGGCCACCGATCCGGCGTACCGGGGGCGCGGCATCGGCCGGACGCTGTCCCGCGGTCTCGCGGAGGAGGCCGCGCGGCTGGGGGTGACCCGGTTGTTCGTGCTGACCTTCGAGGTCACGTTCTTCACGGCTCTCGGTTTCCGCAAGATCGGTGAGCTCGACCTCGGCGCGGAGGCGTTGGCCGAGCTGCGTTCCAGCTACGACCGCGGTGTCGCAGAGTTCCTGGAGCTGCCCTACGTGAAGCCGAACACGCTCGGGAACACCCGGATGCTCAAGATCCTCTGAGCGCGGCTGGATCACATCGGGGGTCTCGACTCACTCCGTCCGCTCCACCGCCGAAGTCTTGGTGGTCGCACGGTCGCCGTGGTGTTCGCACAGCCGCCCTGGTGTTCGCTCGACCGCCGTTCGACAGCAACGAGCCCGGTCTCCTGAGCGGGAACCGGGCTTGTCGAGAGCTGGGAGCGTGCGGCTCAGGCGCCGACCTTCAGCAGCAGGCCGACGCCGATGATCGAGATCACCCAGATCGCGGCGACGAACAACGTCAGGCGATCCAGGTTCTTCTCCACCACGGAGGAGCCGGAGAGCGAGGACTGCATGCTGCCGCCGAACATCGTCGACAGACCGCCGCCCTTGCCGCGGTGCAGCAGGATCAGCGCCATCAGCGCGAGGCTGGTGAGCACCAACAGGATCTGGAGCGTGAGGATCATGATCGCCTTGTTGTTCGTCGGAAGTTCGTCGATGACCACGAACGGACGGGGAGCGGTACCCGCATGCTCCGCCACGAGGTCATCAGGGTCGGGCCGTCCAGCAGTCTAGCGGCTCGGGTGCAGGTCGTCAGGCGAGCACGCCGACCGAGTTGGCGGCCAGCGTCGCGAACTCGGTCGGGTCGAGGCTCGCGCCGCCGACGAGTGCACCATCGATGTCGGGCTGCGCGACGATCTCGGCGACGTTGCCCG
Organism: Nakamurella sp.; assembly: GCA_037720195.1. Taxonomy (GTDB): domain Bacteria; phylum Actinomycetota; class Actinomycetes; order Mycobacteriales; family Nakamurellaceae; genus Nakamurella. The sequence goes on along the minus strand of JBBJML010000020.1, from coordinate 21,020 downwards.
ACTTCACCGAACCGCCGTAGAGCACCCGAACGGCACCGGCGACGGCCGGCGAGTACTTCTCGGCGAGCGCCGCACGCAGCGCCCCGCACACTTCCTGCGCATCGGCCGGGGTGGCCACCCGTCCGGTGCCGATGGCCCAGACCGGTTCGTACGCCAGCACCAGGTTCTGCGCCTGTTCGGCGTTCTCCAGGGTCACGTTCTCCAGCGCGGTCAGCAGCTGGGCGACGGAGTGCTGGACCTGGTTGCCGGCTTCCCGGACCTCGAGTCCCTCACCGACGCACAGAATCGGTACCAGGCCGTTGCGCAGCGCCGCGACCACCTTCGTGCCGATCACCGCATCGCTCTCGGAGTGGATCTCGCGCCGCTCGGAGTGCCCGACTGTGACATAGGAGCAACCGAGTTTGGCGAGCATCACGCCGGAGATGTCGCCGGTGTAGGCGCCGGAGTCCTGCGGCGAGAGATCCTGCGCGCCGTGCTTGAGCTTCAACTTGTCGCCGTCGATCAACGTCTGCACGCTGCGGATGTCGGTGAACGGCGGCAGAACGACGACCTCGACCCGCTCGAGGTACTTCTCCGGCAGGGTGAACGCCAGCTTCTGGACGACGGAGATCGCCTCGAGGTGGTTGAGGTTCATCTTCCAGTTGCCGGCGATCAGCAGCGAGCGGTTGCCGGGGAACTGGGACTGTGCGGTGCTCATGACGACTCCAGGACGGTCAGGCCGGGCAGTTCCTTGCCCTCGAGGTATTCCAGTGACGCGCCGCCACCGGTGGAGATGTGGGTGAAGCCGGCTTCGTCGATGCCGAGCTGCCGGACGGCTGCTGCGGAATCACCGCCGCCGACGACGGAGAATGCGGACGAGTCGGCGATCGCGGTCGCGACAGCCTTGGTGCCCTCGGCAAATGCAGCCATCTCGAACACGCCCATCGGACCGTTCCAGAACACCGTGCCGGCCTCGGCAACCAGGGCGGCGAAGGTTTCCCGGGTCGCCGGACCGATGTCGAGCCCCTGCCAGTCGTCCGGAATGGCGTCGATCGCGACCATCCGGGTGTTCGCGTCCTCGGCGAAGGCATCGGCGATGACGATGTCGGTCGGCAGCACGATCTTGTCCCCGTGTTCGCGCAACAGCGCGCCACAGGTGTCGACCATGTCCTGCTGCAGCAACGAGCCGCCGACGCCGTGACCCTGGGACGCCAGGAACGTGTAGGCCATCCCGCCGCCGATCAGCACCCGGTCGACGCTCTGCAGCAGGGCCGTGATCACGCCGAGCTTGTCGGAGACCTTGGCGCCGCCGAGGATCACCAGGTACGGCCTGGCCGGATCGGTGGTGAGCTTCTTCAGCACGGCGGTCTCCTCGGAGACCAGGTAGCCCGCGTAGTGCGGCAGCAGCTGCGCGACGTCGTAGACCGAGGTCTGCTTGCGGTGCACCACCCCGAACCCGTCGGACACGAACGCGGCATCGCTGCCGACCAGTTCGACGAGCGCAGCAGCCAACTCGGACCGTTCGCTCTGCTCCTTCGAGGTCTCGCGGGCATCGAAGCGGACGTTCTCCAGCAGTGCCACCCGTCCTGCCTGCAGCGCGGCGACGGTCGCGTGTGCGCTCTCCCCCACCAGGTCGTCGGCCAGGAGGACGTCGGCGCCGAGCAGCTCACCGAGCCGGCCGGCGACCGGAGCCAGCGAGTACTTGGCCTCCGGCGCTCCCTTCGGCCGACCCAGGTGCGCTGTGACGACGACCTTCGCACCCGCGCCGGTGAGCGCCTTCAGCGTCGGGACGCTGGCACGGATGCGGCCGTCGTCGGTGATGGTCGCGCCGTCGAGCGGGACGTTGAGGTCGGCACGGACCAGCACGGTACGACCGGTGAGGTCTTCCGTGAGCAGATCGTCGAGGGTCTTCACCGCAGGAACTCCTTGGTGCGTCGGGGATGTGAGCGAGCGGTCCTGAAGACACCGTGCGGGCGACCATGCACGGACAAACGCAGGACAACCGAAAGCGGGCCGGTCGACGCGGTGTGCGTCGTCCGGCCCGCTTGCGGATCAGATCTTGGAGCCGACCAGCGCGGTGAAGTCCACCAGACGGTTGGAGTAGCCCCACTCGTTGTCGTACCAGCCGACGACCTTGACCATGTCGCCGTCCAGGACGAGGGTCAGCGGCGCGTCGAACGTGCAGGAGGCCGGCGAACCGACGATGTCCGAGGACACGATCGGGTCGGTCGAGTAGACGAGCAGACCCTTCAGCGGGCCCTCCTCGCTGGCCTTCTTGAACGCGGCGTTGACCTCGTCGACCGTGACGGTCCTGCTCAGCTCGACCGTGAGGTCGGTGACCGAACCGTCCGGCACCGGCACGCGCAGCGCATAGCCGTGCAGCTTGCCCTTGAGCTCCGGGAGCACCAGGGCGGTGGCCTTGGCGGCGCCCGTCGACGTCGGGATGATGTTCGTCGCAGCGGCCCGCGCCCGGCGCAGGTCCTTGTGCGGGAAGTCCAGGATGACCTGGTCGTTGGTGTACGCATGGATCGTCGTCATCAGGCCCTTGACGATGCCGAAGTTCTCGTGGAGCACCTTGGCCATCGGGGCGACACAGTTGGTGGTGCAGGACGCGTTCGACAGGATGTTCTGCGACCCGTCGTAGGTGTCCTCGTTCACGCCCATGACGACGGTGAGATCCTCATCGGTCGCCGGGGCGGAGATGACGACCTTCTTGGCGCCTGCGGTGAGGTGCTGCCCGGCCTTCTCGGCCGAGGTGAAGATGCCGGTCGACTCCACCACGACGTCCACGCCCAACTCGCCCCACGGCAGCGCGGCCGGGTTGCGCTCGGAGAGGACCTTGAAGCCCTTGCCGTCGACGACGATCTCGGAATCGGTCGCGGTGACCTCGTGCTTCAGGGTGCCCAGGATGCTGTCGTACTTGAGCAGGTGGGCCAGGGTCTTGATGTCGGTGAGGTCGTTGACCGCCACGATCTCGATGTCGTGGTCGAGGGAATCCACCGCTCGCCAGAAGTTGCGGCCGATCCGGCCGAATCCATTAATGCCGACACGCACAGTCACGTTTGCCAGGCCTCCATGATTGTGATCCGGGGACAGGTCGCGCCCTTGAGGTCCGCGCTGTCTTCTCTACCGGATCGATCCAGTGATACCGCCCACATCACCGGGGACGATGACACACACTCTAGACCGGGACCTGTTCCGGTTCGGACCCACCCCCGTCTCCGCAGGTCACGGGCTCGCGAACGCAGCTGGTGAGGCTCAGCCCTCGAGCATTTCCGGGGTCACGACGGACTCGGTGTCCGGGATGTCGAGCTCCTGGGCCCGCTTGTCGGCCATCGTCAGCAGTCGTCTGATCCGGCCTGCGATGGCGTCCTTCGTCATCGGCGGATCGGCCAGCTGCCCGAGCTCTTCCAGCGAGGCGTGACCGTGCGCGATGCGCAGATCACCCGCCTGGATGAGATGGCCAGGCGCGGTCGGCCCGAGGATCTCGAGCGCCCGGGAAACCCGGGCGGAGGCGGCGACCGCCGCGCGCGCCGAGCGGCGGAGGTTCGCGTCGTCGAAGTTGGCCAGGCGGTTCGTGGAGGTCTGCACGCTCTCGCGACGCTGCCGACGCTCCTCCCACCCGGCGAGCGTGCGGGCAGCACCCAGCAGCCGGAGCATCAGTGCGATCGCGTCGCCGTCCCTGACCACCACCCGGTCGGCACCGCGGACCTCGCGAGCCTTCGCCGCGACGCCCATCCGACGTGCTGCGCCGACGAGCGCCAACGCCGCCTCGGGTCCGGGACAGATGACCTCCAGCGACGCCGAACGGCCGGGGTCGGTCAACGAGCCCTGGGCCAGGAACGCTCCCCGCCAGGCTCCGATCGCGTCGGTGACGCTGCCGGCGACCACTTGCGGCGGAAGGCCGCGGACCGGTCGGCCGCGTTGGTCGATCAGACCGGTCTGCCGGGCCAGGGTGTCGCCGCCGTGGATCACCCGCACCACGTACCGGGTGCTCTTGCGAGATCCGGTGGGAGCCAACACCTGCACGTCGGCGTTCTGGTTGTAGAGGTCGGAGATCTCCGCCCGCAACCGCCGGGCCACTGCACCGGTGTCGAGATCAGCCTCGACGATCGCCCGTCCGCCGACGATGTGCAGTCCGCCGGCGAACCGGAGCAGCGAGGCCACTTCGGCCTTGCGTTCGGAGACCTTCAGGGGCCTCGGCTTGTCGGGATCCGGCGCGGTCGGATCCAGCTGTGTCGTGAGACGACACAACTCGTCCTTGACCGACGATGTCATCGCCATACGTTCTCGTTCTCCCGTTCGTCGCTGGTCGGTCTCGGTGCGGGGGTACCGCGTCCATCGGTGGCGCTCGGCATGCCGGGCGTTGCGCGCGCGGACACGCAGTCGGCGATCACCGTGCGCAGTGCTGCAGCCAGTCGGTGTGGATCGTGCCGCGCGATCCCGGGTCCTTCGGAGATCGCAGCCTCGAGCACCCGGCCACCGAGCCGCTCCGTGGCTGCGGTCAGCGAGCCGGACGGCGGGGCATCAGGGCCGTCGGCAGGTTCCACGTCGACCAGCACGGTGTCCACCGTCAGAGCCGGGACGTGTTCCCGCAGGACGTCGAGGTGCCGACCGGGTGAGAAGCCCTCCGTCTCACCGGGCTGCGGCGCCAGGTTCAGCACCACCAGGCGGTGCGCCGACGTGGTGATCACGGCCTCGCCGAGATCCGGGAGCAGCAGGTGCGGCAGCACGCTGGTGAACCACGACCCCGGACCCAGGATCACCAGATCGGCGTCGCGCACGGCGGCGATGGCCTCGGGGCAGCCGATCGCATCGGCGGGCTCGATGCTGACGCCGAGCACCTGACCGGGGGTCGAGGCAACCGCGACCTGCCCGCGAATCCGGCGGACGGTGTGTGCGTCGTCCTCCAGACCGGCGACCCGGCCGATGATCTCCAGCGGGCGGCAGGACATCGGCAGCACCCTGCCCCTGGCACCCAACAGACGACCAGCGGCATCCAGTGCGGCCACCGGGTCGTCGAGCACTTCGGCCAGACCGGTGAGCACCAGGTTGCCGACCGGATGCCCGGCCAGCGCCCCGTCGCCGGAGAACCGGTGCTGGAACGCGCGCTGCCACAGAGCACCGTCCGGGCCGGGGTCGGCCAGTGCAGCAAGTGCCATCCGCAGGTCCCCGGGCGGCAGGATCCCGTCGATCTCCCTGCGCAACCGGCCGGAGGACCCGCCGTCGTCAGCCACCGTCACCACCGCGGTGACGTCGACGTCGAGTTCCACCAGCGCCGTGAGCATCGCGTACAGCCCGTGCCCGCCGCCGAGCGCCACCACCCGGAACCTGCTGGGGTCGCTCGTCATTCGCGGCCCAGATCTCGATGGCTGACCCTGATGTCGCTCGCCTCGCCGACAGCGGCGGACTGCTGCCCGGCCCGGAGGCGGCGACCGATCTCCTCGGCGGTGGCGACGCTCCGATGTTTCCCACCGGTGCAGCCGACGGCGACCGTCAGATACCGCTTTCCCTCGCGCTGGTACCCGCCGCCGGTGAGCTGGAACAACTCGAGCCAACGATCCAGGAACTCGGTGGCTCCTTCCTGGGTCAGCACGTAGTCGGACACCGCGGGATCGAGGCCGGTGAGCTCACGCAGTTCCGGGATCCAGAACGGGTTCGGCAGGAACCTCATGTCGATCACCAGGTCAGCGTCCAACGGAAGTCCGTACTTGAAGCCGAAGGACACCACGGTCAGCGTCGAGCTGCGCGGGGCTGCGGTGAAGTCGGTCTCGATCCGTCGGCGCAGGTCGTGGACGGAGGTGGAGGTGGTGTCGATGACGACGTCCGCCTCGTCCCGGAGCGGACCCAGCAGCGCGCGTTCGGCGGCGAGTCCGTCGGAGATGCGGCCGGCGCCCTGCAGCGGATGCTGCCGGCGGTTCGCCTCGTACCGGCGGATGAGCGAAGCGTCGTCGGCCTCCAGGAACAGCACCCTGGGCCGATATCCGGCCGAATCGAGGTCGCGGATCACCATCGCCAGGTCTTCGGTGAACGCCCTCGACCTGACGTCGACGACGACCGCGATCCGTGTCACGGCCCCCCGGGAGCGCGCTCCCAGGTCGACCATCGTCTGGATCAACTCGGCCGGCAGGTTGTCGACGACGAACCAGCCGAGATCCTCCAGGCATTTCGCCGCCGTGGACCGGCCGGCGCCGGACAGACCCGAGACGATCGCCACCTCGATACCGCCGCGGTCGTTGCTCACCCGCTCCGAGTGGGCATCCACCGCAGAGATGTCGCTCGGGCTCTCGGTCATCGGATCTCCCGGCAGGTACTCAGGCATTCGGGCGGAGCGGGGTTCCGGCATCAGCCGGGTCCGGTCAGGATAGTCCGGCCCGCTGCGGCGGCTCCCCGTTCCGGCGAACCGTGGGTCGCGGCCAGCGCCTCGACCACCGCGGCCGCAGTGGCCGGTCCGATGCCGGGGACGACGGCGATCTCCTCCGCCGTCGCCGTCCGCAGCTTCTTCACGGACCCGAAGTGGCGCAGCAGTGCCTTGCGCCTGGTCTCCCCCAGCCCGGCCACGCCGTCCAGCGCGGACACGGTCATCGACTTCGACCGGGTCGCGCGGTGGAAGGTGATGGCGAACCGGTGCGCCTCGTCCCGCAGCCGCTGCAACAGGTAGAGGGCTTCGCTGGTCCTGGCGAAGATCACCGGCTCGTCGTCATCCGGGATCCATACCTCCTCGAGCCGCTTGGCCAGCCCGCAGACCGTCACGTCGGTGATCCCCAGCTCGGCCAGCACCGCGGCGGCGGCGTTCACCTGGGGGGCGCCGCCGTCGACGACGAGCAGTTGGGGCGGATACGCGAACCGCCGCGGACGGCCGGTCTCGGGATTGATCCCAGGTGGCCGGTCGCCGTCGTCGGGATCGGTCCGGACCGCCTCGATCTGGCCGGTGGTGATGTCGGCGACGTCCGGGTCGTGCTCGGTCGGGTCGCCGCCGCCCCGCGAGAACCGGCGGCGCACCACCTCGGCGATCGAGGCCACATCGTCGCCGGGCCGATCGCGGATGATGAACCTGCGGTAGTCGCTCTTCTTCGGCAGCCCGTCCTCGAACACGACCAGCGAAGCGACCACATCGGTGCCCTGGTTGTGCGAGATGTCGATGCACTCGATCCGCAGCGGCGCGCGTTCCATCGCCAGTGTTGCGCCCAACTCCGTGAGCGCAGCCGACCGTGCGGTCAGGTCGCTCGCGCGCTTGAGCCGGTGCTGGGCGAGGGCTTCGGCGGCGTTGCGCCCGACGGTGTCGGCCAGGTCGCGTTTGTCGCCCCGTTGCGGGATGCGCAGCGAGACCCGGGACCCGCGGAGCCCGGACAGCCAGGACGCGTACTCCTCGGTGTCCGGCGGCAGCTGCGGTACGAGGATCTCCCGCGGCACGACGGTGCCGCCAGGTTCGGCGGGATCCTCCGCGAGGTCGCCGTAGAAGGTCAGCAGGAAGTTCTCCACCAGCGCGCCGGTGCGCTCGGACTCGTTCTCGGTGAGAGCCACCTCGGAGTCGACGTCGACGATCCAGCCTCGCTGTCCGCGCACCCGGCCGCCCCGGACGTGGAACACCTGTACGGAAGCGAGCAGGTCGTCGGAGCGGACCCCGATCACGTCTGCATCAGTGCCGTCGCCGAACACCACTGCCTGCTTCTCCACCGCCCGGCGGACCGCACCCAGATCGTCACGCAGCCGCGCCGCCCGTTCGAAATCGAGATCGTCGGAGGCGATCTGCATGTCGCGTTCGAGGCGGCGGGTCAGCGGATCTGCCTTGCCTGCCATGAAGTCGCAGAAGTCGTCGACGATCGCACGGTGCTCGTCCGCATTCACCCGGCCGACGCACGGGGCCGAACACTTGCCGATGTAGCCGAGCAGGCAGGGCCGGCCGATCTGCGCCGACCGTTTGAACACTCCCGCGGAGCAGGTGCGGGCCGGGAACACTCGCAGCAGCAGGTCCAGCGTCTCGCGGATGGCCCAGGCGTGCGCGTAGGGCCCGAAGTAGCGGACACCCTTGCGGTGCGGCCCGCGCATCACCTGCAGCCTGGGGAACTCCTCACCGAGGGTGACGGCCAACTCGGGAAAGCTCTTGTCGTCGCGGTAGCGGACGTTGAAGCGGGGATCGAACTCCTTGATCCAGCTGAACTCCAGCTGCAGCGCCTCGACCTCCGTCGAGACGACCGTCCACTGGACACTGCCGGCCGTGGTCACCATCCGCAGCGTGCGCGGGTGCAGGCCCGAGGGATCCGCGAAGTAGGAGTTCAGTCGTTGACGCAGGCTCTTGGCCTTGCCGACGTAGATGACCCGTCCGGCGGGATCGATGAACCGGTACACCCCGGGCGAGTCGGGGATCGTCCCGGTCGCGGGTCGGTAGCTGGATGGATCAGGCACGGATCCGAGAGTAGACGGGGGGTCCGACGGGAAGAGGACATCCGGAGGTCGGCACCGGTCGGGCCCCGCCGAACCCGATGGAGAACCGGTCGGCCGAGCAGCCCGATACTGTTGGCCGTCGCCGGGACCCACCGTCGAACGGTCGGGCCCGCCCCCACCACGCTCCACCCGTCCTTCGTCGCAGCGTCGCGCGAGACACAGTGACACAGAATCAGTGAGGACCTACTCGATGGATGTCTGGCCCGGATCCGCCTACCCCCTGGGGGCGACCTTCGACGGCAGCGGAACGAACTTCGCGCTCTTCAGCGAGATCGCGGAGAAGGTCGAGCTCTGTCTGCTCGACGACGACGGCGTCGAGCGCCGGGTGGAGATCAAGGAGGTCGACGCCTACGTCTGGCACTGTTACCTGCCGACTGTGCAGCCCGGCCAGCGCTACGGGTATCGGGTGTACGGCCCGAACGATCCCGACAAGGGACTGCGCTGCAACCCCAACAAGCTGCTGCTGGATCCGTATGCCAAGGCCGTCTGCGGTCAGATCGACTGGGATCCCTCGCTGTACGCCTACCAGCTGGGCGACGAGAAGACCCCGAACGACGACGACTCCGCGCCGCACATGTTCTGGGGTGTGGTGATCAACCCGTTCTTCGACTGGGCCGGCGACCGGCATCCTCGGATCCCGTATGCCGACACCGTCATCTACGAGGCGCACGTCAAGGGTCTGACGCAGCTTCATCCCGAGGTCACCGACAACCATCGCGGCACCTATGCAGGGTTGACCCACCCCGCGGTGATCGACCACCTGAGCCGACTGGGCGTCACCACCCTCGAGCTCATGCCCGTGCACCAGTTCGTCCAGGACAACACGTTGCTGGACAACGGGTTGCGCAACTACTGGGGCTACAACTCCCTCGGCTTCTTCGCCCCGCACAACGAGTACTCCGCCTACGGCGACCGCGGCCAGCAGGTCCAGGAGTTCAAGGGCATGGTCAAGGCCATGCACGCGGCCGGTATCGAGGTGATCCTGGACGTGGTCTACAACCACACGGCCGAGGGCAATCACCTCGGACCCACACTGTCATTCCGTGGCATCGACAATCCTGCCTACTACCGCCTCGTCGAGGGTGACGAACGGCATTACATGGACTACACCGGCACCGGCAACTCGCTCAACGTCCGTCAGCCGCACTCGCTGCAACTGCTGATGGACTCGTTGCGGTACTGGGTGACCGAGATGCACGTCGACGGGTTCCGGTTCGACCTCGCTGCCACGCTCGCGCGGGAGTTCTACGACGTCGACCGGTTGTCCAGCTTCTTCGAACTGGTCCAGCAGGACCCGATCGTCTCCCAGGTGAAGCTCATCGCCGAGCCGTGGGACATCGGCCCCGGCGGCTACCAGGTCGGCAATTTCCCCCCGCAGTGGACCGAGTGGAACGGCAAGTACCGCGACACCGTGCGTGACTTCTGGCGCGGTGAGCCCGCCACCCTCGGCGAGTTCGCCTCGCGGCTCACCGGTTCGGCCGATCTCTACGAGCATTCGGCCAGGCGGCCGGTGGCGTCGATCAACTTCGTCACCGCACACGACGGCTTCACCCTCAACGACCTCGTCTCGTACAACGAGAAGCACAACGACGCCAACGGCGAGAACAACAGGGACGGCGAGTCGCACAACCGCTCCTGGAACTCTGGGGTCGAGGGTCCGACCGACGATGCTGCGGTCAACCTGTTGCGCACCAAGCAGAAGCGCAACTTCCTTGCTACTCTCCTGCTGTCGCAAGGGGTGCCGATGATCGCCCACGGCGACGAGATGGGGCGGACCCAGCAGGGCAACAACAACGTCTACTGCCAGGATTCGGAGCTCAGTTGGATCGACTGGTCGGCTGCCGACGAAGCGCTGATGGAGTTCACCGCGTCGATCACCCGCCTGCGCAGCCAGCACCCGACGTTCCGTCGCCGGCGCTTCTTCTCCGGTCGTCCGCTGACCCGCGGGGAGGGCGAGCCGTTGCCGGACATCGTCTGGCTGACCCCGGCCGGCGAGGCGATGACCGACGAGGACTGGGGCTCGGGCTTCGGCAAGTCGATCGCCGTGTTCCTCAACGGGGACGGGATCCGCGGACGCGGCATGCGCGGTGAGCGGATCGTCGACGATTCGTTCCTGTTGATCTTCAATGCCCACGACGGTGACCTGGAGTTCACGCTGCCACCCGAGGAGTACGCCACTGCCTGGAGCATCGTGGTGGACACCAACGGGATGACCGAGGTCTCCCCCACCGTCGGCGCCGGAGAGACGCTGAACTCCTCCGCGCGCTCGTTGATCGTCCTGGAAGCGGTGCGCACCACGGCAGAACGGGCGACGCCCGGCGATGTCGCCGCCACCGTGCCGTCGATCGCGCCGGCTCCGGTCACCGGACCGGCCCGACAGGGTGCCGTCGTCCCGTCGGACACCGGCCGCGCGGCCGGGGTTCGGACCGGTCCCACCGCGGATGCCGCACCGGAGCCGAAGAACCAGGACGCCGAACTGGTCATCGACCAGGACGATCCCGGAGGCGAGCATCCGGCGCCGGCCACACCGCTCGCCGAGACGTCGTCACCCGATCCCGAGGGTTCGTCGAGCAAGAGCTGAGAATCTGCGAAACCCGTTGTCCTGCAGGTGTGTTCGAGTTCGAGGAGAAGTTGCGTGCGTATCCCCCGCTCCACCTATCGGTTGCAGATCACGGCCGACGACACCCTGCAGGATGCGGCCGGCAAGGTCGCCTATCTCCAGCGTCTCGGAGCCGACTGGGTCTACCTCAGCCCGCTGCTGCAGGCGACCTCCGGATCCGGTCACGGCTACGACGTCGTCGACCACGCCGCGGTCGATCGTGAGCGCGGTGGGGAGGCAGGGCTGCAGGCCGTAGCCGAGGCCGCGCATGCGCGCGGTCTCGGGGTGCTCGTCGACATCGTCCCCAACCATGTCGGGGTCTCGGCGCCGACCGAGTCGGTGTGGTGGTGGGACCTGCTCGGCAAGGGCCGGGACTCGGTGCACGCCGAGGCCTTCGACGTCGACTGGGCCTTCGGCAACGGTCGGATCCGGATTCCCGTACTCGGCGACGACGACCTGAGCGCCCTGGAGATCGTGCAGGTCGACGGGGAACACCGTCTCGGCTACTACGACAACACCTACCCGTTGGCCGCGGGCAGTTGGACATCGGGTGACGACGCCCGTGCGGTCCACGACCGGCAGCACTACGAGTTGGTGAACTGGCGACGCGAGGGCTACGACCTCAACTACCGGCGTTTCTTCGCCGTCAGCACGCTGGCCGCGGTTCGAGTGGAGCTCCCGCGGGTCTTCGCCGACTCGCACGTCGAGATCCGGCGGTGGATCGAGCAGGGTTGGGTGGACGGTCTGCGGGTCGATCATCCGGACGGTTTGGCCGATCCGGGCCGCTACCTGGAGGATCTGGCCGAGCTGACCGGTGGCCGGTACGTGCTGGTGGAGAAGATCCTGGAGAACGGCGAGGAGCTGCTGCCGTCCTGGCAGACCGCCGGCACCACCGGCTACGACACCCTTGCCGTCACCGACCGGGTGCTCGTCGACCCGGCCGGTGAGCGGGTCCTCGACGAGCTGGACGCCCGGCTCCGGGGTGCGCCCGCAGACTGGCACGCCCTGGTGCACGATGCGAAACGCGCCGTGGCCGACGGGATCCTGCGGTCGGAGGTCCTGCGGCTCGCCCGGCTGGTGCCGGAGATCGACCGCGCAGACGATGCGATCGCCGAACTGCTGGCGTGCTTCCCGGTGTATCGCAGCTATCTCCCCGAGGGGGCGGACCACGTGCGGCAGGCGGTCGATGCCGCAGTCGCGGCTCGACCTGACCTCGCCGAGGTGATCGAACTGGTCGCGAGCCGGTTGGAGCAGGTGGGCAGCGAGGTCTCCGTCAGGTTCCAGCAGACCTCAGGGATGGTGATGGCCAAGGGCGTCGAGGACTGCAGCTTTTACCGGTGGACCAGGCTCACCTCGCTGACCGAGGTCGGCGCCGAGCCGAACGAGTTCGCCGTGGATGTCGCCACCGCGCACGCCCGTTTCGCCCGTCGTCAGGAGTCCTTCCCGGCGGCGATGACCACCCTGTCGACGCACGACACCAAGCGGGCCGAGGACGTCAGGGCCCGGATCACGGTGCTGTCGGAGAGTGCCGACGACTGGGCGGACTTCGTCACCCGTGCGCTGCAGTGGGTTCCGCTCGCGGACGGATCCATCGCGAACCTGCTGCTGCAGGCCGCGGTGGGCGCCTGGCCGATCGAACGCGAACGGCTGCACGCCTACGCCGAGAAGGCCGCCCGGGAAGCACAGACCGCCACCGACTGGTTGGCGGTGGACGAGAAGTTCGAGCAGCAGATGCACGCATTCGTCGATGCGCTGTACGACCATCCGGAGCTCGCGCCCGCTGTCGAGGCGCTCGCCACCCGCCTGACCGGACCAGGGCGGTCGAACTCGTTGGCTGCCAAGCTGATCCAGCTGGCCGGCACTGGCGTCCCGGACGTCTACCAGGGCACCGAGATCTGGGACAACTCGCTCGTCGACCCCGACAACCGACGGCCCGTCGACCATGCCGCGATCGGCGATCTGTTGCAGCGCATCGACAACGGCTGGCGCCCGGCGGTCGACTCCTCGGGGGCCGCCAAACTGCTGGTGACCTCGCGGGCGCTACGCGCCCGCCGAGACCTCGCCGATCTGTTCACCAGGTACACGCCGGTGGCTGTCTACGGTCCGGCAGCCAACCATGTGATGGCCTTCGACCGCGGTGGAGCGATCGCCGTCGTCACCAGGCTGCCGGTCGGACTCGCCGCGTCCGGCGGGTGGCAGGGCACCACCGTCTCCGTCCCGGACGGGGACTGGGTGGACCTGATCAGCGGAAGTGCAGTCACCGAGGCGGGCGGCGGGCTCGCGGTGCAGACGGTACTGGCGGCGTTCCCGGTCGCGCTGCTCGTTCCCGCCGACCGCGCTGCGACCGTGATCGGCGACCACGCCCCCCGCACTGAGGAGAACACCGATGTCTGAGACCCATCTCGACTTCCGGGTCTGGGCACCCATCCCCGACCGGGTGGAGATCCGGCTCGAGCAGGGAGACCTCTCGCTGGACCTGCCGCTGGTCCGCGACGAACACGGCTGGTGGGCGCCGGAACCGGGCGCCGTCATCGACACCGGGATCGACCCGGACGCGCCGATCCGGTACGGCTACCTGCTCGAGGACGCCGACGGTGTTTCCGGTGATCCGCGACCGGATCCCCGCTCGCGCCGCCAGCCGGACGGTGTGCACGGTCTGTCCCAACTGGATCCTCCTGCCGCCTTCCCCTGGACCGACCAGTCGTGGACCGGGCGACAGCTCGCGGGCGGCGTCATCTACGAGATGCACGTGGGCACCTTCACACCCGAGGGCACCCTGGACTCGGCGATCGAGCGGCTCGACCATCTGGTCGAGCTCGGGGTCGACTTCGTCGAGGTGCTCCCGGTCAATGCCTTCAACGGTGATCACAACTGGGGCTACGACGGCGTTCTCTGGTACGCCGTGCAGGAGAGCTATGGCGGCCCCGCCGCCTATCGGCGGTTCGTCGATGCCTGCCACGGCAAGGGGATCGGCGTCATCCAGGACGTCGTGTACAACCACCTGGGCCCGAGCGGCAACTATCTGCCCCTCTACGCGCCGTACCTGCACGGCGGGCACGCGAACACCTGGGGCAGTTCGCTGAACCTGGACGAGGACGGCTCCGACGAGGTGCGGGCCTATGTGCTCGACAACGTCCGGATGTGGTTGCAGGACAACCATGTCGACGGTCTGCGCCTCGACGCGGTGCACGCACTCGTCGACCATCGGGCGGTGCACCTGCTCGAGGAGATGGCCGTCGAAGTGGCAGCTCTCTCTGCGCACGTGCGGCGCCCGCTCACGCTGATCGCGGAGTCCGACCTCAACGACCCGCGACTGATCACCTCCCGACAGGCCGGCGGCTACGGCCTCGACGCGCAGTGGAGCGACGACTACCACCACGTCCTGCACGTCGCGCTCACCGGCGAGACCGTAGGCTACTACGGCGATTTCGGCTCGATGGGTGCCATCGCGAAGGTGCTCACGGGCGGCTTCTTCCACGACGGCTCGTGGTCCTCGTTCCGGGGTCGCACCCACGGGCGACAGCTGGACACCCGCACAGTGCCGAGTTGGGCCATGGTCGGGTACAGCCAGGACCACGACCAGATCGGGAACCGGGCAACCGGTGACCGGCTGACAGCCAGCCTCGGGCCCGAGGACCTGGCGATCGCCGCGGTGCTCGTGCTGCTGGGTCCGTTCACCCCGATGCTGTTCATGGGCGAGGAGTGGGCCGCGTCGACGCCGTGGCAGTTCTTCACCTCGCACCCCGAGCCCGATCTGGGCAAGGCGACCGCGGAGGGGCGGATTGCCGAGTTCGCGAAGATGGGCTGGGATCCGGCGTCGGTCCCCGACCCGCAGGATCCGGAGACGTTCCGGCGATCCAAGTTGGACTGGTCCGAGCGGGACTCGGGTCGGCATGCGGAGGTGCTCTCGCTCTACCGCCGGCTGGCGGTGCTGCGCCGGGAGTGGCCGCAGCTCACCGATCCGCGCTTCGATCGCACCGACGTCAGCTTCGACGACGACGAACGGTGGCTGGTGCTGGACCGGAGCGGGTTGCAGATCGCGGTGAACTTCTCCGACCGGCCGCGGTCGGTGCCGCTGGTGGCCCACGGCGAGGTGCTGCTCGACACGGCCGGCGCTGCCCAGGTCGGCGCGTCCTCGGCGCAGCTCGCGCCGTTCAGTGCCCTGGTGCTGGCCCCCGGCGTCGCCCGCTGAGTCCTGGTCGGGTCGGACTGTCCGACCGGCTCAGCCCGCGGAACCGGCGTGGATGGCACGCAGGTTCGTCACCGTCAGCCCCTCGAGGCTGTCCCGGAAGGTCATCCCGTCCCGCGGTGGGACGGCGGTGTCGCACGGGACGACGAGCACCGGCAATCCGGCGGCCAACCCCGACGCAGACCCGTTCGGCGAGTCCTCGATCACCAGCGACTCCTCCGGCCGTACCCCGAGCAGTTCCATCGCCCGCCGGTACGGCTCGGGATGCGGCTTCACGTGGGCGACCTCGTCGCCGCACACGATCGCTCCGAAAGTGGAGTGCCCCAGCGTGTTCAACGCCAGCTCGACCAGCGTCCGGTGCGTGGCGGTGACCAGTGCCATCGCGAGTCCTGCTTCCTGCACCGCGGCCAGCAGTTGTTGCGCTCCGGGACGCCACGGCAACGGCTCGGCGAACAGCTCGGCGGTGTAGTCGGTGAGCAGTCGGGCGACCTCCTGCGGTGGCCGGGACGAACCGACATCGGTCTGCAGGATGTCGACCGACGACCACATGTCGTGGCCGACCATCTCGTGCCGTGCTTCCTCGCCCAGGCTGCCGCCCAATTCCGCAGCGGTGCGGTCGAGGGCGATGGTCCACAACTTCTCGGAGTCGGTCAGGGTGCCGTCCATGTCGAACAGGACCGCGCGCAGCTCGGACACACCACTCCTTCGTTCGGCGGACGGCCCGGAGCAGCCGTCGACGGCACGAGCCTAGTGTCGGGCCGATCGGTGGGCCGCGCCGAGTAGCATGGGAGGAACGTCCGGTCCCGGCAGGCCTGCCCTCCCGGTCGTGGGGGAGTCTCCGGTCTTCCTGAGCAGGTTCTCCGTGTGCCCCGTCTCCCCGGGCCTCGAAGGTCCCCCCGCCCACCCTCCTAGCCGTTAGCCGACGCACAGGGACGCATCCGTGAACCACCCCACTTCCGGGACTGACATTGCCGTGTCAGCAGTCCGTCCCGATGCCACCGACCAGCTCCGCGCCCTGTTCGCCGAGCGCATCCTGTTCCTCGACGGCGCCATGGGCACCATGATCCAGCGGCATCGGCTGGGCGAAGGTGACTACCGAGGTACTCGCTTCGCCGACTGGCCGTCCGACGTCAAGGGCAACAACGACCTGTTGAGCATCACCGCCCCGGAGATCATCGAGGGTATTCACCGGGAGTACCTGGAAGCCGGCGCCGACATCGTCGAGACGAACACCTTCAACGCCCAGGTGATCTCGATGGCCGACTATGGCATGCAGGAGCTGGCCTACGAGCTCAACTTAGAATCGGCACGCCTGGCCCGCAGGGCCTGCGACGAGGTGACGGCGCAGAACCCCGACCGCCCACGATTCGTTGCCGGTGCCATCGGTCCGACGAACCGGACCGCATCCATCTCGCCGGACGTCAACGATCCGGGCACCCGCAACACCAGCTACGACGAACTCGTCGCCGCCTACCTGCAGCAGGCCAACGCGCTGGTGGACGGTGGATCAGACCTGCTGATGATCGAGACCATCTTCGACACGTTGAACGCGAAGGCGGCGATCTTCGCCCTGGAGACACTGTTCGAGGAACGTGGACGCCGATGGCCGGTCATCATCTCCGGCACCATCACCGACGCCTCCGGCCGCACGCTGTCCGGCCAGGTCACCGAGGCCTTCTGGGCTTCCGTGCGACATGCCCGGCCGCTCGCGATCGGGCTGAACTGTGCCCTGGGTGCGGCGGACATGCGGCCCTATGTGGCCGAGCTGTCGCGGATCGCCGACACGTTCGTCTCCTGCTATCCCAACGCCGGTCTGCCGAACGCCTTCGGGGAGTACGACGAGACCCCCGAGCAGATGGCGGCCGTGGTGTCGGAGTTCGCCGGCGCCGGACTGGTCAACCTGCTCGGCGGCTGCTGCGGCACCACTCCTGAGCACATCGAGGCGATCGCCACCGCCTCGGCCTCCTACTCCCCCCGCGTGCCCGCCGTCATCGAGCCGGCCTTGCGACTGTCCGGCCTCGAGCCTTTGACGGTCACCCCGGACTCGCTGTTCGTCAACGTCGGCGAGCGCACCAACATCACCGGTTCCGCCCGGTTTCGCAACCTGATCAAGGCGGGCGACTACACCACCGCGCTGGCCGTCGCCCGGCAGCAGGTGGAGGCGGGCGCCCAGATCATCGACGTCAACATGGACGAGGGGATGATCGACGGCCTGGAGGCGATGGACCGGTTCTGCAAGCTGATCGCGTCCGAACCCGACATCAGCCGCGTCCCGATGATGATCGACTCCTCCAAGTGGGAGGTGATCGAAGCGGGCCTCAAGTGTGTCCAGGGCAAGTCGATCGTCAACTCCATCTCGATGAAGGAGGGCGTCGAGAAGTTCGTGGCCCAGGCCAGGCTGTGTCGCAAGTACGGCGCCGCCATCGTCGTGATGGCCTTCGACGAGGACGGCCAGGCAGACACCCTGCAGCGGCGCAAGGAGATCTGCGAACGCGCCTACCGCGTACTGGTGGACGAGGTCGGTTTCCCGCCGGAGGACATCATCTTCGATCCCAACGTCTTCGCGGTGGCAACAGGTATCGAGGAGCACGCGAACTACGGGGTCGATTTCATCGAGGGTGCTCGCTGGGTCCGGCAGAACCTGCCGCATGCGCAGATCTCCGGTGGCGTCTCCAACGTCTCGTTCTCCTTCCGCGGCAACAACCCTGTGCGCGAGGCGATCCACGCCGTGTTCCTCTACCACGCGATCCGGGCCGGCATGACGATGGGCATCGTCAACGCCGGTGCCCTCGTCGTGCTCGACGACGTCGATTCCGAGCTGCGGACCCGCATCGAGGACGTGATCCTCAACCGGCGCGCCGACTCCACCGAACGACTGCTGGAGATCGCACAGAAGTTCAACGTGGCCGGCGCCCCGGTCGAGGAGGTCACCGCCGAGTGGCGCACCTTCCCGGTCCGGGAGCGGATCACCCACGCCCTCGTCAAGGGGATCGACGAGTTCGTCACCGAGGACACCGAGGAGCTGCGACAGGAGTTGCTCGACAGCGGCGGCCGCCCGCTCGACGTCATCGAGGGCCCCCTGATGGACGGCATGGGCGTGGTCGGCGACCTGTTCGGCGCCGGCAAGATGTTCCTGCCGCAGGTGGTGAAGTCCGCCCGCGTCATGAAGAAGGCGGTCGCCCACCTGATCCCGTACATCGAGGAGGAGCAGAAGCTGCACGAGGCGGCCGGCGGTGCGAAGAAGGCCAAGGGCAAGATCGTGATGGCCACGGTCAAGGGCGATGTGCACGACATCGGCAAGAACATCGTCGGAGTGGTGTTGCAGTGCAACAACTACGACGTGGTCGACCTCGGCGTGATGGTGCCCGCCCAGAAGATCCTGGACGCGGCGCGGGAGGAGAAGGCGGACATCATCGGCCTGTCCGGCCTGATCACTCCGTCCCTGGACGAGATGGTGCACTTCGCGTCCGAGATGGAGCGGCAGGGCTTCGACATCCCGCTGCTGCTCGGCGGTGCCACCACCTCCCGGGCCCACACCGCCGTCAAGGTGACGCCCAAGTACCACGGTCCTGTCGTCTGGGTGAAGGACGCATCGCGTTCCGTCCCGACGGCGTCCGCGCTGCTGTCCGACGAGCGCCGACCGGCGCTGCTGGCCGCCGTGGAGGCCGACTACGAGTCGATCCGACAGCGTCACGCCGCCAAACGGAACGACCGTCCACTGGTCGGCATCGAGGCGGCCAGGGACAACCGCACCCCGATCGACTGGAGCACGTTCCGGCCCGTCCGTCCACGGATGTTGTTGCAGCAGGCCAAGGATGTCTGCGAGGGGCCCACCTGCGACCACCCGATGGGTCACGTTTCCCAGTACACGAAGGTCTTCACCGATTACCCGCTCGAGGAGCTGCGCGAGTACATCGACTGGATGCCGTTCTTCAATGCCTGGGAGATGAAGGGTCGCTTCCCGGACATCCTGAACAACCCTGCCACCGGGGAGGCCGCCCGCCGGCTGTACGAGGATGCCCAGGAGATGCTGGACCGGATGATCAGCGAGAAGTGGATCAGGGCCAGCGGGGTGTTCGGACTGTTCCCGGCCAACGCCGTCGGCGACGACGTCGTCGTCTACACGGACGAGGCGCGCGGCGCGGTCGCACACACCTTGTTCAATCTGCGCCAGCAGGGTCAGCACCGCGAAGGGGTGGCCAACAAGTCATTGGGCGATTTCGTGGCGCCGCAGGAGACCGGCCTGCACGACTACGTCGGGGCCTTCGCGGTGACCGCCGGGCTCGGATCCGCGGACAAGGTCAAGGAGTTCAAGGACGCGCTCGACGACTACAGCGCGATCCTGCTCGAATCTCTCGCCGACCGACTGGCCGAGGCGTTCGCCGAACGGCTCCACCAGCGGGTGCGGACGGAGTTCTGGGGCCACGCCTCCGACGAACGCCTGGACCACGACGACCTGATCGCCGAGAAGTACGCCGGGATCAGGCCCGCTCCCGGCTACCCGGCGTGCCCCGAACACACCGAGAAGCAGACGATCTGGGACCTCCTCGACGTGCAGGAGAAGACCGGCATCGAGCTCACCGAGTCGATGGCCATGTGGCCGGGAGCGGCCGTCAGCGGGTGGTACTTCGCCCATCCGCAGGCGCAGTACTTCGTGGTCGGTCGGATCGCCCGTGACCAGGTCGTCGACTACGCCGAGCGCAAGGGGTGGACCCTGGCCGAGGCGGAACGCTGGCTGTCCCCCAACCTCGGCTACGAGCCCGAGGACTGAGTTGGTGCGCTGCCCGACGGGTGTCCGGTTCGCGCAGAGCGGACCGCACCGTGTCCTCTTCCTGCCCACCCCTGCTGCCGCTCGGTCGTAGGCTGGACGGATGATCGACGACCTCGCAGCACAGCCGGGCCGCCCTTTGCGCTCTCCGGTGATGATCGCCGCGTTCGAGGGTTGGAACGACGCAGGCGACGCGGCCACCACCGCTGTGGAGCAGTTGGCCCTGGCCTGGGACTCAGCACCGTTGGCCGAGATCGATCCCGAGGAGTACTACGACTTCCAGGTGTCCCGGCCCTACAGCAAGCTGGTGGACGGCGTCACCCGGCAGCTGGAGTGGCCGACCACCCGGGTCTCACAGGTCCGGCTGCCCGCAGAGACGAGCGAGCACGACGTCCTGCTGGTGCGAGGTATCGAACCGAACTTCCGGTGGCGGGCGTACTGCGCCGAGCTGGTGGGCCTGGCCGAGCAGTACCAGGTGTCGACGGTGATCTGTCTGGGCGCCCTGCTGGCGGACGTCCCGCACACCCGTCCGGTGCAGGTCACCGGCTCGGCGCCCGATCCGACGACCGCAGCCCGGTTCGGCCTGACCACGTCGAGCTACGAAGGCCCCACCGGGATCACCGGCGTCTTCGCCGATTTCTGTGTCCAGCGAGGGATCCCCGCGTTCTCTTTCTGGGCCGCAGTGCCGCACTACGTCGCCCAGGGCCCGCATCCCAAGGCCGCTGTTGCACTGCTCAACCGGGTGGAGGAGATCCTGGACGTCGAGGTGCCGCTGGGCACCCTGCCCGACCAGGCCGAGGACTGGGAGGTCGAGGTCACCGACATCGCCGCCCAGGACGAGGACATCAGCGCCTACATCCAGACCCTCGAGGAGACCACCGAGGAGGAGGTCCCGCTCCGCCCGGCCAGCGGCGACGTGCTCGCCGCCGAGTTCGAGCGTTACCTCCGCCGCCGAGGTCCTCAGGAGAGCTGATGACGCCGGGCGGCCGCGGATGAGGGCGCTGCTGCGCAGGCTTCGCTGGATCCGCCGGTTCGCAGGC
>JBBJML010000057.1:0-24286 GCA_037720195.1 Nakamurella sp. | reverse complement strand
CGCGGCGGGGGGGCCGTTGTCCGCCGCGGCGGGGGGGCCGTCGTCGGCCGCGGCGGCGCTCGCAGCAGGGCTCAACGGTGCTGCCACCTCAGGGCTGTCGGATGCGGCTGCAGATCCGGATACAGCTCCGCCCGCATCGGTGTCGGGTCGATCCGGTTGCGGCGATCCTTGCGGATCAACGGGTGGATCGTCGTCGCCGTCGCGGGCGGGCTGGGGCTCGTTCATCAGTGGACAGGCTACGTGTCCAGCGGTGTGAACGTGGTCCGACGCGGGGTGGGTCAGCGCGCGAGGTCGCGCTTCTCCTTGATCTTGGCGGCCTTGCCGCGCAGATCGCGCAGGTAGTAGAGCTTGGCGCGGCGGACGTCACCACGGGTGGCGATCTCGACCCTGTCGATGTTGGGGCTGTGCACCGGGAAGGTGCGCTCCACGCCGACGCCGCCGGAGATCTTGCGAACGGTGAAGGTCTCGCGGATGCCGCCACCCTGACGACGGATCACGTGGCCGGCGAAGACCTGGATCCGGGAGCGGGTGCCTTCGATGACCTTCACGTGCACCTTGACGGAATCGCCGGGGCGGAAGTCGGGCATGTCGTCGCGCAGCGAGGCGCTGTCGAGATCGTCGAGGATGTTCATCGCGGTTCGTCCTTCGGTCGTACAACTCGTCTGGTCACGCCCGTCCCCTGCTGGGACGGGCGGCACGGAGCGCATCATGATGATGCGGATTCCGGGACTCGCGGGAGAGTCCGTCGCCTGCGCAGCTCCACGGAGTCGTGTCCAGGACACGCTCCGGGCGACCGGCAACCTCTCCATTGTGCCAGTTCAGGGACCCGGGACGAAATCGTCGTCGACAGGGGCAGCAGAGCGGTGCCGGGACACGCTTCCCGGTCGCAGTTCCGGAACCCGTCGGGCCAGGTAGGACACCAGCGCAGTACAGCTCAGGCCGCCGATCAGCAGCGCGGCCTGCGCTCCGGTGAAGCGGGCGACGAAGCCGGCTCTGGCATTGCCCAGGTCCGGTCCACCCATGCCGACCAGCAGTTCCACCGCGCTGACCCGACCGCGCACCGCATCCGGGGTCACCCGCTGCACCATGGCACCGCGGCTGACCACGCTGGCGGTGTCCGCGGCGCCCGCCACCGCCAGCAACAGCAACGCCACCCAGCCGATCGACACCGCGCCGAGAAGGGCGAGCGACACTCCCCACAGCAGCGCTCCGAGCACCACCACACTCGACTGTTTCGACGAGCGGGTGAACGAGCCGGAGAAGATCGAGGCCAGCATGCCGCCGGCACCGATGGCCGAGAGGAACAGGCCGAAGGTCGCCGGATCCCCGTCGAACAGCTGTTCGTTGAGCAGCGGGAACAGTGCGATCGGCATCGCCAGCACGGTGGCGGCCAGATCGATCAGCAGCAGACTGCGCACCACCCGGTGCTTCAGGACGAAGTCGAAACCTTCGCGAACGCCCTGCCACCCAGGTCGGGCGGTCCCTTCCGGTCGCAGGACGGGAAGGCCGAAGACCCCGATGAACGACGCGCCGAAAGTGATCGCATCGATGAGGTAACAGCCCTGCACACCGACCCAGCCGATCGTCAGCCCCGCCAGGGCGGGCCCGGCGAGCATCGTCAGCTGGAAGCTGATACCGGTCAACGCCATTCCGGCGGCGACCTTCTCCGGTGGCAGCAGGCGAGGGATCACGCTGCGCGACGCCGGGCCACCGAAGGTCGCAAAACAGGTCTGCAGGGCGACCAGCACGAGCAGCAGCAACGGCGACCAACCACCCAGAAAGGCTTGCAGCGTCAGCACTCCGGCCAGGACGCACTGTCCGGTGGTGGTGATGATCTGGATCCGGCGACGGTCGAATCGGTCGGCCGCAGATCCGGCCGCGACGCTCAACAGTGCCATCGGGATCACGTGAGCCAGGCCGATCGCCCCGGCCCACAACGGGTTTCCGGTAGCGGCCCAGATCTGGAACAAGACCGCGACGCCGGTCATCTGACTGCCCAGCGTCGACAGCGACTTGCCGATCCAGTAGCGCCGGAACACCGGGACCGTGCGCACGGGGTCCAGGTCGATGAGCATCCTGCGCAGGCGTCCACCGGCCGGCGCGTCGAAGACCGGCCCGGTCACGGGTGCGACCCGGCCTGCTCCGTCCGGTCGTCCGTCTGCGCGAGCTCTGCCGTGATCCGATCGTGGAAACTCCTGCGCCGCAGGGCGATCCGCATGTCGTTCACCACCGCGCTCAACGCATACGGCAGTTCCTCCTCCAGCGCGGCCGCTGCGCGTTCCGTCGCCTGCCACTCGGCAGCCAGGAAGGGAACGAGCTCTCGTCCCTGCTGCGTCAGGCTGACGAGTTTCGTCCTCAGGTCCGGCCCCGTGACGGTGGTGACGTGGCCCGCTGCGAGCAGTGATTTCACCTTCTGGCCGGCACCGGAGTGGGTGATCTCCAGCGAACGCGCGAGCTCCCGGATCGTCATCGGGCCGGACGTGTCGAGCCGGAGCAGCACCATCGACTGCGAGGTCTGGATGCCGACACCCCGCTCCTGGTAGAGCCGCGCGATGTCGTCGTCCATGGCGGACATCAACTGGCGCAGCGGGCGCCACAGACTCTCGTCGACGACGTCACGGGGTCGTTCATGTCCAGTCATTCGAGCATTGTAACAGCACTTGTACAAGTGCTGTTACATCGGTCGGTGCGGTCCCGGATCGGATTCGGTGCGCGGGCGTCTGCGGCGCTTCTTGGCTGCCTTGGCGGCCAGCTCGGCCTCGACCCGCTCCCGCAGCCCGACCGGTACCGGCGCCCCGACCTCGTCGAGCACCGCCAGATCCTCGGCGTCGAGCAGCTCTGCGGTCAGCGCTGCGAACAGGTCGGGGCGGTTGCGGAACGTCCTGCGCAGCGACTCGTCCCGGCGGTGGCGGACGATCGCGGCATGGTTGCCACCGCGCAGTACCTCCGGGACCTGCAGGCCGTCGAAGGCCGGAGGTCGGGTGTAGGACGGCGCCTCGACCAAGCCAGGGATGCCGGTACCGAAGGAGTCGTCGACCGCCGAGTCGGGATTGCCGAGCACCCCGGGGATCAGCCGAGCGATAGCCTCGATGATCACCAGCACAGCGACCTCGCCGCCGGCCAGCACGTAGTCACCGATCGACAGTTCCCGCACCGGCATCACCGATGCTGCGCGCTCGACGAAACGCTGGTCGATGCCCTCGTACCTACCGCAGGCGAAGACCAACCGCTCGGCGCGCACCAGCTCGGCGGCAGTGGCCTGGGTGAACCGCTCCCCCGCCGGGGTCGGGACGATCAGCGTGGCCGGGCCGGCCGGGGCCGGGTCGTTGCCGGGGCCATCATCGGCGGTGCCGGGCGAGGACGGGTCAGCGAGCACGTCCTGCAGGGCGGTCCACCAGACGTCCGGCTTCATCACCATGCCAGGGCCGCCGCCGTAGGGCGCGTCGTCGACGGCGCGGTGCACGTCGTGGGTCCAGCGCCGCAGGTCGTGGATGCCGACCGTCATGGTGCCGGCGCCGATCGCCTTGCCCAGCAACGATTCTCGCAGTGGAGTCAGATACTCACCGAAGATGGTGATGATGTCGAACCGCATCGCGGGACCTCTCAGGGCTGCACGGGAGCGTCGGCGAACATACCGTCCGGCGGATCGATCACGCAGTGCCGGCCCTCGAGGTCGACGGTGGGCACGATCGCTGAGACGAACGGCACCAACACGTCGTCGCCGGCCTTCTCGGGCGAAAGCTCACCGCGGATCACCAGGACCGGGGCGGCCGGCGGATGCAGCACGTCGGCGATCTCGCCCAGGGCGCGGCCGTCGATGTGTACGGCGGCGAGGCCGATCAGTTGGTGGTCGTAGAACTCGTCAGGATCGTCGGGAGGAGTGAGCTCCTCGCCCTCCATCACCAGCAACACGCCGCGCAGCGATTCGGCAGCTTCGCGATCGAGGAAGCCCTCGAAGAAGACGATCTGGATCTGGCCGCTCCGGCCGGATCCGGCGACGGTGAGCGGACCGGCGCTCGCCGGATCGGTAGCGAGGACCGATCCGGCGGCGAACCGGCTCTTCGGATCATCGGTGCGGACGTCGACCGTCACGCCGCCTTTGACTCCGTGGGGTCGACCGATCCGGCCGACCAGTACCTGCACCGACTCAGCGGCCGGGGCCGAATCGGCCCGGCTCCCGATCGGTGTCCACCACGTCGACCCGGATGCCGCGGCCGCCGACGGCCGCGATGACGGTCCGCAGCGCGGTGGCCGTGCGGCCACCCCGACCGATGACCTTGCCCAGGTCGTCAGGATGCACGTGAACCTGCAGGGTGCGCCCGCGCCGACCTGTGGTCAGGTCGACGTGGACGTCGTCTTCGTGCTCGACGATCCCCTTGACGAGGTGCTCCAGCGCTTCCGGGAGCACGCTCATGCCTTCGGCTCTTCGGCCTTCTCGGCAGCAGGGGCTTCCTCGGCGGCCGGAGCGTCGGCGGCCGGCGCCTCGGCGGCCGGCGCGTCAGCCGCCGGCGCGTCGGCCGCGGGGGCTTCAGCCGCAGGGGCCTCAGCAGCGGGGGTTTCCTCAGCAGCGGCCGGGGTCTCCTCGGCAGCCTTCTTCGGCGCCTTCTTCTTCTGCGTGGTGGCGCCGGAGGAATCCTCGTTGCGGCCACCGGCAGCGGCGATCGCGGCCTCGTACAGCGCCTTCTTGTCGACCTTCTCCGGCTGGGCCTTCAGGGTGCCCTCGGTGCCCGGGAGACCCTTGAACTTCTGCCAGTCACCGGTGACCTTGAGCAGCGCGACGACGGAATCGGTTGCCTGGGCGCCGACGCCGAGCCAGTACTGCGCGCGCTCGGACTCGATCTCGATGACGCTGGGCTCGGTCTTGGGGTTGTACCGACCGATCGTCTCGATCGCCCGGCCGGAACGGCGGGTGCGGGAGTCGGCGACGACGACACGGTAGAACGGCTCGCGGATCTTGCCGTAGCGGGCGAGCTTGATCTTGACAGCCACTAGGTGGACTTCTCCTCGATTGCGATGGCGCGTGATTGCGCCGTGGGTGCGTGCCCCGGTGCCGTGTGGGGATGACGGCTCGAGGCATGCTGATGGCGACCACGAACGGAGAGAGGGGCCGGTCGGAGTCGTGCGCTGGTCATTCTGCCAGACGAGGGCCTCCCGCCGGAAATGCGCCGCAGCTGCCGGCCGGGTCACCGCCACGAACTTCGACTCCGCCCCGTCATCAACGGGGTCCCGAGTCGAAGTTCATGATCCTCTGAGCTCACTCCAGGCAGCACCGTCCGGACGGTACCGTCCGGGAGCATGGAGATCCGCACCGTTCCGCCCGGCGACCTGCCCGCCGCCGTTGACATCGCTTCCGTCGTCGCGCTGTACGACGCCGTCGGATGGACGGCCTACACCCGGGAGCCGGCAACATTGGAGGCAGCGATCCGTGGGTCCCACCGGGTCGTGACCGCACGCGAGGACGGGAACCTGGTCGGTCTCGCTCGCACCCTCTCCGACGGTGCGAGCATCTGCTACCTGCAGGACATCCTGGTGCACCCGTCGGTGCAGCGGCGTGGGGTCGGCCGCTTGCTGCTGGATGAGGTGCTCGCGTCGTACGCAGACCTGCGCCAGTTCGTGCTGCTCACCGACGACGACGAGGCCCAACGTGCGCTGTACCGGGCAGCCGGGTTGGTGCGCTCGGACTCGAGGAGTCTGCACGCGTACCTGCGCCCCTGACCGCGCGGCGCAGCCACCACCGGGCCGCCAGCACCCCGAGGACCGCGCCGCTCCCGTTGGCGATCACGTCCCGCCAGTCACCGACGCGGTGCGCATCCAGGGAAGCCTGGGTGAGCTCGGCTGCCGCCGAGAACATCACCCAGCCGGTGACCGGGACCCACCACGGTCGTCGGGGCCAGCCGATCACCGTCAGGAACCCGAGCGGCAGGAACATCACGACGTTCGCCAGGAACTCGACGGTGCCGAACCCCAACCAGGTCGGCAGACCGCGTGCGTGCAGCCGCTCGAACCAGGCCTGCAGCGCGTTCTGCGAGGCGGCGGCCGGCCGGGTCGGCCAGAGCAGGATGACGAGCACCGCCACGACCACCACCGCCAGCAGCAACCGCGCAATTGTCGTTCGTCGGTCCGTCGTGCGGATGCGAGTCACGGGCGGGGCGATCCGTCGATCCTGCGGCCCGCGCGGATCACCACCGGCTCGTGCAGCGCAGACGGATCCACCGCCGGATCCCGCGGGTAGATCACCAGATCCGCGCTGGTCCCAGCGGCGGGGAGCGGCAACTCCAGCCACTCCCGCGCGGCAGTGGATGCGGCCAGCAGGGTGCCGCGCATGCCCAGCACTCCCCCGCCGGCGATCGCCATCGCCTGCAACTCGTCGACGATCCGCCCGTGCTCGACGTACCCGCCGGCATCGGTGCCGGCGTGCACCTGGACGCCCGCCTCGATCAGCGCCGCGAACGTCTCGTCGCGGCGCTCGTGCAGATCGCGCATGTGCTTGGCGTAGGCCGGATACTTCTCGGCCGCGTCGGCGAACATCGGGAAGTTGTCGACGTTGACCAGGGTCGGGACCACGTGCACTCCGCGCTGTACCACCTCGGCGACGGTGTCGTCGGTGAGCCCGGTGCCGTGCTCGAGGCAGTCGATCCCAGCGGCCAGCAGATCGGGGATCGCGTCCTCGGCGAAGACGTGCGCCGTCACCCTGGCGCCGCCGGCGGGCGCGATGTCGATCGCCTCGCGCAGCCCATCGGCCGGCCACAGCGGAGCGAGATCACCGATGCCGCGGTCGATCCAGTCGCCCACCAGTTTGATCCAGCCGCCGCCGTACCGGACCTGCCTGGCCACCTCGGCAGGCAGTTCGGCGGGATCCTCGAGGTCGACACCCAGACCGCGGATGTAGCGCTTCGGCCTGGCCAGGTGTCGGCCGGCGCGGATCAGCACCGGCAGGTCGTCGCGTCCGACCAACGGCCGGGTGTCCAGCGGTGAGCCGCAGTCGCGGATGGCCAGCACTCCCGTCGCCAGGTCGTTGCGTGCCTGCTGCTCGGCGGTCGGCAGATCGACCACTCCCTCGGGCGAGTAGCCGACATGGCAGTGCGCGTCCACCAGTCCGGGGAGGGTCCAGCCGCCGAGTTGCTCCGCCCCGCCGACCGGTCCGTCGGTGAACTCACCTCCGGCGATCCAGTACTCGACCTCGTCGCCGGTCCCGGCATCGTGGCCGACCACGTGCCAGCTCTGCTGCGCGCTCATCGGACCATTCTCACCGCTCGGCGCCGTGCGGGACCCTGCAGCTCGCCGCCGCCGGCTGTCGCCCGGCCCCCCCGGCCCCCAGCCGCATGCTGAAGTGCCAGATTTGGGCGTCACACCCGCCATTTCCGACATTTCAGCATGCGGCTGACGGATCGGCATGCGCCTGCTGCTACTTCTTCGGGAACTTCAGCTTGCTCGGGTCGAAGTCCGCGGGCAGGTCGTCGAGTGAGAAACCACCGGGCATCTTGCCGCCACCCGCTCCGCCGGCACCGCCGGGGAGCTGCGGCATGCCGGGCATCCCGGGAGGCAGCTGGCCGAGCCCCGGGAATCCGCCCGGCATCCCCTTCATCTTCGGCGGCGTCGGGCCGCGGCCGGAGACCTTGCCCTTCTTGCCCTTGCGTCCCTTGCTGGAGCGCTTGGTGGCCGAGGCGGCCCGCCGCAGACCGAACTGGCCGGCCATCGACGACATCATCTTGCGGGCCTCGAAGAACCTGTCCACCAACGAGTTCACCGCGTTCACGGTCGAACCCGAACCCTTGGCGATCCGCTGCCGACGGGAGGCGTTGATGATCTTCGGGTTGGCCCGCTCCTGCGGCGTCATCGACTGGATGATCGCGGCGGTCCGGTCCACGTCCTTGTCGTCGACGTTCGCGAGCGCGTCCTTCATCTGACCGGCACCCGGCAGCATGCCCAGGATCCCGCCGATCGGGCCCATCCGCTTGAGCATCTGCATCTGCTGCAGGAAGTCCTCGAGGGTGAAGTCGTCGCCGGCCAGCTTGGCGGCCATCGCCTCGGCTTCGTCCTGCTCGAAGACCTGCTCGGCCTGCTCGATCAGCGACAGCATGTCGCCCATCCCGAGGATGCGGGACGCCATCCGGTCGGGGTGGAAGACGTCGAAGTCGGCGAGCTTCTCGCCGGTAGAGGCAAACATGATCGGCGAACCGGTGACCTGCCGCACCGACAGTGCGGCACCACCGCGGGCGTCGCCGTCGAGCTTGGTCAGCACCACGCCGGTGAAGCCGACCCCGTCGCGGAAGGCCTCCGCCGTGTTGACGGCGTCCTGACCGATCATTGCGTCGAGGACGAACAGGATCTCGTCCGGCTGGACGGCGTCACGGATGTGTGCGGCCTGCGCCATCATCTCGGTGTCGACACCCAACCGGCCGGCGGTGTCGACGATGACCATGTCGAACTGTTTCGTCCTGGCCTCGGCGATGCCGGACCGGGCGACTGCGACGGGGTCGCCGACGCCGTTGCCGGGCTCCGGGGCGTACACCGTCACCCCGGCCTGCTCACCGACCACCTGCAGCTGGGTCACGGCATTCGGTCGCTGCAGGTCACAGGCGATCAGCATCGGGGTGTGGCCCTGGCCCTTGAGCCACAGCGCGAGCTTGCCGGCGAGCGTGGTCTTACCGGCGCCCTGCAGACCGGCCAGCATGATGACCGTCGGTGGTGTGCGCGCGAACTGCAGTCGTCGGGTCTCACCGCCGAGCAGGGTGACCAGCTCGTCGTTGACGATCTTGATGACCTGCTGGGCGGGATTCAGCGCCTGCGAGATCTCCGCCCCGGAAGCCCGCTCCTTGATCGCGGCGATGAACTGCCGGACGACCGGCAGCGCGACGTCAGCCTCCAACAGGGCGATGCGGATCTCGCGACAGGTCGCGTCGATATCACCTGGGGACAGCCGGCCTTTGCCGCGCAGGCCGGAGAGAACTCCGGAGAGGCGGTCGGAAAGAGTCTCGAACACGCCTTGCAGGCTATCCCGCCGCGGCGTCGGGGTCGGTCTCCGCCACCGCCGCGACCACGTGATCTGCCAGCATCCGGGCCCGGATCCCACTCAACGGGGCGCGCTCCTGAGCTGTCTGGAGGTACAGCACGTCGACTGCCTCGGCGCCGCGGGTCTCGACCATCGCGCGCCGGATGCTGTAGCCGGCGTCGGCGATCGACCGCGCTGCCGTCGCCAGCAGTCCCGGGGTGTCGTGCGCACGGATCTCCAGCACCGTCGCTCCTTCCGACGCACCCTCGACGATCGAGATCCGGGGTGCGGCGAACGTTCCGCGCCGACGGGAACGCTGTCGTC
Source organism: Nakamurella sp. (assembly GCA_037720195.1). GTDB lineage: Bacteria > Actinomycetota > Actinomycetes > Mycobacteriales > Nakamurellaceae > Nakamurella. The sequence continues at coordinate 14,970 of JBBJML010000057.1, read as the reverse complement.
GCAGAACAGCAGCCCTGGCCGCGGACGCGTCGTTCAGCGCGCCGGTCACCGACGAGCGCAAAGTGTTCGCGTCGGGCAGATCGCCGAACTCGGGGGCCACCGACCACACCAGCAGTGCCATCGGCTCCTCCGTGTGCACCACCGCGGACCTGATCGTGAGTCGCAGTGCGGTGAGTGCGACGGCCACATCGGCGACCAGCCCCACCCGGTCGGGCGCGACGACGGTGATCACCGGTTCGCCGGTCGCGTCCGTCCCGACGGTGACGGACACGACGCCGGCGTCCAGCAGAGCGCGTTCCTGTTCCGAGACCGAACGGGGCCCGGCGGACGGCCAGCCTTGCAGTGCTGCCCGGGCCCGCGAGGCCAGGGTGGCGACCTGGCGGGACTTCCACTCGGACCAGGCGGCCGGCCCGGCGGCCAGCGCATCGGCCTCGGTGAGGGCCTCCAGCAGGTCGAGCGTGCCGGCATCGCCGACCGCATCGACGACCAGTGCGATGGTGGCGGGATCGTCCGGGTCGCGGCGCGGGGCGGTCTCGGCGAGCAACAGATGGTGGCGGACGAGAGTGACGAGCACCTGCGTGTCGGACTCCCCCAGCCCGAGGCGGCGGCAGATCGGTACCACGAGTTCGGCGCCGACGACCGAGTGGTCACGTCCGGTTCCCTTGCCGACGTCGTGGAACAGTGCTGCCAGCAGCAACAGGTCGGGACGGGTGACGCTGCGTACCAGCCGGGAGGCCTCCACGGCGGTCTGCACCAGGTGACGGTCGACGGTGTACAGGTGCACCGGATCGTGTTGCGGCATCGACCGGAGTCGTTCCCACCCGGGGATGAGGGCGCTGACCAGACCTGCCTGGTCGAGCGACTCCCAGACCTGCACCAGCTCCGCCCCCGAGCCGAGCAGCCGCAGCAGCGCTTCCAGCGCGGCCGGCGGCCAGACGTCCGGCAGCGGCGGGCAGATCCGTGCCAGCCGGGCCAGGGTGGCGGGGGCAGCCGGGATACCGGCCTGTGCGGCCGCGGCCGCCACCCGCAGCGGCAGCACCGCGTCGTGGGCCGGGTCTGCGGCCCTGGCCAGCACGGCTTCCCCGTCCTGCTCGACCACACCCTCGGCGAGCGGACGACGATCCGGCCGGCCCTCGCCGACAGGTGAATCTGTGAGTGCCCTGCGCACCCGGTGCCAGGTGAGGTCGATCGCGAGATCGACGGTGCGCCCGATCGCGGCCAACTGCCTCAGCAGATCGTCCCGGCTCGGAAGGCCGAGCATGGTGGCGATCGCGTCCTGGTCCTGCGCCTGCAACCGGTCGGTGGCCCTGCCGGTGACCAGGTGCAGCGCGTCACGGATCTCCAGCAGTTCTCCGCGCGCCTCCTCCAAACCCTGGTGTGGGCAGTCGGCCACCCAGGAAGCAGCGACCGCGCGCATCACGACCATGTCGCGCAGACCGCCACGCGAGTTCTTCAGGTCACCGGCCGCGGCGAAAGCCAGGTCGCCGGAACGCATCCAGCGTTCCTTGCACATCTCCAGCAGCAGCGGCAGGCGCTCGCGGGCATCGGCCCGCCAATCGGCCAGTACCTTGCGCCGCAGGGTGGCACCGAGCTCGGCGTCGCCGGCGATGTGCCGGATGTCGAGGATTCCCAACAGATCTGCCAGATCGGTCCTGGCCACCTGACGGGCGCCACCGACCGAACGGACTGCGTGATCCAGTCGCACCTTGGAATCCCAGATGGGGTACCAGAGCCGCTCCGCGATCATCTCGGCATACGCCGCAGGCGTTTCCGAGGAGTGCAGCAGTACCAGGTCGACATCCGACTGCGGTGACAGCTCTCCCCTGCCGTATCCCCCGACCGCCACCAGTGCCACCCCACCGACGGTGACCCCGGCATCGACAGCCAGTTCACCCAGCCATCCGTCGGTGAGGCGGGACAACGCCCGGCTGCGGGCCGGTCCCGACATCGGGGACCGGCCCAACAGCGCGGCGCGTAGATCGGCGTAGGAATCCCCGACGTGCGTTGGCATCTCGGCGTCCTCGCTGTGTGACTTCAGTTCCAGTACTTCGTCCGACTGCGGATGACCGGGGTCAGAGCGCTTCCGAACCGACTTCGCCGGTGCGGACCCTGGTGACGAATCCGACGTCCGTCGTCCAGACCTTGCCGTCGCCGATCTTGCCGGTGCGCGCCGACTTGACGATCACATCGGTGACGTCGTCGGCATCCTCGTCGTCGACGAGGATCTCCAGCCTGACCTTGGGAAGGAGCTCGACGGTGTACTCCGCGCCCCGGTAGACCTCGGTGTGGCCGCGCTGGCGGCCGTACCCCGAGGACTCCGACACGGTCATGCCGTGCACACCGAAGGCGAGCAGTGCGGCGCGGACCTCATCGAGCTTGAAGGGCTTGATCACGGCGGTGACGAGCTTCATGCGGTGACCTCTTTCTCGGTGTACACGGGGGCTGCTGCGGTGCCGGTGGCCTTGAGGATCCCACCAGTTCCTCCGCTACCCGAAACCTCGATGTCGTAGGCAGTTTCGCCGTGCACCGTGATGTCGATGCCGTCGGCCTCGTCCTCCTCGGGTACCCGCCAACCGACCGTGTACTTGATGGCCAGCGCGATGATGGCAGTGAGCACCCCGGAGACCGCGACGGCGATGAGCGCGACCACAGTCTGGGTCCCGAGTTGCGTCCAGCCGCCGCCGTAGAACAGACCGTTCTGCGCGCCTTCCGGGGCGAAGGTGGACAGGACCTCGGTGTCCGACGGCAGGTGGGCGAACAAGCCGATCAGGATCGTGCCGACCAGACCGCCCACCAGGTGGACGCCGACCACGTCGAGCGAGTCGTCGTAGCCGAAGCGGTACTTGAGGCTCACCGCGAGCGCACACAGCGCACCGGCAATCAGGCCGATGAAAATGGCTCCGATGCTGTCGACCGCCGCTGCGGCCGGCGTGATGGCCACCAGACCGGCGACCACCCCCGAGGCCGCACCCAGCGACGTGGCGTGCTTGTCCCGGAGCTTCTCGATCACCAACCAGCCGAGCATGGCCGCAGCGGTCGCGACCGTGGTGTTGAGCCACGCCTGACCGGCTGTGCCATCCGCGGCGAACTCGGATCCGGCGTTGAAGCCGAACCAACCGAACCAGAGCAGGGCTGCACCCAGCATCACCAGGGTCAGGTTGTGCGGCTTCATCGGCTCCTTGCCGAAGCCGCGCCGCTTGCCGATGACGATCGCCAGGATCAGCCCGGCCATGCCGGCATTGATGTGCACGACCGTGCCACCGGCGAAGTCGATCGGAGTGGACATGCTGGTCGCGATGGGTCCGTCGCCACCGAGCCAACCGCCACCCCAGACCATGTGGGCGATCGGGAAGTAGACGATGGTGACCCAGATCGCCGAGAAGATCATCCAGGTGCCGAACTTGACCCGGTCCGCGATGGCGCCACTGACGAGGGCGACGGTGATGATGGCGAACGTCATCTGGAAGCCGACCGCCACGGTCCACGGCACCCCATAACCAGCCATCAGGCTGTTGGAGCTGAACAGATCAGCGCCTGCGTCGTCCTTGATGCCGAGCGGGATCGCGTCACTCAGGCCGTTGAGACCGAAGTACTCGAACGGGTTTCCGATGATGCCGCCCTTGTCGGGGCCGAAGGTCATCGAGTACCCCCACAGCACGTAGATGATGGCGACGACGCCCATGGCGCCGAACGACATCATCATCATGTTCAGTACCGACTTGGAGCGGGTCATGCCGCCGTAGAACAACGCGAGACCCGGCGTCATCAGCAGCACGAGTGCTGCCGCGAGGATCATGAACGCGGTATTCCCCGAGTCGAGTGTGAATGCATCTTCTGGCATCAAGCCTCCAGGCCCGGTGGGGTGACGGAACGACGCGAAGCCGTCCGCCGGTGACCTGATCACCGTGGTCGGGAGGTGTTGCGGTGGATGAGCGTTCGTGTTTCCGAACGATGAACGCGGACCCGGAATGTGTTTCGGTCAGATGACGGGGATGTCCCGACGACGTGACGCAGCCCTCACTGCAGAGCTCTTGGCACGGTGAACCCGTTGCACGGCAACGGTTCCGACAGAATCAGCCGCCGTGGTCCGCTCCGGAGGCTCCCCGACCGGCTTCCTGCGGCTACGCCGACGCAACGATCCGGTCGCCAGTGCTCGTCACGGGCCGGTGGGGACCGCTGCGCGACGACCACTGACCACATCGTTGCCGGCGGCTCCGTGAGCTCACCATCCGTCGAGGCCACCGTGTGGGTGTGGAGGTCGACGGACAGCCGCACCTCAGTCGCCGAGCAGGGCGTCGACGAACGCGCCGGCCTCGAACGGCGCCAGATCGTCCGGACCTTCACCCAGGCCGACCAGCTTCACCGGCACGCCCAGCGCGCGCTGGACGGCGACCACGATGCCGCCCTTGGCGGTGCCGTCGAGCTTGGTGAGCACGATGCCGGTGATGTCGACGACCTCGGCGAAGACGCGGGCCTGAACGAGCCCGTTCTGGCCCGTGGTGGCATCGAGTACCAGCAGTACCTCGTCGACCCTGGCCTGCTTCTCGATGACCCGCTTCACCTTGCCGAGCTCGTCCATCAGCCCGGTCTTGGTGTGCAGCCGGCCGGCGGTGTCGATCAGCACCGTGTCGGTGCCGTCGGCGATGCCCCGCTTGACGGCGTCGAAGGCGACCGAGGCCGGATCGGTGCCGGCGGCGGCACGGACGACGGTGGCACCAGCCCGCTCCCCCCAGGTCTGGAGTTGATCGGCCGCAGCTGCCCGGAACGTGTCCGCGGCGCCCAGCACGACAGTCCGGCCACCGGCGACCAGCACCCTGGCGAGCTTGCCGGTGGTGGTGGTCTTGCCGGTGCCGTTCACGCCGACGACGAGCACCACAGAGGGACGTCCGTCGTGCGGCAGCGCCCGGATGGTGCGGTCCATCGTGGGATCCACGGCCTCCACGAGCACCCGACGCAGCAGGGCCCGCGCACCGGCTGCGTCGGCGACACCGTGGGCGGCGACCTCGGCGCGGAGCTTCTCGGCGATCTCCGCGGACGACTGCGAGCCGAGGTCGGCCAGCAGCAAGGTGTCCTCGACGTCCGTCCAGGAGTCCTCGTCCATCGTTCCGGCGCCGAGCAGGCCGAGCATCGAGCGACCGAAGGCGTTCTGCGACCGGCTCAGACGGCCGCGCAGTCGGTTGAGCCGGCCGTCCGCCGGCGCGATCTCGTCGATCGCGGTGTCGGCCACCGGCGGGTCGGCAACCGGGGTGGGCTCGAACGGTGCCGGCTCCGGTTCCGGCTCGACGACCGGTACCAGCTCGACAACCGGTTCCGGCTCTGCAGCGGGTTCCGGTTCGACGGCGTCCGGTGCGGGCTCGGGTTCGACGACGACCGGGGTGGGCTCAGCGGTCGCTGTGCGCTCGCTCGGTGCCACCGTGACCGGTTCGGGAGTGGTCGGTTCCGGGGTGGCCGGCGGTCGATCCAGGGTCGCGGTCCCTGATGCGCCACCGTCGGAGAAGGAGATCGAGCCGCCCGCCTTGTAGCCGCCGCCGCGGGGACGCTCGGGTGCGGTGGTCTTCTCGACGGTTGATGCCTCGCCAGGGGCCAGCGAGACACGTCGGCGCTTGGCCAGCACCAATCCAACGGCGAAGGCGACAGCGAGCACGACGATGACAGCGATGACGATCCAGATCCAGGTGGGCACGGACGTCATCATCCCAAACCTCGGCCCGGCTGGTGAACCGTCGGTGCACTGCAGGTGTCGCACGGCAGGGATCTCGACTCCCGCGACGTTCGATCAGCGAGAATGTTCCGCCCAGTGCGTCAAAGCCGATGAGAGGATCGCCGTACCCACGGCTCTGCCCGCGTCAGATCGGTGAGACCGGACACCCCGGTGACGATTTATCGTAGGCAGCCAACTTCTCAGGTCTGAAATGGTGCGGCAGACGCTGACCCAATAACTCTTGGGCGTGGAACCTGCAGTGTGGGATGAGTGCATCTGACTTACGGGTTGGTCTCGGACGAGCTCGGCGGGCAAGAGTGAGGTTTGTCAGAGGCTCCCGCCCGGCGCTGACATCGACCACTTCACACTGACCGCTTGCTGAGCGGGTCCGGCGGCACGAACGCCGCCGATTTCGGGAGTTCCTTGGTGCTGTCACTCAGCTGATCGGCGGTGTTCGAGTACGGATGCCGTCGGCCCGGGCCCGGGCCGACGGCACCGGTCCCACGCCGCTGCCGCTACGATCGAGATCGTCAGCACCAGGACACTCCCGGCCACGTCCAGGACGTAGTGGTTGCCGGTGGCGACAACGACAGCAACCATGATGACGGGGAACAGCCAGGCAAGGAACGCGAGCCGCGGATACTTGCCGCGCAGCGCCAACCACGCGGCGTAGGCGCACAGCGCCGACCATCCGACGTGCAGGCTGGGCATTGCCGAGAAGTGATTCTGACCGTTCGACAGATCGCGCGACGCGCCGCCAGCGACGAGGTCGTGTTCGGCCACGATGTCGATGATTCCGGGCAGGGCGAACCGGGGCGGAGACATCGGCACCAGCCAGAACACCGACAACGCCAGCGGCGCCATCACCAGCAGGGTGCGGCGCAGGGTGCGGTAGACATCGGCCCGGGCGATGAGCAGCCACAGCAACACCCACGCCAGCGGTACGTAGTACAGCCGGTAGTAGAGCACCGCGGCCTGCATCGGCAATGGATGCTCAGCCAGCCAGTTGTTGACTGACGCCTCGATATCCAGGTTCAGCCCGCGTTCCACCGATTGCAGGGCTTGTGCGTTCGCCGTCGCCGCCACGACGTCCGTGCCTGCCAGGTTGTGCAGCCACGAGAACAGCACCATTGCCACGACCAGACCGGCCAGCTCGGCCGCTGGCCGACGCCACCTGCGACCGACTCGGCTCAGCTGATTCGACGGTTCCCCACCGTTCACAACGCCACCATCCTGGCGACGCTACCGAACCGGCCATAGCCGGACCGGTGGAAGACGCGCCATGGACCTCCACCGACCCTCGGCGTCCTCCTCGTCAATGTGCCCGTGACCGCCGAACCTGCCAGTAGAGGTCACTCGATGACCAGACAGACCACCACTACCGGGTGGAGATGCGCTGATCGACTGCCGGGACTGCGAGAGCCGACCAGTCAGGGGTCAGCGACCGGCACCGTCGAACACGGCGTCGACGACCTTGCGGGCGTGGCGGGCAGTGCGGCGGTACTCGTCGACGAATTCACCGGGGTCGACGGGGGCTGTTCCCGGCAGCCGCACGGACCCCTCACTGTCGGAACCGTCCATCATCCGGGCGACTGCCCGCAGCGCCGGGCCCTGGCGTGGGATCTGGTCGTCGGGTTTGCCCTTGACCAGCATGATCGCGTTGCGGGTGCGGGTCGCGCTGATCCAACCGTCCCGGAGCAGACGTCCCGACCGGGCGCTGATCAGTCCGGCCTCCACTGCCACCTCGATCGCCGGCAGCGTGCACGGCGTCCGTAGGCCCGGCAGCTCGGCCGCATGTTGCAGCTGCAGCAGCTGCACGGTCCACTCGATGTCGGCCAGGCCACCGGATCCGAGTTTGGTGTTCGTGCTCGGGTCCCCGCCCCTGGGCAGCCGTTCGGTGTCGACCCTGGCCTTGATCCGCCGGATCTCGATCACGTCGGCCATCGACAGCCCGCCCACGGGATAGCGCACCTCGTCGGCGGCCTCGATGAACCGCCGACCCAGCTCCTCGTCACCGGCCACCGGCCTCGCCCGCAACAGTGCCTGACGCTCCCACGGCGCGGCGAAGCGCTCCCAATAGCTCCGGTAGGAGTCCAGGGTGCGCACCAGTCGTCCGTTGCGACCCTCCGGCCGCAGGCCCGCATCGAGCTCCAGCGCGGGGTCGGTGCTGGGTCGGCCGAGCAGCCGAGCGGTGAGCTCGGCGACCGCGACGCAGCCGGACAGCTGCGCATCGACCTCTTCGGGGCCGGCGCCCGGGGAGGGCTCAGCGACGTAGACCACGTCGGCATCAGAGCCGTACCCGAGTTCGGCGCCGCCGAGCCGGCCCATGCCGATGACGGCCATCCGCGCCGGATTCACTCCGCGCTCGCTCTCGATCTGGCGCCAGGCAGCGACGAACGCAGCGGCCACCGTCGCCTGGGCGATCGAGGTGACCCCGGCCATCACCTGGTGCACGTCGAGCAGATGGGTCAGATCGCCGCACGCCAACCTCAGCAACTCGTGGCGACGGGCCGAACGAGCGGAATCGGCCGCCTCCTGAGCGGTGCTCGCCCGTGCACTGCGGGCCAGCAGGGCGCCGGCCACCACAGCTGGATCGGTCGCCACCAGGGCCTTGCTGTCGGCCAGCAGACGCAGCACCTCGGGCGCCTTGAGGAGCAGCTCGCCCACGTACTTCGATTCCCCCAGCAGCGCAGCGAGCCGGACGGCGACGGCACCCTCGTCGCGCAGAACCCTGAGGTACCAGTGGGTCTCGGCCAGCGTCTCGGACACCCGCCGATATCCGAGGAGGCCGGCATCAGGGTCGGACGAGCGGGTGAAGGTGTCCAGCAGAACGGGCAGCAGAGTGCGTTGGATCGCTGCCCGTCGACTCATCCCCGACGTCAGAGCTTGCAGGTGGCCGACGGCGGTGTTCGCGGTGAATCCCAGTGCTGTCAAGCGGTCTGCGGCGGCACGCGGTGACAGATGGAGCTCGTCACCGACGGCACCCGAGACGTCGGAGGCGCCCGCTGCGGCGACCGCGTTCAGCAGCGGCCGGTAGAACAACTTCTCGTGCAGCCGGCGCACCGTCGCGGCGTGCGTCAGCCGCTCGGCGGCGAACACCTGCGACGCCGAGTCGGCGCCGATCGCGGCATAGCCGTCCGTGCGGGCCAGCCACTCCATGTCCTGCTCGTTGTCGGGCAGCAGGTGGGTGCGTCGCAGTCGCTGCAGCTGCAGACGGTGCTCCGCCCGGCGCAGGAACGTGTAGGCGGCGGCCATCTCGGCGCCGTCCGTCCGCCCGACGTAGCCGCCGCGGATGAGGTACCGCAGTGCCGAGAGCGTGCCGGTGACGCGCAACCGCTCGTCGTACCGGCCGTGCACCAGCTGTAGCAACTGGACAGCGAACTCGACGTCGCGGAGGCCACCCCGGCCCAGCTTGAGCTCCCGCGCCGCCCTGGCCTCCGGGATGTTCTTCTCCACCTTGCGGCGCATCGCCTGGACGTCCTCGACGAAGGAGGGCCGCCCCGAGGACGCCCAGACCAGCGGTCGGACCGCCTCCAGGAACACCCGTCCGACCTCCGGGCAGCCGGCCGCCGGCCTGGCCTTGAGCAACGCCTGGAACTCCCAGGTCGCAGCCCACCGTCGGTAGTAGCTCAGATGGCTGTCCGGGGTGCGGACCAGGGCTCCGGCAGCACCTTCCGGGCGCAGGTTGGCATCCACTTCCCACGCCACCTGCTGACAGATGCGCATCAACCCGGAGGCGAGCTGGGTGGCGGTGGCGAGCATCGCCTGCTCGGTGGGCACCGCCCCGGACGTCGAACCGTCCGGCGGAAGGTGATCGGCGGCGAAGATGACGTCGACGTCGGAGAGGTAGTTGAGCTCCCGGGCACCGGTCTTGCCCATCGCGATGACCGACAGCCGGCAGGGTGCCGCGCCGGGTGACAGCTCGGCGGCGGCGACCGCGAGGGCCGCCTGCACGGTGGCGTCGGCCAGATCGGTGAGCGCACGGGACACCGAGGGAAGCGGTACCTGGGCGAGCGTCGCGTCGACACTGGGGGCCAGATCGTGGGCCGCGATCAGGACCAGACGATCCCGATAAGCGCGTCGCAACGCGATCACCGCCGCTGGTCCGGTGATCGCAGCACGTTCCCCTTCGGTGCCGGTGCAGCGCGGGGCGTCCGGGGCCAGACCGACTGCGGCGCCGAGCATCCGGCGGGTGTCGGCCTGACGCACCAGGGCCACCGTCAGCGGTTCGTCCTTCAGGTGCACCCACGAGTCGGGGTGCGCGATCAGATGGTCACCCAGGACGGTCGAGCCGCCGAGCACTCCCAGCAGCCTGGCTCGAAAGCCACGGTCGGACAGCATCGCAGCGCGCAGCGATTCCGCCCCGTCGGGTCCGTCATTCTCCGCCGACTCCTCCAGCGCAGCGATCAGTCGGGCGAGGGCATCGGTCGCCAACTCAGGTCGGCCCGCCCTGGACAGGACGCCCAGTGCGGGCTCGGCGCCGACCACCACCCCGCCGCCTGAATCGGCGAGTCCGGCCGCGAGCAGACTCGACCGGACGCGCGGGGTGTCGGGCAGCCCGTAGCGGATGGTCGCCTTGGCCCGAGGACGACTCACGGCGTGACCAGCGGAAGCCTTGTGCCCGGTCCGGCCTCTCCGCGGCGCAGCCCGACGAAGCGGTGGGCGGCGTCGCGCCAGACGAAACCCATGTGTTCCTCGGCCTCGTCGAGCTCTGCACCCAGCCGACCGGACAGACCTTCCGCCTCGGCCCACGAGCGGAGCGTCGCCGCGCTGGCTTCGATGTGGAACTGGAACCCCCAGGCCTTCGGGCCGATCCTGAAGGCCTGGTGCTGATACCCGGTACCCGCCATCAGCAGCACCGCGCCCGGCGGCAGGGTGCTGATCACGTCGAAGTGGCAGTGCATCACGTCCGGCGTCATCGGCGTGGCCAGCAGCACCGGATCCCGTTCCGCCGCATCGCGTTTCGCTGTCAGGTAGGCGCCGACCTCCGGTCCGTCCGCACCGGGCTCCACCACGCCGCCGGTCGCCACTGCCAGCAACTGGGCACCCAGGCAGATCCCCCAGGTCGGGGTGCCGTCAGCGACCGCGGCGGCGAGCAGAGCGCGGGTCGCCGGCAGCCAGGGCGCCACCTCGTCGTCGTGGGCTCCCATCGCACCACCGAGTGAGATCAACCCGTCGAATGCCGCAGTGTCGGCAGGGATGTGCTCGCCCAGATCCGCGCGGACGATCTGGAGTTCGGCACCGGCCTCGACGAGCCAGTCGCCGAGCCGCTCGGGTCCGTCATCCGGATCATGTTGCAGTACAAGGATCTTCACGATTGCACCCCCGCGGCCGATCCGGCACCGGAGGTCCCGTCGACGGTGACGATCACCGGCGCATGGTCGGAGGCACCGGCGCCCTTGCGTTCCTCGCGGTCGATGCGCGCGTCCACCACCTCGTTCGCCACGGTCGGTGAGGCCAGCAGGAAGTCGAGCCGCATCCCGCGGTTCTTCGGGAACCGCAGTTGCGTGTAGTCCCAGTAGGTGTAGGTACCCGGCGCGTCGGTGAAGGGGCGCACCACATCCACCAGCCCGGTCTCCAGCAGCGCAGCGAACGCCTCGCGCTCGGGCGGGGTGACGTGGGTGCGACCCTCGAAGAACTCCATCGACCAGACGTCACCGTCGCGCGGTGCGATGTTGAAGTCGCCGCCGATCACCATCCGGGCCAGGGGCTCATCCAGCAGTCGGGCGGCCGTGTGCTCACGCAACGCCGCCAGCCAGGCCAGCTTGTAGTGGTAGTGCGGGTGATCGATCTCCCGGCCGTTGGGGACGTAGACGCTGCTCACCTCGATGCCGGCGCAGCGAGCCGTGATGGCTCTGGCCTCCTGCACCGCCGGCTCACCCCAGGACGGCATGCCGGGGAACCCGAACTGCACGTCCTGCATGCCGACCCGGGAGATGATGCCGACCCCGTTCCACTGGTCGAGGCCGTGCTGGGCGATCTCGTAGCCGAGTGCCTCGATCGGGCCGACCGGGAAGGCACCGGAGCGGACCTTGGTCTCCTGCACCAGCAGCACGTCGATGTCCCCACGCTGCAGGAACGCCACCAGCCGCGGCATCCGGGCGCGGACCGAGTTGACGTTCCACGAGGCGATCCTGATCGGACCTGTCGGTGCGGATCCTGTCGGGGCGGGGGTGTCGCCCGTCGCTGAGCCTGCGAACAGCTGCCACGACGGATTCTCGGAACTCACCCACCCATCCTGACAGAGCGGGTTACCGTGGCCCGTATGTATCCGGGCATCCAGGTCGACCCCCAGACCCAGGCACTGCTGCAGCAGATCAAGGTGCGGCAGCGCATCGCGCTGGTGATCGGCCTCGTGCTGGCCGTCGGGGTGATCGTCGCGCTGGTGGTCTGGCCGGACGAGATCCGCGATGGCGTGGTGACCGGCGCGACTGCGGTCTGGCGCTTCCTGCAGTTGCTGCTCAGCGGACAGTTCTTCGGTGGATCGGGCTGATCAGCCGCTCAGCGGATCTTCGGCGGAGCCGGCTGATCTGTCCTCAGCGGAAGTCCCGCGAGGGCATCGAGACCAGCAGATCGATCGCGGCGATCCGGTCCGCCAGCACCGACACCGCCCCACCGGACGGCACGCCACCACCGGGTGGGAGCACCCCACCCGAGCGCTCCACCACCCCCCGGACCAACAACGACGGTGCCGTCCTGGCCACCCGTCGGTGACGCGTCCACAGGGCCTGTGAGCAGATGATGTTGAGCAGCCCCGTCTCGTCCTCGAGGTTGATGAACACCACCCCTGAGGCCGTCGCCGGGCGCTGCCGATGGGTGACCATCCCGGCCACCATCACCCTGGTGCCGTGCTCGACCCCGAACACCCCGGCGGCGCTGTACGCCCCGAGTGCGTCCAACCTGGCACGGGAGAACTCGGTCGGATAGGCATCGGGAGAGATGCCGGTGGCGGCGATGTCGGACAGGGTCAGCTCCAGGTCGCTCATCCCCGGCAGGGTCGGGGCCTGCAGCCCGACCACCATCCCGGGCAGCGAGCCCTGGTGCTCCCCCGCCGCCGCACCCGCCGCCCAGAGCGCATGTCGGCGCACCTCGCCAGGGGACAGCGGCCGTTCCGGACGGGCTGTCGTGGTGAACCCTGTCCCTGTCGGCCCTGTCCCCGTCGACCCGGGGCCCGCCGCGGACCGTTGCCGGGTCACGACCGAGTCCAGCGCCCCCGCGGTGGCCAGCGATTCGGCCTGTTCGGCCGTCAGGGTGACCCGGCGGGTCAAGTCGGCGATCCCGCTGAATCCCTCTGGCGGTCTGGCCGCGACGATCCGCTGCGCCAACTCGACGCCGATCCCCCGCACCTCGTCCAGACCCAGGCGGACGGCGAACGCGCCGGACGCCGGCAGGTTGCGTCCCAGGGCGCCGGCGTGCGGGACGTTCGGTGTCCGCGGCGTCGCCGGGATCCCGACCCGCGGCGGATCCTGCAGCGGTTCGAGATCCGCCGTGGCACAGGAAGCGTTGACGTCCGGGCGGCGGATCGTCACCCCGTGCCTGCGGGCATCGGCCACCAGGCTCTGCGGGGAGTAGAAACCCATCGGCTGGGCCCGCAGCAGCGCCGCACAGAACGCCGCGGGATGGTGCAGCTTGAGCCACGAGGAGTAGAACACCAGCGCGGCGAAACTGAGTGCGTGCGATTCGGCGAAACCGAAGTTGGCGAAGGCCAACAACCTCTCGTACACCCGGTCGGCGATCGCCCCGGTGATCCCGTGTTCCTTCGCCATCCCTTGGTAGAGCAGCACTTTGAGCTTTTCCATCTTCGCCGTCGAGCGCTTGGAGCCCATCGCCCTGCGCAGCTGGTCCGCCTGCCCTGCATCGAATCCGGCGACGTCGATCGCCAGCTGCATCAACTGCTCCTGGAACAACGGGATGCCGAGCGTCTTCTCCAGCGAGTTGCGCATCGCCGGATGGTCGTAGGTCACCTCCTCCTCGTCGTTGCGACGCCGGATGTAGGGGTGCACCGAACCGCCCTGGATGGGTCCCGGACGGACCAGCGCGACCTCGACCACCAGGTCGTAGAACCGGCGCGGTTTCAGCCGGGGCAGAGTGGCCATCTGGGCCCGCGACTCGACCTGGAAGACGCCGATCGAATCGGCCTGCTGCAACATCGCGTAGACCGCCGGCTCCTCCAGATCCAGGTGTGCGAAGTCGATCTCTATGTTCTCCCTGGACGCGATCAGCTCGTCGGCATAGTGCAGGGCCGAGAGCATGCCGAGCCCGAGCAGGTCGAACTTCACCAGACCGATCGCCGCGCAGTCGTCCTTGTCCCACTGCAGCACCGACCGGTTCTCCATCCGCGCCCACTCCACCGGGCACACCTCGGCGATCGGCCGGTCGCAGATCACCATGCCGCCGGAGTGGATCGACAGGTGGCGCGGGAAGTCCTGCAGCTGGGCGGCCAGGTCCAGCACCGGCGGCGGGATCGGATGATCCTCGAAACCGGAGAGTTGTTGCTCCGCCAGGGGTGTCCAGCCGTCCAGCTGCTTGGACCAGGCGTCCTGCTGACCGGGCGAGTGGCCCATCGCCTTGGCCATGTCGCGGACCGCCATCCGGGGCCGGAAGGTGTTGACGTTGGCCACCTGTGCCGCATGATCACGTCCGTATTTCTGATACACGAACTGGATCACCTCCTCCCGGCGGTCGGACTCGATGTCGAGGTCGATGTCCGGTGGACCGTCCCGCTCCGGGGCCAGGAACCGCTCGAACAGCAGCGCATACTTCACGGCGTCCACGTGGGTGATCGCCAGGGCGTAGCAGACGGCTGAGTTCGCGGCACTTCCCCTGCCCTGGCACATGATTCCGCGACGCCGACAGAACATCACGATGTCGTGGATGATCAGGAAGTAGCCGGGGAAGTCGAGCTGCGCGATGACGGCCAGCTCGTGCTCGATCTGTTGGTAGGCATCAGGATTCTCGGCCGGCGGGCCGTACCGGGCGGCAGCGCCGGCCATCGTCAGGCTGCGCAGGTGACTGTTCTCGTCGTCACCCGGGGGGACGTCGAACAGCGGCAGGTTCGGCGCGACCAGGGTCAGGTCGAAGGAGTGCTGCTCGCCGATCTCGTACGCCGTCCGCACCGCAGCCGGGTACCGCGCGAACAGCGCAGCCATCTCGGCTCCCGACCGCAGGTGCGCACCCGGCCCGGACGGCAGGTGGGAGTCGGCCTCATCCAGGCTGCGGCGGGCCCGGACGGCTGCCAACGCGGTCCCCAGCCGGCCGGCGCCGGGGGC
>JBBJML010000019.1:0-78843 GCA_037720195.1 Nakamurella sp. | reverse complement strand
GCGAGCCGAACATGACGCCGATCTTCTCGCGCAGCTGGTTGATGAAGATCATCGTCGTGTTGGTGTTGGAGAGCGCGCCGGCGATCTTCCGCAGCGCCTGCGACATCAGCCGGGCCTGGAGCCCGACGTGACTGTCTCCCATCTCGCCCTCGATCTCGGCGCGCGGTACGAGCGCTGCGACCGAGTCGATGACCACCAGATCGATGGCGCCGGAGCGGATCAGCATGTCCGCGATCTCCAGGGCCTGCTCACCGGTGTCGGGCTGGGAGACCAGCAGGGCGTCGGTGTCGACACCGAGGGCCTTGGCGTATTCGGGATCGAGCGCGTGCTCGGCGTCGATGAACGCGGCGATGCCGCCGGCCGCCTGGACGCTCGCCACCGCGTGCAGCGTGACGGTCGTCTTGCCCGACGATTCCGGCCCGTAGATCTCCACGATCCGGCCCCGCGGGAGCCCGCCGATCCCCAACGCCACGTCGAGCGCGATGGATCCGGTCGGGATGACCTCGATCGGTGCCCGGCCCTCGTCACCCAGGCGCATCACCGATCCCTTGCCGAACTGCTTCTCGATCTGGGCGAGGGCGATACCGAGTGCCTTCTCGCGGTCCGGAGCGGTCATGACCCACCAATGCCTTTCTGTGTGTGCCGCGCTCGTCGGCGGCACAGTCGTGTCCGGGTGGGACGGGTTCGTCCCCACTCGTCGAGGCCCCCGGAGAACCTCCGGAGACGTCCCGGCGGAGCAGTGCGCCGCCGATTGGTCCTTGATGTCGATGACGCTAGGGACGACCACCGACAGTGGCATTGACGAGTGCTGATGCTGTGGATGGATTACGGGTCTGTGGACAACTTCGAGCCTCTGACCGGCCTGTCCCGACGTTCACCGGGGCGAGTTCGGTTCGACGCTCGACACCACTGTAAGCCGTACAGGTGTTCGATCACAGATCGGCACGCGGCGTGTCGCGCGAACAACGGCGACCACGGGCTCGATCCGACCTGCCCGTGCCCTCGGGGGTCAGTCCAGGCCGAAGCGGATGCGGTGGGGCACGTCGAACTCGCGGCACATCTCGTTCCAGATCTGCCGGGGCGGGACACCCGCCTCGAGCGCCTCGTCGGCGGTACGTCCGCCCAGCGCCGAGAAGACGTGATCACGAGCGACGGAGGGGGCTCGCAGGTCGCCGAAGTGGGCGACCATCAGGGCTCGGAACTCGGTGATGCGCATCGGCAGCGATGCTACCCGGCCTCCTCGGGCAGACTGGCCCGCATGGATGCGCTGGGGCTCGACTCGTGGTTCGGGCAGGTCGTGATCCTGGTCGGTCTCCTGGTGGCACTGGTCCTGCTCATCCGGCAGTGGCGCGGCCGCCGCTGACCCGGCCCCACCGACCGCGCGGCGACCGAACCTGCTCCCATCGGCGCCGCGCTCCCGGCCTGGGGCCGAAGTTCAGCCCTGGGGCAGCAGGACGGACTTCCAGTAGGCCTGGTGGGCCGTCTGCAGGGCCTCGGCCGTCGATCCCTGACCGGTCGATCCGCCCTGCTGCACCTCGGCGGTGCTCATCACCAGCACGGGGGTGTCGCCCAACGTCCACATCAGACGTGAGGTGTCGCCGTCGATCATCCCGAGAGCGGCCTCCCCGGAGCGGCCGCCCTGCGACCACTGGGACCGGGTGTCGCCGGTGGCCAACGACTCGAAGACGGCATCCCGCCCCGAGACGTCCTTGAACTGCAGGTAGACGGCGACGAGCACGAGTCCGTCGGGCGAGAACGAGCAGGCGGCGGACGAGACGGTCTGGCCGGCCCCGGCCGCCTCGAGCTGCTCGAGCTGGTCGCCGGAGGTGAAGCACAGCGACTTGTTCGCCACGGCGGCACCGGAGATCGCGCGGACACACGGCGACATGTGGTTGTCGTCCAAGGGCGTGGCAGGACACCCGCCTCCTGTGATGGTGGTCGGTGGGTCCTGGGTGGTCGACGGAGCCGCCGTCGTCGAGCCGCCGGTGCCGTCCGCCTCGGGAGCGATCCGGCTGCAGTCCTGATCGTCGACGCTGAAGCCGGTACGGGCGGTGAAGTCGCCGACCAGCGCATCCAGGGTGATCGAGGACGTCTCCCCCGGCGGCCGCAGCAGGCCGATCAGCGGGAGGCCGGTGTCCTCCCAGACGATCGTCGAGACGTTGTCGGAGTTCGAGGGGCCGGCCATGTACCACCCCCGCGAGGTGCTGCCGAGATAGGTGCCGCAGGTCTTCGGGGTGAACGAGGCCGGCCCGAGTGCCGACCACAGGGTGTCCCGAGCGGTGGTGTTCGTGGTGTGGAACAACAGGCTGAGGTACTTCTCATCGGAGCTGAAACAGGCCGACCAGGCGATGCTGAGCACACCGAAGTTGTTGACGTCCTCCTGGGTGACATCGAGCTTCTTCGGATCGGTGGTGCATTCGGCGCCGGTCAGCAACCCGCCACCGAAACTGCGCAGACACGCGGTCAGCCCCCGGTCGTCCTTGTCCGCTGCACAGTTGGCCGGATCCACCACACCGGAGGACGAGCCGGAGGACTGACTGCCCGAGGAGGGACCGCTCGACACCGAGCCTGCGGAACCGGTCGAACTCGCCACCGGGCCGGTGCTGGGGTCTCCCCGGGCGGTGCCGGTCGACTGGTTGGTCAGCACGATGATCAGCCCGGTCGCCGCCAGGGCGAGCACCACGGCCGCCGCGGTGAGCAGCATCGGGAGTCTGGAGCGCCGCCGAGCAGGGGGCAACCCGGGTCGCGCCGCCCATCCGCTGTCGGTGCTCGGTCGCGGCGGCCCCCCCCGGACGGGACCGAACGGTCCCTGGGAGCTGCCAGGAGCGACCGGCGGACGGCCGGGCGGCGGCGTGAACGGCGTCTGCCCGGCCGCGATCGGACCACCGGAAGGTCCGGACATCGGACCATGGGCGGCGGTGGGCGGTGCATGCCGACGGTGCACCTCCGGCCAGCCGGCCGCACCCAGCGCGACCGCGGTCTCCGGCTGGTCGAGGGTGGTCGGCACCACCCCGATCCGCTCGGCGATCTGCTGACCCACCAACGGGATCCGGCTCGATCCGCCGACGAGGTAGATGCCGCTCAGATCCTGCGCCCGGAGGCCGGATCGTTCGATGGTGCGGGCGAGCACCTCGACAGTCCTGACCACCATCGGGCGGATCAGGCCTTCGAACTCGGTGCGGGACAGCAATGCATCCGCCAGCGGCGGCGGCAGCGGCACTTCCGTCTGCGGGTAGCGGGACAGCGACTCCTTCGCGGTCCTGACGTCCTCGTGCAGCGCTCTGGCCGCCCGCCGGTCGGCCGCGGTCCTCGGGACGAGCAGCGCACGCCAGCGCATCGGGTCGGCCGCGGATGCGCTGCGCCCCAACTGATCCAGGAGCGCCTGGTCGAAGTCCACACCGCCGATGTCGGCGAGCCCCTCGGCCGCGGCGACCCGGTAGTTGCCGTCCTGCACCGTGACTACGGCGCAGTCGACCGTCCCGCCCCCCAGGTCGTAGACCGCCAGCGCGGTGCCCTGCGGGGGTCGGGGTGCTGCCTGCTGCCAGCCGGCGAAATGGACGGCAGCGGCCACGGGTTCAGGGATCAGCGTCAACTCGGGGCCCAGATCGGCCTGTCGGGCGGCGGACTGCAGGATGTTGCGACGGACCGAACCCCAGTCGGCCGGATGCGTCAGGGTGACGACGTCCGCCGTCCGGCCGGCGTTCTGTCGACGTGCTTCCTCGCCGACCCGGCGCAGGACGGCCGCGATCACCGCGACCACGGGCACGACGGTGTCGCCGAGCATCACCTCGCCGTCGTCGACGCGTCGCTTCGGATTGGGCTCGAAGCGCACCGGAGAAAGGCGGGCCCGCCGTTCGGCGTCCCGACCGACGACCAACTGCCCGGCTTCGTCCAGGAAGACTGCGGACGGCATCCACCCGGCACCGTCGATCGACAGCACCCGGGGTGCGCGGTTCGGTTGGGCGATCGCGGCGACCGTGTTGGAGGTTCCGAAATCGATGCCGAGCATCACCGGACCTGGCCCCGTCATCGGATCACCTCACCACCCCTCGTCCCCGCCGCCGTCGCGTTCGTCCCGCTGGTCCCCGACCGGGACACGGTGCACCACCCCGGCAACGCACAACGGCACGAATCCGGGCATGGATTCGTGCCGTGTGCGCGGTGCTTTCCCGCTCAGCTCTGCTGGTTGGGCTGCTGCTGGGTCTTGGTGACATCCGGACCAGCCGCACCGGCCGACTGGTCGATCGCCCGCGGCTGCTGGGCGGCGAGCTCCGGGTGCAGCTGCTGGCGCAGCTGCTCCAGGCGTGAGGCGCCCGCCATGTCGAGGGTGGACTTCTGCACCTCGAGCATCCGACCCTCGACCGAGTTCTGCGTCAGCTCCGCGGACCCCAACGCGTTGGCGTACCGGCGCTCGATCTTGTCGCGGACCTCGTCGAGCGACGGGGTGTTGCCGGGCGCACCGAGCGACTGCATGCTCTGCATCGAGCTGGAGATCTGCTCCTGCATCTTGGCCTGGTCGAGCTGTGAGAGCAGCTTCGTCCGCTCCGCGAGCTTGGTCTGCAGGGCCATCGCGTTGTTCTCGACGGCCTTCTTCGCCTGGTCGGCCGCCTGCAGAGCCTGGTCGTGCATGCGCTTGAGGTCTTCCATCTCGCTCTCACCTGCCACCAGCTGGGTGGCGAAGGCGGTGGCGGTCTGCTCGTACTCGGAGGCCTTGGGGGCATCTCCCTTGGCGCGAGCTTCGTCGGCCAGCACCAGGGCCTGGCGGGCTGAGGCCTGCATGCGCTCGACGTCGCCCATCTTGCGGGTGAGCTTCATCTCCAGCTGGCGCTGGTTGCCGATCACCGCGGCCGCCTGCTGACTGAGCGCGGCGTGTTGACGCTGGGCGTCCTCGATGGCCTGCTGGATCTGGACCTTCGGGTCCGCATATTCATCGACCTTGGACGAGAACAGTGCCATCAGGTACTTCCAGGCCTTCACGAACGGGTTGGCCATCTCGGGTCCGGTCCTCTCGTCACTTACGACGCGATGTCAGTGGTGTGGGGAACGGATCCTGCCCGCCCGGGCGACACAGTCGCACCAGGCGGGATGACGTCCCGGCCCCCATGGTGTCAGGTTCTTCCGACAACTTCCCATTCTTCCACGCCGCCGCGCAGGCAGGTCCGGGGAAATCCCGGAGCGAACCCTGTCGGATGACCCTGGCTAGAGTTGGGTCGAGCACGGTGGCGGGTGCCGACCAGGGTCCGCGCGAGGACCGGTGCGATCAGGAGGATCTCGATGGGGCGGCACGCGGATGTGCGTCGACGGCGCGGGATCGCGAGCTGGCCGCTGGTGGCCGCCGGCGTCGTCGTCCTGCTGGTCGCGGTCGCGGTGATGTACGTCTTCGTGCTGAAGAACGACAACGACAAGACCCCGCAGGCGTGCACCGGTTCCGCCACCCTGACCGTGCTGGCATCCTCCGGCTCCTCACCGGCGGCCCGGGCCCTGAGCGATGCCTTCAACGCCACCGCGCCCTCCGCGCGGAGCACCTGCGTCACGTCCCAGGTGGTCACCGCCGCCTCGGGTGACGCCGCCGGGATGCTGGCCGGCGGCTGGCAAGGCCGGTCCGACCCGCCGCCGGCGGTCTGGATCACCGATGACGCCTCCCAGCTGGCAGCGTTGGAGAAGTCGGATCCCGCCATCACGGCCGGCCGGGACACCGAGCCGCTGGCCACCTCACCCGTGGTGCTGGCGATGCGCTCCGATGCATCGAGCGGGCTGACCGGCAAGCGGTCCTGGCAGCAGTTCGCCACCTCGTTCGCGACCGGCGGCGGAACCTCCGGGCAGCAGCTGCTCGCTCCGGATCCGCGGGACAACCGCGCCAGTTCCTACGCCCTGAGCTCGATGTTCGCCGTGGACGGTGCGCTGCCGTCGGTCTCCGAGATCGGGGCGGCCGCCACCACGGTGAGGTCGATGATCGATCGGCAGTCGACCGACCTGGCGACCACGGGGGATGCGCTGCAGCTGCTGACCGACGGCGGTGACGGAGCCGAGCGGCTGGCCGTGCCGGTGACCGAGGCCGACCTGGCCGCCTACAACAGCTCGGCCGCCAGTCCCCTGACCGCCGTCTACCCGTCCGGACCGGCGGTCGGTGACGAGGTCTACGTCATCAGCCTGACGATGGACGGGTTGGACGACATCCAGCGTGACGCCGCCACCCGTTTCCACTCCTTCGCCAGGGACACCGCCGGGAAGCAGATGTTCACTGCTGCCCGGATGCGGGTGCCCGGTCTCACCACCTCCACCGCCCCGGGGATCGATGCGGACACCACGGTCACCGTGCTGCCCGGCACGGAGTCCGGCCAGGAGGACGCGTGGGCCGGCGCGCTCGGCCTGCCGGGTGATGGCTCGCCCAGCCCTTCCACGACCGGCAGCACGCCGGCGAACTCCGGCACGGCGGGCCCCAGCACACCGCCGGTCCCCGTGACGACCAGCACGTCGGTCTCCGGGCCCCCGAGCAGCGGGCCGTCGAGTACCGGGCCGTCCGGAACCCCGCGACCGTCGACCACCCCGGTCACCACGAGGACCTCGCCGTCCAGCACCTCGCCGTCCAGCACCCCGGTCCCGACGACCGGACCGGGAGTCACGTTCCTGGCCGACACCTCGGCGACCTGGGAGACCGAGGTGTCCGGTCTGACCAGGACCGCATGGCTGCAACAGGCCTTGACCGGAGCCGTCGCCACCACCGGGACGTCCCGGTTCGGGCTGTGGTCGGCGTCGTCCGAGGATCAACCGTCCGGGTATGCCCGGCTCGCACCGCTCGCGGCCAGGTCACCCGCCCTGGACGCCGGCATCGGAGCACTCGGATCGTCGGGTGAGCGTCGGTACTACGCTGCGGTTCCCGCTGTCCTGCAACAGGTCTCGACCGCCGCCACACCCAGCTCCCCGCAGCGGGTGGTGCTGATCACCGACGGCCCCGACCAGACGCCGAGCACTTCGCGCGCCGCGGTGGTGCAGGCGATCCGCGAGGTGATGGCCGCCAACCCGTCGCTCAGCCTCGACGTCGTCGGAGTCGGCGAGAACGCACCCGACTCGGCACTGGTGGCGCTGGCCGCGGCGGGCAACGGCACCTACTACGACGTGGTGTCGACGTCCAACCTGCCCGCGACCCTGCTGTCGGTGATGAGCGGCACCTGACCGCGCACCCGGCCGGACAGCGGTGGGCCGGTCAGAAATGGTCGGGGCACCACGGCGCGAGATCCGAGCCGAACGCCAGGGAGGTCACCGAGGCCGATCCGGGCGTGTGCTCCCGGATCCGACCGCTGCGGTGCAGCAGTTCGAGGCTGACCCCGCCGAGGTAGACCGCGCCGAGCTCCAGGATTCCCAGCTCCAGATCGGCGCCACCTCGGGCGCGGGTGACGGTTGCGCCGGCGGGTCCTCCGCGCAACCGGAACCGACCGGTGTTGCCGTCCAGCAACGGATCCGACACCTGCAGCACCACGTCGATGTCGGTGCGGTAGGTCCTGGCGGCGAGCGCAGCAGCGACGTCGACGACGCGCAGGTACAGATTGTCCGAGATCTCCGTCCGGATGGCACGCGCGTCGGTCACCAGGTGGCGCAGTGGGGTGTCGACCGGGGCCAGGTTCAGCGAGAAGGAGCGCGCCAGGTCGACATCGAGCAGATAACGCCAGAGACCGGCGTAGGCCTGCGTGTCCCCCGCAGCCAGCTCACCGATCCTGATCTCGCCGTCGGGTCCGGTGGCCGACCAGTCGCCCTTGAACCGATAGGTCGCGTAGCCGTCGACGTCGCCGGCCTCGTCGAAATGCAGCAGATGGCGCAGCTCACCGGCACCATCCCGGTGGAACTCGGCGTCGAAGAGCGCGTGGTCCCACCACGACCCCGGGCGATCGAGGTTGCCGGGACGGTTCGAGCGCCACGCAGTGTGCAGCGGTACTGCCGCGTCGAGGAAGGTCTGCCGGTCGACCTCGTCCACCGACCCGGCTGCACTGACCCCCGGCAGGAACTGCAGACGGGCGCTGGTGCCGGACAACTTGCTGCGCGACGCGGCGGGTGCATAGCCGAACCGGCCGTAGATCGAGGCCTCTGATGCCCACAGCACGGACAGCGACTCCCCGCGCGCTGCAACGTCCTCCAGCTGGTGCTGCATCATCCGGCGGAGCAGGCCACGACGATGGAAGGGGCCCTGGACGGTGACGTTGGTGACGGCAGCAACGGGCACCGCTGCACCGCCGGGCACGGTCAGCGTCCTGGTGAACGCCCCGCAGGTGGCGATCCAGCGACCGTCGACGGTGAAACCGAAGAAGCGATCATGTTCGGCGAGCTTCTTGTCCAGCTCGGTGACCTCGGGCCGGATCGGCTCCTGGAAGCCAAGGGCGATCGCCTCGTGGAACGCCCGGTGGCTGCGCGCGGTGACCCGGGTCAGCTTCGGTTCCAGCAGGTGGGGCGCCACAGTGGCGGAACGGGTGGACGGACGGGTCGGCTTCTTCGCTGCGGGCATGCACCCATTGGACCGCAGGCCTGTGGCGCCGGACAAACGAGTTGGGCCGGGCCAGGTGCACCACCGGCCGCGCGTTCAGGTGCGCGCGGACCTGAGGAGTTCGTCGATGAACGTCGCCGGCGCTCCGAACGCGTGCTCCTGCACCACTGCGGCCTCGGCGTCCAGTCCCGCGGCAGGCGCCGAGCCGACGCCGAGCAGCCCACTGAGATCCGTTGCAGCCCGGGCGATCCGCTCGTCGAGAGCCCCGACACCGGCGGCGCCCCAGTCCTCGGTCGCGGCGAACACTGCGGTCGGCACGGTCAGGGCGCCGAGGTAGGACAGCAGCGGCCGGACCGCGTGTTCGAGCACCAGGCTGTGCCGCGCCGTCCCGGCGGTGGCGGCCAGCAGCACGGGCGTCCCCCGCAACACCCCGGGTTCCAGCACGTCGAAGAACACCTTGAACAGTCCCGAGTAGGAGGCGGCGAACACCGGTGTGACGACGATCAGGGCGTCAGCTGCGGCTACCGCCTCGATCGCCGGGACCAGTGGGCCGGACGGAAATCCGGTGAGCAGGTTGTCTGCCAATGGATGAGCGAGTTCGCGCAGCGCCACCGTGCTGAACTCGAAGTCCTGACCGGCCAGGATCTCGGCGGTCGCAGCGGTCAGACGATCGGCCAACAACCTGGTGGAGGACGGGGTTCCGAGCCCGGCCTCGACGACCACGATGCGCATCAGGATCGCCCGTCCGCTGCGACAGCGACAGCGACGGCGGACTGCCGGGCAGCCGCATCCCTGGATGCGACCAGGGTGGCGTGGGTGGGCGCGTCCGGCACGTGCGCGGGCTTGAGAGCCGCGAACTCCTTGCGCAGCACGGGTATCACCTGCTCGCCGAGCAGGTCCAGCTGCCTGAGCACCGTGTTCAACGGAAGCCCTGCGTGATCGATCAGGAACAGCTGACGCTGGTAGTCCCCGACGTACTCGCGGAAGCCGAGCGTCCGCTCGATGACCTGCTGCGGGCTGCCGACGGTCAGCGGTGTCTGCCGGGTGAAGTCCTCGAGGCTGGGTCCGCCGCCGTACACCGGCGCGTTGTCGAAGTACGGCCGGAACTCCCGCACCGCGTCCTGCGAGTTCTTGCCCATGAACACCTGACCGCCGAGTCCGACGATCGCCTGGTCGGCCGCGCCGTGACCGTGGAACTCGAAGCGCTCCCGGTACAACCGGACCATCTGCCGGGTGTGCGAAGCGGGCCAGAAGATGTGGTTGGAGAAGAAGCCGTCGCCGTAGAACGCCGCCAACTCGGCGATCTCCGGGCTGCGGATCGACCCGTGCCAGACGAAGGGTGCGACCCCGTCGAGGGGCCGCGGGGTGGAGGTGAACGACTGCAGCGGGGACCGGAACGTGCCCTGCCAGTTCACGACGTCCTCGGTCCACAGCCGGCGCAGCAGCTGGTAGTTCTCCACCGTCAGCGGGATGCCGTTCCGCGCGTCCTGGCCGAACCACGGGTACACCGGGCCGGTGTTGCCGCGTCCCAGCATGAGATCGACCCGCCCATCGGCCAGGTGCTGCAGCATCGCGAAGTCC
Organism: Nakamurella sp.; assembly: GCA_037720195.1. Taxonomy (GTDB): domain Bacteria; phylum Actinomycetota; class Actinomycetes; order Mycobacteriales; family Nakamurellaceae; genus Nakamurella. Next base: position 68,789 of record JBBJML010000019.1, on the reverse strand, counting down.
TCGGCGATCTTCACCGGGTCGTTGGTGGTGATCAGGGTCGTGGACGTCGACAGGACGAGCTTCTCGGTCTGCGCAGCGATGTGGCCGAGCAACGTGGTCGGGGACGACGGCACGAACGGTGGGTTGTGGTGCTCACCGGTGGCGAAGACGTCGAGCCCGACCTCTTCCGCCTTCAGAGCGATCCGCACCATGGCCTTGATGCGCTCGTTCTCACTCGGCGCACGCCCCGTGGTGGGATCGGGAGTGGTGTCGCCAACGGTGAAGATTCCGAACTGCATGTCCGCCTCCGTTAGTTGATACGTCAAGTATCTGGTTCAACGGATGCAGTGGTGATTCATTCCCCGCTGGCGCCTGAGGAGATACGGCCGTCCAGGAAGCACTTCGTCCTGGTGTCGGTCTACGGTCCAGCACATGACACCAGATCAGATGCGTTCATCGGCCGGCCGCGACATCGTCCTGCTGGGTGGGTTGTGGCTGGATGGCTCCGCCTGGGACGAGGTGGCCGCCGCGCTGCGCGGGCTGGGCGACCGTCCGGTCCCGGTCACCCTGCCCGGCCAGGGTGACGGCGCCACCGGAGCCACTCTGCAGGACCAGCTGGACGCCGTTCTGGCGGCCGTCGATGCGGCACAGCGGCCGCTCGTGGTCGGTCACTCGGCCGCCTGCACGCTGGCCTGGATGGCTGTGGATCGTCGCCCGGACGACGTCAGCGGAGTGGCGCTGATCGGCGGTTTCCCGTCGGCCGACGGCGAGAAGTACGCCGAGTTCTTCGCCGTCGCCGACGGCGCGATGGCCTTCCCGGGGTGGGAGCCGTTCGCCGGACCGGATTCGGCCGATCTGTCGACCGAGCTCCGCGCGAAGATGGCTGACGCAGCGATCCCGGTGCCGGCGGGGGTGGCGAGCGGGGTCGTCACATTGACCGACGACCGGCGCTCGGCGGTGCCCGTCACCTTGATCTGCCCCGAGTTCGGCCCGGCGGAGGCGAAGGAATGGATCGCCGCCGGCGACGTGCCGGAGCTTGCTGCCGCGCGTGACGTCCGCTTCGTGGACATCGATTCCGGCCACTGGCCCATGTTCACCAAGCCGGTCGAGCTGGCCGCGATGCTCCACGAGCTCGCGCATCCGTCCGGCTGACCGCGGAGTTCAGCGGTCGCTGACCCCTGGGGCCACTGCGGCGTCGGGTCCCGGACCCCGGGGGTCACCGACCGGGCCGGACCGTGGCCAGAAGGAGAAGACCAGCAACGAGACGAGCAGTACCCCGCCGATCCACAGCAGCGAATGGTTACGGTCGGTCTCGGTGGAGACGAACACCCAGGAGAACAGCCTGCTCACCCCCGCGCCGAGGGCGAGCGTGAGCAGCAGCACCGGCACGAGGTCGTCCGGTCGGACGAGCCGCGGCACGACGGCACCGATGATCGCCCCACCCGCGACGGCGCCGGCGATCAGGCCTGCCACCGTCAGGAAAATCTCCAGACCTTCGTCGAGGTGCGCGAACTCGACCACTCCGAACGTGGCCGCGAGTACGACGACGACGAGGACGATCGCCGACATCCCGATCTCGCGGGCAGGACGGGTCATCGCGAGGCCGGCGGCGAGTGCCAGGACGAGGACCACCAGCAGTGGCAACCACCAGTCGCGGCCGAGTCCGGCACCCACCGAGGACGTCAATCCGTAGAGACAACCCAGCAGCAGACCGGCACCCGACACCAACAGCAGCGCGGCACGTCCGAGCAACGACGCTCCGGCGATCGTCACCACCACGAGCACCGCACCGATGGCAGCAGTCGCACCGAGCGAGGGCCGCGGGCCACCGGACATCGACAGGAAGTAGGTCAGCACGCTGGGAACGACCATCGCCAGCGCGCCGAGCACCGTCATCAGCGCCCCGATCGGCAGCACCGGGCCATCGGCCGCGCGGACCACGGACAACCCGCCGAAGACCAGCACGACCGCGGCGCCCAGCACCAGCACCGCGAAGATCCAGCTGGGCGGGCCCAGAGCGACGATCGCACCGAAGACCGTGGGCAGCAACAGGTTCGCAAGCACCAACAGACAACAGGCAAGGCTCGCGGCGAGGATCCGCCCGCTCCGCGCGAGTGACGCGGCGCAGATCAGCACCAGCGCGCTCGTGGTCCAGATCGCGGCCGAGCTGACCATCACCAGCGCGGTGACCACGACATCCGGGGTGACACCGACCAGCGCAGGCAGCAACGACAGCGCGGCTCCGGGTACCAGTGCGATGCCCACGACGACCGGCAGGAGTCGTTGCGCAACCGCCGGCGACCGGGTCCACCACACCAGGGCGGCGGGGAGGGCGAGGGCAGGAATGATGATCGCCAGCCTCGAGTCCCAGTTGCTCTGCACGCTCGCGCTGCCGATCTGGAACGCCCGCGCGTACTGCAACAGCAAGGCTCCGATGAGCACGGTGGTCACTCCGGCCCAGCGATACGTCGCGGGATCCGGACGGCCGAACGCGCTCGGCCGGGTCGGATCGGGTGCTGGTGGGTGGGACACGGGCTGGACGGTCATCTGAGCTCCTGGTTCGGACGGCACTGTCCGCTCCGATGCACCGCATCCCCCGGCGGTTCCTTCCCGATGCCTGATCGGTCGATCGACGCCCGGTGGGCCCGCCTGCACCTCGCGCACCGGTGGGAACCGACGGCGACGAGTTCCCGTCCGACGCCCGTGATCCTCCCGGCCCAGCGCTCCGTCGGCGCCGTGACAGCGATCCTGCTGCTCACCACCGCCTGCACCGCAGGTGATCCCGTCCGCCCGGCCACCGGGACTGGGCCTGCCGAGACGAAGTCCACCCCGATGGCTGTCGATTTCCAGTACCAGGCCCAGGAAGCGGACGTGACGTTCACCGCGCGGCCGGACGGAACCCTGTCGGTCGTCCAGAATGCCATCGTTGACGCCGGGCCCGGGGTGACGGGCACCGTGGCGGTGTACGTGAAGAAGAAGCTGCGCATCGCCGCCTCCGACGATCCGGACGGCTGGTACTTCCTCGCACCGACGGTCGGTGAGGTCGCCGCCCGAGACCTCACCGCGGCCGGTGACCCGCAGCAACTCCCGGCGGCGATCATCGACTCGCACGAGAGCTGGCAGATCGTCGCGGCCACCGACCGCACCTTCGCCGCGGGGAGGCACCGGATCGAGTTGAGATACACCCTGAACGGACTGCTGACGACGACGAACGGGCGCCGCACGCTGATAGCCCCGCAGGGGGTCGTCGGCGGGGGTTGGTACTCGCCCCGCGGAACGGGCGACGTCGCACGGTTCACCGCCACCGGGGGCGCAGCGCTCAGCTGCGGGGATGAGAACCGGGGCAACGCCGTGACGTCCTGCTCGACGAGTCCGGACGGGACGGTGTTCCGGATGTCCGACCTGGACAACGGCAGCACGACCTACGCGGGAGCGAACGGCTACTTCTTCCTCCCGGACCCTCCCGGCGTCACGGCCACTCCGGCCGCCCCGCAGTTCGAGGCCCGCTCATGATGCGTCGATCCGGCGCCGTTGCCACTGTCCTGCTCGCAGCCGCCTTCGTCGGCGGCGGCCTCACCCCGGCAACCGACGTCGTCGCCCAGCCCAATCCCTACGGCAACCGCATCCACCACGCGGTCGTCACGATCGACGACCGCGGTGGCTACCAGATCGTCGAGACGTTCGACCAGGTCTTGGTGCGGGCCTTCGAACTCTCGCTGGGCGGCTCCGTCCCGGACGGAGTGCGCCTTCCCGACGACAGTACCCACGACCTGCCCGGCATCCTGCGGCCCGGATCCGGTCCCGTCGCCGCTGTCGTCGACGGAACTCCGACCGACCTCGAACCGAAGCGGAACGGACATGCCCTGACGGTCGGGAACCGGGTCGAAGACGCGCCCGCCGGCGATCACCGTGCCCAGTTCACCTGGACCCGGACCGCTGCCACCGCCCTCGACGGACGGACGGCCATCACCTACGTCCAGCCGATCGGGCCGGGCGCGGTGGAGCTCAGCCGCACCTCCGGCACGATCGACGAGGTGCGCTGCATGACGTATCCACCGCTCTCGGAGCCGTGCGGTCGCCGTACTGCGGACGGCTGGCAGGTGTCGGCAGACGATCGGCCGGCAGCCCTCGGTGACGGCGATCCGCTCACCCTGCAGGTTCGGTGGCGACCGGGATCAGCCTCGGCACTGATCGCTCCTCCGGTGATCGACCACCGCTGAGCCGCGACGCTCCCTACTCGGTGTCCTCTGGTCGGCCTCCGGCGCTCGCTCCGATCCTCCCGACCTACGCTCGTTCCTCGCTACCGTCGCTCGATTCTCACTCGCTCTCGGCCTCCGCGTCCTCTGGTCGGCCTCCGGCGCTCGCTCCGATCCTCCCGACCTACGCTCGTTCCTCGCTACGGTCGCTCGATTCTCACTCGCTCTCGGCCTCCGCGTACGCCTCCGGACTGGGGCAGGAGCAGATCAGGTTGCGGTCGCCGTACGCCCCGTCGATGCGGCCCACCGGCGGGAAGTACTTGTGCGCCGCTTCCACTCCGGCCGGGAACACCGCCTCGGTGCGGGTGTACGGATGCGTCCACTCCTGCGTCGCCAGCACCGCAGCGGTGTGCGGGGCGTTGCGCAGCGGGTTGTCGTCCGCCGGCCACTCCCCCGCGGCCACCCGGTCGACCTCGCCCTTGATGGCCACCATCGCATCGCAGAACCGGTCGATCTCCAGCAGGTCCTCCGACTCGGTCGGCTCCACCATCAGCGTGCCGGCCACCGGGAACGACATCGTCGGCGCATGGAATCCGTAGTCCGCCAAACGTTTTGCGACATCGTCGACCGTCACGCCGGTCGCCGCGGTCATCGGCCGCAGGTCCAGGATGCACTCGTGGGCGACGAAGCCACCCTTGCCGGTGTAGAGCACCGGATAGTGCTCGTCCAACCGGCGGGCGATGTAGTTGGCGGATGCCACCGCCGTCAGCGTCGCCCGGCGCAGGCCCGGCGCCCCCATCATCCGGATGTAGGCCCAGCTGATCGGCAGGATCGACGCACTCCCCCACGGAGCGGCCGAGAGCGGACCGACCCCACCATCCTCCGGCGAGGTCGCCCCGAGATCGGCCAGCGGGTGCGTCGGCAGGAACGGCGCCAGGTGCGCGGCCACCGCGACCGGCCCGACACCGGGTCCGCCGCCGCCGTGCGGGATGCAGAACGTCTTGTGCAGGTTCAGGTGTGACACGTCGCCGCCGAACACGCCCGGCCTGGCGATGCCCACCAGTGCGTTGAGGTTCGCGCCGTCCACGTAGACCTGACCGCCCGCCTCGTGCACCACCGCCGCCAGCTCGGTGATGGTGTCCTCGTAGACACCGTGCGTCGAGGGGTAGGTGATCATGATCGCGGCCAGGTTGTCGGCATGCACGGAGACCTTGGCACGCAGGTCGTCCAGATCGACGTTGCCGGCGGTGTCGGTGCCGACCACGACGACCTTCATCCCGGCCATCACGGCCGAGGCCGCGTTCGTCCCGTGCGCCGAAGCAGGGATCAGGCAGACGGTGCGGTGCTCGTCGCCGCGGCTGCGGTGGTAGGCCCGGATCGCCAACAGCCCGGCGAGCTCACCCTGCGAACCGGCGTTGGGCTGCAGCGAAACCCTTGCGTAGCCGGTGATCTCGACCAGCCAGTCCTCCAGCTGCGCGATCAACTCGAGCATCCCGGCGGCGTCCTCGATCGGCGCGAACGGGTGCAGCCCGGCGAACTCCGGCCAGGTGACGGCCTGCATCTCGGTGGTGGCGTTGAGCTTCATCGTGCAGCTGCCCAACGGGATCATCGAGCGGTCGAGTGCCAGGTCGGAGTCCGACAGTCGGCGCAGGTACCGCAGCATCGCGGTCTCGCTGCGGTGCGCGTGGAAGACCGGGTGGGTGAGGAAGTCACTGGTGCGCTCGAGGCCGTCCGCCTGCAGGGTCAGGCTCGAGGTGAACGGTGCGGACGGCTCGCCACCGAAGGCAGCGACCACCGCATCGAGGTCCGCGTCGGTGGTCGCTTCCGAGACCGACACCTGCACGACGTCGTCACCGTCGCGCCAGAGGTTGATCCCGCGCTCCCGGGCCGCCGCGATGATGTCGGCCGCCCGGCCTGGGACCTGCAGCCGCAGGGTGTCGAAGTACGACCGGTGCTCGACCGTCGCGCCGGCCGCCTCGAGCTTCCCGGACAACCCCACGGCCTTGTCGTGGATCGTCGTCGCGATCGCCTTGAGCCCCTCGGGCCCGTGGTAGACGGCGTACATCGAGGCCATCACGGCGAGCAGCACCTGCGCGGTGCAGATGTTGCTGGTCGCCTTCTCCCGGCGGATGTGCTGCTCCCGGGTCTGCAGAGCCAGCCGGTAGGCGGGGTTGGAATGCACGTCGTGGCTGACGCCGACCAGCCGGCCGGGCAGCTGCCGCTGCACGTCGGAGCGCACGGCCATGAACCCGGCATGCGGACCGCCGAATCCGAGCGGCACGCCGAAGCGTTGGGACGAGCCGACCGCCACGTCGGCGCCGATCTCCCCCGGCGGACGGAGCAGCGTCAGAGCCAGCAGATCGGTGGCGACGACAACCTTCGCCTCGCGTTCGTGCGCAGCGCTGATCAGCTCGGCGTGGTCGCGGACCGCTCCGGAGGCACCCGGGTAGCTCAGCAGCAGACCGAAGAAGTCACCGACCGGAAGTCCGTCACCCAGGTCGGCGACCTCGATCGTGATGCCCAGCGGTTCCGCACGGGTGCGGATGACGGCGATCGTCTGCGGCAGCGTGTCGGCATCGATGACGAACTTCGTGCTCTTGGATCGGGCGGTGCGCTTGATCAGCGTCATCGCCTCGGCAGCAGCGGTGGCCTCGTCGAGCATGGACGCGTTCGCGATGTCGAGGCCGGTCAGGTCGGAGACGGCGGTCTGGAAATTGAGCAGCGCCTCGAGCCGGCCCTGGCTGATCTCCGGCTGGTAGGGCGTGTAGGCCGTGTACCAGGCCGGGTTCTCGAGCACGTTCCGCTGGATCACGCCCGGCGTCAGGGTGTCGTGGTAGCCCATCCCGATCATCTGGACCCGCACCGTGTTCTTGTCGGCAAGCGCCCGCAGCTCGGCCAGCGTCGCGGCTTCGGAGGCCGCCGGCGGCAGGGCCAGCTCGTCGTCCATCCGGATCGCGGCCGGGATCGCCGCCGTCGCCAGCGTCTCCAGTGACTCGGTGTCCAGCAGGTCGAGGATCGACCGGAGGCCCCGTGGGTCGGGCCCGATATGCCGGTCGGCGAACGAGGTGGGGTCGATCGGGGCGTGCTCACCGACCGGGAAGTGCCCGACCTCGGCGATCAGGTCGGACAATCGGGAGACGAGATTCGGGGCGGAGGACTCCGGCATGACGGTCGCTTCCCGCCGACCAGGGGTCGGCAGCTCGAGAACCTGAACAACGCGCGCGGAGTAGGCCCGAGCTCGCCCTCCCCCTCTGTCATCGGTACCTGAGAGCTTCACCGCGCTGCCTGATCGAACTGGCCGATCACAACACCGGTTTGCCCCGTCGGCGAGCGGCGGCCGAAACCACAGCTGCTTTCCAGAGGTGTCTCGTCCTCGCGGTCGTGGTGGCCTGAGAGATTGGCGGGGAGGCACTTGCTCCTTCGGCGCCACCGCTGCATCACTGCAGGTCGGCGGCTCTCCCGCGAGGGGTCTGCGACAGTTCCCGATGATACAGCCACACCGCCCTCTGCACTTTCGCAGACCTGGCGGTCGGCGCCAGCGCACGTTCGCGGTGGCTGCGGTCTTTGACACCCCCTCCGCGGACCCACCGTCGATCCAGCGGGACGCCACGCGAAGCACGCCGCGGCGGTCTAGCCTGCGACCCATGACCGAATCCGGTTCCGCCATCCGCAGCCGACACGTCAGCACCGTCATCCGTGCGACAACGGCGCAGGTGTACGCCTTCGCGGCAGACCCGGACAACCTGCCCCGCTGGGCCGCAGGTCTGGCCCAGAGCGAAGTGCACCGGGACGGCGACCTGCTGCGGGTCGACTCCCCGATGGGCACCGTCACCGTGCAGTTCGCGCAGCCCAACTCGCTGGGCGTGCTCGATCACACCGTCACGCTGCCCAGCGGGACGTCGGTCGTCAACCCGATGCGGGTGGTCGAGCATCCGGACGGCGCGGAGATCATCTTCACCGTCCGGCAGCTCGAGCTGACCGACGCTGAGTTCGACCGCGACTGCGGCATCGTCGCCGCGGACCTCGAGCGACTGGCGAACCTGCTGGCAGGCTGACCCTCGCGGGCGCTCAGACCTTCGGTCGTCGCGCCCAGAAGAAGCAGAAGATGCCGAACGCGACGAAGCCCAGGGCGAGGATCGTCAGCAGGTAGGGGCCGACCGGGGCTGCGGCCACCGTGCTCAGCGCATCGTCCAGGCCGCCGGCCTTCTCGGGGTCGTAGGTGAGCGCCGCGTAGCCGAACAGGCCACCCACCACGCCCAACGCGATGCCCTTGGCGATGTATCCGACCCGGCCCAGCTGGCGGCCGAGAGTCCCGGGATCACCGACCAGGTCCCGGAGGAACTTCTCCTTGACCCCCTTGATGATCTGGTTGACGCCGACACCGATCACCACCGCGCCCACCACGATCACCAAGATCCGCCCGAGCGGGACCGACAGCAGCTTCGCGGTGATCCCCTCCTCCTTCGAGCCGGAGCCCTGTGAGCCGGACCCGACGGCCGTCCGGATCGCCACCACCCCCAGCCCTGCGTACACCACTGCGCGCGCACCGGAGGAGATCCGCTTGAAGACGCGCTTGCGACCCTGGCGATCAGTGTGTCCGCGGATCGCTGCGAAGCCCTGCCACAGCACCAGTGCGAACAGCCCGATTCCCAGCACCCACAGCAGGGGCGTACCCACCGGGGTGGAGGCCAACTGCTGGATGGCGCCCTGCTGGTCGGCCTGCTCGCCGCTCGCGCCGCCCCAGGCGACCTGCAACGCGATCCAGCCGACCATCAGGTGGATCAACCCGAACGCGACGAGTCCGATCCTCACGCCCAGCCGGGCGGCGTCGGAGTGCGCGGCCCTGTCTGCCGATTGCCCGGCCTGTCGCGCTGCTTGCGTCATCCGTCCTCCCAGAGATCATTCGAGCCGACGGGCCCGATCTCCGAAGCAGTTCCCCCGAGCGTGCAGTCCCAATCGTCAGGTTCGTACCGTTGCGCGTCGTCAGGCACCGAGCTGCTCACAGGCCGCCACCAGCACGCAGGTGGCGACGCCGTCCATCGCGATTTCGACCTCGTGCAACGGCGGCATCGTCGGGGCAAGGCGGATGTTGCGATCCCGCGGATCGTCGCCGTGCGGGAACGACGAGCCGGCCGGCGTCAGCGCGATGCCGGCTTCCTTCGCCAACTGCACGACCCGGGATGCGGTCCCGTCGAGCACGTCGAGGTTGACGAAGTAGCCACCGCTCGGGGTGTTCCACACGGCGACATCGTGCCCGCCGAGCCGCGAGCGCAACGCGGTGTCGACCGCGGCGAACTTCGGCGCAATGATCTCGCGGTGCTTGCGCATGTGGGTTCGGACGCCCTCGGCGTCGCCGAACAACTGTGCGTGTCGCAGGTGGTTCACCTTGTCCGGACCGATCGCCCGCTTCCCCAGGTGCCCGGTGTACCAGTCGATGGTCGCGGTGGAACCACCGACGAAGGCCACCCCGGCACCCGCGTAGGTGATCTTCGAGGTGGAGGCGAACACGATGGGGCGGTGCGGGTGTCCCGACGCCTCGGCCAGCGACAGGATGTCGGCGCTCTTGGTCTCCTCGTCGGTCAGGTGGTGGAAGGCATAGGCGTTGTCCCAGAAGATCTTGAAGTCGGGCGCGGCGGTCTGCATCGCGACCAGCTCGGCGGCCACCTCCTGCGAACAGACCGCGCCGCCGGGGTTGGCGTAGGTGGGCACGATCCACATGCCCTTCACCGTCGGATCCTTCACCAGCTCACGGATCGCGGGCACGTCCGGACCGTCCTCGTGCATCGGCACGATCACCATCGTGATGCCGTACTCGGCCAGCAGGTCGAAGTGCCTGTCGTACCCGGGCACCGGGCAGATGAACGTGACATCACCTGCAGCCCAAGGTGTCTGCGAGTCGACCGCTCCGTGCAGCAGACAGTACTGCAGCACATCGGCCATCATCGTCAAGCTCGCGTTGCCACCGGCCACCAGCTGCTCGACCCGGACCCCGAGCAGCTCTGCGAAGATCGCGCGCAGCTCGGGGAGGCCGGTCAACCCGCCGTAGTTCCGTACGTCGGTGCCGTCCGCCGCCAGGTGTCCCGTGGGCAGCGCGAGCAGCGCGTCCGACAGATCGAGCTGCGCGGACGACGGCTTGCCTCGAGTGAGATCCAGCTTCAGGCCCCTGGCGACCAGCGCGTCGTAGGCGGCGCGCTGTTCGGCCGCGAACACGGCCAGGTCTTCGGGCGCGAGACTGGAGAGGGCCACGACGGCTCACCTGTTCTGGTCGGCGGAGGTGCGGGTGCCCTCCGTCGGCCGGATCCCGGCGGCGGGCAGGCAGGCGGCAGTCGGTGCCGCAGCCGGATGCCATTGTTCCCGAGACGTCCTGCCGTTGCTGCACCGGCTCCACCTCGGCCGCAGCGGTGCGGGAGGATCTCGTGTCATGCACAGCCCGATCAGATCCGCATCCACCGATCCAGCCTCCGGCCCGGTGGTCCCGAATCCCGGCCCGGCGCTGCAGACATTCATCGACGGCCTGCCCAAAGCCGAGCTGCACGTCCACCACGTCGGTTCCGCGTCACCCCGGATCGTCGCTGATCTGGCGGCCCGACATCCCGGCAGCCGGATCCCGGCCGACCCGGCCGCGTTGGCGAAGTTCTACACATTCACCGATTTCGCCCACTTCATCGAGCTCTACCTGGCGACGGTGGATCTGATCCGCACCGCCGAGGACGTCCGGCTGCTCACCTACGAGGTGGCCAGGGACATGGCGGCGCAACAGATCCGCTACGCCGAGCTGACCTGCACGCCGTACACCTCGGTGCTGGCGGGCGTCCCGATCGAGGGCTACCTGGAGGCGATCGAGGACGCCAGGGTGAGCGCCGAACGCGACTTCGGCATCGTGCTGCGCTGGATCTTCGACATCCCGGGCGAGATCGGCGAGAACGCTGCTGAGGCGACCGCCGCCATCGCCGTCGAACGCGGGCCGGACGCGCTGGTCGCGTTCGGCCTGGGCGGCCCGGAGATCGGTACCTCCCGACCCCGGTTCGCGCCGGCCTTCGAACGGGCCCGCGCTGCCGGCCTGCATTCCGTTCCGCACGCCGGTGAGACCACCGGTCCGCAGACGATCTGGGATGCGCTGGAGCACCTGCACGCCGAACGGATCGGCCACGGCACGTCCGCTGCCCAGGACCCGGCGTTGCTCGAGTACCTGGCAGAACGCAGCATCCCGCTGGAGGTGTGTCCGACGTCCAACATCGCCACCCGCGCCGTCGCCTCCTACGCGGAGCACCCGCTCCGCGCGTTCGTCGATGCCGGGGTCACGGTGACCATCAACTCCGACGATCCGCCGATGTTCGGCACCACGTTGAGCCGCGAATACGGGATCGCTGCCGCGCTGCTCGAGCTGGACGCGGCCGGGATTGCCGCCCTCGCGAAGAACGCCGTCACGGCATCCTTCCTGGACCAGGCCGCCCAGCGCGCACTCGTCGAGGAGATCGACGCGTACACGTCCGCAGCGCTCACCGGGCCCTCCACGTCCTGACAAGGGGTTCCGACTTCTTTGTCGTTCGGCCACATTTGGAGAGCACTGCTCTTGCATTTTGCGAGAGCAGTGCTCACACTTGATCCATGACCTCCTCCACGGCCACGCCCGTCACGCCCCGCCAGCATCCCGGCACGCCCGAGACCCCGCTCGAATGGATCGCCGGGACAGGCGCCTTCGCCGTAGAGATCGCACTCGGGGTCACCTGGGGCGTCGTCGGATACCGGCTCGGCAGCCGGATCGCCGGCCCGGTCGGGGGCTGGATCGGCGTGGTGATCGCCGTCGTCGCGCTCGTCGCCGTGTGGTCCACCTGGATGTCGCCGAATGCGGACCACCGGCTGGGCCTGACGGGGCGCCTCGTCCTGGGGTGCGGGCTGATCCTGCTCGCTGCGGCGGCTGCGTGGCTCACCGGCTCGACGACCTGGGCCCTGATCCTGGGGGTCGGCGGCATCGCCGTCACCGTGGCTGCCCAAGTGCTCCTGGACTGAGGAGTTTCAGGCGGCGCGCGGCTCGACCACCAGGTGGCGGCGCCCAGGACGCGGGTCCACACTCACCGTCAAACCGGCCTGGCGGGCGGCGAGAGCAGCACACCCGATGCTGGCCAACAGGCAGATCGACCCGGAGATGATCAGCGCGATCGGGGCACCCCAGTGCTCGGTGATCCAGCCGACGATCAGCGACCCGATCGGCGTCGATCCCATCAGCACCAGGAAGTACAGGCTCATCACCCGGCCGCGGAGCATCGGATCGGTCGCCAGCTGCACCGACGAGTTGCCCAGGCTGTTGAAGCTGACCCCGGCCATCCCGGTCAGCGCCAGCAGCACACAGAACAGCGGCAGCCACGGGGTCAGGCCGAGCAGGATCAGCATGCCGGCGAAGGTGGCAGCGATGGCGAACAGCAGCCGCAGGGTTGCCGTCGAACGACGGGCGGCCAGCAGCGCCCCACCCAACGAACCCAGGGCCATCGTGGAGTTGAGGAAGCCGTACAGACCGGCGCCACCGTGGAAGACGTTGCCGACGTAGGCCGTCAGGATGATCGCGAAGTTGAAACCGAACGTCCCGATGAAGAAGACCAGCACGATCGTCCAGACCAGGTGCGGGCGGTCCTTGACGTAGCGGAGCGCCTCCCGCAGCTGACCCTTGCCGCGAGCGGCGCGCGGCGATGCCTGCAGCTCCGACGTGCGCATCATGAGCAGCCCGGTGATGACCGCGAGGAAGGACACCGCGTTGAACGCGAACGCCCAGCCCGGCCCGATCCAGGCGATCAGCAGGCCGGCGATCGCCGGGCCGGTGAGCCGCGCGAGCTGGAAGTTACCGGTGTTCAACGAGACCGCGTTGCGCATCAGCGAGGCCGGGACCATGACGCCGACGAAGCTCTGCCGGGCCGGATTGTCGATCACTGTCGCGAGCCCCAGCCCGAGGGCGATCAGGTAGATGGCGCCCACCGTGATCGACCCGGTCAGCGTGAGGACCGCCAGCGTGGTCGCCAGAGCCGCGAGGATGCACTGGGAGATCAGCAGCAGCCGGCGCTGCGGGAAACGGTCTGCGAGCAACCCGCCGAACAGGCCGAGGAACAGCATGGGGCCGAACTGCAGCGCCGTGGTGATGCCGACCGCGAAGGACGATCCGGTGAGGGAGAAGACCAGCCAGTCCTGGGCGATGCGCTGCATCCAGGTGCCGTTGTTCGAGATCAGCCCGCCGAGGAAGTACAGCCGGTAGTTGCGCACCCGGAGGGAGGCGAACAGCGTGATCCTGGCGACTTCGGGCGTCGGCGCAGCACCGGGATGATCGCCGGGAACCGCCTCGACCGCGGGCTCCCGGGCCGCGGCCGGTGCGGTGTCAGCCGGTCGAGCGGGCGTGCTCACGGCAGGTCCGCCAGCTTCTCCAGGGCGTCGACGGCGCGGCCGAGGGCCGTGCGCTCGGCCGCGGACAACGCCTCGATGTGTTCGGAGAGCCACCGGGTGCGCTGCTCGCGGGTCCGTTCGATGAACTCGGTCCCCTGCGCGGTGATGCTCAGCAGTTGCTGACGGCCGTCGTCCGGATGCGGGCGGCGGCCGATGAAGCCGAGCTGCTCGACACGCTCCAGCACCTTGGTCATCGACGGCGGCTGCACGTGCTCTGCCCTCGCCAATCGCCCCGGGGTGTTCGCCTCGCCCCGCAGGATCCGCCCCAACACGCTCATCTCGGTGGCCGAGAGTGTGTCGCCGGACGCTTGCTGACGTAGCCGCCGTGCCAGCACCAGCACGGCCCGCCGGATGCGGGCGACATCGTCGTCCGACCGGGTGGGGTCGGTGGCAGACGACGGGACGGTCCGGGAAGCCCTCACGTCTCTCATACTAACTCGTTAGTGCGCCTAACGAACCATTCGTCGCTGTTCCGCCGGTCACCGACCGGCAGGGGCCGACCTCGCCGGCGGCAGGACTGCCGGCGTCCGTGGGGCTGGCGCACCGCCGACATGACACCACCGCCGGGCCTGGGCTCAGCGGTGGTGTCGATGGACACGTCTGCGCACGGGCGCAGACGTTCGAGAAGTGGTGCCGGATCAGCCGGCGCTGCGGGCCTGCCGGCGGGCGGCGAGCTCGTCCGAGCCTCGCTGCTCGGCCGCCACGACGGTGTCGCCGTCGAGTCGCTCGGCCGGGAACTCGGCGAGCGTGCCGGTGATCTCGCGCATCGAACCGCCGACAGCGATCCCGAAGACGCCCTGCCCGCCCTGCAGCAGATCGACGATCTCTTCGGGCGAGGTGCACTCGTACACGGTGGTGCCGTCGGAGAAGAGGGTGACACCCGCCAGGTCTTCGACACCGCGCTTGCGCAGGTGCTCGACCGCGACCCGGATGTTCTGGAGTGAGACACCGGTGTCGAGCAACCGTTTGACCACCTTGAGAACCAGGATGTCCTTGAAGGAGTAGAGCCGTTGCGAGCCGGAGCCGGACGCACTGCGAATGGTGGGCACCACCAGAGAAGTCCGCGCCCAGTAGTCCAGCTGGCGGTAGGTGATCCCCGCGGCCTGCCAGGCGGTGGCCCCGCGGTACCCCGTGTACTCGTCCGGAACTGCATCGTTCGGGAACAGCGCACCCTGCTGACTCTCGCGCATCGCGCTGCCTCTCTGCGGCACTTCGGACTCCGCGGCACCTCTGGCGTACCGGGACTGAATGGACTGGCACTGATCGACGCTGGCACTGATCGGGACTGGCGCTGACGAACTGACACCGACGACCTGCGCCGATGAATGACACGCTGGTGATCACACGCGTGTGACTTGTCTCGACGGTAGGCCGGTGGCTGCCCCGGGTCAACGATGCGACCGGCGTGTTCTCAACCTTGACTTGAGGCTTAGGGTCGCCGGCACGCCGGCGACGCCAGAATCACGAGCGTTCGGGTCCGAAGTCCTCGGGTGAGACGGAGTCCAGGAACTCGCGGAAGGCCTGAACTTCCTCGTCCGGGTCGACGCCCGGTTCGGCGTCGGCCTCGAAGATGACCTCGGCGCCCTCGTCGTCCGGATCCTCGTCCTCCAACACGATGCCGGCCTCGTCGAGCAGTTCCTCCGACACCAACACCGGGCAGTCCAACCGCACCGCGAGCGCCACGGCATCCGAAGGCCGCGCGGAGACCGCCGTGCCGTCGTCGAATGCGAGTTCCCCGTAGAACGTGCCGTCCCGGAAGTCGACGACCCGCACCTCCTGCAGCGAGCGCCCGAGCGCGAGGATCACCTGTCCGAGCAGATCGTGGGTGAGCGGCCGGGGCGGACGCATGCCCTGCAGGTGCATGGCGATGGCCGTGGCCTCCGAACTGCCGATCGCGATGGGCAGGCTCCGGGGTCCGTCCTTCTCGCTGAGCACCAGGATCGGCTGCTGGGAAGGGATTTCGACGCGAACGCCGACGACCCGCATCTCGATCATGTGCCCTCCCGATGGTGCCGATCCGGGTGTCCGATTCTTCCCATGACGGTACACGCGGGTGCGCTGCTGATCGGGTCCCGCCGCAGGTGGCCTTCAGCCACTGAGGTCGCGCCGCAAACCCGCCCGGACCAACGTCGCATGCAGCCGCAACACGGTGCCGGCCAATTGGGCTGCCATGGCCTCGGCTCGCTCCCGCGCGTCGGGATCCTTCTGCCGCGCCTGCGCGGAGACCATCTGCGAAATCATCGCGGCCTCCCGGTCTGCGGCCGTCCGCAGCGGGCGGAGATGACGGGCTTCGAGCCCGGCGGCGAACAGTTCGGCGGCGGCAGCGGCGATCTGCGCTGCCTCCGCGCCGTACCAACCACCAGCGCCGATCGAGACCAGCCCGAACGACTCGACGTCACGCAGCTGCTCGGTGGTCAGGCCGGATGCTGCGAGGAGTTCGACCCTCGTCATCCGCAGGTGGGTGTCGACACCCGATCCGGTCGTCTCCGGACCGATCGCGATCCCGAACGAGCGGGGAAGGCGCGGCGACGGGGTCGCCGGCTCGAGGCCACGGGAGCGGGCATCCAGCTGATCCTTGATCACCTTGAGCGGCAGGTAGTGATCGCGCTGGGCGGTGAGCACGAACCGGAGCCGTTCGATGTCGGCCGGGCTGAACTGCCGATACCCGGCCGGTGTGCGCTCCGGGGTGATGAGACCCTCGGTCTCCAGGAATCGGATCTTGGAGATCGTCACCTCCGGGAAGTCCGGCTTCAAGCGGGCCAGTACGGCGCCGATGCTCCACGACTGCCCGGCGGGGAGGCCCGCTGCGGTCATCGTGTTGCGGTCACTGCTCGGCCGCGGCGCCGCCGGCCGCAGCCGCGTCGGCAGTCAGGAAGACCAACCGGAACTTGCCGATCTGCACCTCGTCGCCGTTGACCAGCAGAGAGCTCTCGATCGGTTCGCGGTTCACGTAGGTGCCGTTCAACGAGCCGGTGTCGCTGACCTCGAAACCGCCGTCGACCCGTCGGAACTCGGCGTGCCGCCGCGACACGGTCACGTCGTCGAGGAAGATCTCGCTCTCGGGATGACGGCCCGCGGTCACCAACGGGACGTCGAGCTGGAATCGCGATCCGGCGTTCGGGCCCCGCTTGACGACCAGCAGCGCGGTGCCCGGCCGCAGGGCGTCCAGACCGGTCAGGGTCTGCTCCCCCGGACGCTCGGGATCGCCGACCGTGACGGCCTTGAAGATCGAGGTGGTGGCAGCGTCGGAGTCGGCCGATCCCTGCGGGGACCCCAAGGATCCGGGCGGCGTGTTGTCGACGTGTGACATACCGTCGCTCCCTTCAGCGCTGGCGAGCGCGACCCGGACGGGCCGCGGACCAGGGATGGCGAACCACCCCGCAAGATACGGGCGGCGATCGCCGACCCCGAGGTACTGACCGTACTGCAGGACCCGCGCAGGACGCGCCCCAACGAGGCGGCCGGACCCCGCGCGGACCGTGCGGTCGAGGCTACCGCGCCCAGGGCATCCCGGTCACGGTGGGCGACGTCGGTGCTCACCGGGACCGGGTGACCCCGCGGCGCTACATTCAGCATCGTGAGCACATCCGAGACCCCTGCCCCCACAGCCCCCACCGACACGCACCCGGCCGGCACCTCCCCCGACCGACCGGCCAGGGTCGGCGTCCAGATCCAGCCGCAGCATCGCTCGATCGCCAACATGCGGCAGGCCTGCGCCAACCTGGAGGACATCGGCGTCGACATCATCTTCAACTGGGACCACTTCTTCCCGCTCGCGGGCGAACCGGACGGCCTGCACTACGAGTGCTTCACCCTGTTGGCCGCCTGGGCGGAGGCCACGGAGCGGGTCGAACTCGGACCGCTGGTGGCGTGCAACAGCTACCGCAACCCCCAGCTGCTGGCGGACATGGCCCGAACGATCGATCACCTGTCGGAGGGCCGGTTCATCCTGGGCATCGGCTCCGGCTGGTTCGAGCGCGACTACACCGAGTACGGCTACGAGTTCGGGACCGCGGGCGGCCGACTGGACGCACTGGCACGCGACCTGCCCCTGATCGAACAGCGATGGGCCGCACTGAACCCTGCACCGGTGCGCGACATCCCGGTGCTGATCGGCGGCGGCGGCGAGCAGAAGACGCTGCGCATCGTGGCCCGCCATGCCGACATCTGGCACGGCTTCGGCGAGCCGCAGGTGATCGCGCACAAGCACGCGGTGCTCGACGAGCGCTGCGCAGAGATCGGCCGCGACCCCCGGGAGATCGAGCGCAGCGCCGGGGTCGCATTCACCCCGGGACGGGCGCCCGAAGTGGTCAGCGACTACCCCGGAAACGCCCAGGAGCTCTACGACGTGGGCACCCGGCTGTTCACGGTGGCCCTCGACGAGGAACTCGACTACGGCAAGGTCCGGGATCTGGTGGCCTGGCGCGACGCGGTCAACCAGCGCTGAATGCTGTGCGCTGCACCGGGTTCCGCGCGACGGGACCCGGTGCCACCCGCGCCCGCCGCTGGACGGGTGCGGGCAGCGAGGGCAGTGCGGCCCTACTCGCCGCCGACCTGGTTGCCGTAGGCGTCCGCGTCCATCAGGTTCTCCAGTTCGGCCGGATCGTCGAACTGGATCTCCACCATCCAGCCGTCGCCGTAGGGATCGGAGTTGACCGTCTCAGGGGCGGCATCGAGCGCCTCGTTGCGCGTCACGATGGTCCCGCCGACGGGCGCGAAGAGATCGGACACCGACTTGGTCGACTCGACCTCGCCGATGGTGTCGCCTGCACTGAAGGTGCTGCCCAGATCGGGCAACTGGACGTACACGATGTCGCCCAGCGCTCCCTGCGCGAAGTCGGTGATGCCGATCCGGACGGCGTCGCCGGACGTGGTGCGGACCCACTCGTGGTCGGAGCTGTACTGCAGGTCCTCAGGGATCACAGACGTGCCTTCCTCATCAACGGATCGGGGAACGAACTCGGATCGGCCCGACGCAGCGACGGCGTCGGCGGTGACAGGTGCGTCGCCCGCCCGGACATCACCGGGGTCATCCAGCCGGGCGAGCGTAGATCGGGGCTCGCGGCGTCCGCAAGGCGGTGATGCTGATCGACCGGGATTGGCCGACGTCGATGGTCGCGCCCACCCGGCGGACGGAGTCGACCACCCCGCCGGGAATCGACATGGCCGCGGCGAGGGTGGCCGGCTCGCCGATGGCCTTCACGCTGATCGGTCGGCTGACGGGCTTGCCGTCGATCTGCAGGGAGGCCGCATCCCCGACGAACGCGGAGTCGACCCCGATCCGCACCGCGCCGATCTGGATCGCCTCGGCTCCGGCATTGCGGAGCTCCTGGACGGTGTCGAGCAGGAACTCCGGGCTCACCGCACGGGCCGGATCGCCGATCCGCAGGGTGATGCCGGGCCCGGCGGCGGGCGCGACGCCGTTGATGATCTCCAGCTCCGAAGCCTGCTTCCGCGCTTCGGCCAGAGCTTCCCCAGAGCTCGCACCGCCGGCGAGCAGTCCTTGCAGGGTCGCTTCCTGGGTGCGGATCTCGGCGTTCAGATCGTCCTCGCGCTGCTGCAGGCCATCCAGGATCTGCACCAGATCGTCGGAGCGCAGGGCTTCGAGATTGTCGCCGGCCGCGGTACTGCGCAGCTGGGTGACGAAGCCGAAACCCAGCAGCGCGACGAGAATGAAGGCGACGACCGCGGTCACGGAACGCCTGCGTCGGGGAGTCCCGTGGGAGGTGTGGACTGCCGCCGTCCCGGCCGTCGACGGCCCGTCCCGCGCTCCGTCCTGCGGGCCGCTCATGCGTGGAAGACCTGACGGCGGATCGCGGCGACGTTGGCGAAGATCCGGATGCCGAGCACGACGACGACCGCCGTCGACAGCTGCGAGCCGACACCCAACTGATCACCGAGGAAGACGATCAACGCGGCCACCAGGACGTTCCCGATGAACGACACGACGAACACCCGGGAGTCGAACATCCGCTGCAGGAATGCGCGCAGCGCGCCGAACAACGCGTCCAGGGCGGCAACGACGGCGATCGGCAGATACGGAGCGAGCCAGTCCGGCACCGAGGGCGACGCCAGCAGGCCGATGACGGCGCCGGCCAGCAACGCGACGACCGCGAAGACGATCGCCGACCATCGTCCCGCTGCTGGATGCGCCGCACTGTCGGCGGCCGGCGGTGCTGTCGATTCGGTCATCGCGGGGGCTCCGGTTCGTTCTCGGTCGGCAGGTCGGTGGACCGACCGGCGGTGGACACGCCGGTTGAGGTGCTGGTGGAGGTGCTGGCGGGCGCGTCCGCGTACCGCAGCTCGGCGGTACCACCCCCCGGCAACGTCAAGGACTCGGCGGTGGCCATGGTGAACCCCGCGCCGTAGTTGGACTTGAGCGACAGCATCCGGCCGTAACCGGCGGTCGACACGAGTGCCACCTGGACGGCCTCCGGGTCGCCGATCGCGTCGATCGTGATCGGCCAGAAGACCGGCCGGTTGTCGACCAGGATCGCGCCGCCGGCCTGCCGGATCGCCGAGGTGGAACGCAGTCGCACCCCGCCGACCGAGACCGCCTCGGCGTCGGCCTCCCAGAGCCCGTTGACCAGGAATTGCAGGTCACGGTCGAGGATCGGCGTGGTGCTGTCCGCCTGGTCGACCGTCAACTGCACCCCCGGCCCGGTGACGTCGGTGAGCGCGGCGTCGTCACGGAGCGCGGTGACCGAGCGGAGCGGACCGCCCGCACCGGCGAGCATCTGCTGCCCGCGGATCTGCGCGTCGAGTTCCTCGGCCCGGGCCGCCAACACGTCCTGTCGGGACTGGGCGACCCGCACGTCCTGCAGGACGGCCGAGCGGGCCTTCGCATCGGCAGGGGCGGTGAGCTGACGCCATCCCACGGCGATGCCGACGGACAGTCCGGCCACCAGCATCGCGACGGCCAGCCGTACCGCGGTCGACGGAGCGTGTCGCCGCACTCCCGAGCCCGGTGTCGTCGGCGAGCGGCGTCGTGCAGCAGCGGCATAACCGGGGTCGAGCGCATCGTTGGCCATGCCCTGCAGCCACGCCAGGCCGAACTCGCGCGGTGCGGTGTCGGTGCTGGAGCCGCTCGGCGCGACCTGTCTGGAGACCGCATCGGCCTTCAGCAACTCCGGCGGCTCCAGCAACTCCGGCGGCTCCTGCGGCTCCCGGGGCTCCCGGGGCTCCCGGGGGTCCGGCGGCTGCTGCGGCTCCAGGGGCTCCGGCTGGCGGTGGTCAGCCACCGGCGCTCCGGGCTGGCTTGTCCACCGGCGCGGTCGAGACCATCGAGGAATCGGGTCGCAGTGCCTGCCCCCACGACAGTCGCACCGGCGTCCTTCGGATCACCCAGGTCACCTGCTGCAGATACAACGCGCCGGCCCAGAGGTACAAGGCCATGCCCCAGACGGTGAAGGCCAGCCCGAACGGCTCGGCGATCCGCTGGACGAGCGCCTCGCCCTGCGCCAGCAGGAGCAGCGGGAAGGCGTACAGCAGGCAGAAGGTGGCCGCCTTGCCCAGGTAGTGCACCGGCAGCGGCGGGTAGCCGTGCCGGCGGAGCACCGGGATCGCAAGGCCGAGGACGACATCACGCGCGATCAGCAGCGCAGCGGCCCACCAGGGGATGATCCCGCGGATGACGAAGGCGATCAGCGTCGCGAAGATGTACAACCGGTCGGCGGCGGGGTCCAGCAACTCGCCGAGCTTGGAGTACTGGCCGAGCAGCCGGGCGAGCTTGCCGTCTGCCCAGTCGGTGAACGCGCTGACCACGAGCACGACGAGCGCCCAGCCGTCCTCCTGCGGTCCGAGCAGCAACCACAGGAACAGCGGCACGCCCAGGAGTCTGAGGACCGACAGCGCGTTGGGGATCGTCCAGATCCGGTCCGAGGCGTCCTGCTCGGAGGTCCCCGTCGCGGCGCCTGTCCCGGCCCCGCCGACCGCCCCCGGTTCGGTCATGACGATTCTCCGCTCCCTGCCCACGCATCTCACGCGCCGCATCGCACTTCCAGGACGAGCACGACCTCGTCACCCGGGGTGAGTCTAGAGCCCGCGCCGTACATTCCTCCCATGCGCGGAACCGGTACCAGGCCCCTTCCGGTGGCTGACTCCCCCGCGCTCCGGGTCGGTGGCTCCCGCCCGGCACGAGCCGTCTTCGGCCCACTCGCGGCCGAGGGTCTCGTCGAGGTCGTCGATCTGCAGGTCCGACCCGAGGTGCTGGACGGCGGCGGTTGGTGGGCCGTCGTCGGGACGTTCGAAGGACGACTCACCGGCTACCGGTTCGAGCGGGTCGGCACGATGCGCCACCCGACCGCCACTCCACCGGGCTGGCGCGGACCGGACCGGACGGCCTGGCGTTCGTCCCTCTCGGCGCAGGAGTACCGCACCGGCGTGCAACTCATCCGGGACGCGATCGCCGCCGGCAACGTGTACCAGGTCAACCTCTGCAGGATCCTGACCGCCGACGACACCGGGGCGGACCCTGCCGGGCTGAGCGCGCGCCTGCTGCGGGGCAACCCGGCGCCGTGGTCGGGGATGCTCGACCTGGGCGCCGACTGGGTGGTGAGCGCATCGCCGGAGCTGTTCCTGCGGCGCGACGGCGACCGGCTGCTCTCGGCGCCGGTCAAGGGCACGGCGGCGCCGGGAGAACCGTTCGCCGACAAGGACTTCCCGGAGAACGTGATGATCTGCGACCTGGTGCGCAACGACCTCTCCCGGGTCGCCGTCGCCGGATCGGTACGGGTCACCTCGCTGCTCGCGCGGGAGGAGCATCCGGGCCTGGCCCACCTGGTGTCCACCGTCGCGGCACGCCTTCGACCCGGACTCGGCTGGGAGGACATCCTGCGGGCGACGTTCCCGCCGGGATCCGTGTCGGGGGCACCCAAGATCAGCGCTCTCGAGGTGATCGGCAGGCTTGAACCCACCCCGCGCGGTCCCTACTGCGGGTGTTTCGGTTTCGTCGACGCCGACCGCGGGACGGCAGCCCTGGCGGTCGGTATCCGCACCTTCACCCGGTCTGCCGGGACGATCGCCTTCGGCACGGGCGCCGGGATCACCTGGGCCTCCGATCCACAGGCCGAGTGGGCCGAGACGGAACTCAAGGCCGCGCGGCTCATCGGGCTGGCCAGCGGCTGAAGCCCTGCCCTGGGCGTCGCGGGCCCGGGTGTACGCCGTGAGGGGGGCGTGACGGAGCGGGGCGTGAGGGGGCGAGGCGGGTCGGCCCGGGTCCGCCGAGGTGCGGCCGGGTGGTGTCGGCGGGTACCCGCGGCGTCCCCTACCCTTGCCGCCATGAGCGACGAGGGACTGCGTCAGGCCCAGGAACTGATGGCCGCCGACGGGCTGCCGCCCCAGGCCATCGCGGTGTTCTCCCGGTTCTACCGGGATCTGGAGTCCGGTGCGACCGGGATGGTGCACGAGGCCGACATCGACCCACTGCAGGACGTCACCGCGCTGGCTGATGTGCAGATCGGCGACGACGAGCAGCGCTCGGCGCTCGCGCAGACCGCGATCATCAAGCTCAACGGCGGTATCGGTACGTCGATGGGGATGGAGCAGGCGAAGTCGCTGCTGCCGGTCCGCGGCGGGCTGAGCTTCCTGGACGTCATCGTGCGGCAGGTGCTGCACCTGCGGAAGTCGCACGACGTCGCCCTGCCACTGGTGTTCATGAACTCCTTCCGCACCCGCGACGACACCCTGCGTACGTTGGCCAGGTACCCGGAACTAGCGATCGACGGCCTCCCTGCCGACTTCTTGCAGAACCGCGAGCCCAAGCTGCGGGTGGACGATCTCACCCCGGTGCAGTGGCCTTCGGATCCGTCGATGCAGTGGTGCCCGCCCGGACATGGCGACCTGTACACAGCGCTGAGCACCTCTGGCATCCTGGAAGCGTTGCTGGACAAGGGCTTTCGGTATGCCTCCGTGTCGAACTCGGACAACCTCGGTGCAGCACCGGATCCGCGGATCGCCGGCTGGTTCGCCGCATCAGGGGCGCCGTACGCTGCCGAGGTCTGCACTCGTACCGCCGCAGACGTCAAGGGCGGATACCTGGTGGTGCGCAAGGCGGACGGGCGGCTGGTGCTCCGCGAGACCGCGCAGACCCCGAAGGAGGAGATCACCCTCGCCGACGACATCACCCGGCATCGCTACTTCCACACCAACAACCTCTGGTTCGACCTGCGGGTGCTCGCCGACACGCTGACCGAACGCGACGGGGTACTGGGCCTGCCGTTGATCCGGAACGCGAAGACCGTCGACCCCAGCGACTCCTCCTCCACGCCGGTGATCCAGATCGAGTCGGCGATGGGCGCCGCGGTCGAGGTGTTCGACGGCGCCGTCGCCCTGCAGGTCCCGCGGAGCCGGTTCCTGCCGGTGAAGACGACCAACGATCTGCTGCTCGTGCGTTCGGACGTCTACCGCCTGGACGAGCACGGCCGCCTGGTGTCCGACCTGCCTGCCGGCGCCGACGATCCGTTGGTCGATCTGGACAGCCGATTCTTCAAGCTGGTCAAGGGATTCGAGCAGCGCTTCCCCGCCGGTCCACCGTCGCTCCGGCAGGCCCGCTCACTGACCGTCCGCGGCGACTGGACCTTCGGCGCCGACGTCACCGCCCGCGGCGACGTGGTCCTCACTGAGGACGATGCTCCGGCCACCATCCCGGACGGCATCGTCCTCGGCGGGTAGCTCACGGGCGCGGCGCGAATGGCAGACGGCTGTCGCAGAACGGCCGCCGCAGGGCGATCACCCGACGACCCCCGCTGATCGAGCGACGAAGGAGTCGAGATCCCCGACCGGTGCGCAGCACTGACGCAGAACTGCCGCCCGCCGAGCAAACCCGCAGGTGCACCTGCGAAAACGTCGCACGAGCGGCCACTTTCCGTCACCCGCGGCCCCGGGCCTCGCCGTGTGGTGACGAGAACGTGCCCCTCGACGCGCGAATCGGCGGGTGCTCCTGCGGAAACAGCGATCGACGTCCATTTCCTGGTCACCTTCGGGATCATCACAGCCATGTCGGGCCGCTCCCACTCCGGCCCCAGGTAGCGTCCGCAGCGTGGAATCACGCACCGTTCGGGTGGGGGACGTTTCGCTGCACGTCGGCGTACGTGGTCAGGGCCCGGACGTCCCCGTCCTGACCGGCGGTCCCGGGTGCGTCCAGTACCTCGAGCTGGACGAGCTGGCTCCGCCGGACAATCGCTCCTGGTATCCCGAGCCACGCGGCGTCGGCAGATCGGGCGGAGGTGCACACACGATGGAGCAGGCGCTGACGGACCTCGAGAGCATCCGCGACGACGCCGGCGTCCAGCAGTGGATCGTCATCGGCCATTCGTGGGGCAGCGACCTGGCGGTGAGGTACGCGGTGGAGCATCCGCAGGCGGTGCGGGCCGTCGTCGGCATCGCGGGCCGCGGATACCAACGCGATCGCTCCTGGTCCGAGGCCTACGAAGCAGGCAGAGCCACCGAACCTGCGGTCGAGATCGCCTGGGAACCCGCAGTTCACGCCTCGCTGTCCGCGTCGTTCTCCGAGTGGATCCATCGTCCCGATCTGTGGCGCCGACTCGCCGACTGCCCGGTGCCGATGCAGTTCATCGCTGCCGAGCAGGACATCCGCCCGTCGTGGCCGCTGGAGCAGCTCGCGGCGCTGGTCCCGAACGGGTCGTTCTCGATCGTCCCGGGCGTGGGTCATGACTTCTGGTCGACGCATCCGCAGGTGTGGGCGCGGACCGTGGCAGACGCCTGCGCCTGGGCCGGCGCAGTGACCGGGCACTGCTCGCCTGCCCCCGGCTGACGCGGAACGGCCGCTCGTCGAGCAAACTCGCAGGAGCACCGGCGGAAACCCCTGCCGGCGGCTGCATTCCGTCACCCGCCGCCGGGCCTCGCCGTCGCGTGACGAGAACATGGCCCTCGACGAGCATTCCGGCAGGTGCTCCTGCGGAAACAGCGATCGACGTCCATCTACTCGTCACCGCGCCCTCGGACGACCACCGTCAGCCGGGCAGGCCCGCGCCGCGGAGGTGCTCGAAGATCAGGTTGGTCTCGGTGAGCGCCACCTCGGGACGTGCGGAGAGCTCGTCCACCACGAACTCCCGCAGCGCGGCACTGTCGGCGGCGGTCACGTGCACCAGGAAGTCATCGGCGCCGGCCAGGAAGTAGACGTTGCGCACCTCGGGCCGTCTCCGGATGTGGTCGGCGAAGGCCATCATGTGGCTGCGCGAGCCCGACTGCACCCGCACCGCGATCATCGCCTGCAGCGGGAGCCCCAGCGCCGCCGGATCGACATCGGCATGGATCCCGCGGATCGCCCCGCTCTCGCGGAGGGCGCGCACCCGTGCGAGGCAGGTCGAGGCTGCTATCCCGACCCGTTCCGCGAGCGCATTGTTGGCGATCCGGCCGTCGGCGGCGAGCAGCCGGTGGATGTCCCGGTCGACGACGTCCGAGCGCGCGGGCGTGCGCGCATCAGGGCGATCGGCCAGCAGCGCCGCGCCCGCCCGAACAACCTTCGATCGCCCCGCACCGCCCAGCTGCGATTTCGAACTTTCCACTGACACACTTCGATTCTAGCGAATCTTCGGCTGTTCATCTGGCGGTCGATCGGCGTCATATTCATACTTCAATCATCCGCCGCTCGTGAACCGCTCCGCCGATTCAGCCGATCTGCGGACCACTGCAGCCGAGCGGCCGCCAGTCACTGTCGAGATCCGAGGAACTCCCATGCGCATCGGCGTCCCCAGCGAGATCAAGAACCATGAGTACCGGGTCGCGCTGACCCCCGCGGGTGCCCACCACCTCGTCGCCGCCGGCCACGCCGTCTCGGTGCAGGCCGGGGCCGGGATGGGTTCCCTCATCACCGACGAGGAGTACGCAGCCGCGGGCGCGACGATCGTGGACGGTGGGGGCGATGCAGAACGCGCAGCCGATCAGGTCTGGGCCGACGCCGAGCTGGTGATCAAGGTCAAGGAGCCGATCGCCGCCGAGTACCACCGGCTGCGCGACAATCTGACCCTGTTCACCTACCTGCATCTGGCGGCCGACCGCCCGCTGACCGATGTGCTGCTGTCGTCCGGAACGACCTCCATCGCCTACGAGACCGTGCAGCTGCCCGATCGGTCGCTGCCGCTGCTCGCGCCGATGAGCGAGATCGCCGGTCGCCTGGCACCTCAGGTCGGGGCCTACCACCTGATGCGCAACGAGGGCGGTCGCGGTGTGCTGCTCGGCGGTGTCCCCGGCGTCACCAACTCGAAGGTCGTCGTCCTCGGCGGTGGAGTGTCCGGCATGCACGCGGCCGAGATCGCGCTCGGCATGCGCGCCGAGGTGAGCATTCTCGACCTCTCGATCCCGACCCTGCGGCGGCTGGACGTCCAGTTCGGCGGCGCCGTCCGGACGCTCGCCTCCACCGCGTTCTCGATCGCCGAAGAACTACGCACCGCCGACCTGGTGATCGGCGCCGTCCTGGTGCCTGGCGCCAAGGCTCCGAAGCTGGTGTCCAACGATCTGGTCTCGCAGATGAAGCCCGGATCGGTGCTGGTGGACATCGCGGTCGACCAGGGCGGTTGCTTCGAGGACACCAGACCGACCACCCACGCGGAGCCGACCTTCACCGTGCACAACTCGGTCTTCTACTGCGTGGCGAACATGCCGGGAGCGGTGGCCCGGACCTCGACGTTCGCGCTCACCAATGCCACCCTGCCGTACGTCACCGCCGTGGCGAGCCACGGCTGGCTGGCCGCGACGACCGCGGACGCGGCGCTGGCCGCCGGGCTGCACTCGCACCGGGGCACCCTGACCAACCTCGCCGTCGGCGAGGCGCACAGCATCGCGGCCGTGAGTCCGGCGGAAGCACTGACCGCCTGACGCTCATCCGCTCACCCCAGCGGCCCCGGACCTCCTGCGAGGTTCGGGGCCGTTGCGCACCACCACCTCTTCCCCGTTGTCGGGGCCGGATGCGAACATGTGTTCGTGTCAGCTTCTGCTACCGAAGGTTTCGAGGAACCGCCCGGGATCCTGCATGCCGACCTCGACTCGTTCTTCTCCTCCGTCGAGCAGCGGGACGATCCGAAACTGCGCGGTCGGCCGGTTGCGGTCGGTGGCGGCATCATCGTGGCCGCCAGCTACGAGGCGAAGGCCTTCGGCATCCGCACGCCGATGGGGGGCGCCCAGGCGCGGGCGATGTGCCCGGGTCTGATCGTCGTCCCCGGCCGGTTCGCCGAGTATTCCGAGGCGAGCCGCAAGGTGTTCGACATCTTCCGCGACACCACCCCGCTGGTCGAGGGCATCTCGATCGACGAAGCCTTCCTGGATGTCCGCGGACTGCGTCGCAGTGTGGGCTCGGCCCCGTGGATCGCCGAGCGGCTGCGCCGCCGCGTGGCGGACGAAGTCGGGCTGCCGATCACGGTCGGGGTCGCACGGACCAAGTTCCTGGCCAAGGTCGCCTCTGCCGCGGCCAAACCCGACGGCCTGCTCGTGGTCCCTGTCGACGGCGAACGCGCCTTCCTGCACCCACTTCCGGTGGAACGCCTCTGGGGTGTCGGGAAGGTGACGTCCGCCAAGCTGCATGCCGTCGGCATCGACACCGTCGCCCAACTCGCGGTCACCGACCTGCCGACACTGACGTCACTGCTCGGTCCCCACGGAGGGCGCCATCTCCTGGACCTGGCGAATCTGCGGGACCCGCGCCGGGTGACGGTCGGCAGGCGCCGGCGCTCCATCGGCGCCCAGCGGGCCCTGGGGCGCGGCGTCCACACTGTCGGCGAGATCGACGCCACCCTGATCGCGCTCGTGGAACGCGTCACCGGCCGGATGCGCAAGGCTGAGCGGGCCGGGCGAACGGTGGTGCTGCGCCTGCGCTTCGCCGACTTCGACAAGGCCACCCGCTCCAGGACCCTCAGCAGCGCAACCGATTCCACCGACGAGATCCTGGCAACTGCCCGCGGCCTGATCGTAGCGGCGCGCCCGCTGATCGTCGATCGCGGCATCACGTTGGTCGGGATCGCCGTCACCAACATCGAGGACGACGAGCAACCGACGCTGCCCTTCGACGACAACACCGGCCCGGCCATCGATTCCGCCGTCGATGCGATCCGCAGCAAGTTCGGCACCGACGCCGTCCGGCGCGGCGTGCTGGTGGGTCGCAACACCGGCTACTCGATGCCGACCCTGCCGGACGATTGAGACCGATGCTGGCTGACGCGACGGGCATCTGGGTACGGTGACGCCCGTGGCCCCTTCTGGCAGCTCCCCGGCGATCGAGCTCGAGTCCGACGGCTTGGCTGTGCGCATCAGCAATCCGGATCGGATCTATTTCCCGGAGATCGGCGCCACCAAGCGCGAGCTGGCCGAGTACTACCTCGCCGTCGGCCCCGGCATCGTCAACGCCCTGCGCGATCGCCCGTGCATGCTGCACCGCTTCCCGACCGGCCTGGCCGGAGACAAGGTGCACCAGAAGCGCATTCCGCACGGAGCACCGCCGTGGTTGGAAACGGTGCAGGTCTTCTTCCCCCGGTACAAGCGAACTGCGGACGAGGTCTGCGTCACCAAGGTCGCCGACGTGCTGTGGTGCGCGCAGATGTCGACGGTCGAGTTCCACCCCTGGAACTCCCGGCGTGCGGACGTGGAGAAGCCCGACGAGTGGCGGATCGATCTCGATCCCGGCCCGGAGTCCAGCTACGCGCAGGTGCGGCGGGTGGCGCACGTCGCGCACGAAGTGCTCGACGAACTCGGGGCCGTCGGGTTCCCCAAGACCAGCGGCGGTTCCGGCATGCACATCTACGTCCGGATCCACCCCGAGTTCGGTCACCAGGAGGTCCGCCGTGCCGCGCTGGCGTTCGCCCGGGAGGTGGAGCGACGAGCCCCGGACGACGTGACCACCACCTGGTGGCGCAAGGACCGTGATCCGGCGGCGCTGTTCGTCGACTACAACCAGAACGCCCGCGACCACACGATCGCCGCCGCCTACTCGGTTCGCGGGGTTCCGGATGCCCGGGTGTCCACCCCCATCCGGTGGGACGAGATCGACGATGCCGACCCGCGCGATTTCACCATTCGGACCGTGCCGCAACGCTTTGCGGAGCTGGGAGATCTGCACGGCGGTATCGACGAGGCGGTGTTCGACCTCAGCGCGCTGATCGATTGGGCCGACCGGGACGAGCGCGACGGCGCCGAGCCGCCGGTCGATCTGGAGACCGAGCCGGACCCGGCCTGACCCACCGGTTGATGTCCGGCGGCTCCGCGGCGCCCCAGCAGATCGCTCAGCCGCGGCGCGGCCAGCCGGCCACCGCGGCGACGAGATCTTCGATCAGCAGGTCGAACAGCGCGTCGTCGTCACCGAACAACAGCTCCCCCGCCTGCACGGTGAGCGGATGCTCGTCGCCGATCCGTCGGGCCCGGGCATCTGGGGCATAGCGGTCGACAGCATCCGGGTCCTGATGCCGGCCCTGTTCCTCGATGCACCACGCGACCCCGCAGTACGACGACTTCCCGAACCCAGCTGCGAGCGTGACCACCGAGATCCTCGAGCTGGTCGCGGCCGGCCCCCATCCGGTCGTCCGTTCACTGATGAGCGGCCGGCACTACGGCAGCGACGACAGCTGGCCGGCCATCCCCGGCGTCGATGCCGTCGCCAGCACTGCCGACGGGGTTCTCGTCTACACGGGTGGCACCGCAGCGCCCTACGGCACCTGCGCCGAGCGCATCCCGGTTCCCGCAGGCTGGTCGGTACCCCTTCCCGACGGTGCTGACCCGACCGTCGTCGCGGCCGCCGTGAACCCCGGCCTGTCCTCCTGGCTGCCATTGAGCAGACGCATCGCGGAGCGCGGAACGCTGAGTACGGTCCTGATTCTCGGCGCCACCGGCACTGCGGATCTGCTGGCGGTCCAGAATGCGCGCATCCTGGGCGCACCCACGATCATCGCCGGCGGCAGGTCCGATGCGGGCCTGGAACGCGCGAGATCCTTCGGCGCCAACGCCTGGGCGGCCGCCGGCGCCGCGGATCGTCGGGTGGTCGTTGTTCCCTGACGGTGCCGGACGTGCCGGGTCGGGAACGCGCCGCGGGGTGTGATTCGCTGGTCCGATGACGAACTCCACGGTCCGGGAAGTACTGGCAGACCTCGGCGACGGTGTACGGGTGGAACGGGCAGCGACAGAGGATGTTCCGCGCATCGTCGAGCTGCTGAGGGACGACCAGCTCGGCGTGAACCGCGAGCAGGATCCGGACGACCCGCGCTACCGGACCGCCTTCGACGACATCACCGCCGACCCCCGTCAGCTGCTCAGCGTTCTCGTGCAGCACGGCGCGGTGATCGGCACGATGCAGCTGACCACCATTCCCGGACTGTCGCGGCTGGGCTCGACCCGGGTGATCATCGAAGCGGTGCGGGTCTCGGCCGTCACTCGCGGTCAGGGACTCGGCCGGCGGTACGTGCAGTGGGCCATCGACCGGGCGCGGGCGGAGGGCGCGGCGCTCGTCCAGCTCACCACCGACCGCAGCCGCACCGACGCGCACCGCTTCTACGAACGGCTCGGGTTCGAGGCGAGTCACATCGGAATGAAGCTCCGGCTGCACTGACGAGTCGGGTGCAGGCCCGGGGCGGCACCCGGCCGGGCTCCGGATCGAACGCTCCGAGGTAGCTCCGACGGAGCTCAGACGAAGGCGTTGTGCCCGGTGATCGAGCGTCCGACGATCAGCGAGTTCATCTCCCTGGTGCCCTCGTAGGAGTAGATCGCTTCGGCGTCCGCGAAGAACCGGGCGACTCCCTTGTCCAGGACGATGCCGTTGCCGCCCAACACCTCTCGGGCCCACCCGACGGTCTCGCGCATGCGCGAGGTGGCGAACGACTTCGCCAGCGCCGAGTGCTCGTCGCGCTGCCGTCCTTCGTCCAGCAGCGTCGAAGCCTGGACACAGAGCGCGATGCTCGCGGTGATGTTTGCCAGACAGCGGGCCAACAGGTCCTGCACCAGCTGATGGGCACCGATCGGCTTGCCGAACTGCTCGCGTTCCTGGGCGTACGTCACCGCCGCCTCGTAGGCGCCGATCGAGATCCCGATGGCCTGCCAGGCGACGTCGCAGCGAGTCAACCGCAGCACGGTCGCCACGTCGCGGAAGCTCTCGATGCCGGCAAGCCGGTTCTCCTCGGGGACCCGGACACCGGTGAGGGTGATGTCGGCGTTCTGCACCGTCCGCAGCGCGATCTTGTTCTCGATCTTGGTGGCAGAGAAGCCTTCGGAGTCCGTCGGCACCACGAAACCCTTGACCTGACCGTCCTCAGCGCTCTTGGCGAAGATGACGACGAAGTCGGAGAAGGTGGCGTTGCCGATCCAGCGCTTCGCACCGTCCAGGACCCAGCCGCCTGAGTCGCGGCGGGCGACGGTCCGCAGTCCCTTGGCCGAGTCCGAGCCCGAGTAGGGTTCGGTCAACCCGAAGGCGCCCAACAGTTCACCCTTCGCCATCGCAGGAAGCCAACGCTGTTTCTGCTCCGGCGAACCGCCGACATCGATCGAGCCCATCGACAATCCGTTCTGGACGCCGACGAAGGTGGCGCAGCCGGCGTCGACCCGCGCCATCTCCAGCGCGATCCAGCCGCGGGCGACGGCGCTGGTCTCGAACTGCCGGATCTCCGGGATCGCGGATCCGAACACGCCCAGCTCGGCAAGTCCGGCGATCAGCTGATGCGGAAAATCCGAGGCCAACCAGTACTTGTCGATGATCGGTGCGACCTGGGACTCGAAGAACTCCCGGATCCGGAGCACGTACTGCTGCTCGGCGTCGGTGAGCTTGCCCTGGAAGCTGAAGAAGTCGCTGGGCAGGAAGGGCACCGGGGTGTCGGGAGTCTCGGTCATCGTCGTCCGATCTGCTGGGGTGAACCGATGTTCTTCCCCCACTATGCACGCAGATCAGCAGGTCGCCAGGGATGAGTTACTGATCAGTAACGCTGATCACGTCCCCGCACCGCGAGGTCGTCTACCCGCCGGCTGCGGCGCGGGCGACGTGCGAACGGGCGTGGCTGACCGCGGATTCGAGGTCGGTGGTCAGGTGCGCTCGGTGACGGAGCGAGGAGACGACGCCCAGGCCGACGGCCAGCTTGCGGTGCTCCGGCCGGATCCCCTTGAGGATGACGGTGATGCCGCGTCGCTCCAGTTGCTGGACGAGTTCTGCCAACTGCCTGGCTCCGGTCGCATCGAACAGTTGCAGTTGCGACAGGCGCAGGATCACCACCTCGACGTCCCAGGCCGCCCCGATGCTCTCGGAGATCCGTTCTCCTGCACCGAAGAACAACGACCCGTCGATGCGGAACAGTGCGATGCGCTCGTCACCGGGGCGGGTATCCGGGAGCTGCTCGCGGTGGGCGACGTTCGTCCGTGCCAGGGCCCGCATGGCCAGCACCACCGCAACCACCACCCCGATCGCGACTGCGTAGACCAGATCGAGCGACACCGTGACGATCGCGGTGACACCGCAGGTCACGACAGCACCTGGGCCGGCCCCGAGCACCGCCCGCAGAACGTGCCGGCTGATCATCCTGGTCGCCGTCACGATCAACACCCCGGCCAGGGCCGCCAGCGGGATGTGTGCCACGAGAGACCCGGCGAAGAGCACGAGCACCAGCAACACCAGCGCATGGGTCAGTGCAGCCAGCCGGGAGCGCGCTCCGCTGCGGACGTTGACCGCAGTCCGTGCGATCGCGCCGGTGGCCGGCATGCCGCCGAAGAACCCGGCCGCGATGGACGCCAGGCCCTGGCCGACCAGTTCCCGGTCGGCATCGAAGGGTCCGTTGTCCGCCATCGAAGCTGCCACCCGCCCCGACAACAACGACTCGATGGCGGCGAGAGCTGCCACGGTGCAGGCCGGTCCGAGCAAAGAGATCATCAACGGCGCCGAGCCGTGCGGCACTGCCGGGGTGGGCAGACCCGCCGGCAGCCGACCGATGGTCGCCAGCGGAGCCGACAGCACCATCGCCAGGAGCGTCACCGCTGCGACGGCCACGATCGAGGACGGGAACCTGGGCGCGAACCGGCGGCCCGCTTCCATCAGAACGGCGACCACAGCAGCCGCTCCGAGGGCCCACGCGGCCCGTGTGGGATCCGTGGAGCCGACTGCCTGGACGGCTGCGACCGCTGAGTTCGTCGAATGAGCACTTCCCGCCAGAGCGGTGGGAACCTGTTGCAGCGCAATGACGATCGCGATCCCCAGGGTAAATCCCTCGATCACCGGCCAGGGCAGGTAGGCGATCACCCTGCCGACCCGGAGCACACCGGCCACGACCACCAGAGCCCCCGCCATGACGCTCAGCAGCGCCACCGATCCGACACCGTGCGCCGCGATGATGGGCGCCAGCACGACGACCATCGCGCCCGTCGGACCGGACACCTGGACCGCCGAGCCACCGAAGACCGCGGCGACGACGCCCGCCACGATCGCTGTCACCAGGCCGGCCTGCGGCCCGGCTCCCGAGCTGATACCGAAGGCCAGCGCCAGCGGCAGGGCGACGACCCCGACGGTCAGCCCGGCCAGCAGATCGGGACGCCAGGTGGTCGGCACCAGCCGGTAGTCCTCGAGGGAGGGTGCCAGCGACCGCAGGCCGCGCACCACTCCGGCCGCGGTCATCGATCACGCTCGGGGAAAGCAGAACCCACGGGTGGGAGCGCCTCGGCGTTGCGCAGCTGGTCGTCACTGCCGACGAGGATCTGGCCGAGCAACTCGCGGGCGATCCGCAGCAGGTCGGCCACCTGCGGATACGCCAGACGGTAGAAGACCTGACTCGCCCGGCGTTCGGAGAGCACCAACCGATGCCGCCGCAGCACGGCCAGCTGCTGTGAGAGATGCGATGCCTCGAGGCGGGTCTCGACGAGCAACGTGCCGACCGGCACTTCGTCGGCAGCCGACAGGATTTCGAGGATCCTGATCCGCAAGGGATGGGCCAGACCTCTGAACAGATCGGCCTTGACCTCGTACAGCGGTCGGAGCTCGCCGTCCGGGTGCGTTGCGGTCATGTTGCTCCTGACTTGATGACTTGATGACTTGATGAAGCCATCATGTCATGTTGGGATGACGCACCGATGCCGCGGCGCCTACGGGAGCGGTGGCTGCGTACCGTCGGATGGATGGGAACCAACGACGAGCTGGACGCGACCGACCCGACCCGCAGGACCATCGTGATCACGGGCGCGAGCGACGGTATCGGCGCCGCCGCGGCAAGAGCACTGAGCGCCTTCGGGCACCGGGTCGTGGTCGTCGGTCGATCACCGGAGAAGACCGCCAAGGTCGCCCGCGAGATCGGGGCCGACCATCTGCTGGCCGACTTCGCCGACCTGGGGCAGGTCCGCGCACTCGCCGATCAGTTGCTCGAGCGGTACCCGCACATCGATGTGCTCGCCAACAATGCCGGCGGGGTGATGGGTGACCGCAGCGAGACGAAGGACGGCCACGAGAAGACGTTGCAGGTCAACCATCTGGCGCCGTTCCTGCTGACCACGCTGCTGGCCGACCGGCTCACCGAGAGTTCGGCGACCGTCATCGCCACGGCGAGCGCCGCGCACCGCTTCGGGGAGATCGACCTGGACGATCTGGAGTCCACCCATCGGTACAAGGCCATGCGCGCCTACGGCTCGGCGAAGTTGGCGAACATCCTGACGACGGTCGAGCTGCAACGCCGCCTGGGAACGGGTGGCAGCGAGCTGCCCGCCGGCCGGCCCGGCCTCACCGCGGTGAGCATCCACCCCGGCGTCGTCGCGAGTCAGTTCGCCCGCGAGGGCAAGGCCCTGACGCGGCTGTTCTACCGGCCGCCGTTCGACCGGCTGCTGGTGACGACCGAGCAGGGCGCCGACCAGCTCGTCTGGCTCGCGCAGGGGACGCCGGGTGTCGACTTCACCCCGGGGACGTATTACGCCCGTCGCAAGCCTGGCTCGCTCAGCAAGCAGGCGAAGGATGCAACACTCGCCCGCGGGCTGTGGGACCGCAGCGCGGAGATGCTGTTCGGCTGACGCGCTCGGGTGATCGATCCCGAGGGGACCTCGTCTCGTTCGATCCTCACTCGCACGATCGCCGAACGGGCCGCCGTCGATCGCGTGCGCCGTCGGTGGTCGAGCGACCACAGATCATCTCTTCGATAGTCGAGCTACGAAGGAGTCGAGACCCTGTCGGATTCAGGACCGGTCGCCGACCGACGGGATCTCGCGCGCTCCTTCATCGGTTGCTCGATCACCGCACTTCGATGGTCGAGCGCCGAAGGAGTCGAGACTCGATCCGTTCCTGGGCCGCTCGCGATCCCGACGGGATCTCGACGCGTTCGTTCCTCACTTGCTCGATCGCCGTCGGTCAGGCGATCCCCGAGGCACCGAGCCAGGATCCGATCAGGTAGGTGGCTGCCAGCGCGAGTGCACCGCCCACCACGACTCTGGCCATCGCGCGCCAGCGTGGGCTGCCGCCGATCCAGGCCGACAGATAGCCGGTGATCGCCAGCGCCACCAGCACCGCGACGAACGTGACCCATACCCGAGCACCGGCCGGCGGCGCCAGGATGGCCACCATCGGCAGGATCGCGCCGACGGTGAAGGCGAGCGCCGAGGCGCCGGCCGCTGCCCAGGGGCTCACGACGTCACTCTCGTCCAGATGCAGCTCGACCTCGAGATGAGCAGCCAGCGCGTCGTGGGCGGTGAGCTCGATGGCCACCCGGCGGGCGGTCTCCTCTGACAACCCCTTCTGCCGGTACAACCCGGCCAGCTCCTCGAGCTCCTGCTGCGGCATCTCGGCGAGCTCCCGGCGCTCCTTCTCGATCAGGGCGTGTTCGCTGTCCCGCTGGCTGCTGACCGAGACGTACTCCCCCAACGCCATCGAGATCGCGCCGCCCACCAGACCGGCAGCACCGGCAGTGAGGATCGGTCCGGTCGCCGTCGTGGCCCCCGCGACACCCACCACGATCGCCGCCACCGAGACGATCCCGTCGTTGGCGCCCAACACCCCGGCCCGCAACCAGTTCAGCCGTTGCGCGATGCCCTCGCGATGGGGCTCATCCGGATGGACCGCCGTATCGGTCGGGGCGTCGGGTCGGTCGGTCATTCCTGCAGTACACCACCCTCGGGAGAGCGGGGACGTCGACCAGCACCCTTCCGAGTCAGCTGTGGCACGCTGATACCGACGCGGTGCTGCCCGCCGCGACACGGTGGTGGGGCTCGCCTCCTGGCAAGAAACCTCGATCCGCGCGGTCGACAACAGTCCCTGTCCCCTGGTTCAGTCCTGCCCGGAGATGGGAGCACCACCGCATGCCTGCACGATCCGATCCGCACGATCCCGCACCGGGACCGCCCGACCGTGACCCCGAGCTGCCGCTGGACAGTGATCTCGGAACCGAGGACGTCGTCGGCCCGGCAGCCGCGACTCTGCATCGACGCCCTCGTTTTCTGCTGCTGGTCGCTGCCGGCGGGGCGATCGGCACCGGTCTGCGGGAAGCGCTGTCGCTTGCGTTCCCACTTGTCTCCGGAATCTCGCTCACCACAGGCGCCATCAACGTCGTCGGTGCGTTCCTGTTGGCTCTGCTGATGGAGGTCCTGACCCGCAGTGGGCCCGACACCGGCAGGCTCCGGGACCTCCGGCTGTTCGTGGGAACCGGGGTCCTCGGCGGATTCACGACCTACAGCGCGCTGGCCGCCGACGCGGTGGTGCTGGGCGATGCCGGGCGTTTCATCGCAGCGGGCGGCTATGCGGTCGGCACGCTCGTGTTCGGACTTGCGGCCGCTGCGCTCGGGATCGCTGTCGGTCGCCGCGCCACGGGTGACCCGCACCGCCGGGCCGCCCGATGAGCCCGCTGGTGTTCGCTGCTCTCTGCGCGGCGGGCGGTGTCGGGGCAGCCATCCGGTTCTGGACCGATTCCGTGGTGCGCAGCCGGTGCGGCGGCCGGATGCCTTGGGGCACCGCGCTCATCAATCTGTCGGGTTCGCTGCTGCTCGGGCTGCTCACCGGTCTCGTCGCGGCCGCGCTGGTGACGGCTGACTGGCGGGCGATCCTCGGTACCGGCCTGCTCGGCGGCTACACCACGTTCTCCACCGCGACCTTCGAGACCGTACGGCTGCTCCAGCAGGAGCGCCGCGCCGCGGCCGCGGCCACCGGGATCGGGCAGTTGATGCTCGCGATCCTGCTCTCCTGGGCGGGCTTCGCGATCGGATCGTCCTGGTAGGTACGCCACCCGGTGCCCCGGCTATCGTCGACGGCAGGGACAGCGGTGCGCGCTCCCACGACGAGGAGGTCACACCGAGCATGCAGATCACCGGTGCAGTACTCGAGACGTCCGGGGCCGACGCGCCGTTCGCGCAGAGCCGTCCGTTCACCGTCAGCACGTTGGAGCTCGACCCGCCCGGCCAGGGTGAGCTGCTGGTGCGCATCGAGGCCGCGGGCGTGTGTCACTCCGACCTCAGCGTGGTCGACGGCAACCGGGTGCGGCCGACGCCGATGCTGCTCGGGCACGAGGCCGCCGGGATCGTCGAGGAGATCGGTGCGGGGGTGGACGATGTCCGCGTCGGCGACCGGGTGGTGATGACGTTCCTGCCGCGCTGCGGTTCGTGCTCAGGGTGCGCGACGGACGGCCGTCTTCCGTGTGAGATCGGCGCTGCCGCAAACGGCGCAGGATCCCTGGTCGGTGGCGGGATGCGTCTGCACCGCAACGGCTCCGATGTGTTCCACCATCTCGGAGTCAGCGGCTTCGCCAGTCATGCAGTGGTCAGTCGGACGTCCGTGGTCGGTGTCCCCGCGGACGTCCCGGCCGAGATCGCGGCCTTGCTGGGCTGCGCCGTGCTCACCGGTGGCGGGGCCATCATCAATGCCGGCAGGCCCACTCCCGGTTCGACGGTCGCGGTAGTGGGCCTGGGTGGGGTGGGGATGGCCGCACTGCTGGTCGCGCAAGCGCTCGGACACCCGGTGATCGGCGTGGACATGGTCGCCGACAAGCTTGCACTGGCCCGCGAACTCGGTGCGGCCCAGGCGATCACGCCGACCGAAGCGATCGACCGGGGCCTGCGGGCTCCGGTGGTCGTGGAGGCGGCAGGATCGGCCCGCGCGTTCGAGACGGCGTTCGCGCTCACCGCGCCGGGCGGCACGACGGTGACGGTCGGATTGCCTGCACCGCAGGCTGTCTCGACGATCTCACCGCTCACCTTGACGGCCGAGGCGCGCACCGTCATCGGCAGCTATCTCGGATCAGCCGTTCCCGAGCGCGACATCCCGACGTATGTCGATCTCTGGCGGGACGGGAAGTTGCCCCTCGAGCGGCTGGTGTCCTCGCGGATCCGCCTGGAGGATCTGAACGGGGCGATGGACGCCCTGGCCGCAGGCTCCGAGTTGCGTCAACTCATCACCTTCTGACCTCGACGCTCATCGATCGACGCAGCAGAAGAGAATCGACCTACGCCGATCGAGCGACGCAGGAGCCGAGACCCACCCACGCCGATCGAGCGATGCAGGAGTCGAGATCCCGTCGGATCCACCGGCTCAGTCCGCGCCCGGCTCCGCGTCCCGCCGGCGTGCAGCGGCGCGCTGCTCCTCCGCCCGGGCACGGCACTGGGCGAGGAACTCGGCATCGGCCTCCGGGGTGGACGCGGTGGCCCGACCGGGTCGCTCGTACTCCGGGAACCCGCTGGGTCGCGCACCTGCGTAGTGCCCGCTGAAGCGCGGCTGGGTGCTGCGTGGCCGCCCCGCGATCAGCCAGATGATCGAGCCGACGTCCGGCAGGATCAGCACGATCAGCAACCACGCCAGCTTCGGAAGATTGCGGCACTCCCCCTCCGGCGTGAGGATGACGTCCACCAGGCAGAAGACCCACAGCGCCAGCAGCGCGAACCCGACGACCCCACCCAGATAGAGCATGTGTTCTCCCCCGTGCCGGTCGGACAGACCTTCCGGCGATCATGCCGGACCACACGGGTCCGGCGCCAGTGCTGACGGTGCCCGAATCGGGTGATTCCGCGGACGTGGCCGTGTACGGCGTCCGGCCTCAGCTCCGCAGGATCTTCTCCATCGGCTTGCCCTTCGCCAGCTCGTCCACCAGCTTGTCCAGGTAGCGGATCTTCTGCATCAGCGGATCCTCCACGTTCTCGACCCGGATGCCGCACACCGTCCCGGTGATCAGCGAGACGTTCGGATGCAGCTGCGCCGCGGCGAAGAACTCCTCGAACGTGGTCTTCTCGTCGAGATGCCGCTGCATGGTCGACTCGTCGAACCCGGTGAGCCACCGGAAGATCTCGTCCACTTCAGCGCGGCTGCGGCCCTTGCGCTCCGCCTTCTTCACGTAGAGCGGATACACCGATGCGACGTCCGTGGTGAAGATTCGGCTCATCCACAGAATCTAGTCCGGGCGAGATCTGAGGAGAAGGTTGTCACGCCTGGCGAAGCGCGGCGGGAAGCGGCCTCTCGCTGGTGAACCGGGTTGTTGCTGGCCGGAGGGGTGTCCTCGAAGCCAGCAACAGCGCTTGTCACCAGCGACAAGGTCGCGGCAGGGGTTCCCGCACCAGGGCATGAGAAAGGCCAGGTCAGAGCGTTTCACCACTCTGACCTGGCCTTCTCGACACGGTCGGGCTGACAGGATTTGAACCTGCGACCCCCTGACCCCCAGTCAGGTGCGCTACCAAGCTGCGCCACAGCCCGCCACTGCACGAGGCAGCCTGACAAGACTACCGCAGCCAGGCCGCCGCTCCGGCACCCGCCGACGGGTGCCGGGTCAGAGCAGTTGCAGCTGGCGAACCCGGTCGGCGACGGCGCGGCGGGCCACCGCGGAGTCCGGGGCGAAGGCCTCGAACGCATGCGGACAGCCCGGGTGGACGTGCAGCTCCGTGGGCACGCCGGCAGCCATCAGTCGACGGGCATAGGTGACGTCCTCCTCGGCGAAGATGTCGAGCTGGCCGACCTCGACGTAGGCCGGGGCGAGGCCCCTCAGCGACCCGGCTCTGGCCGGGGCCGCCGACGGCGGGACGTCGTCCCCACCGGCGGCGTCGCCGAGCAGGCTCCCCCACCCGGTGATGTTGTCGTCGTAGGTCCAGACCGCGAACGGCGCGATTCTCGGATCCGGGGAGGTGTTGCGGTCATCCAGCATCGGATAGATGAGGATCTGCCGCGCCACCGGTACGCCGCGATCCCTGGCCAGCAGGGCGAGCCCGGCGGACAGGCCACCGCCGGCCGAGTCGCCGATCACTCCGATCCGTTCCGGGTCCGCGCCCAGGTCCGCGGCATGATCGACCAACCACCGCAGCGCGGCGAAGCAGTCCTCGACCGGCGTCGGGTGCGGGAACTCGGGCGCCAGGCGGTAGTCGACCGCGACCAGCGGGACCCCGGATGCCTGCACGTACGACCGGATGATCGGGTCGTAGATCTCCACCGAACCGGCGATCATGCCGCCGCCGTGGACGTACAGCGCCGCCGATCCCGACGGCTGCGCCGGCCGATACAACCGCAGCTCCAGCTCGGCCCCGTCGACCTGCAACGACGTCGACTCGACCGTCACGTCCGGCGCCGGCTGTACGAAGCTGCCCAGCGCGGTCAGCAGTTGCGCCACCGCCTCCCTGCGCCCGGCGACGTCGCCCACCGCGAGCGGCGCGGGCTCCCCTGCCTGGGCCACCAGCGCCTGGAGCGCAGCGCCCACCTCCGGATCGAGTGCCAACGTCATCGTCTGCTCCTGTTCTCGGGTGGGTCAGGGCGTCGTCGCCGCTGATCGGAGTCCGGTTCGTCCCATCGTGTCACCCGGTGCTCCTACCCTGGTCGGGTGCCGTCATCCGAACCCTCCGCCCTCCGGCCACCACCGTTGCGGAGACTGCCGGCTCTTCTCGCGCAGACCGGTGCCCGACAGGACGGTGAGCCGTTCCGCACGGCCGCCTGCCTGCTCTGCCCGGTGACCTGGCGGGGGGCTCCCGCGATGCTCAAGGTGACCGCTGCGCCGGAGGAACTGCGGGGCATCCAAGCGCTGGGCCACTGGGACGGACGGGGTTCGGTGCGCGTGCTGCACCGGGACGCGGACGCGACGATCATGGAGCGAGCCGGAACAACCCTCCGGGCGTCCGAGCCGGACGACGCCGTCCGCACTGCGCTGTTGACCGCATCGGTACGGGAGCTGCACACCCTCCCGGCACCGGCCGGCGGACCGTTCGTGCCGCTCCGAGATCATCTGCGCGCCCTGCTGGACGACCGCGCCGACCGTTTCGCACACGCCCGCCACTGTGCGCAGGGGTTGTTGCAGCGCAACGAAGAACCTGTCCTGCTGCACGGCGATGTGCATGCCGAGAACCTGCTCGCTTCACCCCGCGGGTGGTTGTTCATCGATCCCAAGGGCGTGATCGGCCCACGAGCCTTCGACCACGCGAACATCTTCACGAACTGGACGCTGCCCGAGGCCACCCGGCACTTCGATGCCAGGCTGGCGCTCGTCTGCCGTCAGGCTGCGATCGGAGAACGGACGATGTTGGAATGGATCGTCGCGTGGTCGGCGGTGTCGGGGATCTGGCACCTGCAGGACGACGACCCGGACGCGGCCGC
Source organism: Nakamurella sp. (assembly GCA_037720195.1). GTDB lineage: Bacteria > Actinomycetota > Actinomycetes > Mycobacteriales > Nakamurellaceae > Nakamurella. Next base: position 26,705 of record JBBJML010000019.1, on the reverse strand, counting down.
GTTCCCGCACACCGTCATGGCGATGGCGCTGCAACGCCTCACCACCGCCAACTGAACCGGTGCGGGCGATCCCCGACGCACCTTGAACACCCGGCGCGGGGGTGGTGCCCACCGTGTGGCTCACCCGACGACCCGCCGCGCGTCCCGCTGCTCGACGCGCCTGCGCCGCTCCTCGCGCAGCACCGTGATCACCAACTGCGGCAACAGATCCCGGCTCCGCCGGATCAGCCAGGGGGTACCTCTGACGATCAGCCACCACAGCCGCTCGCGTCGCGGCAGCGGGTTCGGAACCGGTGACATCACCGCCTGCGTATCGAAACCCCGCTCACCCAACAGCGTGGCCACCTGATCGGCGAGCAGCCGGTGCCCGAGGGGCGAAGGATGGATCCGGTCGATGTGCAGAACCCGGTCTCCCCCGACCTCCTGGACCCGAGTGCTGTCGAGCACCAGCAATTCGGCCGCCGGTGAGATCCGCTGCACCACAGCGAGAGTCACCGCTCGCACCAGGTCCATGCGGCGCGCCAGCACCCGCCGCACGATCGCCGGGGCCGGGAGGGCTCGCCCGACCGGCGGCGGCAACACCAGCACCACGGTGCACCCGGTGGCCAGCAGCCGGAGCAGGGACTGCTCGACGGCGGAGCCGACGTCGCGCGCGTCGAAGTCGCCGCGGAGCACGTCGTTCCCGCCGATCATCAGGGTCGCCACCGCCGGCTGCGACGCGAGGGCCGCGTCGAGCTGCTCCGTGACCACCGTGTGCGCCCTGGCCCCGTTGGCGGCGAGGTTGACGAGCGTCCCGCCCAGCACGTGGGCCAGATGGACGGCCCAGCCCCGCTCGTCGACGTCACCCACGCCGACCGTGACGGAGTCCCCGAGTGCGACGATGCGCGGCCGCGACGGCGCGGCCGCCAGCGCGCACGGCCCAGGGGCCTGCGACCCCGGATCGCCGTCACGTACGGGGACGGGGACGGGGACGGGGACGATCTCGACGTCCACGAGGGGCGCGAGCGAGGGCGCCGCCGATCGGCTCATGCCCGCAGCACCGAACCGATCCGGTGCACGCTGAGCATCTCGTCGATCGTGCGGGACCACGGGAACTGCGCGGCACGCGCCCGCGCTGCGGTCGGGTGGCCCGCAGCGGCGAGCGCGAGCACCGCGTCGGCGAATGACTCCGGGTCACCGGAGGCAGCGCGACCGACGGCCGGGTCGTCACCGATCACCTCGGGGAGTGCGGACGCGGCGTTCACCACCACCGGCGTACCGGCCGCCAGACACTCCAGTGCGGCCAGCCCGAACGTCTCGATCGGTCCTGGTGCCAGCGCGATGTCGGCGGCGCGTTGTCGGGCAGCGACCTCAGCACGGTCGGTGACAAAACCCAGGAACCGCACCGGATGTCCGGCAGCCAGGCGCTCCAGGCGCTGCCGCTGCGGACCGTCGCCCACCACGGTCAGCTGCGCATCGACGCCGCGCCGGCGCAGCTCGATCAGCGCCCGCACCGCCAGCTCCACCTGTTTCTCGACCGACAACCTGCTGCAGACCAGCAGTTCCAGCGACCGACTCCCCTCCTGCGCCGGGGACCCCGACGACCCGTCAGCGGCTCCGTGGGCCGACAGATCCACGCCGAGCGGGACGCGTCGGAGGTTGGTCGCGCCGATGCGTTCGAACTCGACAGCGGCGAAGGACGTCGTGGCCACCACCTGGCCGAAAGATGTTGCAGTGCGGCGGTTTCGCAGATCGGCGAGCCGTCGGGCCGGGCCGGCCGGAACACCGACGGACGCCAGCACCCCGTCCAGACGTTCGTGCGCGAAGAACACCGTCGGGATGCCGCGCCGGCCGGCCCAGGTCCCGAGCCCGTGCAGCGTCGACCGGTCACTGACCTCCAGTCGATCGGGACCGAGCCGTTCCAGCAACCGACGCACCGACCGCGTGCGGACGATCACCCGGTAGTCACCGAGCAGCCGCACCACCGGGGACCGCACGGTGTACAGGGTGCCGAAGTCGGTCTCCGCCGTGGCGTCCTGCTCTCCGGGCACCACCGCCGAGAAGTGCTGCCCCGCAGCCAGATAGCCCCGTCCCAATGCCTGCAGGCAGGTCCGCAGACCGCCGGAACGCGGGCCGTAGAAGTTTGCCACCTGGACGATGTGCATCGGCGCTGCGCTCATCGCCTGATCCCGGAGTGCTCGCGGATCGCCTGTCGGTAGTGCGCGACCAACTGATCGCCCAGCACCTCCCAGCTGCGTCCTCGCACCGACTGCCGCGCCGCGGCACCGAAGGCCCGCCGCTTCGCGCCGTCACCCACCAGGTCGAGCACCGCGGCGCGGAGCCCGGCGACATCACCGGGGGCATAGAGCCAACCGGTGCGTGAGGGCACCACCAGCTCCTGGACGCCACCGGCGGCCGGCGCGATCACCGGGACCCCGGACGCCAGGGCCTCCTGCACCGACTGGCAGAACGTCTCCGATTCACCCGGGTGCACCATCACGTCGAAGGACGCCACCGCGTCGGCGAGGTCGTCGCCCGTCAGGCTGCCGGTGAAGATGGCATTGGGAAGCAATGCTCGCAGCTTCGTCCTGGACGGACCGTCACCCACCAGCACCAACTGGACACCCGGTAGTGCGTCGAGGACGGCGAGATCCTCCAACTGCTTCTCCGGAGCGAGACGACCGTGGAACCCGACGACCACCCGGCCAGGGGCAGCGAACCGACCGACGGGCCGCGTGCGGGGGCGGAATCGCTCGACGTCGACTCCCCTCGCCCAGCGATGGACCCGCGGAACTCCTCGCTGGTGCAGCGCCTGCTCTGCATACGCGGAAGGGGCCAGCGTCCGCGCTGCGGCACCGTGGATCTCCAGGGTGCGGTTCCAGATCCGCATGGACCAGCCGGGAAAGCCGTACCGCTCGGCAAACGCTGCCACGTCGGTCTGGAAGACGGCCACCGTCGGCACGTCGAGGGTCGACGCCGCCTTGGTCGCGGTGTTGCCCAGCAGCAGCGGTGACGCCAGGTGCACCACGTCCGGCGCGAACGCACCGAGCAGTTCGGTCAGCCGGTGTGCGGTGGCCACACTGATCCGGACCTGTGGATACCCGGGCACCCCCATCGACGGCACGTGCACCACCGGCGTCCCCCGGTAGCTGATCGGGGCCCGATGTCCGGCGGCCACCACCATCGCCGGATGGCCCCGGGCACTCAGGTGGTCCAGGACACGGAGCACCGATCCGGTGACACCGTTCAAGTGGGGAAGGAACGATTCCGCAACCACGGCAACGCGCACGTGATCATCACTCCACAGGGAGGGGACGACGTAGCCGCGATCGGGCGAATACGGGGCCAACACTGGTCGACAGGCGTTCGCTCCGCGAATCGGTGTCGTCGACCGGGTGAGCTTGGCCGGTGCCGGCGGCGACCGGCGTACCCGCCCGTACGATCGGCCCGGTGGAAGGTACCCAGGATGTCGAACGCAGGCGCCTCCTCGTGCGCCCGTCCGCCCTGGACACGGAAGTACCCGCATACCGGCCCGCGGAGGGGGAACCCGCAGTTGCAGCCGGTCGGGATTCGTCCGGCCCCGGAGGATCGGTGAACCCCCGCCCCCGGGAGATCCGTGGTGACGCGATCGAGACGGCTCCGACCGCGTTCCGGCAGATGTTCTTCGACTCCCCGGTGGCGATGGGGCTGGCTGACGAACGCGGATCGTTCATCGCCGTCAACCCGGCCCTGTGCCGGCTGTTCGGCCGTCCGGACCACGAGGTGTTGGGCAGTTCGAGCATCCCGTTCACCCACCCCGACGATCTGGCCGGGCACAGCAGTGCCGGTTCCCTGATCCGCAGCAGTCCGCACGAGGCCCCGCAGATCCAGAAGCGTTTCGTCCGGCCGTCCGGCGAGGTCAGATGGGTCTGGATGTCCATCTCGCACACCCGCGGCCCGATCGGGCAGGAGTGGACGATCGCCCACATGCAGGATGTCACCGACCTCAAGGCCGCGGACCTGCTGCTGCGGGACTCCGAGCAGCGGTTGCGCACGGTGATCGATGTCGTCCGGTCGCTTCCGTCGGCGGGAGACTTCCGCAACGAGATGGTCCACGCGGCCATGCGGATGATCGATGCCGACGGAGCTGTGCTGCTCGAGCGCAGTGACCAGAGCGCCTCGCTCGTCGTGACCGCCGCGACCGTGCCGCGCGCCGTCGGCGCGACCCTCCCCTGGGATCCCGGTTCAGACTTGGGGCGCGCCTGGGCGTCGGGAGAGGTCCGCACGCTCGACTCGGCAGCGATCGCGGCCGATCCGCAGCTCGGCGATCGCCTGCAGGAAATCGCCCTTGAGGCCCTGGACGTGGTCCCGGTGCGACTTGAGACGGACGTGGTCGCGCTGCTGGTCGTCGGCAGCCGAACGGCACCCGGTCCCGGCGGGCTCGACCCCCACGGCATGATGCCACTGCTGGCCGGGCAGACGGCGATGGCCGTCCACCAGGCCACCCTGCTGCGGCGGCTGGAACTGCTCGCGACCACCGACGAACTCAGCGGGTTGGCCAACCGACGTTCCTGGACCGAGCGCCTGCCGATGCTGATGAGCTCCGCGCGCAACACGGCACGGATCCTCGTGGTCGGGTTGGCAGACCTCGACCACTTCAAGGCCTACAACGACGCCCACGGCCATCTCGCCGGGGACGAGCTGATCCGAAGGTTCGCGCGGGCAGCCGGCTCAACCCTCGCCGCCGATCAGGACGCGGGGTCCGTGCTGAGCCGATGGGGCGGAGAGGAATTTGCGCTCGCCCGGGTCGTGGACCGCATCGAAGATGTCGAGCCTGCACTACTGGTGCTCGGCGACGCCGTTCCAGACGGGGAGACCTGCAGCGTCGGCTACGCGATCTGGGACGGCAGCGAGTCGGTCGAGCAGCTGATGGAGCGTGTCGATCGCGGGCTGTACGAAGCGAAGCTGGCCGGTCGCAACCGCATCACGTTCGCCGGGTGACCCGGGCGCGATGCATCAGCCGCACGCGACCGTCAGTACCGCGAACATCCGCCGCACGCGACCGTCAGTACCGCGAACATCCGCCGCACGCGACCGTCAGGTCCGCGAACATCAGCGGCGGCCGCGCTTCTCCCGGACCCGGACGTTGATCTGGACCGGGGATCCGGTGAAGGAGAAGTCCTCGCGCAGCCGGCGTTCGATGAACCGCCGGTAACCGGCCTCCAGGAACCCGGTCGTGAACAGCACGAACGTCGGCGGACGGTTCCTGGCCTGGGTCGCGAACAGCACCCTGGGCTGTTTGCCACCGCGCACCGGCGGCGGCGTCGCCTGGAGCAGCTCCTTGAGCCAGGCGTTCAGTTGGCCGGTCGGGACCCGGGTGTCCCAGGATGCCAGGGCGCGCCGCAACGCCGGCGCCAGTCGATGGACGCCGCGGCCGGAGGACGCGGAGATGTTGATGACCTCCGCCCACGGAACCCGCTTGAGCTCGCGGTCCACCTCGCGGTCGCTCTCGATCCGCCGGTCGCCGTCGACCAGGTCTGCTTTGTTGAGCGCGATCACCAGTGCCTTGCCGGATTCCGCGACCATCGTGATGACCCGCTGATCCTGCTCGCTGATGGGCTCGCTGCCGTCGATCAGCACGATCACCACCTCGGCGGTCTCGATGGCCGCCTCGGTGCGCAGCGATGCGTAGAACTCCATGCCCTTGGCCGTCTTGACCCGCTTGCGCAGCCCTGCGGTGTCGACGAACTGCCAGATCTCGCCGTCCAGGTCGACCAGCGAGTCGACCGGATCCACGGTGGTGCCGCTCACCGAGTCCACCACCGAGCGGTCTTCGCCGGTGAGCTTGTTGAGCAGCGACGATTTGCCGACGTTGGGCTTGCCCACCAGGGCGACCCTGCGTGGTCCGCTGACCTCACCGAACCGTTCGGCGGGAGCGGTCGGCAGCTTGTCCAGGATGACGTCCAGCACGTCGCCCGAGCCGCGGCCGTGCAGCGCCGAGACCGGGTACGGCTCACCCAGTCCCAGGTTCCACAGGTCGGCGGAGTCGGACTCGGTGCGCTCGTCGTCGACCTTGTTCGCGATCAGCACCACCGGGCGCTTCGAGCGTCGCAGTACCCGGGCGATCGCCTCGTCGGTCGACGTGGCGCCGACCGACGCGTCGACCACCACGACGACCAGGTCCGAGATGCGCATGGCGGTCTCGGCCTGCGCGGCAACCGCGCCCTGCAGGCCCTTGGCATCGGGTTCCCAGCCGCCGGTGTCGACGACGGAGAACCGGCGACCGCGCCACAGTCCGTCGTAGGCGATCCGGTCGCGGGTGACGCCCGGGACGTCCTGCACCACGGCCTCGCGCCGTCCGATGATGCGGTTGACCAGCGTCGACTTGCCGACGTTCGGCCGGCCGACGATGGCGACCGTCGGCAGCGGGCCGCCGTCGTCCGGGAGTCCGTCGCCGAGTGAGTCGGCGGCCTCCCAGCCGGCGAACTCACTCTCATCGGTCCAGCTGCCGTCCCCCTCGAACGTGCTCTGGACCGTGCTCTCCTGACCCGCTGCGCCGGGTGCGCCCTGGGTGGTACCGCTCTCGTCAGACTGCGTCATCTCGTCCTCGTCACTTGCTGCTGTGTGGTGGTGCGTGCTGGATGCGGTTGCCGGCGCGTGGTGCGCGCAACGGTGCGAATTTCCTGTGGCTGCCGGACTCCGGCTGTCCTCATGCGGCATCCCGTGTCGTGAGCTGCGCGTCGAGTTCGGCGACCCGGGCGCTGAGGCGCTGCTGGATCAGCACCGTTGCCGCATCGACCGCCCGCTTACCGGAACCCGGCTGGACGGTGAACGATTCCCCGATGCTGACGTCGACGAACGGGCGGAACCGGCGTCCGGACCCAGTCGGACGGGTGGTCCCGCGGATCGCGATCGGCACCACCACCGCACCCGTACGGACGGCCAACCAGCCGGCACCGTTGAAAACACTCTCCACCAGACCGGCACCGCGGGTGCCTTCCGGGAACACGCCGATGCAGCCGCCCTGCTTCAGCTGTTCCATCGCCTTGAGCAGCAGGTCACGCTGCGGCGCGGTGCGGTTGATGGCGTACTGACCGACATGGGTGAGCAACCAGCCGAGCGCCCCCTCGACCGCCTCTGCCTTGATCAGGAAGGAGGTCCGGCGGGGCAGCAGACCGAACAGCACGGCACCGTCGATGAAGTTCGTGTGGTTGGCGACGAAGACGACAGGACCGTGCGGGGGGACATGCTCCATCCCGCGGATTCTGTTGCGGTACAAACTGTGTCGCAGGACGATACCGATCCGCCGGCCGCGGTCCAGGGACCGCCCGGTGGCGTGCGGCGGCGCGGGATCCGCCTGCCCGGGGAGTCGGAAGAACTTCACCGCAATCCCCGCTTCTCCGCTGCAGTCAGGATCCTCGCCACCACTTCCTCGACGGTTAGCGAGGAGGAGTCGACATGCTCGGCGTCGTCGGCGGGGCGCAGCGGGGCGGTCGCCCGGGTCGAGTCGACCAGGTCGCGCCGACGCAGATCGGCGCCGACTTCGGCGACGTTCCCTGCGGCTCCGCCGGTCTCACCGTGCCGCCGGCGCGCGCGTTCGTCCTCGTCCGCGGTGAGGAAGATCTTGAGCTCAGCCTCCGGCACGATCACCGTGCCGATGTCCCGTCCCTCGACGACCATGCGTCCGCCGAGAGCGGTCCCCCGCTGCAGGTCGTGCAGCCAGGTCCGGACCTGCGGCTGAGCAGAGATCGGGGTGACGGCCTGCGTCACCGGGACACCGCGGATGTCGGCGGTGACGTCGTCACCGCTGAGCAGGTGCTGCTGGGCATCAGGATCCAGCGGTGGGCGCAGTTCCAGCCCGGCCAGCACCGGAGCGACGGCCACCGGATCTTCCGGGTCGACGCCGGCGCGCAGCACGGCGAGCGCGACGAGCCGGTACAGCGCACCGGTGTCGAGATAGCCGGCGCCGAGCCGTCTGGCCAGCTCCTTCGCCACCGTCGACTTCCCGGTACCGGACGGGCCGTCGATCGCGATGACGAACCGGGCGCCGGCAGTGCCGAGGTGGCCGGCTGTGTGGACGGCGGTCACAGGCCCACCGCCTTGTAGAGCAACGACACCTCGACCGGGTTGAGCTTGCGCAGCGTGCCGGGAGGCTGGTGGCCCAGCTGGACCTCGCCGATCTTCGTGCGCACCAGCCGGGACACCGGATGACCCGCGGCGGCGAGCATCCGACGCACGACGTGCTTGCGCCCTTCGTGCAGGACGACCTCGACGACCGCCCGCTGGTGGTGGACGTCGACGATGTCGAAGTGGTCGACCTTGACGATCCCGTCCTCCAGCTCGATGCCCTTGCGCAGGCGTCGCCCCAGATCGCGCGGGATCGGCGAGGGCACTTCGGCCATGTAGGTCTTGGTGACACCGAAGGACGGGTGGGTGAGGCGGTGCGCGAGGTCGCCGTCGTTGGTGAGGATCAGCAGGCCCTCGGAATCCATGTCGAGCCGCCCGACGTGGAACAACCGGGTGGTGACGCCCCAGTCCTCGACGAGCCGGCCGATGTGCGGGCGCCCCTCGTCGTCCGACATCGTCGAGAGCATGCCTGGCTGCTTGTTGAGCGCGAGGTGCACCAGGTCGGCCCGCAGTTGGATGCGGCTGCCGTCCACGTGCACGACCGCGTTCTCGGGGTCGATCCGCATCCCCATCTCGCGGACGATGATGCCGTCGACGGTGATCCGGCCGTCCCGGATCATCTCCTCTGCCTTGCGGCGGGAGGCGACCCCGGCTGCCGAGAGCACCTTCTGCAGGCGCACCCCGTCGGAGCGCTCCTCGTCGGTGAAGTTCGGGGCCTGGGCGTTCTTGGCCGGGTGCCGGTAGTGGATCTTACCGGAATCACGGGAGTTATACATCGACGATCGCATCCACTTCGGGCAGCAGGGGTCCGAGGTCGGGCAACTCCTCCAGGGAGTTGAGCCCGAGTCGCTCGGTGAACAATTCGGTGGTGCGGTACCGGGTACCGCCGGTCTCCGGGTCGGTCCCGGACTCCTCGATCAGGCCGCGGGCGACCAGGGTGCGGATCACGCCGTCCACGTTCACACCGCGGACCGCCGCGATCCGGGCGCGGGTCACCGGCTGGCGGTAGGCGATCACGGCCAGCGACTCGAGCGCCGCCCGCGACAGCCGCGACTGTTGGCCGTCGAGCACGAACCGCTCGACCACCGGCGCGAACCGGTCGCGGGTGTAGAACCGCCAGCCGCCGCCGATCTCGCGCAGATCGATCCCCGACCGCGCCTCGGCATACCGTCCGGCCAGCTCGATCAGTCGCCCGCGGACCTCCGCGAGCGAGCGTCCGACTGCCGACGCGAGCGATTGCTCGGGAACCGGGGTGTCGACCACCAGCAGGATGGCCTCCAGCGCGCCGTCGAGTTCGTCGTCCTCTATCGCACCCTGGGTCGGCAGCGGCGGGATCTCCTCGAGATCCTCCACCTCGACGGGGCCGGCGGCGCCGGCGGCTTCTAGGCCGATGTCATCGAATCCGGTGCCGGCGGCATCGGTGGTGGCGGCGGAATGCGGTGCAGCAGAGGTCGTTGCAGCGGCATCGGTCAGGTCGCCGGCGACGGGACCGGTGTCATCACGGTCGGGCCAGGTACTCACTCGTACTCCTCGTCGGTCGCGATCCCGGCGGAGCCGATCGAACCGGCGGCCGGGTCGGCCTCACCGGTCCACCGGATCGTCAACTCCCCCAATGGTTCCGGCTGGTCGAAGGTGACCACCGCCTCGCGGTACAGGTTCAGCAGTCCCAGGAACCTGGCCACCACTTCCAGCGTGTTGGTGCAGGCAGCGACCAGCGCCGTGAAGTCGAGCCGGCCGTGCTCGGCGAGCATCGAGCGGATGATCAGGGTGTGTTCGGCGACCGACACCGTCGAGGTGTGGATGTGGTCCAGCGAGACGGTGGGCGGCGGCGGTTTCGGACGGAACACGGCAGCGGCGAGCTCCGCGAAGGTCGCCGCATCCATCCCCAGCCGGACCTCGGGCAGCAGCCCGAGGTAGCGGTCCTCCAGGGTCACGGCTCGCGGGTACCGGCGCAGCGCAGAAGACTCGAGCTCCCGGAAGAGCATGGCCACCTGCTGGTACGCCCGGTAGGCGAGCAACCGGGCGAACAGCAGATCCTTGGCCTCCAGCAACGCAAGATCATCCGGGTTCTCCACGTCGGCGTCGGGCAGCAGCCGGGCCGCCTTCAGGTCTAACAGGGTCGCGGCCACCACCAGGAACTCGGTGACCTGCTCCAGGTCCCAGCTGTCGCCCATCCCTCGCACGTGCACCAGGAACTCGTCCGTCACCCGGTGCAGCGCCACCTCGGTGACGTCCATCCGGTGCTGGGAGATCAACTGCAGCAACAGATCGAACGGCCCGTCGAAGTTGTCGAGGCTGACATGGAAGCGGCGGTCGCGCACCACAGCCTCCGCGGGGACAGCAACCGACTCGTGAGGGATGTGCGGCGGGGCCGCTGCAACACTGCCGGGCGCGGCGATCACCGTGCCGGCACCGGTCACCGCGCGATCACTTCCCGGGCCAGGGCACGGTAGGCATCGGCGGCAGCCGAGGTCGGGGCGTAGCTGGTGATCGGTTCACCGGCGACCGTGGTCTCCGGGAACTTGACGGTGCGGGCGATCACCGTGTCGTAGACGTCATCCCCGAAGCGCTGCACCAACATCGCCACGACGTCCCGCGCGTGCACGGTGCGGCCGTCGAACATCGTCACCAGCACGCCGTCGACGGCGAGGTCGGGATTGATCCGCTCCTGCACCTTCTCGATGGTGTCGACCAGCAGCGCGACGCCGCGTAGCGAGAAGAACTCCGCGGCCACCGGCATGATGACGCCGTCCGAGCAGGCCAGCGCGTTCACCGTCAGCAGCCCGAGCGACGGCTGGCAGTCGATGAGGACGTAGTCGTAGGCGTGCAGGACCGGCCGCAGCGCCCGGGCCAGGGTGTGCTCCCGACCGACCTCGTTGATCAGCTGGACCTCCGCCGCCGACAGGTCGATGTTGGCGGGCAGCAGATCGAGGTTCTCGACCTTGGTGGAGACGAGCACGTCGGTGATCGACGTCGAGCGCTCCAACATCAGGTTGTAGATCGTTCGGTCCATCTCGTGGGACGGCACGCCCAGCCCCGCGGACAGCGCGCCCTGCGGATCGAGGTCGACCAGCAGCACCTTGCGACCGAAGCCGGCGAGTGCGGCGCCCAGGTTGATGGTCGAGGTCGTCTTGCCGACCCCGCCCTTCTGGTTGCACATCGAGATGACCCTGGCGGGACCGTGCGTGGTGAGCGGCTGTGGTTCGACGGCCGGGCGCATCGGACGAGCGGTCGGGCCCATCTCGGCACCCGCTGACCGATCGGCAGCAGGCGCGGGGAACAGCTCAGCGGCTCCGTCGGCGGACGATGCTGCTGGCCCGGCTCCCGACGGGTCTGTGTCCTGCGGCGAGGGCGTGGCTGCGGCGGCGTCGCCGGACACCAGGCTCGCCGTGTCCCGTTCTGTGCTCAACTACCTGCTCCTCGTCCCGTCGTCCTCCCGACGACCAGGTCAGGGTATGCGCTCGGCGCCCCCCGCTCCAACCGACGCCCCGCGATCAGCCGAGCAGCTTCTGCGCGACCGTGATCGCCGCGGCGTACTGCGCCGGGTCCGCACCGTTGCCCGCGTTGCCGACCCGGACCTCCCACTGGGTGGTCCCGTCGAGGAAGTAGACCCCGTTGGTGTCCTGCTCGGAGTACATCGGTACGCCGAGCGTGGTGGTGTCCAGCGTGGAACCGCCGACGCCGATCAGGTCGAACTCGTCCTTCGCGTCCTTCTGATACTGCACGGTGACGATGTCGTCGGGACCGCCGGAGGTGTAGATGCACCACTCATCCCCCATCTCGATCGTCCGATCGACTGCGAGACCGGTCAGGGTGGCCATCTCGGCGACCGGGATCTCCTTCTCCAGGAAGTCGCAGATCGCTCCGGACAGCTGGATCCTGGCCGGCCCTCCGGTCGATCCGCTGCCGGCGGTATCGCTCGGCTCGCTGCCACCAGGCTCACCGGTGGTCGGTTCAGCGGTGCTCGGCTCGCTGCCACCAGGCTCACCGGTGGGACCGACCTCGGAGGACCCTGGGTCGGCAGTCTCCGAACCGGTCGGTGCCGACGTCGCCGGGAAAGCCGACACCGGTGCCGAATCCGAGACCGGCGCCGAGGCCGGCGTGGAGCTCGACGGCGCGGCAGTCGACGGCGCAGCGGTCGGACTGGAGGAACAGCCGAGCAGGGCGAGGGCGGACACCGTCAGCACGGCTACGAGCGACGGGAGGGAGCGGGTGGAAGCGGTCATGACGGTTCCTGGGTGGGCGGTGCGCAGCGGCGCACGGTCGAGGAGCGGATGACGTGATGATCCGCCTTGATGCGGGCCGTGGGGGGCGATTCGGGAGAATCCGTGCAGACCTCCGTTCCATGCCGCGCGGATGCGGTCAGCGGGCCCGCGGGTGGGCGGTCGTGTAGACCTCCCGCAACGAATCGACCGTCACCAGGGTGTAGATCTGGGTGGTGGTGACCGATGCGTGGCCGAGCAGCTCCTGCACCGCGCGGACGTCGGCGCCGCCCTCCAACAAATGGGTGGCGAACGAGTGCCGCATCGTGTGCGGTGAGACCCGGTCGCCGAGACCGATCCGTTCCGCGGTGTCTTGCAGCACCTGCCAGGCCGACTGTCGGGACAGCCTGCTGCCCCGGTGGTTGAGCAGCAACGCTCCCTGCCCGCGGCCGCCGGCCGCCAGCGCTGGACGTCCGCGCACCAGGTAAGCCCCCACTGCCGCGACCGCGTACGAGCCGACGGGCACGATGCGCTCCTTGTTCCCCTTGCCGCGCAACCGGATCACCGGGCTCCGGTCGGCGGCGACGCCACCCACCAGGCCACTCACGTCGTCGACGTCCAGCCCCACCGCCTCGGAGATGCGGGCCCCCGTTGCATACAGCAGCTCCAGCAGCGCCCGATCGCGCAACGAGCGTGGATCGTCACCGGCGACGGCATCCAGCAGGCGGCTGATCGAGTCCACGTCCAGAGCCTTCGGCAGCCGACGGGCCGCTGTCGGTGGCCGGACGTCCACCGACGGATCGTGGTCCGCCACACCTTCGGCCAGCAGGAAGCGGTGCAACCCTCGCACCGCCACCACCGCGCGCGCCGCCGACGACGCGGCCAACGGAGCCCGGCCGGGGGTCCCCTCGCGCAGCGCCATGAGGTGTTCGGCGACCAGCTCCGGCGTCACTGCCTGTACCCGGTCGATCCCGGCCGCGGCGAGGGTCTGCAGGTAGCGGTCGAGGTCCCGGCGATAGGACAGCAGGGTGTTGCGTGCAGCGCCGCGTTCGACCGCCAGGTGGTCGAGGAAGGAACGCACCGCTGCGGTGAGGGCCGGGGCGGGTTCGGCAGGGAGATCGTCGCCGGCGGGGGGTGCCGGCAATCCTGTGACCGTCACCCGCGGCTCACCACCGCAGGTCGCGACCCAGGTCCGGACGCGGCTGCGCCTCGAGTGCGGGACCAGACGTCCACGCGGTGTCGGATCGTGGGACGACGCCGGTGCGCAGCACGAGCTCGGTGGCCAGGATGCCGCTCACCGCCGCGCCGTTGACGATGTCGCCCGCCAACACCGCCCGGACTGCGTCGGGCAGCGGCACGCGCACCGTTCGCAGATCTGCTTCCTCGTGGACGATCTCGCCGGGCCGGTCGATCTCGGTGAGTTCACGGGCCAGGTACACCCGGACCGATTCGGTGGTGAAACCGGGCGAGACGGTCAGATCGACCAGCACGTCCCACCGATCGGCCAGCAGACCGACCTCCTCGGCCAGCTCGCGCTGGGCAGCCAGCAGTGCCGACTCCCCCGGCACGTCCATCAGGCCCGCCGGCAGCTCCCAGATCCGGCGACCCAGCGGATGTCGGTACTGCTCGATCAGCGTCACCCGCTGCTCGTCGTCCAGAGCGAGGACGGCCACCGCGAGATCGTGTTCGACGACCTCCCGGTCAGCCACCCCACCGTCGGGCATCACCACCGAGTCGATCCGCAACCGCACGACCTTGCCATCAAAAACCCTGTTGCTGGAACGGGTCTCGAACATCAGGGAGGTCAGCTGCCGACCGGGCTGTCGATGTCGCCCGCCAACGCGGTGGGCACGTCGGTGAGTGCCGACGTGCGGTCCGCACGCTCGTCCGGATCCATCGGCAACCGGTCCGACTTGAGGTACTCCAAACTCGCTCCGACGAACGCCGCGAACAGCGGATGCGGCCGGGTCGGCCGGGACTTGAGCTCCGGATGCGCCTGGGTGGCGACGAGGAACGGGTGCTGCGAGCGATCGAGCTCGACGAACTCGACCAGCGAGCGGTCCGGGGAGATCCCCGACAGGTGCAGACCGGCAGCCTCGAGTTGGTCGCGGTAGCCGTTGTTCACCTCGTAGCGATGCCGGTGCCGCTCCGAAACCTCTGTCGCGCCGTAGATCTCGGCGACCAGCGACCCCTCGGTGAGCACCGCTGGATAGGCGCCGAGCCGCATGGTGCCGCCCATGTCCCGTTCGCCGGCGATCACGTCGGTCTGCTCGACCATGGTGGCGATCACCGGGTCGGCAGCATGTGCGTCGAACTCTGCGGAGTTGGCACCGCCGAGACCGGCCAGGTTGCGGGCGGCCTCGATCACGATGCACTGCAGGCCCAGACACAGACCGAGGGTGGGGATCCGGTTGGTCCGCGCGTAGGTGATCGCGCCCAGCTTCCCCTCGATGCCGCGCACGCCGAAACCGCCGGGGATCAACACCCCCTGGACGTCCCGCAGAGCCGCGGACGCTCCTGCCTGGGTGGTGCACTCGTCGGAGGGCACCCAGACGATCTCGACCTTGGCCCGATGGGCGAACCCACCGGCGCGCAACGCTTCCGACACCGACAGGTACGCATCGGGCAGGTCGACGTACTTGCCGACCAGGGCGATCCGGACGGTCTCGGTCGGATTGTGGACCCGGTCCAGCAGGTCGCCCCACTGCGTCCAGTCGACGTCGTGGAAGCTCAGGCCCAACCGCCGCACCACGTAGGCGTCCAGCCCCTCGGCATGCAGCACCTTGGGGATGTCGTAGATCGACGGCGCGTCCGGGCAGGCGATGACGGCCTCGTTGTCGACGTCGCACATCAGCGAGATCTTCCGCTTGAGCGCCTCCGGGATCTCCCGGTCGCTGCGACAGACCACCGCGTCCGGCTGGATGCCGATGTTCCGCAACTGGGCCACGCTGTGCTGAGTGGGCTTGGTCTTCAGCTCACCCGACGGGGCGAGGTAGGGCACCAGCGAGACGTGCAGGAAGAACACGTTGTCGCGACCCAGGTCGTGCCGCACCTGACGAGCCGCCTCCAGGAAGGGCAACGACTCGATGTCGCCGACGGTGCCGCCGATCTCGGTGATGACCAGATCCGGCGCCGGTTCACCCGGCTGCGGTCGGGCCATCCCACGGATGCGGTCCTTGATCTCGTTGGTGATGTGCGGGATCACCTGGACGGTGTCGCCGAGGTACTCGCCGCGACGCTCGCGGGCGATCACCCGGGAGTAGACCTTGCCGGTGGTGATGTTGGCCCGCTCGGACAGATCACGGTCCAGGAAGCGCTCGTAGTGGCCGATGTCCAGATCTGCCTCGGCACCGTCCTCGGTGACGAACACCTCGCCGTGCTGGAACGGGTTCATCGTGCCGGGATCGACGTTGATGTAGGGATCGAGCTTCTGCATGGTGACCTGCAGACCACGCGAGGTGAGCAGCCGCCCGAGGCTGGAGGCCGTGAGGCCCTTGCCCAGGGACGACGCAACGCCGCCGGTGACAAAAATGTGCTTGGTGACGTGCGCCGATTGCGCCAAGGCAACTCCCGTGTCCGTGGGAAAAGAAAAATCAGAACCACTGTGCGAACCGGATGTCGACCACCGATCGAGCCCTGCAGATCTCGATCAGCGAATCCGTCCGCCCCACGGGGTTTCATCCTATCCGACTCCCGGGAGGATCGGACCCGACGGCGCCGCCGAGTCGCCCCCAGGTCGACAGCACCGTGCTCCGGGCGGCCAGGTCGGGCCCGCCGGACACCGAAGATCCCCGGACGACCTGCGTCCGGGGATCTTCGAGCACTTCGGTAATCGAGCGAGTGAGGAACGAACGAGACGAGACCTCGCTGGGTGCAGGTCCTGGATCAGCCGACGGCCAGTACCGGGATCGGCGCTGCTGCCCCGCTGCCGGTGCCGTACTGCCCGACGCCACCACCCGCCTGCTCGACGAGTGCGAGCACCGCGCCGATCCGACCGACGGAGGAGTCCACGTCGTCGACGGTGGACACCGCGCTCGCCGCGGTGCTGTCACCTCGGAGAGTGCCCACCACCCCGGTCTCGGTCGCCGACCCGGCGGAGCCGACCAGGACCACGCCCCCGGCGCTCTTGCGCAACTGGGCGGCCAGGTCCGAGACCACAGCGGCGCGGTCGGTCTCCGACCCACCGCTCGGTGCGCCGCCGGTGAGCACGATGACCAACCTGCCGGGAGCGAGTGTGCCGTCTGCGGTGACGAACCCGCCGCTGGACAGCGCGGACATCGCCGCGGTCGCCTCGGCGGGCTGCGAGGTCGCCTTGTTGTCCTTGTCGGTCACCAGCACCGCGCCGAGCAGCACGCCCGCCATGGTGCCGCCGGAAGCGACGTCGGGGAGCTTGGCGCCGGCCGGCAGCGACTTCGCCACCAGCGACTGCAGCTCGCTGCTGCGAGCCGGATCGGTGAAGTCCGCCGTCAGCGCCAGCTGCGCGGTGACGGTGGCACCGGCGCGGGCCAGCAGCCCGAGCAGCGCGTCACGATCGCCGGGATCGGCGTCCTGGGTGCTGATCAGCACGACGGTCTGCTTGGGCAGCGTGCCGCGGACGGCCAGCGCCGACACATCATCGGCGAACTTTTCGCCGGTGTTGAGCTGCGCCTGCAGCGAGGAGTTGGCGGACTGCAGCTGATCGCGCTGCTGGGTGAGCTGGGTGCGGTCGTCGGTCGCACCGGCCAGGATCGGCCCCTGCACCTTGGTCGCGCCCAGGACGATCCCCAGCGCGAGCGCCAGGAAGACACCCGCGATGGAGACGATGTGATACCGCATGGAGATCATCTAGAACAGCCCCTTGAACCAGTTGGCGACGTCGGCGGACCAGCCGCGGATGAGATCGGCGTAGGTCTCCCCTGCGCCGGAGAACCAGACCGCTGCCACCACGGCGACGATCGCGGACAGCAGCAACAGGGCCACCACCCACCAGGAGACCTTCGGTCGGTACAACCCGGCGACGGCCCCGGCCTCGACGATCTTGTCGGACACCCGCATCCGCACCAGGAAGGTGGAGGCGCTGGAACCGCGGCCGCGATCGAGCATCGCGGCCAGCGAAGCGTGCATGCCGACGGTCACGATCAGCGCAGCGCCGTGGGCATTGGCGATCAGCAGCGCGAGGTCCTCCGAGGTACCGCTCGCCGGGAAGGTGACAGCCCCGATACCGAGGGCCTGCAACCGCTCGAGGCCGGGGGCGTGCCCGTCGGTGTGCGCCGGGATCACCACCTCGCAGCGGCTCCTGAGGGTCTCGTCCTCGATCCGCTCCGGGTTGCCGACGACGACGTCGGGCGAATATCCGGCGGCCATCAGGGCGTCGGCGCCGGACTCCACGCCGATCAGCACCGGCCGGTAGTCGCGGATGAATCGCTTCAGCGACTTCAGCTCGTCCTGGGTGTCCGGCGAACCGGCGACGATCAGCACCTGCTTGTCGGTCATCACGGTGGCGAGTTCGGGGATCCCGACACCGTCCAACAGCAGCGTGCGCTCGCGCTTCATGTACTCGATCGCGTTGGCGGCGAACGCCTCCAGCTGGGCGGCCATCCCCGAACGGGCCTCGATCATCAGATCGGCGACCACTTCGGGGGTCAGCTCCGTCCCGGAGGCGACCTCCTCCTCACCGGCGAAGACCGAGCCCCCGTGCACCCGTACCCGCGCTCCGTCCTTGAGACGGATGAAGACCTTCTCGCCGACGCGGTCGATCAGCGGGATCCCGGCCGCAGCCAGGATCTCGGGGCCCAGGTTCGGATAGCGCCCGGTGATCGAGGGCGCTGCGTTGACGACGGCCCGCACATCGGCTCTGACCAGGGCATCTGCGGTGTCACGATCGATGTCAGGGTGCTCGAAGACGACGACGTCCCCGTGGCCGACGCGTCCCAACAGGGCGTCACTGCGTCGGGCGACGCGGGCGACTCCTGTGACACCTGGCAACGCCTGGGACTGGCGGGACAGAAGTTTCATGATTCGCATCGTGTCAGCACGGAGCGTCATATTCATGGAGGCGCGGCGCGTGGCCTGCGGTGATTCGTCGCTGCGAACGGCTCACAAGTTCGCGGACCCAGCGGTCGCCATGGCACCACGTTCGCGGACCCAGCGGTCGCTCTCACACCAGGTTCGCGGACCCAACGGTCGTTCTGACGCCGGGTTCGCGGACCCAACAATCGTTCTGACGCCGCGGAGTCGCTCAGTGCCGCGCGGCGGTCAACAGATCGGCGGCGTGGGCGAGCGCGGAATCGGTGTCGGTACCGCCGAGCATCCGGGCCAGCTCGGCAACTCGACGGTCGTCCTGCACCCTGCTGACGCTGGAGGATCCGACGCTGCCGTCCTCGCCTGCATCGACCACGAAGTGCGCGTCGGCGAAGGCCGCGACCTGCGCCAGGTGGGTCACCACGATGACCTGGTGGGTGGCGGCCAGCGCCGCCAGTCGGCGTCCGATCTCGGTGGCGGCACGGCCGCCGACTCCGGCGTCCACCTCGTCGAAGACCAGCGTCCCCACCGTGTCGGCACCGGCCAGCACCACCTCGAGGGCGAGCATGACGCGGGAGAGCTCCCCGCCGGAGGCACCGCGCTGCAGGGGTAGCTCGGGTGCACCCGGGTGCGCGGTGAGCAGCACCTCGACGTGGTCGATGCCGTCGGGTCCTGCGTGCAGCCGGGCACCGTCCACCACCAGCAGATCGGCGGGATCGGCAGAGCCGGCCTCGCGAGCCGTGACGGCGACCCTGATCCGCGCCCGTCCCATCGCCAGATGTTCCAGTTCAGCCGTCGTCGCGGCTCCGAGCTTCTTCGCAGCCACCATGCGCTTGCGGGACAACGCCTTCGCCGCCGTCACAACCTCACCGGCGAGGCGGTCCGCCTCGGCGCGGAGAGCTGCGATGGTGCCTTCGGACGAGTCGAGACGCTCGAGCTCGCGGCGCGCGTCGTCGGCCCAGGCGAGGATGGCATCCGCATCGGCGCCGAACCTGCGACCCAGCGCCCGCAACGCCGACTGCCGCGTCAGGGCGGTCTCCAGCGCTGCCGGGTCGGCGTCCAGCCCGTCGAGATAGGCGGACAGTTCCGATCCCACCTCGCTCACCGCTGCCGCCGCCTCGGCCAAGGTGGCATCCCAGCGGGTCAGGTCCGGGTCACCGCTGCCGGCGAGGTCCCTGCGCGCCTCGGCGAGCAGGGCGCTGACGTTCGGCGCCTCTTGGCCCGCTTCCATGGAGAAGCTCAGCGCCGACAGCGCTCCCTGCGCCGCCGACCGCACGGCATCGGTGTTCTCCAGGCGCCGGACGGTCGCGACCAGCTCGGCGTCCTCCCCGGGGCGCGGTGCCAGGGCATCGATCTCGGCCAGCCCCATCCGCAGCACCTGCTCCCGTTCGGCGCGCTCGCGGGCGCGGCCGGTCCGGTCGGCGAGATCGGCGACGCAGCTCTGCCACTGGGTGCGCAGGGTGCGATAGCGCTCGAGCGGAACGGCAGCCCCGGCAAATGAGTCGAGCACGGCGCGCTGCGCCGCGGGACGCAGCAGGGAGATCGCCTCGGACTGCCCGTGCACCGCGAGCAGCGGTTCGGTGATCTCGGTGAGTACCGACAACGGAACGGATCGACCGCCGACGTGAGCCCTGGACCGTCCCTCTGCGGACACCGTCCGCACACAGATCACCGAGCCGTCGTCATCGACGCTGCCGCCGGCCGCGGCCACCGCGGCGAGGATCGGCTCCCCCGGCGGGCCGGCCGGCACGTCCCAGCGGGACTCCACGACGGCCCGCTCGGCCCCGGAACGGACGCGGGCAGCATCTGCCCGGCCGCCGCCGACCAGGCCGAGTGCGGTCACCACCATCGTCTTGCCGGCGCCGGTCTCACCGGTGACTGCGGTGAACCCCGCCGCCGGTTCGATGACGGCGTCGAGGATCACCCCCAGCCCGGTGATCCGCAGTTCGCTCAGCACGCACCCAGGCTAGTGCCGCTTGTCCCGCCACCCGTGCACCGGGAGCGAGAACTTCCGGACCAGCCGATCGGTGAACGGTTGGTCCGCCAGCCGGACGAGGCGTACCGGGTGGGCCCCGCGTCGTACGTGCACCCGAGTGCCGGCCGGCAGCGCCACGCTGCGACGCCCGTCGCAGGCGAGCAGGGCCGGCGGGCCGTCGGGGTCCAGGTGGATGGTGACGGTCGAGTCCGGTCCGACCATCGCCGGACGGGCGAACAGCGCATGGGCGTTCAGGGGGACGACGAGCAGCGCCTGGACCCCGGGCCAGACCACGGGGCCGCCCGCCGAGAACGCGTAGGCAGTGGAACCGGTCGGCGTTGCGACCAGCACGCCGTCGCATCCGTAGGCGGACAGTCCCCGGCCGTCGACCTCCACCACCACGTCCAGGATGCGCTCCCGACTTCCCTTCTCGATGCTGATCTCGTTCAGCGCCCAGCCGACGAACTGCTCGCCGCCGTCGGGTGTCTCCAGGAAGGCGTCGACGGTCATCCGGTCGACCAACCGGTACCGGCGGGCGATGATCGCCTCCAACGCGTCATCGATCCCGTCCGCATCGGCCTCGGCCAGGAACCCGACCCTCCCGAGGTTGATGCCGAGCACGCCGATACCGCGTGGTCTCGCGTGCTCCGCACCACGCAGCAGGGTCCCGTCGCCACCCAGCGCCAGCACCATCTCGACTCCGAACTCCTCCCGGTGGACGGTCAGGTCGAGATCCGGGCCCTCCTCGGGCAGCGCCACCAGTTCGATGCCGGCAGCGGCAAGCCGGGCTCCCGCGCTGCTGACGATCTGGTCGATGTCGGTCCTGCCGGTGTGCGCCACCAGCAGCACGCGGCGCGGTCCTTCCTCGACGGTGACATCAGGCTCGGGGTCGGGATCGGTCATCGTGGTCCCTCCTGGACGGCGGTGTCGATCGCTCGACGCAACGGGCTGTCGGCAGTGTCGGTGCGGGTGGCGGCGGGGTCGGCGCGAAGGTG
Organism: Nakamurella sp.; assembly: GCA_037720195.1. Taxonomy (GTDB): domain Bacteria; phylum Actinomycetota; class Actinomycetes; order Mycobacteriales; family Nakamurellaceae; genus Nakamurella. The sequence continues at coordinate 5,448 of JBBJML010000019.1, read as the reverse complement.
GACGAAGAACTCGACGTTGCCGCTCGGACCGGGGAGCGGCGAGGCAGCCACCCCGGCCATCGCCCAGCCGAGACCGGCAGCCGCATCGACGACGCCGGCGACCGCATCGGCCCGGTGTCCGAGGTCGCGCACCACGCCGCCGCTGCCGATCCTCTCCTTGCCGACCTCGAACTGCGGCTTGACCATCAGCACGAGGTCGCCATCGGCCCGGGTGCACCTGGTGAGGGCCGGCAGCACCAACCGCAGCGAGATGAACGACAGGTCCGACACGGTGACCTCCACCTGACCATCGATCGCCTCCGGAGTCAGCGTGCGGACGTTCGTGCGATCGTGGACGCGGACCCGCTCGTCGTTCTGCAGCCGCCAGATCAGTTGGCCGTAGCCGACGTCCACAGCGACCACCTCGCGCGCGCCTCGGCGCAGCAGCACATCAGTGAAACCACCGGTGGACGCGCCGGCGTCGAGGATCCGGCGGTCCTGCACGTTCACGGCGGGGAACGCATCGAGCGCGCCGATCAACTTGTGTGCACCGCGCGACGCCCAGTTCTCGTCAGCCCGGTCGCCGCGCACCAGGACCGGGGTGTCGGGGGTGATGGCGGTGGCCGCCTTGGCGGCCAGTTGCCCGGAGACCGTCACGCGGGAGGCGGCGATCAGCTCGGAGGCATGTTCGCGGGAGCGGGCCAGGCCGCGGCGCACCAGTTCGGCATCAAGACGTGCACGGCGCATCTCAACGCCCGGGGGCCGGCCCGGACGGACCTGTGCGCTCGGCTGCCGCGCCGGCGAGCGCGGCTGCCAGACCTGCATGGATGCGCCCGTAGATCTCGACCTCGTCCTGCGGCGAGCCGAACTCCCCGCCCTCGAGCGCATCGAGGTCGGCCTTCGCCGCAGCGAGCGGATCAGTGATCGTCGGGCGGGGATCCATGGGGCCTCTTGCTGCCTCTCGGTGCCGGTGCACAGAAACGCGGCGCCGGGCGCGCCGCAGGTCGTCGACTCCACGCTAGCCCAGCTGCGGATCCGGCAGCTGCCGAGTCGGCCTGTGGGTGATCGGGCGGGTGCGGTTCGTCGGGCGTGCGGAGTCCGTCAGCCGCCGAGTCCCAGGCGGACGAGCGCGGCGCGTGCCCGGTCGTCGCCGGCAACGAAGGTCTGCAGCGCCGCCGGCTCATCCGACTGCCAGGACCGCTGGGCCACAGCAGCCAGCAGGGACAGCGCGACGGCGTCCTCGTGTGGTTGCTCCGGCGCCCCGGGCGAGGAGTGGACGTGGGTGCCGGCGGAATCGGTCTCGAACGACCACGAACCCGGAGCGGGTGAGGTCGCGGCCAGCTCCACCGCGCGGGTCGGATCGACGAGGCCGCGAAGATCGAAGCTGACGTGGGTCGGACGCCGGGCGAGCGGTGCGGTCAGGACGTCGGCGGCGGAGTTGACGCCGGTCAGCGGCATCAGCGACGGGATCCCGGCAGTGACGGCCGCTTCGATGTCGGTGTCGAGTCGATCGCCGACCACCAGCGGACGCTGCGAGGAGACCCGGGCGATGGCTGTATCGAGGAGCGGACGTTCGGGCTTGCCCGCCACCCTCGGGTGCAGACCGGTAGCGGTGACGAGCGCGGCGACGAGCGACCCGTTGCCCGGCAGCATCCCGCGGTCGGTGGGCAGCGTCGCGTCGATGTTGGTGGCGACCCAATCGGCCCCGGTGCGCAGCGCGATGCAGGCTTCGGCCAGCTGCGGCCAGCCGAGCTCCTGGGAGAGGCCTTGGACCACGGCGATCGGGGCATCAGCGGCGGTGTGTACCGGCTCCAGCCCCACCGCGCGCACGCAGTCGACCAGGTGTTGCGTCCCCAGGATCAACACCCGCGATCCCGCCGGATGAGCGGCGGCCAGCATGTCAGCCGCCGCCTCCGGCGACGTGAGCACCGCCTCCGCCGTCGCCGGGACCCCCATCGCGGTGAGGATGTCGGCGACGACAGCAGGTGGACGCGATGCGTTGTTGGTGACGAAGACACATTTCATTCCGTCGGTCCTGGCCCGCTCGAGAGCGGCCGGAACCTCGGGGATGACGACGCCGCCCAGATACACCGTGCCGTCCAGATCGAGCAATGCTGCGTCGAACTGCCGCGACAGTGGCTGGGCTGCCTCCGATGCGGCAGGAATCACCGGTGCTCGTTCAGGTCGTCGCTGAACAGTGGAGGATCTTTCGGATCGTCGCTGAACAAGGGAAGGTCCGCGGCACCGGCGGTCGGGCCGGTGGTGGCGGGCGAATCCTCATCCGTCGCGGCCGCCTCGGCCGGCGTATCGCCATCATGATCGTCGTCCAGCACGTCATCAGCCGCGTCATCGTCTGCCAAGTCGTCGTCTGCCGAATCGTCATCCACCGAATCGTCACCGTCGGAGTTCGAGTCCTCACCGTGCGAGTCCTCGTCGTTCGAGTCCTCACCGTGCGAGTCCTGACTGTGCGAGTCGTCGTCGTCGGCGGATGGAGAGTCGGATTCGGTGTCTGCGGAGCCTTCAGCAGCGAAGTCAGCATCGGGCTCGTCGGTGGGAAGCTCTTCGGCGTCGGACGCGGCTTCCGACACACCGTCTCCGCCGGTCGCGTCGTCGGTGTCTACGAAGACATGGGCGGAAGCTTCTGCGGCTCCCTCGTCGGAGTCCGCGGACGCGTCCGAGCTACCCTCCGCATCCGCAGTGTCATTGTCGGAGCCGACGTCGTGAGCTTCGTCGTCGGCACCCTGCTCCGAGTCGTCATCGTCATCGCCATCGCCATCGCCATCATCATCATCATCATCATCATCATCGGCGCCGGCCGCGAGCTCCGCGATGCGTTCTGCCGCATCGGTCTCGTCGTCCTCGTCGGCATCATGGGCCTTCATGAACCAGTCCAGCGCCTCCTCGGTCCGCTCGGCCGCGGCCAGCAGATCGGCGTAGGCGTAGAGCAGCCGGGCGTCGGCATCGTCCTCGAGCACGCCCGAACCCTCGAGCACGACCAGCGCCGTGTCGATCTGACCCAGGTCGGCGCGCGCGCCGGCTACCACGATGGTCAGCTCGAGCTTGCCGTCGTCGTCGAGTTCTGCCGCCTCGGTGGAGCGTGACATCTCGATGGCCTTCTCAGGATTACCGAGGGCACGTTCGCTGTCCGCCATCACGGCCAGATGACCGGGTCCGCCGCCCATCCGTCGTGCGGCGCGCAGCTCGGCGATGGTCTCCGCCCACTCGCCCGCGCGGTAGGCCACGAGCCCGACCGTCTCGCGGACAACAGCGATCCGACCACCCTTGGAGCGTGCGGCACGAGCGTGCCGCCAGGCGAGCTCGGGCTCCACCTCGGCGAGCGTGCCCGCTGCCACGAGGTGCAGGGCGACGAATTCAGCGCCCTCCTTGCTCAAGCCACGCAGATCACGCTTCACATCCGGGGCGAGCTCGTCGACCGACGCCCATTCGGGAATCTCCGGCCAGGTCTCGCCGAGATCCTCCTCACGGACTCGTGAACCACGGTCGGGCTCACGGCGCACCGGTCGGTCGTCATCCCGGCGCGGTCCGGACTGGTACCCGCCGGACCCGGAGCCCCGGCGGTCGTTGCCCCGATCATCGCCCGAGAACTCCCGCCGCGGCGGACGACCGTCGTCCCGCTTGTCGCCGCCGCCGAAGGTGCGCTGCTGCGGCCGATCGCCCCGGTCGGGACGATCCGAACGGTCGAAGGAGCGAGCCGGACGATCAGCGCCGTCGAAGGAGCGTGCCGGTCGGTCGTCACGCTGGTACGGGCGCTGCGGACGGTCCCCGCCGGCAGTGGGCCGCCGGTCATCACGATTGTCCCGATCGAAGGACCTGGCCGGGCGGTCGTCAGGGCCGCCGGAACGGGGCGCGCGATCGTCTCGCTGGTACGGACGCTGCGGACGATCACCGCCGGCAGCGGGCCGCCGGTCATCACGGTTGTCCCGATCGAAGGACCGAGCCGGGCGGTCATCACGGCCGCCGGAACGGGGCGCGCGATCGTCACGCTGGTACGGACGCTGCGGACGATCCCCACCCGAGCGATCAAAGGGACGCCTGTCATCGCGGTTGTCACGGTCGAACGAGCGGGCTGGGCGGTCGTCACGGCCGCCGGTACGGGGCGCGCGGTCGTCACGCTGGTACGGACGTTGCGGACGATCGCCGGCGGACGGACGCCGATCATCACGATCGAAAGAGCGAGCCGGACGATCGCTGCGGCTGTCCCGATCGAAGGACCGGGGGGCACGGTCATCACGTGTGCCGCCGGAACCGGGTGCACGGTCATCACGCTGATACGGACGCTGCGGACGATCTCCACCCGAGCGATCGGACGGACGCCGATCCTGAGGGCTGTCCCGATCGAAGGACCTGGACGGACGATCATCGCGGGAGCCGCCTGCACGACCCGGACGATCGTCACGGGCACCGCCGGTGCGCGGTGCACGGTCATCACGCTGATACGGACGCTGCGGACGATCCCCACCCGAGCGATCATCACGATCGGGCCGCTCCCCCCGCCCCGCGCGACGATCATCCCGCTGGCCGGCGGTCGGGCGATCCTCCCGAGGCGTCCAGGGCCGTCGATCTCCTGAAGCGCGGGAGTCTGACGAGCGCTGGCCGAAGGAGGACGAACTGGAAGATCCGCGCGAGTCCCGGGATGGTCGATCCTGTGAGGACGAGCTGTCCCGCGATCCCTGCCAGGGCTTGGACCTGTCGCCCGAGGACGAAGCGCCCCGGCCGCCAGCACCGTCCCGATCACCCTGGCCGCGGGCCGCGGGTCGATCGGATGATCCACCTCGGCTGCCCTCGCGCCTATCTCCTGCGCCGCGGAACGGTCCGCGCCGTTCGCCGTCGTTGCTTCGATTGGTGCGGTCGGGGCGGTCGTCCTGGCTGGCCATCACTGTTCTCCTTGTGAGCATTGCTGCAGGTCACTGTGCCACAGATCGATGCTGCACCGACCTGTACTCGGACCCGGAAACGCCAAAAGGGGGACCCTGATGGGTCCCCCTTTTGGGAATGGTTGTCCGGCGGCGACCTACTCTCCCACACAGTGGCCTGTGCAGTACCATCGGCGCTGAAGGGCTTAGCTTCCGGGTTCGGAATGGGACCGGGCGTTTCCCCAACGCTATGACCGCCGAAACTCTATGGAGTTCATGGGTCGCATTGCCTGGTGGCCTTTCGGCCGGCAATACGGTTGTCCCGTATCTCCAGAGCTGCACAGTGGACGCGTAGCATTTTTGTAGTAAGTCCTCGGCCTATTAGTACCGGTCAGCTGCACACGTTGCCGTGCTTCCACTTCCGGCCTATCAACCCGGTGGTCTAGCCGGGGGCCTTACCCCACAAAGGGTGGGAGTCCTCATCTTGGAACGAGCTTCCCGCTTAGATGCTTTCAGCGGTTATCCCTTCCGAACGTAGCCAACCAGCCGTGCTCCTGGTGGAACAACTGGCACACCAGAGGTTCGTCCGTCCCGG
>JBBJML010000056.1:0-24546 GCA_037720195.1 Nakamurella sp. | reverse complement strand
AAGCCCGAGTGGGGGCGATCGAACAACGACGGGATCTCGACGCGCTCCTTCGTCGTTTGCTCGATCAGCGGAAACTTCGGCGATCGAGCGACGAAGCCCGAGTGGGGGCGATCGAACAACGACGGGATCTCGACGCGCTCCTTCGTCGCTTGCTCGATCAGCGGAACCTTCGGCGATCGAGCGACGAAGGAGTCGAGATCCCATCTGCGCGCGGCGGGTTTCGTCGCTTTCGTCGCTCAGTCATCGCTGGTCGGAAGGCAGGCCCCAGGCGTAGGTCTGCTTCTGCAGCTTGAGGTAGAGGAATGTCTCCGTGCTGGCCACGTCATCGCGCGACCGCAGTCGGGAGGAGACGACCTCCAACAGGTGCTGGTCGCTCTCGCAGATCACCTCGATCAGCAGATCGAACGAGCCGGCGGTGATCACCACGTAGATCACCTCCGGCAGCGCGGCCAGAGCAGCCGCCAACGGCTCCAGCGGACCGGAGGCCCGGATCCCGATCATCGCCTGCCGGGCGAACCCCATCTCCATCGGATCGGTCACCGCCACCACCTGCATGACGCCGCTCTCGGTCAGCTTCTGCACCCGGCTGCGGACCGCAGCTTCCGAGAGCCCCACAGCCTTGCCGATCGACGAGTAGGACGCGCGGCCATCCACCTGCAGGAGCGCGATGATCTGCCGCGAGAGATCGTCGAGTCGCGCGCGGTCGCCGGCTGTGGTCATGATGTGATCGTCCTCGTCCCGGACTCTTCCTGCGCACCGGTCGGTCAGACCAGCGTCCAGGCCTCTGTCAGCACGGAGCGCAGGATCTGCTCCATCTCGTCGAACTGTTCCTGCCCGCAGATGAGTGGCGGCGCCAGCTGGATCACCGGATCGCCGCGATCGTCTGCGCGGCAGTACAAACCGGCTTCGAACAGGGCCGAGGAGAGGAACCCGCGGAGCATCCGCTCCGACTCGTCCGCGTTGAACGTCTCCTTGGTCGCCTTGTCCTTCACGAGCTCGATGCCGTAGAAGAATCCGTCGCCGCGGACGTCGCCGACGATCGGCAGATCGAGCAGCTTCTCCAGGGTGCTGCGGAAGGCGCCTTCGCTCCCGCGGACGTGTTCGTTGAGCTTCTCCCGCTCGAAGATGTCGAGGTTGGCCATGGCGACTGCGGTCGAGACCGGGTGCCCGCCGAAGGTGTAGCCGTGCGCGAAGCTGGCGTCACCGTGCTGGAACGGCTCGGCGATCCGGTCGCTGATGATCGTCGCGCCCAGCGGCGAGTAGCCCGAGGTGAGTCCCTTGGCGCAGGTGATCATGTCGGGCTGGTAGCCGTAGCGCTCGGCGCCGAACATCGCCCCGAGGCGCCCGAACGCGCAGATCACCTCGTCGGAGACCAGCATCACGTCGTACTCGTCGCAGATCTCTCGTACCCGGGCGAAGTAGCCGGGCGGCGGCGGGAAGCACCCGCCGGCGTTCTGCACCGGCTCCAGGAACACTGCGGCGACGGTGTCGGGTCCTTCGTTCTCGATGGCGACAGCGATCTGGTCCGCAGCCCACCGGCCGAACGCCTCCGGGTCGTCGCCGTGGATCGGCGCGCGGTACATGTTGGTGTTCGGAACCCGGAACGTGCTGGGCACCAACGGTTCGAACTGCTGCTTCAGCGGCGGCAGGCCGGTGATCGACAGTGCGCCCTGGGTGGTGCCGTGGTAGGCGATCGCGCGACTGATCACCTTGTGCTTCAACGGTTTTCCGGTCATCTTGAAGTAGTTCTTGGCCAGCTTCCAGGCCGTCTCGACCGCCTCGCCGCCACCGCTGGAGAAGAAGACCTTGTTCAGGTCACCCGGCGCCATGGCAGCGATCCGGGCAGCGAGTTCGATCGCTGTGGGGTGCGCGTACGACCAGATCGGGAAGAACGCGAGCTCGGACGCCTGCTTCGCGGCGGCCTCGGCCAGCTCCCGGCGGCCGTGACCGGCCTGCACGACGAACAGTCCGGCCAGACCGTCAAGGTAACGGCGGCCCTTCGAGTCCCAGATGTAGGCGCCCTCACCCTTGACGATGATCGGGACGTCGGTGTGGGAGTAGCTCGACATCCGGGTGAAGTGCATCCACAGGTGGTCGCGCGCCGGCTGCTGCAGATGCGCGAGTGTGTCCACGTGGACGTCCGGCTCGATCTGGGTGCTCATTGCGTCCTCCTCGGCGGTGCTCTGATCGGCGGTTCGGACGATGAGGTCCGACTCGCCTCAGTCGAACAGAGCTCCATCTGAACACGGATTCCGCAGCGATCCAAGAGCAGATCAGAGGAAAACATAGTTGTAACCCGATGGATCTTGCGGAAATCGCGGCGGGCGGCTGAAACTGTCTGCCTGATGGTCCCGCAGCGATCGGAGCGCAGATGACGGACTCTCGCAGCACAGGCCCGGTGGGCGATCGACCCGCCGGCACCACCAAGGCGGGTCGGGAACCCGCGGCGATGCAGAGCAAGGGACTCAAGGAGTCCGCGATCGGATTCTGGGAGGGTCTGTCCATCGGCCTGGACAGCACGGCGCCGGCGTATTCGATCGCTGCCGTGCTGGGCTCGATCGTGGTCATCGCCGGGACCGGAGCGCCTGCGGTGCTGTGGATCTCGTTCATCCCGATGTTCCTCATCGCGGGCGCGTTCCTGTACATGAACCGCGCTGACACCGACTGCGGCACCACGTTCTCCTGGGTGACGCGCGCGATGGGGCCGTGGTTCGGCTGGATGGGCGGCTGGGCCGTGTTCACCACCGGGGTACTGGTGATCGGCTCCCTGGCGGACGTGGCCGCCAAGTACCTGTACGTGCTGGTGGGCCTCGACGACTGGGCCGACGACCGGGCGCGGGTGATCGCCCTGGCGGTGGTGATCGTGCTGGTCATGACGTGGCTGTGCGTCGTGGGGACCGAAGCCTCGGCCAAGCTTCAGGTCGTGCTCGTCTTCGCGCAGGTGGGCGCGCTGTTGCTGTTCGTCGTCGTCGGCATCGTCAAGCTGGCATCGGGCTCGTTGCCGGAAGGGGCGACGACGCCGTCCTGGGAGTGGCTGAGCCCCTTCGGCCTCGACGGGCATCAGCTGACCACCGGTCTGCTGATCGGCGTGTTCATCTACTGGGGCTGGGAGAGCGCGGTCAACCTCTCGGAGGAGTCCAAGGATTCCGACACCGCGCCCGGCCGGGCGGGATTGTGGAGCACCATCATCCTGGTCGTGACGTACCTCGGCGTCGGCATCGTCACCATCGCGGTCGCCGGGGTCGACTTCGTGAGCGAGTACGAGGACGACGACGCGCTGTTCGGTGCGCTCGGTGACCTGGTACTCGGGCCGCTCTCCTTCATCCTTCTGCTGTCGATCATCACCTCGGGCATCGCCTCCACCCAGACGACAATCCTTCCGGCGTCCCGGGTCGCGCTGTCGATGGCCAGCGCCGGCGCGTTCCCGAAGGTGTTCGGCCGGGTCGACCCGAAGCACGGAACCCCGGCGTTCGGCACCTGGTTCATCGGCGGCGTCGCCATCGTCTGGTACGTGCTGGCCAGCACCATCAGCGACAATTTCTTGTTCGACTCGATCTCCGCGCTGTCGCTGCTGATCGCTTTCTACTACGCGCTCACCGGTCTGGCCTGCGTCATCTACTGGCGGCACCGGCTGTTCACCTCGATCAAGGCGTTCTTGTTCATCGGCGTCGGACCGTTGATCGGTGCCGCTGGTCTCGGCTGGTTGCTCGTCGAGTCCGTGATCCAGCTGGCGGACCCGGAGGAGTCCTACAGCGGCAGTTCGGTGCTGGGGATCGGGGTCCCGCTGGTGATCGCGGTGTTCTTCCTGGTGCTGGGTCTGGTGCTGATGGTGGTGTGGCGCTTCACCGCGCCCGGCCGGGTGTTCTTCTCTCGCAGGGGCTTCGAGCGGGTGTCCGATGAGGTCGCGCTGGCCGCCCTCGGCCCGGTGCGTCCCGGAACAGGAGTGCGACCGTGACGGCCGGGAGCATACGGATCCTGCTGGTGGGCGCCGGGGGAGTCGGCTCGGCGTTCACCGCGATCGCGGCGCGGCGGGATTTCTTCGAGCAGATGGTGGTCGCCGACTACGACGAGGCGCGATCGGCGAAAGCCGTTGCTGCGTTGGCTGATCCGCGGTTCATTGCCTCGGCTGTCGATGCCTCGAGTGCTGCTGCCGTCACCGCGCTGTGCCGCGAGCACGGCATCACCCACGTCATGAACGCTGTCGACCCACGGTTCGTGATGCAGATCTTCCAGGGCGCTCTCGAGGCAGGCGCCGACTATCTCGACATGGCGATGTCGCTGTCGCAGCGTCATCCGACCGAGCCGCACGTCCAGGTCGGCGTCAAGCTCGGCGACGAGCAGTTCGCTCTCAGCCCGCACTGGGAGTCGGCCGGCAGGCTGGCGCTGGTCGGCATCGGGGTGGAGCCGGGGCTCTCGGACGTGTTCGCCCGCTACGCCTCCGACCACCTGTTCTCCCACATCGACGAGCTCGGCACCCGGGACGGTGCCAACCTCGCCGTCCACGACGATGACGGGAACGAGATCTTCGCTCCGTCGTTCTCCATATGGACGACGATCGAGGAATGTCTGAACCCGCCGGTGATCTGGGAGCGGAGCCGCACCACGGGCGACGGTCCCGAAGGAGGCTGGTTCACCACGCCGCCGTTCTCGGAAGCGGAGGTCTTCGACTTCCCGGAGGGCATCGGTGAGGTGGAGTGCGTGAACGTCGAGCACGAGGAAGTGCTGTTGATGCCGCGCTGGGTGGATGCCGAGCGGGTGACGTTCAAGTACGGACTGGGTGAGGAGTTCATCGGGGTGCTGCGGACGCTGCACACGCTGGGCCTGGACAGCACGGAGAAGGTGAAGGTCGGCGGCGTCGAGGTGTCACCCCGCGACGTGGTGGCCGCCTGCCTGCCGGATCCGGCCACCATCGGACCGCGGATGACGGGCAAGACCTGCGCCGGACTGTGGGTGACCGGAACGGGCAAGGACGGCGCGTCGCGGTCGACCTACCTCTACCACGTGGTCGACAACGAGTGGTCGATGCGCGAGTACGGCCACCAGTGCGTGGTGTGGCAGACCGCCATCAACCCGGTGGTGGCCCTGGAGCTGCTCGCAGCCGGAACCTGGTCCGGTACAGGGGTTCTCGGACCCGAAGCCTTCGACGCCCAGCCCTTCCTCGACCTGCTCACCGCCTACGGCAGCCCCTGGGGGATCCGCGAAGACCCAGTCTGACGACGGGCCCGGGGATGGGCGCGCTGCTCCGCAGGCTTCGCTCGGCAGCGCCGGTTCGCAGGCTCACCGGCGCTGCCATCGCTGCAGAGGGCTACGCAGCGCGCTCATCCCCGGTCCCTCCTCAGTCGATCGCGCAACCCTCGACACTGATCGAGCGGACGAACAGCGTCGAGATCCGGGGGCGCACGAAAGACTCGACCCCTTCGGTGATCGAGGAACGACATCTCCGCCGATGGGTCATTGTCGGTGATCGACATCTCCGCCGATCGATCAATTTCGACGATCGAGCAAGCGAGGAACGAGCGCGTCGAGATCCCGTCTCGTACGACCGCCGTAGTTCTCGGTGATCGAGCGAAGGAGGAACGACCGAGTCGAGATCCCGTCAGGACACGATCGGGTGTCGCTGCAGACGGGGTCTCGACTCCTACGTCAGGTCGCCTGTCCTGAGGGACGAAGGAGACGAAGGGACGGCCGAAGCTTTCGGTGGTCGAGCAGCGAGGAACGAGCGTGACGAGACCCCGTCGATGCGTGCCGGGTCTCGTCGCACTTCGGGTGCTCGACCGGCGGGGCCTTACAGGTACTGGCCGGTCCCGGTGGGGTGGCCGCCCTCTTCCGCGGACGCACCTGGGGGCAGCTGACCGCGCCGCATCTGCTCGAGCTGACTACGCGCCGCCATCTGCTGCGCGACCAGGGCCGTCTGCAGACCGTGGAACACGCCCTCCAGCCAGCCGACGAGTTGCGCCTGGGCGATCCGCAGCTCCGCGTCGGACGGCACGGAATCCTCGCTGAACGGGAGTGTGATCCGCTCGAGCTCTTCCCGCAGCTCCGGGGTGAGTCCTTCCTCGAGCTCGGCGATCGAGCGGGCGTGGATCTCGCGCAGACGCACCCGGCTGGCCTCGTCGAGCGGCGCGCTGCGCACCTCCTCCAGGAGCTGTTTGATCATCGTGCCGATCCGCATCACCTTTGCCGGCTCGCCGATCAGCTCAGCGGCGCCGCTGGGGGAGGCCGGTTGTTCGGTCTCGGTGACTTCGGCATCCGCCGGCTGCCCGTCGGGCCCGATCACCAGAACGCGCCGCTTGTCTCCTGCCGCTTCTGCGCTGCTCATCCGCTCAATCCCCTTCGTCGGTGCTTGCTGTCCATCATCACGGAATCTCCAGCACGATCTTGCCGATGTGGCCGCCCGCCGCCATCCGTCGATGTGCCTCGCCCGCCTCGGTCATCGGCAGGACATCATCGATGACCGGACGCACGGTACCCGCGGCGATCATCGGCCACAGCTGCTCACGCACCGCGGCGACCACCTCGGCCTTCGAGCCGGCGCCAACCGTCGGTCGACTGCGCAAGGCGGTGCAGGTGACGGTGCCGCGGATCTGCATGAGTGCACTGAGGTCGAGTTCGGCGCGGCTCCCACCGAGGAACCCGATGATCACCAACCGGCCGCCCTCACGGAGGGCGGACACGTTGCGCTGCAGGTATTTCGCGCCGACAACATCGAGGATGACGTCGGCTCCCCCGGTAGCAGCGCGCATCACCACCTCGAAGTCGTCCACTGCGTAGTTGATGGTCAGGTCGGCTCCGAGCTCGGCGCAGCGCAGAAGGGCGTTGTCCCGCGAAGCCGTCACCGCCACCTCGGCCCCGAGTGCGACCCCCACCTGGACGGCCATCGTGCCGATCCCTGACCCGCCGCCGTGCACGAGCAGGCGTTCGCCGCGTTGCAGACGTGCCGTCATCACCAGGTTCGACCAGACGGTGCAGGCGACCTCGGGCAGCGCCGCGGCCGTCACCAGGTCGACCCCGTCCGGGATCGGCAGCAGCTGAACAGCGGGAACCGTCACGAACTCTGCGTAGCCACCGCCGGCGAGCAGCGCGCAGCATTCGTCGCCGACCGACCAGCCGTCGACCCCGTCGCCGACAGCCTCGATCGTGCCGGAGCACTCCAGGCCGAGGATCTGCGAGGCGCCCGGGGGAACGGGGTAGTGGCCGGCTGCCTGGAGCAGGTCAGCGCGGTTGACGGCGCTCGCCGCCACCCTGATCACGACCTCACCGGGACGGACCTCCGGTCGAGGCACTTCGCCCCAGCGCAACGCGCCGTCCTCGATCTCCACAGCCCACATGCCGACCAGCTTATGGGGTTGGCAGCGGGACCTGGCGCGGCGATGCTGGTCGGGTGACGTCACCCCAGCTCACCGACTTCTGGCCGACCGACGCCTTGCGGCTGCGCACGCCCCGGCTGTCCCTCACCCCGATCCGCGAACAGGATTTCGCTCCGTTGCTGGCGGCAACCCTCGCGGGTGTCCACGACCCGCAGGAGATGCCGTTCGCCCAGCCCTGGACGGACCAGCCGCGGGATCAGCTCATCCGCACCTCGTTGCAGTACTGGTGGTCGGTCCGGGGCACTGTCGCCGACTGGAACTGGACGCTGGAGTGGGTGGTGCGGCTGGACGACGAGGTGATCGGCGTGCAGTCGTTGCGCGCCAGCAACTTCGCGGTGACGCGGACCGTCGGCAGTGGATCGTGGCTCACCCTGTCCGCGCAGGGCAAGGGCCTCGGTACCGAGATGCGCGCCGCCGTCCTGCTCTTCGCTTTCGACACCCTCGGAGCGCTGCGGGCGGAGACCGAGGCGTTCCTGGACAACACGGCTTCGATCAACGTGAGCACCAAGCTCGGATACCGACCCAACGGCTCGAACCTGCTCACCCGCCGCCCCGGCGAGGCGGCGGAGAACCAGCGGTTCCTGCTCACACCGGAGGATCTGCGGCGACCCGACTGGCAGCTGCAGGTGGACGGCGTGACCGAGGGGGTCCTGACGCTGCTCGGCGCGGATCCGTCTCGTGCCCCGATGATCTGACGGCCGGGTGAACGCGTTACGGGATCTCGACGCGCTCGTTCCTCGCTTGCCCGATCGCCGGAAATGGTGGTCGAGTGACGCGGGGGAGGGCGGCGGTTGAGCGACGCGGGAGTGGCGGCCGGTCGTGGACGCGCGAGGATCTCGACTCACTGCGTTCGCTCGATCACCGGAGGGGCGTTCGCTCGATCGTCGAAGGCATACGCGAGCCACGGCGGTCGTGCGAGCCACGTGGTTGAGCGACGAAGGGGTCGAGATCCCGTCAGCCGAGGCTGGTGGCTCCGAAGGTGTCGCAGCTGGCGGGCTGACCGCTGGAGTAACCGGTGTTGAACCACTTCTGACGCTGCGCCGAGGTGCCATGGGTGTAGTTGCCGGGCTGGTTGGGCCCGCCGGCGATCTCGGTCTGGATGTAGTCGTCGCCGATCTTGGACGCGGTGTCCAAGGCGTCCGCGATGTCCTGCTGGGTGATGTCCGAGATGAGGATCTGACCGTCCGGGCCAGGCGTGGTGGTGGCGTTCTTGGCCCAGACTCCCGCGTAGCAGTCCGCCTGCAGCTCGAGGCGGACGGTGCCCGAGGTCGGACCCTTGTCGCCGGCCTCCACGCGGTCGGACGTGCCGAGCGTCGCCTGGATGTGGTGGCCGTACTCGTGAGCCAGCACGTACCCCTGGGCGAAAACCCCACCGTTGGTCTTGAACTGGGTCTTCAGGTCGTTCCAGAAGCCGAGGTCGATGTAGACCTGGGAATCGGCGGGGCAGTAGAACGGCCCCATCCCGGACTCGCCGGTACCGCAGCCCGTCGAGGTCGAGCCCGAGTAGAAGACCGTGATGGCCTCCGGGTAGGTACGACCGCTCTGCTGCAGTGCGTTCGCCCAGTAGTCCTGGATCGAGTTGATGAACCCGACGGCCCGGCAGTCGTCGTCGGTGTTCGCATCGGCGCCGGTCCGACATTTCGCCGCGAGTTCCCCGCTGTCGGCGGTGCCGCCGGAGTCGACTGCCTGGCTCAGCAGCCCGCCGGTCGCGCTGCCGCCGCCGGTGCTGCCGCCGCCACCGCCGAAGAGCTGGATGGCCGCGAACACCAGCGCGATGATCAGGCCGAGTCCGCCGCCGGCCTTGCCGAGGGACCCCAGTCCGCCGATACCCCCGCCACCCCCACCGCTGCCGCGTCGATCCGAGACCTGGCCGGTGTTCAGGGAGGCACCCTCGTTGAACTTCACCATCGGAACGGCTCTCCTCATCTCGCTGCACCTGTGTACCGGCCGCGCACACCGAACCAACTGGCCGGCGCGACCTGGGAGAAGGGTAGTCGAGCACGTTCCGCAAGTGCTCCAGGTCTCATTGGCAAGCAAAAGACTTTCGTTTCCTTTCGCATGGTTGACCTTTGCTGTCGAACGGACCTACCTTGCAACTCAGCGAGGCTTCGATCCTGACCAGCGGATCGTGCCCGCACCACTCGATGAGGAGGCCCGATGTCGTTCGACGAGTTCGATCGTGAACGGGCGATCATCATCGAGCTGGACAGGGTGGGTCGCGTCGTGGTGGCTGATCTGGCCCACCGTTTCAGCGTCTCGGCGGTGACGATCCGCAAGGATCTCGACGCACTGGAGCGACGCTCGATGCTGCGCCGGGTCCGCGGTGGAGCGGTCCCCACCGGTGTCTCCGACGAGGGTGCGTTCGAGATGCGTCTGCGGCACTCGGCCCGGGCCAAACGGGCGATCGCCCGCGCGGTGGCGGCCGAGGTGTCCAACGGCGACGTGATCGCGATGGACTCCTCCACCACGTGCTGGTACCTCGCCCACGAGATCCTCGACCGGCGCAATCTGATCGTCGTCACCAACGGGCTGCGGACGGCAGAACTGCTCATGGAGCAGTCGTCGGCGATGGTGCTGATGCCCGGCGGTGTGCTGCGGCGGTCCGCGGCCTCGATGGTCGGCCCGATCGGTGACGTGCTGGCCGGCCGTGGCCGGATCGACAAGGGCTTCTTCGGTCTGATCGGCCTGTCGGTCTCGCACGGATTGTTGGACATCGTCGTCGAGGAGGCCCAGACGAAGGCGTTCATCGCTCGTTCCTG
This sequence comes from Nakamurella sp., assembly GCA_037720195.1. Taxonomy (GTDB): domain Bacteria; phylum Actinomycetota; class Actinomycetes; order Mycobacteriales; family Nakamurellaceae; genus Nakamurella. The sequence goes on along the minus strand of JBBJML010000056.1, from coordinate 14,420 downwards.
CAACGAGGTCTACGGGCTGTTCGACTCCTCGAAGGTGGACCGCTTCGGACTGCACTCCTTCGCCGCCACCGACACCATCACCGGGTTGTTCACCGACGACGCCTTCAACGCCGAACAGACCGCGCAGTGGACTGCCGCCGGGGTGGATGTGCACCGGGTCAGCGTCGATCACGACGCGGACGGCGCCGACCTCCCCGAGTACCGGCGCACCGGCAGCAGCCATCCCTCCCAGCGGGGGGCCTGATGCGCACCCCGATCACGGTTGCTGCCGTCGACCTGGGCGCGGAGAGCGGCCGCGTCACCGCGGTGCACTTCGACGGCGAGCAGCTGGAGCTCAGCATCGCCGGCCGGTTCGCGAACCAGCCACGAATGTCGGACGGGTTGCTGCGCTGGGACTTCGACGGACTGTGGACCTCCATCCGGGACGGCCTCGGGATCCTGGCACGGCAGCCGATGCCGATCGCCTCCGTCGGTGTCGACACCTGGGGTGTGGACTACGGCCTGCTCGACGCTGCAGGCAGCCGGGTGGACGATCCGGTCTGCTACCGCGACGAGCGTGGACGTCGTTCGCTGGACCGCGCGCTGGCACAGGTCGGTGCTGCGCGGCTGTACGACGCCACCGGCGTCCAGATCCTGTCGATCAACGCACTCTTCGGTCTGATGGCGGACGTCGCCGATCACCCCGAACGGCTGCGCGCCGCCTCCAAGCTGCTGATGATGCCGGACCTGTTCCACCACGCGTTGTCCGGAGCACAGGTCTCCGAGTACACCGCGGTGTCGACGTCGGGTGCCTACGACATGACCCGCAACCGTTGGGCCACCGAGCTTCTCGACGAGCTCGGTATCCCGACCGCGCTGCTCCCCGAGGTGGTCGACCCCGGCACCGACGTCGGTCCGCTGCTCCCGGAGCTGGCCACCGGTGCGCTCACCGGCGCGCGGGTGATCGTGCCGCCCGGCCACGACACGGCCAGCGCGGTGGTGGCCACCCCGTTCGTCGACCCCGGTGCCGTGTTCATCTCCTCCGGCACCTGGTCGCTGGTCGGGACGGAGATCCCCCGGGCCGTCGTCAACGAACAGACCCGGGCCGCCAATCTCACCAACGAGGGCGGATACGGCGGCACCATCCGGTTGCTGCGCAACGTGATGGGGCTGTGGATCCTGCAGCAGTGCCGCCGGCAGTGGGCGAGTGCCGGTACCGACCTCGACTACGCCCAGATCGCCGACGCCGCAGCAGCAGTGCCGGGACTCCGATCGATCATCGATCCCGACGATCCCGTCTTCCTCGCGCCGGGCGACATGCCGTCCAGGGTCCGAGAGTACTGCGCGGCGACCGGACAGCCGGTCCCGCAGTCGGTCGGCGAGATCGCGCGCTGTGTCGTCGACTCGCTCGCGCTCGGGTACCGCGCCGTCGTCGACGACCTGGCGATCGCGACCGGGAGTTCGCCACCGTCGATCTCGATCGTGGGCGGCGGCTCGAACCACCGATTGCTGTCGCAGCTGACGGCGGACGCCACCGGGCTGCCGGTGCACTGCGGGCCGGTCGAGGGCACCGCGCTGGGCAACGCCGCCGCCCAGCTGGTGAGCCTGGGGGAGTTGGACGACGTCCGGCAGATCCGTCAGGTGATCGCCGCGGGCTCACCGATCACCACGTACCTTCCGTTCGCCGATCGCACGGCGTCGGCGCGATCGAGCGACTGGGCCGATGCGCTCGGTCGGCTGCATCGCCTGCAGCGCCACGAGAATTCCGGCCGGCTGAGCCCAGCCGGTGACCGGACGCCGTGATCGACATCCCCGAACGCACGGCAGACCCACCGCACCGCCCGCAGTCCCCGTCAGGTAGTTCCGGCAGGCAGTTTCCACCACACAACCGCATCGCTGCGGAAGGAGAACAAGCACCATGACACGTTCCAGGAGGTTCACCGCACTGGCGGCCGCAGGTCTTGCGACCGCCCTCGTGCTCACGGCCTGCACCAAGAAGAACGACTCCACCACCAACACGTCGGCAGCCGCTCCGGCCACCACCAGTGCTGCGGCGCCGTCGTCCGAGAGCAGCTCCGCTCCGGTCGAGACCAGTGCGTCGGACACCGGCGGCGCGAGCTCGTCGGACACCTCCGCGCCGTCCGAGTCGTCCTCGGAGGCCACCGGCAGCAGCTCCGCCGGCGGCGGTGGCGCCCCGACGAAGGCGTCCAAGAACTTCAAGATCGCCTTCGTCCCGAAGCTGCAGGGCATCCCGTACTTCGAGGCGATGAACGCCGGCGGCAAGCAGGCGGCCACGGACCTCGGTGTCACCTGGTTGTACCAGGGCCCGACGACGGCCGACGCCGCGCAGCAGGCGCAGATCGCCCGCAGCTACATCCAGCAGAAGGTGGACGCACTGTTCGTCGCGCCGAACGATCCCGATTCGATGGGACCCGTTCTCTCGCAGGCCGACGGGGCCGGTATCAAGGTCGGCACCTCGGACACCGACGCCCCCGATTCGGCGCGCCAGGTGTTCGTCTCACAGGCCTCGACCGAGGGCATCGGTACCGCCCTCACCGACTCGCTGCTGAAGGCGATGGGCGGCAAGGGCAAGTACGCGATCGTCTCCTGCGGCGAGACGGCGCAGAACCTGAACTCGTGGATCGACGTCCAGAAGAAGGTTACCGCCGAGAAGTACCCGGACGCGGAGATCGTCGACATCGTCTATGCCGGTGAGAACCAGGACAAGGCCGCTTCGATGGCGACCGACCTGATGACCGCCCACCCGGATCTCACCGGACTGGTCGGCGAGTGCACCAGCTCCGCCCCTGGCGTCGCGCAGGCAGTGAAGGACGCCGGCAAGATCGGCACCGTCTTCACCGTCGGTCTGGGTACCCCGCTGTCGATGGCTCCGTACCTGAAGGACGGCTCGTCGTCCGCCTCGATCCTCTGGGACGTCGCGGGTCTCGGCTACCTCACGGTGTGGGCCGGCGTGCAGCTGGCCGAGGGCAACGAGATCGCCGCCAAGCCGGCGGTGTCCGCCGACCTGCCCGACGTCACCTACGACAGCGCCACCAAGGTGCTGCTGCTCGGGCCGCCGCTCGAGCTGACGAAGGACAACGTCGACCAGTACCAGTACTGATCCTCGCTGAGCGTCACACCTGATCGGCAGCTGCCGAACTCCCGCAGTACCCGGTCCGCCGGCCGGAGGCCATCCCTCCGGCCGGCGGCCCTCCCTCGAATTCGGTCCCGCACAAGGAGTGCCCCCATGTCCGCTCCACCGGATTCCGGTCTGGCGCGCCTGTCCCTGACAGGTGTGTCCAAGCGTTACGGCGGTGTCCGCGCCATCCGTACCGCGGACTTCACCGTCGGGCCGGGGCGCATCCACGCGCTCGTCGGTGAGAACGGGGCCGGCAAGTCGACCCTGATCAAGATCATCGCGGGTGCGGAGATCGCCGACACCGGCGAGATCGAGTACGAGGGCGCGCCCGTGACCATCGGCGACACCCTCGCGGCCATCGATCTCGGGATCGCCACGGTGTACCAGGAGCCGCAGCTGTTCGCCGAACTGACGGTCGCGGAGAACATCTTCCTGGGCCGTGAGCTCCGGAAGGGGGCGCGGATCGACTGGGCGACGCAGAACGAGCAGGTCGTCGAGCTGCTGGCACTGCTCGGTCTACCCGGCTCGCTGTCCACGGTTCCGGCCGGCGAGCTGTCGATCGCCACCCAGCAGCAGATCTCGATCGCCAAGGCGCTGAACGGTCGCGCGAAGGTACTGATCCTGGACGAGCCCTCGGCGATCCTCACCGACGCCGAGATCGAGATCCTCTTCGGGGTGGTGCGCCGGCTGGCCTCCACCGGAGTCTCGGTCATCTACATCTCGCACCGGCTCGACGAGCTCTTCCGGATCGCGGACGAGGTCACCGTGATGCGCGACGGTGAGACCATCGGCACCTACCCGATCGGCGAACTGTCCGTCCGCAAGATCGCCGAGCTGATGGTCGGCGGGGAACTCACCGAGCACGCCGGCGTACGGACCGTTCCCGACGGTGATCCCCTGCTGCGGCTGGAGCGTCTCGGCCTGCAGGGATCCTTCCACGATGTGGACGTCGACGTCCGACCGGGAGAGATCGTCGGACTGTACGGCCTGGTCGGTTCCGGCGTGGCCGAGATCGCCTCCACTGTCTACGGCATCGATGCCTACACCGCGGGCCGGATGTGGTTGTGCGGCAAGCAGATCCGGCCGCGCAGTCCGCGTCACGCCGGCAAGCTCGGGATCGCGCTGCTACCGGCGAATCGCAAGCTGCAGGGCATGTTCTCCTTCCAGTCGATCGCCTTCAACATCTCCGTCGCGCATCTCCCGCTGCTGTCGAAGAGCGGAGCTTTCGTCGACCGGTTGCGCGAGCGGCAGACCGCTGTCGACCTCATCAAGCAGCTGTCGATCAAGACACCCAGTGAACGTCAACCGGTCGGGGCCATGTCCGGCGGAAATGCCCAGAAGGTCGTCCTCGCCCGACAGCTGGTCGAGCGTCCACAGGTGCTGGTGCTCGCCGAGCCGACCCAGGGTGTCGACGTCGGCGCCAAGGAGGAGATCTACCGGATCATCGGGGAGCTGGCCGACCAGGGCACCGCGGTGCTCGTCGCCACCTCCGACCTGTCCGAGGCGCTACGCATCGCCGACCGGTTGCTCGTCATCAGAGCCGGTTCGGTCGCCGCGGAGTTCGGCCCGGGCGCCACCCAGGTGGACGTGTTGTCCGCTGCCGCCGGTGGCACAGCCGAACACTCCGACATCACGGGGACAACCACCCTCACCACGTCCACGAACGACGGGACCAGCTCATGACCGTCATCGCCGATCCGGGTGCAGACCCGACAGCCCCGGACGCACATGCCCGCGGTCGCGTCCTCGCATCACCGGTCACCGGTCAGGAGTTCGTGCTGCTCGGGGTGATCGCGGTGCTCTGGGTGCTGCTCGGCTTCTCCACCCCTGCCTTCCTCACCGCAGGCTCGCTGCAGCCGCTGCTGGTGGAGGTCGCTCCCGTCGCGCTGATCGGTATCGGGATGACCATGGTGATCATCACCGGCGGCATCGACATCTCCGTCGGCGGCGCGATCATGGTGTGTGCGGTGACCGTCGCCCAGACGCTGGTCACCTACGAGATGTCCATCTGGGTGGCGCTGGTCATCTCCGTGGCCGTCGGCGCCGGACTCGGCATGTTGAACGGATTCCTGATCGCCTACGGGCGGGTGCCGGCCATCATCATCACCTTCGGTACCGCGAACCTGTTCCAGTTCCTGGGATTGCAGATCTTCGGCTCCAGCACCGTCAACGGCATCCCGAGCACGCTCGACGTCGTTGGTCGGGGGGTGAACGGCCGGACGTTGGGAATCCCGCACTCGTTCTTCATCACGGTGGTGCTCGTCGCCCTCGCCTGGTGGTACCTGCGGCACACCGTCGGAGGACGCCATCTGTATGCGATCGGCGGTGATCCGGTGGCCGCCCGGCTGGCCGGTGTCCGGGTGCGCCGTCGCACCCTGCTCGTCTACCTGATCACCGGGGCGCTGGTGGGCGTCGGCGCTCTGTTCTACCTCGCCAAGGGCACTTCGACCCTGGACCAGTCGGTGGGCTCCGGCCGCGAACTCGCAGTCATCGCCGCGGTCGTCATCGGCGGCACCTCCATCATGGGCGGTCGAGGTTCCGTGCTCGGCACTCTGCTCGGAGCCCTGCTGGTCCAGACCGTCACCTCAGGCGTCACCCAACTCGGCTGGCCCTCCCAGCTGTCGGACTTGTTCGTCGGACTGGCGATCATCGTCGCCGTCGGCACCGACCTGCTCCGTCAGCGCGCCCGCACCTCGGCCACCAGGAGTCAGCGATGACCACGACTGTGCCTCCCACGACGCCGCCACCTCCGAGGCCGTCGAAGAAGCCGCCCGCCGCCCCCACGGAGCAGCGCACCGCGTCGATCGGTTCCGGCCTGCTCCGTGCCGTCCTCACCCAACGTGTGGTACTGCTGGTGGTCCTGCTGGTCGCAGTGGTGGTCGTCAACATGCTGTTGTCCGCCAACGGTTATCTGACCGCCACCTACGACTTCGACTACCTGGCCTCGGCGCTGATCGATGCGGTGCCGCTGGTGATGTTGGCGCTGGCCGAGCTCATCGTGATCGTCTCCGGTCGCGGCGGGATCGACCTGTCGATCGGGGCGATCGTGTCGCTGTCCGGCATGGTCTTCGGATTCGCCTACCAGCAGTGGGGCTGGCCGTTCTGGGCCGGGCTGGTGCTGTCCGCCGCCACCGGCACGGTGCTCGGTCTGGTCAACGGCATCCTGGTGGCCAAACTCGGATTTCCGGCGCTGATCGCCACCCTGGCGACCTGGTACGCCTACAAGTCGATCGCGGTGGTCATCAACGACCAGAAACCCATCTCCGGCAAAGCGATCCAGGGACTGTTCAGCTCGGTCAACGACAAGAACGTGTGGCTGATCGGCGACTGGATCCCGGACATTCCGCTCGGTGTGTTCACCTACATGCTCCCTGTCGTGGTCGGTGTGTGGATCCTGCTGGCCCGCGGGACCTACGGACGTCGGCTGTACGGGATCGGCACCAACGACACGGCGGCAACCTTCGCCGGGATCGATGTGGCCGGCACCCGGATGCGGGCGTACGCGCTGTCCGGCCTGATCGGCGGCATCGCGGCGGTCTACCTGGTCGCGGAGTTCTCCTCGGCCCGCACGGACCTGGGCACCGCCGGCAACGGGTTGGCGCTGCCGGCGATCACCATCGCCGTGCTCGGCGGGGTCGCGATCACCGGCGGCATCGGCCGGGTCGCCGGCGTGGTGCTCGCCGCGCTGCTGGTCACCTGGCTGAACCTCGGGATCCAGCTGTCGTTCCAGGGCAACGAGGGAATCCAGTTCCAGTTGCTCGCACTCGGCGTGCTGCTCGTCTTCGCGGCGCTGCTCAACGGAGTGGCCACCCGACGCTACGGAGGAACATCATGACCGCCAGCGCAGTCCGGCACGATCCGGGGGCTGTCACCGACGATCTGCTCGCGCTCACCCTGTCGCTGGGCCGGGAGGAACGCGACCTGATCATCATCGCCGAGGGCAACACCAGCGAACGGATCGAGCCGGATCACCTGGTCGTCAAAGCGTCCGGCTCCGGCATGGCGTCGGTGACCGCGGACGATTTCGTCGTCGCCGAGATCGCCGCGCTGGCCGCGCTTCTCGACGATCCGGCTGCCGACCAAGCAGCGCTGACAGCAGCGTTGGATGCCGGAGTGATCAACGGCAGGCAACGACGGGGGTCGATCGAAGCTCTCGTGCACGTCTCGGTGCAGGCGCTCTCGCCGAACGCGACGGCCACCCGGTTCGTCGGCCACACCCACCCGACGCAGGTGGTGGGACTGCTCGCCTCGGTCCATGCCGAACACGCCTGGGACCGGCACGTGTACTCGGACGAGGCGGTGGTGATCGGCCGTCCACTGTTCGTCCCGTACGCGATGCCCGGCATCGCCTTGGGCAAGCTCTTCCACAACACGCTGCGGCAGCGGGTCTCCGAGACCGGGGTGATGCCGTCGCTGATCCTGCTCGGGAACCACGGCATCGTTGCTGTCGGCCCCACTGCCGATGCGGTGGACGGGATCTCGGCGATGGCCGTCAAGGGTGCGCAGGTGCGCACCATCGGCTACTCGGTCGGCGGCGTTGCCCCGTTGTCGGAGGAATCGGTCGCCAAGTTCATCGCGCGGGACGACATCGCCGAGCGGGTCGCGAACATCTCCCAGGGATCGCTGTGACCCCTCCGCTCGCGGACCCGACCGACGGCTCGGTGCAGCCGTGACGCTGCCCGCCGAGCTCGACGTCGTCTTCATCGACGTCGGAGGGCCGATCTACCACGACGAGACATTCGTCGATGCGGTGACGCTGGCGCTCGACGACATCTGTGCCGATCGCGGTGAGGGACCTGTCGAGCGGGCGCAGGTGAAGGCCGTCTACGACCGGATCAGGGTGGCGCAGAACGGATCCTTCCGGTCTGCCCTGGCGATCGAGGTGCTCGGAGACTCCTCCCTGCGTAGCGAACTGCATGCGCGGACCGAGCGCTACTGGCGGCATCCGGTCGGCTCGCTGTACGCCGACGTGCTGCCGTTCCTGCAGTCCCTGCGCGGCCGGGTGCAGGTGGGCATCCTGGCCAATCAGGAAGCGTCGGTGATCGACGCGCTGCGCCGCGACGGCCTGGCAGATCTCATCGACATCTGGGGTGTCTCGGCAGTGGTGGGCCACGAGAAGCCCAGTCGTGAGTTGTTCGACTGGTGTCTGGAACAGGCCGCGACGACGGCAGAACGGGCCGTCCACATCGGCAACCGCCTCGACAACGACGTGCGCCCCGCTGCTGCGCTCGGGTTGGGGACTGTCTGGGTGCTGCGCGGCGACGCTCCCGACGACCCGACGGACGAGCAACGGTCGGAGCCGGATCTGACGGTCACCGAGCTCGTCGGACTGGGCGACGTGCTGCTGGCGGGCCGTTCGTCATGACCACCGGGCGGCGGGGCACAGCGATCGTGCTGGGGATCGATCTGGCGACCTCCGCTGCCCGCGTCACCGCAGTGGACCTCGACTCCGGTGCCGACCTCGGCTTCGTCGGCTCGCCCCTGGCCATGCCGACCCAAGGTGATCGGGGCGAGTCGCGGCAGCGCGCCGATCACCATCTGATCGTCCGGCAGTTGCTGCGCCGCACCGCGGACCTGTTGGGGGATCGGGCTTCCGATGTGATCGCGCTCAGCGTCACCGGCACCTCGGGCACGCTGATCGGGCTCGACGCTGCCGGTGTGCCGGTCACCGATGCGGTGCTCTACGACGACACGTCCGGCACCGAGCTCGCGGCACGCCTGACGACCCTCGGGATGACCTACGGTGCCGGCTCAGTGCTGGTGCGGATGGGGCTGCTTGCGCTCGAGCCGGCGGTGTCGCGGATCGTCTCGACGGCCGACCTGGTGCTGACCGATCTCGCCGGGCATCCCGTGGCCTCCGACACCTCACACTTCCTCAAGGTGGGGATCGACCCGGCAACGCGTTCGTGGCCTCTGGAGTCCCTGGCCGCCGTGGGGGTCGGCGAAGCTCTGATGCCCGAGCTGACCGCACCGGGCACCGCTCTGGGTGTGGTGACTCCCGATCTCGCGGGTGAGTGGGGGCTGGGATCGGGCGTTGCCCTGGTCGCCGGGATGACCGACGGTTGCACGGCCCAGATCTCCTGCGGCGCAGTCGAGATCGGCGACACCGTCGGGGTGCTCGGAACCACCCTCGTGCTCAAGGGTGTCGCAGCCGAACGGATCGATCTGCCCGACGGCAGCGTCTACTCCCATCAGGCCCCGGACGGCTCGTGGTGGCCAGGTGCCGCCTCCAACTCCGGCGCCGGGGTGCTGGCCTCGACGACGTCCCATGCCGATCTCGCGGCGCTGGACGCGGCGGCTGCCGCGCACGGTCCGGCCGAGATCGTCCGCTACCCGCTGGCCGGGGTGGGGGAGCGGTTCCCCGTCGCCGACACCGGCTTCGTCGGCTGGATCCTGGGTGAACCCAGAGACCGTGTCGAGGCCCACCGCGCGGTGCTGGAGGGGGTCGCGTTCGTCGAGCGGCTCGGTTTGGAGCGCCTGCAGTCTCTCGGCCTACGGCGGGGCACCCATCGGCTGGCCGGTGGCGGCGCCCGCAGCGACGTGTGGAACCGGATCAGGGCGACAGTCCTGGGGAGCCCCGTGCAGGTTCCACACGCCGCGGGCAGCGGTCGCGGCGCGGCGCTGCTCGCCGCAGCGACCGTGCAGCAGCGCAGCCTGGGGCACGTCTTCCGAGCCTGGGACAGCGGCAGCGTCGTGGTCGAGCCCGACGACCGCGAAACGGCCCGGTTGGACGAGAACTACCAGCGCTTCCTGGCGCGCCTCGATCCCGCCGGCGAGCGAGCCGCCCGACTCCCGGTTCCCTGATCCGCACCACCCGACCCCGACCACCAGAACCCAGCCACTCCGACACCTGAGGACGACGAGCACCATGCATCCCGACCAGATCCGCGCCACCCTGGCGCAGCAGCACATCGAGACCCCGTCCTGGGCCTACGGCAACTCGGGCACCAGGTTCAAGGTCTTCGCGCAGGACGGCATCCCCCGCACCGCGTTCGAGAAGATCTCCGACGCGGCACAGGTGCACCGCTTCACCGGGGTCGCGCCCACCGTGGCGATCCACATCCCCTGGGACACCCCGGATGCCGGGCGGAGCTATTCCGACCTCGCCGATCACGCCCGCAACGAGGGGGTGGCGATCGGGGCGGTCAACCCCAACACCTTCCAGGACGATGCCTACAAGCTCGGCAGCGTCTGCAACCCCGACCCGGCGATCCGCCGCCAGGCGATCGGACACCTGCTCCAATGCATCGACATCATGCGCGAGACCGGCAGCAAGGAACTGTCGCTCTGGTTCGCCGACGGCACCAACTACCCCGGCCAGGACTCCATCCGGGAACGTCAGGACAGGCTGGCGGCCGCGCTCGCGGAAACCTACGCCGCGCTGGACGACGACATGACGATGCTCATCGAGTACAAGTTCTTCGAGCCGGCCTTCTACTCCACCGATCTGCCGGACTGGGGTACCTCGCTGCTGCAGTGCCTGCACCTCGGGCCGCAGGCGAAGGTCCTGGTGGACACCGGACATCACGCCCCCGGCACCAACATCGAGATGATCGTGGCCACCCTGCTGCGGGAAGGTCGGCTGGGCGGCTTCCACTTCAATTCCCGCTTCTACGCGGATGACGACCTGATGGTCGGCTCCGCCGATCCGTTCGGGCTGTTCCGGATCATGTTCGAGATCGCGCAGGCCGGCGCCGTACTGCCGGACGCCGGGGTCGCCTTCATGCTCGACCAGTGCCACAACATCGAGGCCAAGATCCCAGGTCAGATCCGCTCGGTGATGAACGTCCAGGAGGCCACCGCGAAGGCGCTGCTCGTCGACCTGGACGCGCTGGCCGGAGCGCGCAGCGGCGGGGATGTGTTGGCCGCCAACGCGATCGTGATGGACGCCTACTCCAGCGACGTGCGTCCGCTGCTCGCGGCGGTCCGTGAGGAGCAGGGCCTTGCGCCCGACCCGATGACGGCCTTCGCCGCCAGCGGCTACACCGAGAAGATCGTGTCGGAACGAGTCGGCGGCTCCGCCGCCGGATGGGGAGCCTGAGATGCCCGCGAAGAAGAGCACCGCTGTCAAGAAGCGACCGGCGAAGGCTGCTGCACCTGCTGCGCCGGCCGCACCCGCTGTCCCGGACCTGCCCCAGGGAGTACTCGACCTGATCGCTCGCTCCAACCGGCTCGGCAGTGATCCGACGATCACCAACTACGGCGGAGGTAACACCTCGGCCAAGGTCCGACAGCTCAATCCCGCCACCGGCGGCGAGGTGGAACTGTTGTACGTCAAGGGATCCGGCGGCGATCTCAGCACCCTGACGCATCTCGGACTCGCGGCGATCGAACGGGACCGGCTGGTCGCACTGGACGCGCAGTATCGCGGCGTGGACCACGAGGACGAGATGGTCGGGCTGTTCCCCTTCTGCAGCTTCGGCGCCGGCGGGGCCACCCCGTCGATCGACACGCCGATGCACGGCCTGGTCGATCTCGACCACGTCGACCACCTGCATCCCGACGCGGTGATCGCACTCGCCTGCGCCGCGGACGGCGAGAAAGTGGTGCAGAGGATCTGGGGTGGAGCGGTCGCCTGGGTGCCGTGGAAGCGGCCCGGCTGGGAACTAGGGAAGGCGATGCGTGACCTGTCCGCGAACCCGGACATCATCGGCGCCGTGCTGGGCGGACACGGTCTGACCGCCTGGGGCCGCACCAGTGCCGAGGTCGAGCGCCGGAGCAAGAAGATCATCCGGGAGGCCCAGCAATACCTGGACTCCGCGTCGAAGGCGGAGCCGTTCGGTGCCGTCGTCAAGGCCAGGAGCGCGCTGCCCGAGGCGGACCGCCGGGCCAGGGCGGCCGAGCTGTTCCCGCACCTGCGCGCAGCGGCCTCCGCCGACCGGCGGATGGTCGGTCACTTCACCGATTCCCCGGTGGTGCTGGACTTCCTGTCCCGCCGCAAGCTCGACAAGCTGGTCGCGTTGGGCACCTCGTGCCCGGATCACTTCCTGCGGACCAAGGTGCGTCCGTTGCTGCTCGACACGCCCGTCGGTGCCCCGCTGGCGAAGGTGCAGGCCCGGCTGGCCGAACTGCACGCCGAGTACCGCGTCGAGTACCAGGCGTACTACGACCGGCATGCGACCGCCTCGACACCTGCGCTGCGCGGTGCGGATCCGGCGATCATCCTGGTGCCCGGCGTCGGCATGTTCTCCTTCGGCGCGGACAAGCAGACCGCCCGGGTGGCGGGCGAGTTCTACGTCAACGCCATCAACGTCATGCGCGGTGCCGAAGGCGTCTCCCGCTATGCGCCGGTCAGCGAGGCGGACAAGTTCTCAGTCGAGTACTGGCAACTCGAGGAGGACAAACTGGCTCGCCGGCCGAAGCCGAAGGCGTTGGCGGGCAAGGTTGCCCTCGTCACCGGCGGTGCTTCCGGGATCGGTCTGGCGACGGCTGAGCTGTTCGCCGAGCACGGTGCGTGTGTGGTGATCGCCGACCTGGACGCCGCCAAGGCCGCCACGGTGGCCGCCGATCTCGGCGGGCCCGACAAGGCAGTCGGCGTGGCGATGGACGTCTCCGATCCGGACGCGGTGACGGCTGGCCTGGACGAGGCCGTGCTGGCCTTCGGCGGCGTCGACATCGTCATCAACAATGCCGGCATCACCCGGGCCGGCTCGCTCGCCGACACGTCGCTGCAGGACTGGGATCTGCAGTACTCGATCATGCCGCGCGGCTCGTTCCTGGTGGCCAGGGCCGCCGAACCGGTGCTGCGGGCGCAGAAGTTGGGTGGAGACATCATCAACGTCTGCTCCAAGAACGCGGTGTTCGCCGGCCCCAACAACATCGCCTACTCGTCGGCAAAGGCGGCCCAGGCGCACATGGTGCGGCTGCTCGCCGCCGAACTCGGCGACATCGGGGTACGGGTCAACGGGATCAACCCCGACGGGGTGGTCCGCGGGTCCGGCATCTTCGCCGGGGGTTGGGGCGCCTCGCGTGCGAAGACCTACGGCGTCGCCGAGGACGATCTCGGCAAGTACTACGCCCAGCGCACCGTCCTCAAGGAGGAAGTGTTGCCCGAGCACATCGCCAAGGCAGCGCTCGCGCTGACCGACGGCTCGCTGCCGATCACCACCGGCCTGCTGATCCCGGTCGATTCCGGTGTGACCCAGGCGTTCCTGCGATGAGCGCGCCCGAGAGCAGCTGGCGCCCCAGCAACAGGATCGGCGTGCACTCGTTGGTCTGGGTCGGCGGGTGGAACGACGCGCAGGCCCGGCAGGCCATCGCCTCGACCGCCGAGGCCGGCTACGACCTGATCGAGCTGTCCGTCCTGGAACCGGAGCAGGTGACCGCCGAGGTCATCGCGAACACTCGGAAGCTGTTGGACGAGTACGGGATCGGGGCTGCGCTGTCACTGGGTCTGGACGATGCCACGGACGTGTCCTCGGACGATGACGCCATCGTCGCCGCCGGCCGGGCCCGGCTCTCAGCTGCGCTCGGCTACGTCCGCGACATCGGCGCCGATTACCTCGGTGGGGTGATCTTCTCGAAGCTCGGTCGCTACACCGCGCCGGTCACCGAGCGCGGCTACGCCAACTCCGTGGAGTCGATCGCGCAGCTCGCCGACAAGGCCGCGGCGTCCGGGATCACCCTGGGCATCGAGTTCTGCAACCGCTACGAGACCAACGTCGTCAACACCTGCGCCGAGACGCTGGCCTTCATCGAAGCGACAGGTCGCGACAACGTGGTGGCACACCTGGATACGTACCACATGAACATCGAGGAGACCTCGTTCGCGGAGCCGGTCCGGCTGGCAGCGGCCGCCGGCAAGCTCGGCTACGTGCACGTCGGCGAATCGCACCGCGGGCAGCTCGGTACCGGCTCGATCCCCTGGGACGACTTCTTCGGGGCCCTCCGCGAGGTCCGCTACGACGGGGTGGTGACCTTCGAGTCGTTCTCGTCCAAGGTGGTCAACCCGACGCTGTCGTCGACCTTGGCGATCTGGCGGAATCTCTGGGGCGACTCGATGGAGCTGGCGACCGGTGCCCGCGCGTTCCTGCGCCGGGAGTACGGCGCCTGACTCGGCGCCGGATCCTGGCACCCTGCAGATTCCAGCGGTGGTGCAGGGGGCCCGAAGCGTTACCCTGATCGCACTGGAGGCGTGCCCGAGCGGCCGAAGGGAACCGCCTTGAAAGCGGTCAGGTGTCAAAAGCCTCGGGGGTTCAAATCCCTCCGCCTCCGCAGATCGGTGCCGCAGCACCCGCGTCCGACACGGACGCGGGTGCGGCGGCGTTTCGCTGCCCCTGCAACACTCGGGGCATGCACCCGT
>JBBJML010000018.1:0-84463 GCA_037720195.1 Nakamurella sp. | reverse complement strand
CCGCATCGTCACCGGGGCCACATGGGAGATGTCCACGAGCATCCCGACGCGGTTCATCTCGGCGACGACCTCGCGGCCGAAATCGTTGAGCCCGCCCACGGTCTCGACATCGGTGGCGCTGTCGGCCCACGGCACGTTCTGGTTGTGGGTGAGCGTCATGTACGCGACGCCGAGCCTGCGGAGCACCCGCAGCACGGCGAGCGACTCGTCGATCGAGTGGCCGCCCTCGGCGCCCATCAACGACGCGATCCGGCCGCTCGCCCAGGCGGCACGCACATCGCTGGCGGTACGCGCGAAGGCGAACGTCTCCGGGTACTTGGCGATGAAGCGCTGGACGCAGTCGATCTGCTCCAGCGTGGCGCTCACCGATTCCGGACCGGACAGTGTGCCGGGGACGAAGACCGACCAGAACTGCGCGCCGACGCCACCGGCCCGCAACCGCGGGATGTCGGTGTGCAGCTGGGTCTGGGAGATCGAGATGTCGGTGGCCTCGAGGTCGTAGCCGGTCTTGCGCAGCGCCCAGGGCAGATCGTTGTGACCATCGAAGACGGGGGAGTCGGCCAGCAGGGCGGAGATCCGGGCGGAGACGTCGAGGTCTGCGGTGTCCGGGGTGGTAGCAGTCATGCCTGCGATCCTTCCACCGGCCGCGAGAGGCTCGCGACCGCGGCGTCGATCACGGCCACCTGCTTGCAGAAGGCGAACCTGATCAGATGGGCGCCGGCGCTCTGGTCGGCGTAGAAGACCTGCTGGGGAACCGCGACGACGCCGCAACGATCGGGCAGCGACCAGCAGAAGGCAGTGCCGTCCAGCTCTTCTCCCGGTGCCAGCAGCGGGCGGAAATCGGCGACCGCGAAATACGTGCCCTGGGGGCGGGTGACGACGAACCCCGCCTGCTCGAGACCGTCGCACAGCAGGTCGCGACGGGACTCCAGTTCACTGCGCAGGTTCGCCACCCACTGCTGCTCGTGCGTCAGCGCGTGTGCGATCGCCGGCTGGAAGGGGGCGCCGGAGACGTACGTCAGGAACTGTTTGGCCGCCCGGACGGCCGCGACCAGCGGGGCCGGACCGCAGGCCCAGCCGATCTTCCAACCGGTGACGTTGAACGACTTGCCGGCGCTGGAGATCGTCACGGTGCGCTCGGCCATCCCCGGCAGGGTGCCCAGCGGGGTGTGCACGGCGCCGGAGAACGTGAGGTGCTCGTACACCTCGTCGGTGACGACGATCAGGTCGCGCTCGATCGCGAGGGTCGCGATCGCCTGCAGTTCGTCCGCCTGCAGGACGGTGCCGGTGGGGTTGTGCGGCGAGTTGACCAGCAGCAGCTTCGTCCGCGGCCCGACAGCCGCGGCCAGTTCGGCCGGGTCGAGGGCGAATCGACCGCCGGGCTCGGCCTGCCGCAGGCGGACCGGTCGCAGTACCCCCTGGGCCATCGCGATGCAGGCCTGGTACGAGTCGTAGAACGGCTCCAGGGCGATCACCTCGTCGCCGGGTTCGACGAACGCGAGGATCGCAGCCGCGATCGCCTCGGTGGCCCCGGTGGTGACGAGCACGTCGGTGTCCGGGTCGAACTGCTGTCCGTGATCGGCCGCCCGGCTCGCGCTGATGGCCTGACGCAGCGCCGGAATACCGGGTCCTGGCGGGTACTGGTTCACACCGTTCGCGATGCTCGTCCGGGCGATGTCCAGCATCGCCGCCGGTCCGTCGGTGTCGGGGAAGCCCTGGCCGAGGTTGATCGCACCGGTCCTCATCGCCAGCGCGGACATCTCGGCGAAGATCGTCTCGGTGAACGGGCGGAGACGCTGCACCAGCGGAGAGCTCATGAGATGCATTCTGCTGGGCACAATGCAGAGGTGATGACTCAACAGGCCGGAGCCGCCCTTCCCGCACCCGGCGCGCTGACCGACCTCAGCCCGGCCGACGAGATCCGGCGCGCCGCTCTGGCGCGGATGAAGCTGTTCGCCACCGGCCTGCTCGGGGTGATGGCGGTGGTCTTCGTGATCGCCTGGCTGCTGCAGGACAGTCACCCCGCCTGGGGGTACGTCCGGGCGGCCGCGGAGGCCGGGATGGTCGGCGCGCTGGCCGACTGGTTCGCCGTCACCGCGCTGTTCCGGCATCCGCTCGGGCTGAAGATCCCGCACACCGCGATCATCCCGAAGGGCAAGGACGCCATCGGCTCCTCGCTCAGCGAGTTCGTCGCGACGAACTTCCTGTCCGAGACGGTGGTGCGGGAGAAGTTGGCCGGCTTCGGCGTCGCCGCACGCGCGGGCGGGTGGCTGGCCCGACCGGAATCGGCGGAGCGTCTGGTCGCCGAGGCGGCGAAAGCGCTCGGATCCCTCTCCACCGTGCTGGCCGACGACCGGATCATCGACCTGCTCGCCGGGATCGCCCGGGACAAGATCACCGAGACCCGGATCGGACCGGTGCTCGGCAGGATCACCGGCGACGTCTTCGCCCGCGGCGAGCACCACCCGCTGGTCGATTTCCTCGTCGACCGGTGTCACGGCTGGGTGCAGGACAACTACTCCATGGTGTCCAGGGTGGTCACCGAGCGATCCCCGGGCTGGACACCCAAGTTCCTGGACAAGGTGGTGGCGGATCGGATCTACGACGAGGTGGAGGGTTTCGCACGGGCGGTCCGGGACGACAAGGAGCACGACCTGCGCAAGGCGATCGACCGCTTCCTGATCGAGTTCTCGGAGGATCTGCAGCACGACCCCCGGACGATGGACCGGGCCGACGCGATCAAGGAACGGGTGCTCGACAACGAGCAGCTCCGTGGCCTGGCCGCGCAGCTCTGGGCCGGGGCGAAAGATGCGCTGTTGCAACAGGTCCAGAATCCGCAGTCCCCGTTGCGCCGCTCCGCGGTGGACTCGGTGGTCCGCTTCGGTCGCACCCTGGAGCAGGGTGGCAGCACGGCGCAGCGGCTGGACGGCTACGTCAGCGACGCTGCTGGATGGGTCGCGGCGAACCACGCGCGCTCCATCACCGGCATCATCGACGAGACCATCGCGCGCTGGGACGGCGTGGCCACCTCCCGCAAGATCGAGCTGCAGATCGGCCGGGACCTGCAGTTCATCCGGATCAACGGCACCGTGGTCGGTTCGCTGGCCGGCCTGGTGATCTACACGCTGGCCAACCTGCTGTTGGGCTGAGCATCTGGGTCTGCTGGGCTTCGGGGTGTTGTCTGCGCGTGAAGATTCTGCCGCAGTCGATGCGCATGCCCGGACTGTAACGCGAACCCCCGAGTGCGTGACATTGGCGTCTACACGGGTTGCTTTACGAGTGCGACCTGCGGCGACGGGTGTCGACGAAGGGTGTAACGCGAACGATCGTTTCCGGACGATTCGTCACCGTCGTGGACCGCGCAACCAACTGAGTGGCGAGTACTGAGACCGGCTGAGACGATTCGGCCCATGACACTGAGTGCAACATTCGAGGCATCCCCGGGGTGCATCTTCTGCGCCATCACGGCTCGACGGGCCCAGGCAAGTGTGGTGTTCGAGGACGAAACCGTGGTCGCCTTCATGTCGTTGCACCCGGTCGCGCCTGGCCATCTCCTCGTTGTGCCGCGCAAGCACGCGGCAGGTCTCGAAGACTTGGATGTACCGACCAGTGCTCTCGTGTGGTCTGTGGGCCACCGCATGTCGCAAGCACTGCGCCGCTCGAGCCTGAGTTGCGACGGGATCAACGTCCTTCTCTGCGACGGTGAAGCCGCCTATCAAACGGTCTTTCACTTCCACCTACACATCATCCCTCGCTATGCAGGTGATGGCTGGAGACTTGGTCCCGAAGACGGGGAGCCGCGCGACAGGGCTCTCCTCGACTCTGACGCGCAAGCAATCAGGGAAGCCATTGCTGCTACGGGATAGCCGGCTACCGGGGACGTCCCGCGTCGTGGAGGCGCGTCGGGGCGTCAGGGCCTGTTCAGCCGCGGACGTTCTGATTGAGCTCGTAGATCGCCCGGAGTACTCCCTCGGCCCACCGCTGGGTGATGACGGGCCAGTTGCACACGCCCGCTTTCGTCTGCGCTGCCTTCAGCTGTATGACCTGCGCACTCCGATGCGTTGGTGTCCGTTCATCGATCGGCGAACGGGACGACCGTGATGGAGCGCATCAACGGAGGCCGGCCGTCTCGCATGCGGTCATGAACGTCGCGGCGAGCTCCGCCGGTAGACAGCGACGTTGGGCCTCGACAAAGTCCAGCCACTCAAATCTGTCATGTTCGAGTCCATCCACCCGCACCGCCGTCTGCCAGGGCACCTCTAGGACGAACACAGCCCAGTCGACGCCGTCGACTGCCACCGGATGAGGCGACGCGTGCAGGCCGATCTCCTCGTGCAACTCGCGGATCGCGCACGCGGTGATGTCCTCACCCGGCTTGCGAGACCCGGTGGGCGGAGTCCAGGCCCAGTCACCTTCTCGCGCTGGACCGCCATGGTGAGTTCTATGCAGAAACAAGTACCGCCATCCTTCAGCCGCGCGGCTGGCGACCACGATGGTCGCCCCGTGCGGGCGATCACGAGCTACCGGCTCACCATCCCAGGTGGTGAACTTTCGAGAACCGCCAAGACTCGCCATCGACCCAGCTTCGTCGTCGCGCCGGTGAAGAACAATCCCACAGCCGTGTGTCGCTGACAAACTTCCCCGCAGGGGATGGCGGGCACCGAACGTCTCGTGAGACGGCCGGGGCAGACTGGCGCTTCATCGCCCGAACATCAGGTCCGGGGCCTGTCCAACCTCTCACGCCTGCCTTTGAGAAGATTGGCGGCATGGTCGATCGTGATCTCCGGTCGCTGCCGAAGGCTGAGCTGCACCTGCACCTGCCAGGGGCGATGCGTCCGACAACCTATATCGAACTGAGCACAAGAGCCGGGTTGACTGCGCCTGATCCACGCGACTTTTCTGGCTTCAACGAGTTCCAGGTGATATACCGCTCAGCCAAGGCGTCGATGACCAACCGCGAGGACCTTCAACGGTTGATTCGTGAGGTGGTCGAGGATGCCGCGTCCGACGGGGTGGTGTGGGTTCAACCGCACTTCGATCCGTTCACTTATCCCAACTTCGGGACCGCAGATCAAGTGTTGGCGCTGGCACTGGCTACCGGTCATGAAGCGGGTGCTCAGCACGGGGTCGGGTTTGGCTTGACGCTAGCGGCGATGCGCCATCACGGTCCCGGCGCGGCGATGGATCTCGCCCGATTCGCTGCGCGCTACGCGGGCCGTGGCGTTTACGCGTTCGGGCTGGCCGGTGACGAGGCGGCCTTCACAACCGAGCCATTCGCAGCTGCCTTCGCCGTCGCCCGAGCGGCCGGGCTGACTTCCGCACCACACGCCGGTGAGATGGCCGGACCAGCGAGTGTTCGCGCCGCTGTCAACTATCTGGGTGCAGATCGGATCGCCCACGGCATCCGGGCGATCGAGGACCCGGAGACGGTCAAGTTGCTGCGGGACCGCCAGATCACCCTAGATGTCTGCCTGACCTCCAACCGCGTCCTTGGCATCGTCGGAGCCCTGTCCGAACATCCGCTCCGCAGGCTGCTCGACGCCGGGATCGCTTGCACTCTGGGTGCCGACGATCCGCTGCTGTTCGGCACCCGGGTGCTCGGTGAATACGAAAACGCCCGAACCCATCTCGGACTGACTAACCCGCTACTGGCGGCCATCGCCTGCACGTCAGTTGCGACCAGCGATGCGCCGCCCGAGCTCATCGCCGACGCCCTCCGGCGCATTGACCACTGGCTAACCGAGCCGGATCAAAGTCCGACAGCACACGCCTCATGGCGGACCGACTGACCTTGCGCACCTCCCACCCCCCAACGGAGTTGCCCCCAAGAGCTGCACGGCGGATCTGGCTCCGACCACGAGCGGCGTCCCGGTGCCGGCCGACATCGACCCCTCTATGCCCCTCACCGTAGCGATCGACGACCGCACCCTGGAACTGCCCGGTCGTCGCTAGCCCGTCGCAACACCCCAACCAATTGCTGCAGTTGCTGCTGGCGCGACACACATCGCGGCGCAAGCCGACATCCGCAGATGTCCGCGAACGATCCTTTGCTTGCCATGTGCCAGAAAAGGGCAGTGATGGACACGAGTTATGAGACACAGTCGCCGCGGCTACATCGGTCGCGCCCCGCACCGCCGTTTCGCCCGCGCCCGCCCTGGTGGCCATCGTTCAGCGAGATGTTGGTGCAGCCTACGCAACGGCGCGCGGATCTGTCGCGGTTGCTTAATACAGTCTTTTATCGCGGCGCGGCCGGTATTCGATGAGCGCGAAGAGGGCTTGTGATTGCGGGTCTTGCAGTAGTCAGGGCAGGAGGACCACGAAGCTCAGCCCGCTCGTCGCTTCGGCGCGGGCGAGGACGGTGTCGGGGTCGTCGAGGCCCGCGGTGGTGACCTCCAGGACGCTGAGGTCCAGCAAGCCTGCCGCTATCTGACGCCAGACCGAGTAGGCCGTCTCGTTGGACGCCATCCACGAGCCGCGGAGTGTTATGCGGCGGCGCATCAGTTCTTCATAGGGGACCGGAAGGGTTTGGCGTACTCCACCGAGAAGCACCATGGTGCCGTCGAGCCGGAGAACGTCGAAACCCGCCATAGTGAGGTCTGCTGTCGGTGCGGGGCCGAGGGCGTCGATGGTCACGTCGGCGTCGCCGCCGAGTGCTTCGGTGATCGCTGCAGCGTCGGCTGTTCGGTTTCCGACGGATCGGACCGTGCGTACGCGCGGGTCGACTGCTGCCAGACGGTCGAGGCTTGCGGCGTTTCGACCGACCGCAGCGACCACTCCGGCACCACGCGCGAGCGCCAGCAGCACCGTTGCCCCCCCGAGTTGCCCGCTCGCCCCGGTCACGACGGCGCGATCGCCCGGACCCAGAGCGCTGCGTTCCACCGCTGCGCCCGCAACAGCCAGCCAGGGCAGGAACGCAAGCCGTGTTAGGTCCGTGTATCGCTGGGCGCCAGGCAGAGCAACAAGCGTAGCTGCCGGCATCACCGCTTTCTCCGCGAACGTGCCCGTGCGCCACACCCGCCGCAACGCGTCCGTGGCTGCTGACGGGACTCCGCGGCCACCTATCCCGGTCCAGCCGAGTATCACCTCTTCAGGGTCGGCGACCCGTCCGGTGGTCAGAAAGCTGGTGCACAGCGCGATGTCGCCCGGCCGCACCGTGTGAACGTTGTCTCCCACGGCCTCGACCCGGCCGATACCACCGACGCCAAGCACGGTCGGCGTCGCAATGCCACCACGCCCACCCGTCGTGAGCACTCGCGTATAGGCCGGCACCTGCACGGCGAGCATCCGGAGCACCGCCCCGCCATCTCGCACGACCGGGTCCGGCACCTCCTCCAGTTGAAGCCCAGCATTGGTCGAATCCAGAGTCCATGCCTTCATGTCCTCCAGCATCGAGGTTTCTCAGCGTGGTATCCAGAGCCGGGTTATGCTGGTACCAGCTCTACTGGGAAGGCAGCCGACATGACCATCGTGCGTGACGCGCGAAATCGCGAGCTTGCCTCGTTCCTGCGCGCCAGACGGGAACGTACTTCGCCGTTCGATGTCGGGCTACCCGGCTCACCCCGCCGCCGCACACCCGGGTTGAGGCGTGAAGAACTCGCAACTCTCGCCGGGATCAGCACCACTTGGTACACCTTCCTCGAACAGGGCCGCAACGTGCGTGCTTCTCGCCAGGTGCTGACGTCAATCGCCGACGCGCTGCGGCTCGAAGCGCCCGAAAGGGCACACCTGTTAACGATCGCCGACGACGACGACGACGACCGCTCGGACGAGGACATTGAACTGGTCGCGCCCGAAGTCGCTGACGTACCGAAACTGGTGGAGCCCAACCCGGCGTACGTGACCGGCAGCAGCTACGACCTGCTCGCCTGGAACGATGCAGCAGCCGAGCTGTTCACCGGAGCCACCGACGGTCCCAACCCCAACCTCATCCGCTGGATTTTCACTAATCCCTTTGCACGCGACGTCCTGCCCGACTGGTCCAGTCTGGCGCAAGGCGTTCTCGCGCGCCTGAGAAGCAACGCCGGCAAACATCCCGGCTCGCCCAGGTTCCAGCGCCTCGAAGACGAAATCCGCGCTGCCAGCCCCGAGGCGAACGCGTGGTGGCCCCGCTACGACATCGCGACGAGCCAGGCGGGCGTGAAGCGAGTGCGCACCCGCTCCGGCGAAGAACAACTCATGAGGTACGCCTCGTTCCATGTCTCCAACCAGCCCGAGCAGATCCTCACCATCTACCGCCCAGCCTGATCATCAAGCAGTGTGTCGACCAAGCTCCCCAAAGATCAGCCGATCTTCGATTGCCGAAAGGTCATCCGGTGCCAGGAAGGCGCTCCGCCCCGGGGGACCTAGGGAAGACCAACATCGCCGCCGCAGGAGGATCGGTCTATCGGGCGAGCGGAAGCCCAGGCACGTCCGGCGAGCCAGGAGCGGCGGCGGCATCAGCCATTGGCATTGCCGATCCGGGACTGCGTCAGCCAGCCACCAGTGCCTCCATGAGCGCCTGAAGCTGCCACTGGAACAGGCGCCGCACCAGCTGGGCACAGAGTGACTACTGGTGCAGCCGTGACAGTGTTAGGTGACTCGTGTACGCGTTACAAAGACTCATAACTGCCGAAGTCATTCGGACACGGGTTACGGACACTTGCATCGTGAACCATCGTTTGCGCGACAGACCCATTTCGTGGCTTGGTTCGTCGCCGAGTTCCAGGGCGGCTGCGACTAACGGTTTTACGAGGGGGCGTGGCCGGTCGCGACCACTTCCTTGCGGAGCGTGTCGTTCTGGGCCTGCAACTCGTCGTTGCGGTCCTGGAGATCCAGCACCGCTCCGGCACCGGCCAGGTTCAAGCCGTCGCCCAGCAGACCCGCCACCCGCTTCAGCCGGCGGATGTCGTTACTGCTGTACCGGCGTGTGCCACCCTCGGTGCGCGCCGGGACGAGGATTCCCCTCGTTTCGTACAGCCGCAGGGTCTGCGGGTTGAGCCCGGTGAGCTCCGCCGCGGTGGCGATGCCGTACACGCCCAGCGTCGGGTCTAGTTCGTTCAAGCCGTCCTCCGAAATTCTCGGTCACATCCGTTGCATCGATCGGTTCCTGATGGTACAACGAATATGCATCACTCACCATACATCCGTTGTGGTGGAGAGCATCAGTCGAGAGAGAAGGAGAGAGTCATGCTGGTGCGTACCGACCCCTACCGTGAGTTGGATCGACTTACGCAGCAAATGTTCGGCGCCCGCGGCACCACCGCCCGCCCATCGGTGATGCCGATGGATGCGTGGCGCGACGGCGAGACTTTCGTGGTCGAGTTCGACCTTCCCGGGTTGAGCCTGGACGGTATCGAGCTGGACGTTGAACGCAACGTGGTCACGGTGAAGGCGCAACGCCCGGACCTGGGTGACCGTGTCGAGCCGATCGCAGCGGAACGACCCCGAGGAGTGTTCAGTCGACAGTTGGTCCTGGGCGACAACCTGGACACCGACCGGATCGACGCCGCCTACGACGCCGGGGTCCTCACCTTGCGGATCCCGGTCGCTGAGAAGGCGAAACCACGCAAGATCGTCATCAACGGCGACCATGCCGAGCCGCAGCGCCAGGCCATCAACGCCTGACGCGGCACCCGGTGGTGAGCAGACATGCCCGCAACACGGTCCTCTGCAGCCGTGACGGTGCAGTGGACGGACTCCCAGGAACTCTTCGACGCTGAATTCGCCCTCATCGTCGCCGCGTTCTCCCCACCGGCGCCACCACCTCCGCGGACAACCTGGAGCCCTCCAGGGCGCCGCTTCCGTTCGGAGGGAGAGCTCCGCCGTGCGGGACACCGGCCACGCGGCGAGCGTCCGACCGGGGTACGAAGATCACATTCTCGGCAGCGATCGCCACCCTGATCACCCACCTACACGCCACTCACCGACCGTGGAGGTGATGCCATCACACATCTCCTGCATCGAAGCCACCGCGACTGACCCCTGGAGGTGACCGTCAGAACAGAACAACATTGCCAGCCACGCCCCGGTGGCCCGGACCCCCTCCCGGTCCGGGCCACCGTGATGGCTCGAGGCCCTCGCCGGTGGTCAGTGGGGGTGGGTGAGGGCACGACGGGTGGCCCACATCGCGGCGCCGAGCAGGAGCACACCGGTGCCGGTGAGGACCGAGGTCAAGGGCAGGCTCAGTGCGAGAGTGAGGCAGCCGGCGAGGCCGAGGACAGGAATCCAGCGTGGTGGACGGCGCTCGGCGGTGGTGAGGGTGAGCGCGGCAGTGTTGGCGATGGCGTAGTAGACGAGGACCCCGAAGGAGGAGAAGCCGATCGCGGCGCGCAGGTCCAGGGTCGCGACGAGGAGCACGACGACCGCTCCGACGGCTAGCTCGGCGCGGTGGGGCACGTGGTGGCGGGGATGTATCGCGGCGAGCACGGCGGGTAGGTGGTGGTCGCGGGCCATGGCCAGGGTGGTGCGGGAGACCCCGAGGATCAGGGCCAGCAGCGACCCCGGGGCGGCGAGCGCCGCCCCGCCCTGGATGAGCGCGGACACCCCGGCGAAGGACCCGGACTCTACCGCCGCTCGCAGCGGCGCGTCGGTCGCGGCGAGCCCGCCCGGCCCGGCGGCCAGCAACGCCGAGACCGCGACCAGGGTGTACACGATGAGCACGATGCCCAAGGCGAGGGGGATGGCCCGGGGGATGGTGCGGGCGGGGTCGCGGACCTCCTCGCCGAGGGTGGCGATGCGGGCGTAGCCGGCGAAGGCAAAAAACAGCAGACCCGCGGCCTGCAGCACTCCGCCAACGGTGGCGCCGGGGAACGGGGACAGATTCGCTGGCGACGCGGTACCCCCGGCCAGCGAGGCCACCACCACCAGGACGAGGGTGGCCAGGGTGAGTGCGACGATGACCCGGGTGAGCCACGCGGACTTCTGCACCCCGCGGTAGTTCACGGCGGTGAGCACGACCACGGCGGCGGCCGCGACAGGCCTTTCATGGCCCGGTGCGGCGTAGGAGGCGAAGGTCAAGGCCATCGCCGCACAACTGGCGGTCTTGCCCACGATGAACGACCACCCAGCCTGGTAGCCCCAGAAATCGCCCAGGCGGCGGCGTCCGTAGACGTAGGTACCTCCGGACTCCGGATAGAGGGCCGCCAACCGGGCCGAGGACGTTGCGTTGCAGTACGCGACGATTGCTGCGACCGCGAGACCGATGAGCAAGCCCGATCCGGCCACTTGTGCTGCGGGGGCGAAGGCGGCGAACACGCCGGCCCCGAGCATCGCCCCCAGCCCCACGACGACGGCGTCGCCGACGCCCAGGCGCCGCACCAACCGGCCAGGACCAGGCTCGTCCGGGGGAACATGTGTTTCAGTCACGGTCGCACCCTTCGTGAGGAACTCGCTACCGGACAACGACAGCACGGCTAGACAGTCGAGCCCGCATCACGGCGCGGCCCTGTTGCGGGGGTTCAGCTCGACGCTCGGCCGGATGTGCCGCTCTTCGTCTGCGCCGTGCGGGAGCAGGCCGCGTTCTCATAGTCCGACGGTTTGACCACCATCCACGACCAGGGCGTGGCCGACGGTGCAGGCGCCGAGGTCGGAGCACAATTAGAGCACGGCAGAGGCGATCTCCTCGGGCCTGCCCGTGCACCCGATGGGCTCCTGGTCGATCACTCGCTGACGTCCTTCGGGTGTGCCGCCGAAGAAGCGGTTCATCGTGGGGGTTTCGATGATGCCGAGACAGATCGCGTTGATCCGGATTCCCTGGGCCGCGTGGTCCAGGGGAGCTGAGTTGGTCAGCCCGAGAGCTCCGTGCTTGGCGGCCACCTAGGCGGCCTGACCGCGGATGCCGACCACGCCAGCACCGAGGAGGTGTTGACGATGGATCCACCGCCGCTGGCCAGCATGAGCGGAATCTGCTGTCTCAGACACAGGAAGATGCTCTTCAGGTCGATCCCGACGATCCGGCCCCAGTCGAGCTCGCTGATGTCTGCCAGCGGGGCGACAGGCCTCGACACCCGCGTTGTTGAAGGCGATGCCTAGTCTTCTGAGGCGGTCGATGGTGCTGTTCGACGCGGCCGTGATCTCCGCACTGGACGTGGCATCGCATCGTACCGCCAGCGCCCGCGGGCCACGAAGCTTCGGCCAGACGGGCTGTCTTGGCGGCACCTGCCTCGTCGATGTCACACACCACCAGGTCGGCTCCTTCGGCTGCGAAGGCCTGCGCGGTCGCTCGGCCGATACCGTCACCGGCGCCCGTGACGAACGCGACCTTGCCTGCGAACTGACCTGCACTGTTGCTACTGCGTGTCATTGTGTTCTCCATTCTTGATGAGCGTGAGGTGTCACGGGCGGAGCCCCACGTCGACGATTCGACCGGGGCTCCCCCACCGTCGCACGTGTCGCGAGCTTGTGTCGTTCGCCGACAAGGGTGACGCTCGCCAGGCAGACGTCGCTGTCCCCACCGTCCTGCGGCGGCAGCTGAACATGAGCTGGGGCAGCCAGCTTCCTGCTGCACCCGGCCCCACCAGCACAGTGCAGCCGGCATAGCTCGGCAGGTAGACACCCTTGCCGGACCCAGTTGCTGTTCGCCGTGGCCTCGAGGCCACTATGACGGCTTGACATGCAGACATCCGCATATCAAGATACGTGCATAACCCATCGAGAGGACCTGCAATGACCGCCGCTACAGACCACCGAATCGCCGAGTCACACCGCCACACCCACGGACCGGGCTGCGGGCACGAGTCCGTGATCCACGCCGATCACGTCGACTACGTCCATGACGGTCACGTGCACCGTGAGCACGATTCGGCCGAAGGCACCCACTACGACGAGTGCGACATGTGCCGGTGCGGCAACTGTGCTGATTCCTGCGCCGTCTGCTCCTGTGCGGACTGCAGCTGTGCCACCTGCAACCATGCGGCCTGCGAGTGCGCCAACTGTGCGGACAGCTGCGCCAACTGCTCCTGCTCCGACTGTGTCTGCAGCACCTGCACCCACGCCGCCTGAATAAACTCAGACGATGACTGCAGCGCCTGGCCGCCCGAGCGTGACGGATCTCGACGACGCCGTCGAGCTGCTGCGTGCTCTGGCGTCCGGCGTTCGCATGTCCATCGTCATCGAACTGCGAGACGGACCACTGTTCGTCAACGAGCTGGTGTCCAGGCTCGGCGTTGCCCAGCCGCTGGTCAGCCAGCACCTGCGGATCCTGCGAGCCGCCGGTGTGGTGCGATCCGAGCGCCGGGAACGCAGTATCGCCTACGAGCTGGTCGACGATCACCTGGCGCACATCGTGCTCGACGCGGTCACCCACGTGCACGAGAAGCACTGACCGCCCAGACGGTCAGTGCGGCGTGGTCAAGTCGGTGAAACGGGTTCTCGTGACGATCGAGCGAGGCTGTGATCAGGTGCGAGTAACAACGGCACGCCACGTCGGGTTGCCGGTTTCCAACACTGCACCGCCGGCAGCCTCGACCTCTGCAGCCAGCACCGTGGCGGTGATCGGGTACCACGCGCCGATCTCGATCTCCTCGGTCACCTGTCGTCCCCGGTGGTGGACGCGATACACCGACAGGTGACCCCGCTCCGGTCCGTGTACCGGGTGCGGTTGGTAGCTCACGGTGTACTCGCGCTCGCCCACCCAGCGAGCATCCGTGATCGCGAGCTCACCGTCGGCGGCAGCCCGCCCGTCCGGTTCGGGTGAAACCGTCACGAGCGCCATTGCCTCCGGTCGCAGGCGCGGCAGCAGCAACGTCCAGAGCTGCTCGCGGTCGCGTGCGTCGAGATGACCCAACATGTGGGCGAGCAGCGCACCGTCGAGGTGGTCCGGTAGCTCGCTCATGACGTGGGGTGCCCGTTCAGTGAACACGGTGGTGCGCTCAGCCATGACTACGTCGGTCGCCAGTCGAGCCATCAGGGCGGTCCGCATGGTTCGGTCGGGCTCGATCGCGATCAGTTGCGCTGCAGTGACTCCGGCGAGGGCCAGCAGGCCGACACCGGTGCCGGCCCCGACGTCGAGGATCACCGCCTGCGATGACAGTGCACCCCAATGATCGGCGAGCAGCGAACGATATCCATGCCACAGGGGCGCGATGAACAGCTCGTGGAATTCGGCCGTCCGGTCATATGCCACGCGGGCCTACCTTTCTTCGTGAACCAGGTCCGCTCCGAGTGCGGGAGGTCAGGGACGGATGGAAGAACGCGAGATCAACCGAGGGTCTGGAGCTCCTCGAGTGATCCAGGCGGCGAGATCCAGCGCCCGTCGGGCGTCGTCGGTGGTCGGTACCCAGGTGGGCTGCCGCACCCAGTTCAGGCGCCCGTGCTGGCTGGTCGCAGCCCCGACCACAGCGATAGCGCCGTGGCTGCAGGGACCGACGCAGGGAAGATCGACCATGACCGCATCCGGGCGACGGCGGACTGCGGCCCGGATGAGGTCACGGCTTTCCTGAACGGCTCGTTCGGCGGCAATCCGTCGCACGGCGACGCACCGCGTTCCCACGCAGACACCGACGAGCAGCACCCGCTCAGCTCGACCAGGATCTTCATCGGTCCGTCCAGTTGGCTTCACCGATCAGTCCAGCTTCTCGGGGTAGCGCCGGTAGTAGGGGAGCAGCCTCGGCGGCACGAGGTGGACCCGTCCGTCGACGACCAGCGGCGTCAGCGTGGGGACCTCGGCTTTCCACTGCGACCGCCGGGAATGCGTCCTCGCGCGGGACTTGCGACGCTTCGGAACAGCCATCAGAACGTCCTGCTGCCGTAGCGGCGCCGGAACTTCTCGATCTGGCCCTCGGTGTCCATGATGCGGGCCTGCCCGGTCCAGAACGGATGCGAATCGCTGGTGACGTCAGCGGTGAGCAACGGGTACGTGCGGCCGTCCTCCCATTCGATCGTCTGCGTGCTCGTAGCGGTCGATCGCGTCAGGAACGACTTCCCTGTGCTGGCATCACGGAACACGACCGGGTGGTAGTCGGGATGGATGTTGGGCTTCATCAGGCGGTCCTCGTGGCTCGGGTAACAGTCCCATTGGCTGTTTCAAATGATAACAGTTCTCAGTAAACCATCAGCCAGTGGTGCTTGCGATTGCTTCCCGTCGACGATGCTCGGCCACCTGCACGACCGAGTGGCCCGCCCCCGCATGTCCCGGTGCCGAACCTTCGGCCGGAGTCGCGCTGCTGTGGTACTGATAGTCATTCTCAAGTGAAGGGAGGTGATTTCTGTGGAGAACTCTTTCCGTCCCGCCCCCGCCGTGGGTGTGGCGCCGGTCGAGAGCGTCGTGCACACGTGTTGCTCGAACGCTCTCGTCGAGGACCTGTTCGACGAGTGATCCCGTCTCGCTGATCGGTCGATCAGCGAACTGGTCGTGCCGTGGGCCCGAGCGATCGGGCTCACGGCGTGTCGACGGCGCTGCGGGTCCTCGAGCGAGCGCCACCCCGTTTCTCCCGCACCGCGAGTCCGGTCCACCCGTTCCCAGAGGTACCGATCAGCAAGGAATCGTCCCCGTGCACCACCGCGCCGAATGGCTCGCCCCCGGTCACCTGCTGGTGCACCGCGCCGACGCGGGCTGGCGGTTGATGACCCCGGAGGGTGCGGTGATGGAGGTGGACGACGCAGTGATCGGCGGCGAAGCGGACCTCCGCCGGCTGGCGGTGGAGCCGGGCCCCGTCGCGGACGTCTTCGCGGCCGCGGGCTTTGGCGGACCGGGCGGCCCTGCCGGTCACAGTCCTGCCTCCGACAGCAACACCCGCACACCTGGGTCAGAGCTCGTCGGATCAGCGGACTTCAGTGAGCTGGTGATCGCCGGGCGGGATGAAGGCGAACTGGCTGCCGCGATCGAGCAAGCCGTTCGCGCGAACGGGGGGAGGGTGGTTCGTTGGACGGCACCCCATCTGGCGCCAGGGGCGCTCGAGCCCGGCAGACGACCCATGGTGCTGCTGTGCAACGACCATCCGAGCGATGCGAGCTGGATCGCCTATGAGGAGGCACTTCCGCACGCCACGGTGCCGCTGCGGGTCAGCGTCGAGGGTGCGCGGGTGTTCTACGAGCCGCCGCCTGCGGGGATGGTTCCGCTGACGCATCGCATGGTGCGGGCTCGTCGGTTGGCCACTGCTGCGTGGCCGGATGACCTGATGGCGCTGTGGACGCAGGACGTCGTGTGCGGCCCTTCGCTGCTGACCGCCGACACCGCCGCACTGGTTGCCGGATGGGTGTTGGCCGACGTCGAGACGATGCGCGGGTCAGGGCCGGATCCGCGGCGCTCCCGAACGCTGCGGGTGTTGGACCTGCTCACCTCGGAGTTCACCGACCACACCATCTTCCCTGTTCCCGAGGGCACCTCCTGGCGGGGCCTGTGAACCGACCCGCCGGCAACGCGGCTCCGCTGCTGCGCTACGTCGGAGTTCCAGCCGCCGACGGAAGCGCCCTGGCCACGGTCATCGTTGATGCGCAGCAACCGGTTTCGGAGGTCACGCTGCTGTGGCGCAGTCCCTACGGGAGGGCCGCCCACCTGGGAGAAGCATTCGGCTGGGCGCGTCGTGGATTCCGGGTGGTGCTCCAGGACGTACGGGGCAGACACGATTCGGAAGGCACCTTCGAGCCATACCAGAACGAGCGGGCCGACGGGCTGGCGACCCTGGAATGGATTGCTCGCCAGGGGATCAGCGGCGCAATCATCACCTACGGCGCTTCCTACGCAGCGCACTGTGCGCTCGCTCCGGCCGGCGCTACCCCGTTGGCGGGTGTGCTCGCGACCGTTCCAGCGCTGGATCATGCGAGCTGCATCCGCGAGCGCAACGGCGCACCGCGACTGTACGCACACGCGCAGTGGTGGCTCGAACACGGCGACACCAGGATCCCCCGGGGACCGCTGCTCGACCTGCTGGCCGCCGGGGACCCCGATCTGTTCGCAGCGATTCCGGTCGCACAGCTGCCCGCCCGGTGGGGCATAGAACTGCCGGGCTTCGCCGCAGCCTGGAACCGCACCACCGATCACCCCACCACGTCAGGAATGAACCTGCTGCGCTCCTGGTGGGCCCGGGCCACCGAGCCGATCCCACCGCTGCTGTGCATCGGTGGCTGGGCGGACGCCTGCACCGACGACGCGTTGCAGCTGTGGCAGGAGTGGCCCCATCCGTCCGCACGACTGCTGATCGGACCCTGGGCACACACCCTGCGAGCCCCCGTCGACACCCACTGGGGCGCAGTCGGTACGGCAAAGGTCGGCGCGTTGGCCGCGAGCTGGGTCGACGACGAGGACGGTGTCCGATCGCGCGGCACCCGAGCTCTGATCAGCTCGCCCCGGTGTCTCGCCGGTACCCGCGTCGCACCAACGCCCGGCTGGTCCCGGTGGGACAGGTACCCCCCTGGGCCACCCACGGACACTCCCCAGGTTGAACACACTCTCGACGCCCGGACGGCGACCACGTTCGACGCGGACCCTTGGTATCCGCATCCTTCCCGTCTCGGGCACGTGCCCGTCGACGATGTGCTGGTCCGCACCGACGCTGCCGTGTTCGGGTCCGCTCGGGTGCAGGAGGGTGTCGTCCTGGGCGCTCCGAGAGTGCTGCTGGACGGACTCGGCAGCACCCCGGGCGGCGTTGTCATCGACTGGGCGATCCGGTTGATCCTGCAGGCGCCGGACACCCCGGCGCTGCAGGTCGGAACGGCCTGCGTGCGCACGGCGGACACCCGTACCGAAACCTCTCTCCCCGCGGTCCATCTGATCGTCCCGGACGGTAGTCGATGGCAGGTCCAGATCACAGCCCATCAGTTCCCCTTGTATCCACGTGACCCGCAGACAGGTGAGAACCCCTTGACCGCAACCGATCTCCGGTCAGCGCGACGCTCCATCAGCACAGTTCTTCTCCTGCTCCCTGGAGCATCTGATCCCGCCGACTGCAGTGAGGAGGTGACAGCGCTGTGGAGCAGACCATGACATCGACTGCGCTCAGTCCGGCGGATCTGGTGGATCCGCTGTGCGGTGTCGTCCGGGAGATCGTCGAGCCGGCGCTGCCGGACGGCGCTCCGCTCGGGTTCCGCAGCCGGGTAGCCATCGTGTCGGACACCCGCCGATTCGCGCGGTGGCTTGCCGACCGGGTCGGCGGCGGAACGAGCTGGGACGATGACCGACAGGCCAGGACAGCGGCCCTGGGTGAGGCGGTGGAGCGATACTGCGGCAACCACATCCCCGACGACCTCCTTCAGGCTTCCTCTGCGGAGCTCACAGCGCAGGGAGTGCGCCACATCCGGCCGCTGCAGCTGCCCGCGTTCTCCGCCGCACAGCTCGCCCGCCCTGACTTCCCCTACCGGTCCTGGGACACCGACACCGCCGTGCGGTGGCTGCCTGGAACGAGCGACGACGGCGCACGGTGCTGGCTCCCCGCCTCGCACGTCATGCTGAACTGGCACTCCGGCCCGCGGCGCACCGAACCGCGAGTCACTCACCTGCAGTACTCGGGGATCGCGACCGGCACGAGCCTGGCAGACGCATCGGACCGCGCTGTCGGCGAGATCATCGAACGAGACGCTTTGATTGCCTGGTGGACGCTGGGTCTGCCGGCTGTTCCCGTCGACCCGCGGGCCGTACCAGGCCTCTCGGAGCACTTCACCGGCTCGTCCCTGACGGTGCAGCTGGTGGCGTTGCCATCCGAATTCGGGCTACCAGTGATCGCGGCGTGCCTGCGCGAGGAACGCCACGGAATCATCGTCATGGGACTTGCTGCGTCCATCGATCCAGTGGCAGCCGCGTTCAAGGCAACGGGTGAGGCGGTTCAGGTGTGGACCAGCGCGCGGGGCCTGCTCGAACCGGACGGCACCGCATTCGCAGCAGTGTCCCAAGGCATCTTCTCCCCGAAGGTATTCCTGGCCCACCGGCCGGACCGGCGCTACCTCGATTCTGCCGGCCCACAGTTCGAGAACATCCGGGACCTCGCAACCCAGGTGCAACTCTGGCTGGACCCGCGCATGCATCCGCTGGCCGCCCGATTCGACCCGCCCGGACCTCATCGGCCACCCGAGGACGCCGCGCGAGTCGCCGTTGCCGACGCTGCGGCAGCCGTCGCACCTGGGATACCCGCACACCCGGTGCGCAGCACCGCGGAACTACGGTCGCGACTCATCGCGAGCGGACGCATGCCGGTGACTGCCGATCTCACCACCTCAGACGTCGCCGAGGTCGGCTGGCGGGTGGCAAGAGTGATCGTGCCGGAAATGCTCACCAACGCGCCGGCAGCATTTTCCTACCTCGGCACTCCCCGGCTGTCGGAGATCGCCGCCCGACACGACATCTCGCCGGCGTCATTCACGCTCGCACCGCCACCGCACAACTGAAAGGAGCATCATGATCCATGCACGCCTCTGGCAGCTCGCCCGCCAAGTGCCCGGTGCACTCCTGCTCGCCGTGCTCGCTGGATTGGCGAGCAGCGCCCTGTCGGTGACCCAGGCGCTGCTCGTCGCCGCTGCCGTCATTGACATCTTCCGGGGTGGCTGGGACCGCGCGATCGTGCTGCTGTACTCGGCCATCGCGCTGATCCTTGCCCGCTCGCTGCTCACCGCCGCACGCACCGTGCTCACCGCGTGGATCGCCGCACAGGTGCGCAGGCGACTGCGGAATGTTCTTCTGCAGCAGTTGGCTGCGGTCGGACCCAATGGTGTGACCGAGCGGCGTGCCGGCATCGTCCGAAGCACCCTCACCGAGGGAGTGGACAGCCTGTCGAGCTACTACAGCGTCTACCTGCCGCAGCTGGTGGTCAGCACCCTGGTCCCGTTGGGTGTGGTCATTGGCATGTGCACGGTTTCCGGACCGGCCGGCGCCCTGGTCGCGGTCGCAGTGCTCCTGGCCTGGGTGATTCCGCGGCTCAAGGATCGGCAACTGGTGCATGAGGGTCGATTGCGGTGGGACGTGCACTACGACCTCGCCGCGGACTACCTCGAAGCGATGCACGCGATGGCGACGCTGCGAAGCTTCGGCGCTGACGGGCGTCGTCGCGACACGCTGGAGAAACGTTCGCAGCAGCTGTACCGATCGACGATGCGCGAGCTGAAGGTGTCACTGGTCGAGAACGGGTTCACCGCTTTCGTGGTGCAGGTGGGGATGGCGGCGGCTGTCACCTCGACGGCCGCCGCGGTCGCGTTCACCACCGGTGCCGGGACGGCAGCAGCGCAGCCGGCGACCGCGGCGATCGTGCTGGTCAGTGTGCTGGCCGTCGAATGCTTCCGACCCATCAAGGATCTCAGCAGCGCTTGGCATGCCGGTTATCTCGGCGTCACCGCCATCGACGGCGTCGATGAGATCCTGGGCGCCCCAGTGCCGGTGCCGGACGCCGGGACCGCACAAGCACCTTGGACCTCGGCGGCCCCAGAGATCGAGGTGCGCGGAGTCACCGTGTGCTACCCCGGTGCGCAGCGTGCTGCTCTGCAGGACGCGGATCTGCGGCTACCAGCTGGGGCACTCACCGGCATCATCGGTCCCTCCGGTGCGGGGAAGTCCACGCTCGGCAAGTTGTTGTTGCGATTGCGGGACCCCGATCGTGGCGCTGTCCTGGCCGACGGTGTGGACCTGCGGGAAATCTCGCTGCAGTCCCTACGCTCCAGCGGACTCGCATCGGTGGAACAGCACCCCTTCCTGCTGGCCGGCTCGGTGCGGTCGAACCTCCTGCTGGCCAGGCCGGACGCCGGCGACGACGAGCTTGCCGAAGCGCTCCGGTCCGCCCGCGCCGACCGGTTCGTCGCAGCCCTGCCCGGCGGCATCGATGAACCATTGGAAGAGGACGGCGGCAATCTGTCCGGCGGCCAGCGTCAACGACTCGCCCTGGCGCGGGCACTGCTGGCGCAACCCAAGATCCTGGTGCTCGACGAGGCAACCAGTCATCTCGATGAGGACACTGCGCACCAGGTCACCGACGCGCTGCTCGATCTGCGCGGCCGCTGCACCACCGTCATGATCCTGCATC
The DNA here is from genome assembly GCA_037720195.1 of Nakamurella sp. Lineage (GTDB taxonomy): Bacteria > Actinomycetota > Actinomycetes > Mycobacteriales > Nakamurellaceae > Nakamurella. Next base: position 63,548 of record JBBJML010000018.1, on the reverse strand, counting down.
GGATGAGCACCGCGTTGGCCTGCGACCATGTGGTCGTGCTCGACCAGGGACACGTCGTGCAGAGCGGACCGCCGGCAGACCTGGCGCGACAGCCCGGAATGTTCGCCGACCAACTCCGCGCCCAACAGAGCACTGCCCGCACCGCTGGACAGCAGGATCTCGCGGTGGCAGCACCCAACGGTCGGAAGGTGTCATCGTGACCTCAGCGCCCACCGCAGTCGTCCCGGACGGACGGCCCAGCGGCCCAGTGGATCTGATGTCCACTGTCGAGATCGCGCGCCGGCTGTGGCGGGAATTGACCGAGGAGCGGCGGCTGCTGTTGGGAACCATTGCGTCCGGGCTGGCAGCGCAACTGGGTCTGGCCGGAGCCGCAATCAGCACCGCAACAATAGTCGGTCGTGCGGCAACCGGACACGCTCCGACACCCGTACTGCTGGCGGTGCTGGCTGCGGGCATTGCCATTGCCGGCGTCGCGACCTGGTCGGAAATGTACCTCTCCCATGACCTGGCTTATCGGGTGATGGCGGGGATGCGGGTGCGATTGTTCGACAGGCTGCGGCGATTGATCCCCAGCCGGCAGCGATCGCGGCACTCCGGTGACCTGGTCACTACTGCGCTGGCTGACGTCGAGTCCCTCGAATGGGTCTTCGCCCACGTCTTCGGACAGATCCTGGTGGCATCCTCCATGCTGATCGGATCCGGCGTCGGACTGGCACTGATGGATCCCCTGTTGGTATTGGTGTTGGCCGTGGCAGCGACACTCGTGCTGTCGGTGCCCTGGTGGCGGCGCAGCAGAGCAGATCGGCTTGCCGACGAGCAGCGCGCCGAGGCGGGCCGGCTGTCCGCGGAGGTCATCGACACCGTCCACGGCATGTCTGTGCTCATTGCGGCCGGCGCTCTGACAACCCGCTTGCGGGCAGTGGCTGCGACGGCCCGTGCGGTGGACCGGTTGTCGGTGCGACTGTCGATCCGGGCAGGTCTGGACGGTGCAGTGATCGACACCGCCCTGGCCGCAGCGGGACTCGCTGGTCTGCTGAGCGTCGTCGGGTCGGTGCGATCCGGCGCCGTCCCGGCGCAGGACACCCCGGTGGTGTTGGCGTTGTTCGGTTTGGCCTTGGCTCCGGTCGCCGCGATCGGCGGATCTCTGCGGAATCTGGGAACCACCCGGACGGCGGGGACCCGGATCTGCCGGATCCTGGATGCGGCGGCAGAAGTTCCGGACTCGACCCGGACCGCCCACCCAGCCGAAGACGCGGCCGCCCTGCGGGTCCGCGGCGTCCGCTTCGGCTACGACCCCAACAGGCCAGTCCTTCATGACCTGTCATTGGAGCTGCGGGAAGGCGAGATGGTCGCTCTGGTGGGGGAGTCCGGAGCGGGCAAGAGCACCCTCGTCCACCTGATTCAACGATTCCACGACGTGGACGCCGGATCCGTCGAGATCGGCGGGGCCGACATTCGACAGTTACCGGAAAAGGAGCTCCGGCAACGGGTGACGACGGTTGCCCAGCAGATCGACCTGTTCGCGGGAACCCTTCGGGAAAATTTGCTGTTGGGCGACCCGCAGGCGGGTGCCGAACAGTTGGCCGCCGCGATCCGGGTGGCCCAACTGTCCGAGGTGATCGATCGCCTGCCCGGCGGTCTCGAGGGGCTGATCGGTGACCGCGGCACCACATTGTCCGGAGGCGAACGAGCTCGAGTGGCACTGGCCAGAGCGATCGTGCCGCGTCCCAGAGTGCTGATCCTGGACGAGGCGGTTGCGGGGATGGACGCGATCCTGGAACGAGCTGTCCACGGCGGGCTGCGCGAGTTGCATCCGCGGCCCGCGATACTCGTGGTGGCGCACCGTCCTTCGACCATCGCGGCGTGTGATCGAGTGGTCAGAATGGAACGAGGCCAGGTAATCACCGACGGCTGAGCGGTCCGGGCCGCACCGAGGATCCGGGCCGGGGACGTCGGGTCAGGCGGGGGCGTCGATCAGCACCCGCGGCGGCCATGGGTTTCCCGGAAGGAGGCGACCGACAACACCGAAAACGTTCCGCAGCAGTTCAGGGGTGATCACCTCGGCGACTGGGCCATCCGCGACCACCCGACCTTCCTGCAACGCAACGACCCGCTCGGCGCACCGCGCAACCTGATCCAGATCGTGCAACACCGTCACCACAGTCAGACCTCGCTCGATCCGTAGCCGGGACACCAGATCCAACAGCAGCAGCTGGTGGCGAACGTCCAGGTGCGCCGTAGGCTCGTCCAACAGCAGGATCGGGGAAGCCTGCGCCAGGACGACCGCCAGCCTGGCCCGTTGACGCTGCCCACCGGACAACGTGTCCAACAGTTCGTCAGCGCGCTCCAGCAGCTCGACGTCCGCCAGTGCCCGCTCCACGTGCTCGTCGCTCTCCCGGTCACCGAACCGCGCCAGTGGATGGCGATGGGCGTACCGCCCCTGGGTGACCAGCCCGCGCACCGTCAGTCCCGCGATCGGTGGCAGCGACTGGTGCAGGATGCCGAGGCGTCGAGCGCGGCGCCTCGGTGACAGCTGCGACAGCGGAACCAATGAGTCAGGTCCCAGCTCGATCGAGCCCGCAGACGGTGTGATGCTGCCTGACAAGCAGTGCAGCAATGTGGACTTGCCGCAACCGTTGCGGCCGATGAGCGCGACCGATTCACCGACACCGACCGTCAGGTCGATGTCCACCAGCACCGGTCGACCGCGTTCGTACTGGGCGGTCAAGGCTTTCACCTGCAGCGCCACCGCCACCGGCGGGGCAGTTGCAGCGCTGGGACGGGCCGGCCTGCGACCGGTGGTGGACGTCATGGGGCGGGAGAGTCCTTTCGCGCGATGATGACCAAGGCGGCAGCACCCAGCACGGCCGCGACTGCACCCGCCGGAATTCCTAGCCGCCGGGAGGCCTCGGAGCCGGCGAGAAACCCGGAGATCGTCTGCGCGACCGCATCGCACCCGACCAACAGTGCGGCGCCCAGCAGTGCAGCCGCGGGCAGAGCAGCTGGGCGCCAGAGGGTTCCGGTCAGTCGACGGGCCAGATGGGGCACAGCGAGTCCGATGAATGCCACCGCACCCGCCAACGCAGTGGCCCCTGCGATGAGGCAGACGGCAGTGATCATCAGCAGCGCACCGGCCAGCGGAACCCGGACACCGACAGCAGCTGCCTGATGTTCTCCCGCAGCAAGCAGGCCGAGCCACCCCGAGAGCAGCACAGCCACAGCGATCCACCCCAGGATCCACGGTGCAGCAAACATCAGGTGCTGCCAGGTGCGCGCGTCGACCGAGCCCACCAGCCAGCGGTTCACCGTCGCGAAGGCGTCCGCGCGGACGGCCAGCAGCAGCATCGTCACCCCCCCGGACAAGGCGGCCACGAGTACCCCCACCAGCAACAGGCGGTCAGCGTTGCGGCGGCCGTGGCCCACTCCCAGCAACCAGGTGATTGCGCCACCGAGCAGCCCGCCGATCAGCGCTGCCAGCAACGGACCGACCGGGGCCTCGGTGTCGACCCAGCCGGCAGCCAGAGCCACCACCACGCCGAGGACAGCAGTTCCGTTGACACCGGTCAGTTCCGGGGATGCGAGTGGATTGCTCAGCACAGTCTGAAGAATCACCCCGGCAACGGCCAGGGCCGCGCCGGCCACTGCGGCCGTGACCACCCGCGGCGCCCTTGCCAGGCGCAGGATCCTGCCGTCGGTGGAGTCAGGATCGGTCACTGCGGCGAACAGTCTGTCCACCGGAAATCCGCGGCCGCTGGACAGCGCGGCCAGCACGGCTGCGGCGAGCAGCAGGAGCAGGGCGGCAACGAGCAACGGGCCGGAACGAGGGCGGAAACTTCTCGCCGGAAACATTCTCGCCCGCAGCAGCGGGATGCTCACGACGCTGGGACCTGTCGCTCGCGGCACCTGGACATCAGGGAACCGGCCAACGGTGCACCGGCGGCCAGCAGCACCGTCACCCCCGACGTCCAGGCGCCCAGCGGAGTTTCGATGGGGTTGAATACGCTGCGCGCCAGCACATCAGCGCTGACGGTCAGGGCGCCGCCGGTCACCGCTGACAGCGCTAGCAGTTGCAAGCTCCCGGCCCGGGGGAGGCAGCGACGAGCGATGGCCGGGGACAACAACCCGATCCACGCCAACGGACCACAGACCGGGACAACCACACACACCAGCACCGTGGCGATCAGCAAGATCATCAATCGCGCTCGGGCAACGTTGATGCCCAGGGCCGCAGCGGTGGCGGGGCCGAGCCGCAGCACCCCCAACGTCGGCGCGGAAAGGGCCGTCACCGGCAGCAGCACCAGCAGCCACCACGCGGCCGGTTCTGCCTGGTCCCACGCGACATCGGCCAGGCTCCCCGACAGGAAACGCAACAGGGCCCGCGCTTGGAAACCTTCTGCGGCGCTCATCACGGCGATCAGCAGCCCGGACAGTGCCGCTGAGACGGCCGCACCGATCAACAGGATGGCCTGCCCGGAACGTGCTGCTGCGCTGGCCAGCAGCACCAGGGCGCCGCCGGCGAGGCCGCCGATGAGTGCCAGCGCTGGAACGAACACCTGCGGGATGTCGAGCTGAAGAGTTTGCACGCCGGCAGTCATCAGTGCTGCCCCCGGCGCCACCCCGAGCAACTCCGGTGTCGCCAGCGGGTTGCCCAATCCCTCCTGCAGCATCAGTCCCGCCGCGGCGAACGCAGCACCACCGAGAACGGCGATCAACACCCGGGGCAGATGGATCTCCGCGATCACGATCGCCGGGAGATCGGTCGCCTCCGAAGACAGGCCCCGGATCAAGGTCGGGACGAGGTCGGCGAACCGAACTCCGGAACCAGCCAGCAATCCGGTGAGCACAGCTGCCATCCACCAGCCCAGAATCACCGCCCAGACGAGTGACACCACCAGCGGAACCGACCGCGACCAGACAAAGGGTCTGCTGGTGGACCGCGACAGGATCGGCGTGGCCCGCCTGGTCACGACGTAGCGAATTCCACAGCCTGCTGCAGCACGAGTGACAGTGCTCGCGGGCCGCGACCTGCGGTCCACAGAGCCACCTCGACCTCCTTGACCTTGCCGTCCCGGACGGCGGAGACGCGTTTCCACAGCGGGTTTCCGGCCAGGTCCTCAGACCCGTTCGGCGAAGTGGGGGTGGCCGTGTAGGACTGGATGAAGATGATCGACGGGTCCTTCTTGAGGATCTCCTCGGTGGAGTAGGCAGCCTGGGTGGAGTAGTCGCCGCCCTTGTTGGGCCACGGGTAGGCGAAGACCTCGGCGAGCAGGGATCCGATGATGTCGTCGTCGGTGTTGACTCCCGTGGTGCCGACGTTCCAGTACATCGACAACGCCGTCACCGATTGCAGATTCTTCGCTTTTGCTGCCGCCATCGACTCGGCCATCGACTTCTCGAAATCCGCGTTGCCGGCCGCAGCTTGCGCGGAGCGGCCGGTGAGCTCACCGAAGAAGCTCTGGTAGGCGAGTGAATCCCGGTAGGTCTTCACGTCGATGACGATCAGCGGAGCAAAGTTCTCGATCGCTGCCTTGTTGGCGTCGTGGACGCCCGCGAGACCGATGACCAGGTCCGGCTCGAGCTTCGCGATCGATTCGATGTCCTCGGTGCCGAAGCCGCCGGGGATGGTCGCAATCTTGCTGGACTCGGCGCCCAGATACTGCGGCAGCGCCAGCAGCGCAGGCGTGCTGGTGCCCACCGGATTGAGACCCAGGGTGTACATCACGTCATCACACAGACCCGTCAGGCAGACCACCCGCTGCGGTCGGTGCGGCAATGTGACCTTCTTGCCCGCCGGGTCGGTCGCAGTGACCGGGCCGTCAGCCCCGATACCTACACCCGTGCTCGTCGGCTGCGAGTTGGCGCCGGCCGAACTGCTCGTGCCGGTGGAGGGGGCCATCACGACACCGCTCGAGCTTGTCATTTCACCGGCTGAAGAAGCTGCAGTGCTGGTGGATGACGCCACGGACGAAGCCGCCAGGGATGTGCTTGCTGCCCCGGTGGCAGTCTCGGACCCGCACCCGGACAGGGTGATCGCAGCCAGAAGAGCGGCGGCGGTCAGCGAGCGACGACGCAGACGCGTCGGGACGGAGGAGGGTGACAACGGCATGAGTGCTCCTGTGGGAAGGCTGGTCTCGAAGGACGGAAAGAGGGGCGCATCGATCGGGACCAGATCGGACCCGGTTCTCGACGCGAACAAGACCGACCATAGTCTAATGAGAATTGTTATCGATACAAGAGGCGTCGGGTGACCACCAGCGCCCAGACAGGATGCGCATCATGGACTCGGCAGAGGGAACCATCAGGCTCACGCAGGACGCCCGGCAGGCAGCACACGCACTGATCAGGGAAGGCATCATCCGAACCCCGCCGACACCGCTGTGGGGCAGCGATCCTGCGGTGGATCTCGACCACGCGATCACGGATGTGCTCGAGCCGTTCCTGGCCGTGATCACGGACCCGCTGAGCCAACTGGCTGCATCTCGAACAGGACGCCAATCGTGGATCTCCCTGGACGGGCAGCGCGCGGCAGCTGCACTGTCCATCACGCTCAGACGCGTCGAGCCCGGTGACCCTGAGTACGCCTACCTGCCGCCCGCCTACGCCGCTCTGGGGATGGCCGGCACACTGGCCGATCGCCGCACTGACCTACCCGCCCTGCGCGAACTGTTCCGCACCGCATCGAACATCATCAACGAGGCCGGCATCGAGCAGGTCACCGTTCAGATCCGTTCCGGCGACTGGATGATGGGATCGTTCTGGCGCGAGCTGGGCTTCCGGCCCGATTCGGTTCTGGCTGCCCGTACCTCGACCACCGAGATGGCGTCAACCAGCGATGTTCGGGTGCGGACCGCACACACAGCCGACGTCGAAGCTCTGGTCGAGATGTCCCGTCAGGAGCAGGACTTCCACGCGCTGCACACCCGCACCGGATCCGTCGCGGGCCAGTCCGTGCAAGCAACCCGGGACACCGTGATGTCCTGGCTCGAGACCGGCGCTTCGGCACCCACCCTGGTCGCCCAAGATCCTCGCACTGCGGCAGTGGTGGGATGCGCAGCGCTGATGGTGTTGACCGCGCCGCCAGGGACTGCCAGGGCCTCCTACCTGCCTGCCACCCACGGCTACCTTGCACTCGTGAACGTCGATGAGTCGGGTCGGGGCCGCGGGGTGGGTCGAGCACTGACGGCGGCCGCCCTGCGATGGTTCGCAGAACATGACATCGAAGCGGTCATGCTGCACTACATCGACGACAACCCGCTGTCCCGGCCATTTTGGAGCCGCATGGGATTCGCTCCCGTTGCAGAGACACTCCGCGGATCACCCCTGCCCCCGGACGCGCCGGACCGCCGCGAGCAGCCCCGGAAAGATGCTGACCGATGACGCCGACAGACGATGTGTTCGGCAGTGGTCGAGACTTCCACGAGCAGTGGAACGAAGAGCTCTGGGATCAGATGGGGCGCCGCGCCGTCGCAGCGGCACAGATCGCCCCCGGTGCGCGGGTGCTGGACATGTGTTGCGGAGCGGGCTCTTCCGCGATCCCCGCAGCAGCGGCAGCCGGTCCGACCGGAACGGTGGATGCCGTCGACCTCTCTGCCGGACTGCTGGAAGCTGCGAGAGAACGGGCAGAGCGGGCCGGGATCTGTTCGATCCGTTGGCACCACCAGGATGCGGATCACTGGAACGGGTCCGGTTACGACGCGCTGATCTGCTGCTTCGGGGTGTTCTTCTTCCCCGATATGGACCGCACCGCACGGCACCTCATCCGATCGCTACGAACCGGCGGGCGCGTGGTGATCACCACGTGGGCGTCAACCGCGATGCACGAATTTGTGCCCACCATGTTCGAGGTGATCCGGAAGTTCGATCCCACCGTCACCGAACCCACGTCTCGAGGTCCTGCAGCGCGGATCGACAGCGTCACAAAGACCAAGCACTGGCTGAACTCCATCGGCTTGGAACAGGTCGACGGGCACGACCTGCCTCTACAGGTGAGACTGACGAGCGACTCGGCATGGGCACTGGTCGCCGGAAGCGGCTTCCGCGCCCTGCTGCCACCGGATGAGCGACTGTGGCCGCAGATTGCCGACGAACTGTGGGGACAGCTCGAGCAGCGCGAATCGACCACCATCACCCTTGACGCAGTCCTGGGAACCGGACTCCGACCCCGACATGCGTGACCTGTGATGGGGGCAGCCGACGCTCCCTGTCGTCATCCACAAAACCAAGCGGAAGTGCAGGTAGCCGTTCGTGTCGTCGCGTCCACTCGCCAGAATCAACAACCCGGTCGCGTTCGTCAGCGATCCTCTCGAGAGTCATCTCGAACGATATCGGCGCGCCGGGTTCGCCGCCCAGTCCCACATCGCCGACTGGGAACCAGGGCTGCGAACCGGGTTCGTGGACCTGTGGCCCGAGTACCTGGAACTGCTGACGGTCGCAGACGAGCAGCGCTACGAGAGCGGCGCTGACGATGCGCTGCGTGCGGCCCGATCAGTCCAGGGCATCCATGCCGTCGAGCTGTACAGCGCCGACACCGCCGCCACCGGTCGCCATCTCAGGGATCTCGGATTTCAGCTCCCCGGGGTCCGCGAGGACCGCCTTGCCACCACCGCCTCATCCGACGGCCCCGATTTCTACTTCCTCGCGTTGCCGTTTCTGGCCGGGACTGTCGCCACGACGATGACATCGACCTACCGCGACACCCCCATGCGCAGGATGGTGAAAGTATCCGAGAACGGCGTTTTCGCATTGGCCGGGATGACCGTGGTGGTCGACGACCCGCCAGCTGCCGCAGCAGCCTGGGACGTGGTGATCACACCCTCGGTTCACTCACTGAAATTTCTCACCCCCGATCAGTGGCGCCAGGTCTGCCCCACCGATGCAGGCAGGGGAGGGGTGGGGTGCCTGCATCTGTTGAGCGAGAACCCCGACCGTACGGTCAAGCAGATGGGGGCTGCCGGTTGGACATCCCCTGCTTCGCTGGCAGGGGCAGCCCATTTGCTTTCGCATCCTGCCGACCACATCCGCTTCACGGTCACCCAGGCCTCCGTCGAGGACTGGGTTGGTCAGCGGCGACGCGTCCTCGGCGAGCAACTCACCGTTCACAGAATTTGATCGCGCAGTCCTGCAGCACGCAGAAGCTGGGCCGGCGGCCCTCCAAGCGATCCTCACCAGCGGCGCAGGGGGACAACAACCGATGTGCTGACCAGCAGCCGTGAACGACCGACGACTGGCCGCGATCCGACGAAGCAACTGCGGGTGAGGCAGGACCGGGATGGCGACGTCAGGCGGGAGAGCTGGCGTCCGGTTACGTCGGGCAGTCCACGCAGCGTTGTTTGCCGATCGCGGTCGGCTCAGCCCTGGCGTGCCTTGAGTCGGGGGTTCTTCTTGTTGATGACGAATATGCGGCCGCGTCTTCGGACCACCTGCGATCCGGGCTGATTCTTCAGTGAGCGCAGCGAGTTACGGACCTTCATGGTGTCTGTCTCCGATGGGTGAAAGCGGGCGGCTGATGAGCGCTGGTGCGGTTCACCAGCTGGACTTCCGGATGCCGGGAAGCTCTCCCCGGTGGGCCATCTGGCGGAACCGCACCCGGGACAGGCCGAATGCACGCAGGTGTCCACGCGGTCGGCCGTCGGCCACATCACGATTGCGTATACGGGTCGGCGAGGCATCACGGGGAAGTCGTTGCAGCGCTGACTGAGCGGCAGCCCGGGTGTGCGGATCCGTTGTCGTCCTGAGCTGTTCCTTCAGGTCGCGACGTTGCTGTGCGTATCGGGCGACGATCTGCTTACGCTGCTCGTTGCGGGCGATCTTCGACTTCTTTGCCATCAGATCTTCCCCCCACGGGAAAGGATGCGAGCGACCGCAGCATCCGGACCGATGAGGTCCAGGACCTTGATGCCCTTGGCCGACAGTCGCAGTTTCACGGTTCGGCCGAGCGACGGAACGAAGATGCGCTTGTTCTGGACGTTGATGTTGAAGCGACGCGGGGTGCGTACGTGGCTGTGTGAAATGGACCGGCCGAAGCCGGGGACCGCGCCGGTGAGCTGGCAGTGACGGGACACTGGTGACTACCTCCTTGTTGAGAACGGTTATCATCGTAGCAACCCGGCGGAGCGTCGGTGAGCACCCCGGCGGGTGCAGATCTCAGGAGGAACGGCATGGCCAGCAGCAACGACGTCCGACCCATCGTGAAACTCAAGTCCTCGGCGGGCACCGGGTACACCTACGTCACCCGGAAGAACCGCCGCAATGACCCGGATCGGTTGGTGCTGCGCAAGTTCGACCCACGGGTTCGTCGGCACGTCGACTTTCGCGAGGAACGCTGATGTCTGCGCGGACGCAGCGCGCCGGACAGCCTGGAACAAAGCCCGTGAGGACGAAGCTGAACCCGCTCAGGACCGCCGGCCTGGTGGCTGCTGACGGATCGTTCTCGATCGACTACAAGGACACCGCCCTGCTACGCCGGTTCATCTCCGACCGGGGGAAGATCCGCAGCCGCCGCGTCACCGGGCTGACCCCGCGGCAACAGCGAGCCGTTGCGGTGGCGATCAAGAACGCCCGCGAGATGGCATTGCTGCCCAGTCCGTCAGCCCCTCGCAGCGGATCCACGCGGATCAATCCCTCAACGCCCGGACGACTCTCGACCACGGAGGAACCATGATTCCCGTCAGCGTGCTGAGCTCGATCGACCCGGTCCTGCGTGCCGTGACGGCGTTCACGGCGGTGGTCGACCACCCGGGCACGGTCGTCGTCCTGCAGGATCTCGATCCGGGTGCGGGTACCCTGCGCCGGGTGACCAGCGACGTCACCGGGGTCATCGAGGATGAAACTGTAGCGCTGCAGCACGTGTGCCTGGGTTGTGCGATCAGGGAGGACTCACTGCCCTACCTCGAGCTGATCGCCGGTTCCGGGCGGTGGGAACAGGTCCTCTGGGGTCTGCCGGTGTCCGCGGAGGCAGCCCCGCTGACCACGGCCATCGACACCTTCGGTGACGCGATGGGTGTTCGAATGGCGAGCTTACTGTCGGTGGCGGACGTCGACAGTGTCGTCCACGACGTGTTCGGTGACGCCCTGCTGGTCGAGGACCACCTGGCCCTCGCCGACGACGACCGACGGTCGGTGGGTGAAGCGCTGGTGGCACAACTGCGTCACGCCGACCTGGTCCTGTGCCATGCCGGCGCATCTCCCGTGACCGGCACCGCGGGCGACATCGGACACGCGCTGATCGATCACCTCCGCGGACCTGGGTCCATCGCAGTCCCGGCGGACCAACCGACGGACCTGTTCGCTGCGCGGTACCACGCCTCGGTCACGGAGGATCGCCTCGACCCATTGAAGATCACCCGGTCGCTCACCCCGGACACCGATGACGGGGTCTGGTCGCTCGAGCTGCACTCCGCGCGGCCCTTCCACCCGCAGCGCCTGCTCGAAGCGATCGAAGTACTGGGATCCACCGACCTCTGCAGTCGCGGCCGATTCGCCCTTCCCGGCCGGCCCGGAGCAGTCCACTGCTGGGACGGCGCCGGCGGTCAGCTGAGCATCGGGGACACCGGGACCCGCGTCGAGCGATGCACGACCCGCCTGGTGTACACCGGGATCGGGTCACCGCAGCGCAAAGCGCTGCTGTCCAGGACATTTCGGGACACCCTGATGACAGATCGAGAACTACGCACCGTCAACCGCTGGCACGGCATCGACGACGGCTTCGACCCCTGGCTGGGCGAGTTCCAGATCTCCGCGTGATCGACCCGGCAAGAAGTCCGGTTCCCGGAGGGGGGTGCACTGGCTGATCACCATCCACTGTTTAGCCGCGGTGACCCGCCGGACTCGAGCTCGGATCTGGTGAAGCCGGGGGCGAGACTTCGACCGCCCGATCTGGGCTCGGAAGTGCCTCAAGCCTGAGGCCGTCCGGATGGTCGATCGGGTGCACTCGGTCAGAGCAGGTGGGAGCGGCGCGGACGAGCCGTGACCTACGCTGAACGACGTGGATCGAGGTGGGCGTGCCGGCCTGCTGCGCCTGGCGGTTGTTCTGCTGTTGAGCGCCGTCACATGTGTCATCGTTGCCGCGGAGGGCCGAACGCCTGCTCTCCCCGTCGCAGGTCCCACCCCAGGCTCGCCGACTTCCGTGTCCGCCAGCGTCCCTGACACGCTCGCCCGCTACTCCGGCGTCGCGTGGCCCACGGGAACTGTCCTGGTGACAGACCCGCTCGGAACATCGCTCTGGGCGCTGGACCCCGATGGCTCGAAGCTTCGCCGCGTACTGGGTCCGGGACATCCGATGACCTTCACCATCGGACCGTCGGGCACCCCAGTAGCAGGCCGGGTCTACCTCGTCGATCACTACACCGGGGAGGTATCAGTCCTGAACCCCGACGGGAAAAGACGCCCCATCGCACTGCTGGGCGGCAGCCCCGGCGACGCAACTGTGCTCACGATGCCCGACGGAGCAGTCCTCGCCGTCGTGCAACACGACACCAGCGTCGTCGAGATGATCCACCTCAGCTCGGGAGAAATAATCCGCGGTATCACGCTCGGCAGCAACCCGATCGGCGTGGTGGCCTCGACAACCACAGTCGGGGAGCTTGCGGGCTACGTCTTGAGCCAAGGAGACGGGGTGACGCAGCCCGGATCGGTGATGACTATCAATCGATCGGCATCGCAGAAGACGACCGTCGGCATGAACCCGTGCTGTTCAGCGATCGGCCCTGCCGGAAGCGCCGCCGCCGGCATGCTGTACGTACCAGCCGCGGACGGCAGCCTCACCGTGATCCGTTCGGAGGGAACTGCATCCGTCGTGAAGGCCGGGCTGCGTTCTCCGACTTCGGTGGCAGTAGCCCCCGGCAGCTCGACCGACGGGCGCGTGTTCGTGACCGACGCCGACGGACTGCACGTATTCCAGTTCGACGGCACACCGGTCACCCTGATCGACCGTGTCACGTCGCCGACCACCGTGGCGGTCGCGCCCACCGATACCCCGCTCGCCGGAACCGTCTATGTTGGCAGCGCCTCCGGCCCTCTCTCATTGGTGCGACCGGGGGCGGCACCGGTCGCGCTCAGCGGAGCGGCCGGGGCGGGGGCCATTGCGATCGCCCCCGCTGGGGCTCCGGAGCCAGGAACGGTCTACGCCGCCAGCATCACCGACCGCACAGTCAGCGTCATCGCCGCCGACGGGCAGCACATCCGGAACGTCCGGGTGGGCATGCAGCCGTCCCGACTGTTCGTCATCCAAGGTGCGTGAACAGGCCCTACCTTTGCTCTGGGCGGAAGCGTTCCTTGCGGAAGCGAGCCAGCTGCGCCGGCTCCTGCCCGATCAGGTGCACAGCCTGCGAGCAGACCGGAATCTATTCGGACACCCGGTCACGACCTCCGCGACCGGGCAACTCGTATCGCAGCACATCTCCCGAGGCGCCCTGATGGTCTGCCAGGGCGACACCGACATCAACAGCGAGCACTACTGGGACCAGTGGTACCTGAGTGAAAGTGTTGCGGAAGTCGTGATGCTCCTATTGGTTGTCAAGCGGCGGTGAGCCATTGGCGGTATCGGTTTGCGAAGTCGTCGTCGCGACGTCTTCCGAGTTCGAGTTCGCCGACCCTGGCCGGCCAGACGCCCAAGGCGGTTGCGGCGTTGGTGAGGGTGATGTTCTTGGCGTGTCGGGTTGGTCGCAGGTCGGTGTAGTCGGGGACGGTGCAGTGGCCGGCCAGTGCGTGGTAAATCTGTCTGGCTATGGCCCGTTTGAGTGCCCGGTAGATGGCTTTGTTCGTCCAGCCCTTGGCCAGGTGGGTGTCGCGGTAGGTGCGGGTGCGTTCGTCGGTGGTCATCCGATTCTTCACGATGTGGTGCAGAGCGGTGTTGGCTTGGCGGTCACCGCCTCGCGATAGCCGGTGGCGGTCGGTGCGGCCGGAGCTGACGGGGATGGGCGCGGTGCCGCACAGCGCGGCGAAGGAGGCCGAGCTGCGGAGCCGGGCGGGGTTGTCGCCGGCGGTGATGAGTAGTTGTGCTCCGACGACTGGGCCGACGCCTTTGATGGCCATCAGAGCTGGGTTCGCTGTGGTGGCCAGGGCGAGCATCCGTTGTTGGAGGCCGTTGATCTCGTCGGTGAGGTCGCGGTGTCGTCGAGCCAGGGATCGCAACGCGTACAGGGTGTCGATGTGATCGGTGTGGCTGGCTTGGTCGGGTCGTACGTTGACGAGTTCGGCAACGAGTTTCGTTCTTGGCACGTCCCGGTACCGGTCGCGTAGCTGGGTCGGGGCGTTGATCAGCAACGAGCCGATCTGCCGCCAAGCCGCTTGTTGGGCTTTCACCGCCGATCGGCGAGTGACGGTCAATGCCCGGAGCGGCTCGATGCTGGCTCGCTTGGGATCAGTGTCAGCTTCACCGGACTGTACCGAGCGTGCTGCGCGGTAGGCATCCAGTTGGTCGGTCTTGCCTCGTTTGCGCCGTCGGCGGGTCGGGTGCGGTTGACTTCGACCACCTTGATTCCCGCTTGGGTGAGCGCGGTGGTGATGCCGACGCCGTAGCTGGAGGTGCCCTCGACACCGACAGCAGACAGCGGTCCGTGCTCGATGAGCCATCCCACGGCTTTGCGGTAGCCGCCGGTCGTGGTGGGGAACTCCTGATCACCGACCGGTTGTCCGACATCGCTGATGACAGCGACGTGGATGGTGTCCTTGTGTGAATCGATGCCGCCTACTCGTTCCTGCTGTTCTGCCATGATGGTGTTGCCCTTCCGATCCGATGGGTCAGCTCCGGCCGGATCGGTCAGACAGGACATACACCGGGCCCCTGCTTGGGCCAGGCTCGTATTAGGTCATGCCCGACCGGCCGGGGCCGTCATTGCTTTGTGAGGGGCCGGACTGATCACTCCACATGCAACCCAGCAGGGCGCCAGTCAGATTTCGGGTCACGGCCCCTCACCCAGCCATACCAGCATGTATGTCCGCTTTACGTTGTAACGCAACCTCAGATGTGGCGCGTACACGGGAAGCTTTACAACTCGGTGCCGATGGCAAGGAAACGATCGTTTCCGTTTCCTTGCCTCCGATGAACACCAAGGTCATTTGGAGGTGACCGAACACGCCTGGATCCTCGTGAGTAGCGTTGCGGGAGTGACGCTGAATCATGTTCGACGCGGAAGCGGCAAACCGCTGTTGCTGGTGCATGGGCTAGGCGCAGGTTGGCGATCCTGGGCCCCGATCCTTGACGGACTGGCCGAGCGTCGGGAGGTCATCGCTGTCGATCTACCGGGGTTCGGTGAGACGCCGTCGCTGACCGGTGAGGTCTCGATCGCCACCCTGACGGACTCCGT
Source organism: Nakamurella sp. (assembly GCA_037720195.1). Lineage (GTDB taxonomy): Bacteria > Actinomycetota > Actinomycetes > Mycobacteriales > Nakamurellaceae > Nakamurella. The sequence continues at coordinate 48,243 of JBBJML010000018.1, read as the reverse complement.
TGCGGATTTCATCCGCGAACAGGGGCTGGACGGGGTCTGCACCGTCGGCCAGTCGATGGGCGGCCGAATGGTGCTCGAGCTCGCGCGGCGGGGACTCGGCGGCGACACCGTGGCGTTGGACCCGGGCGGCTTCTGGAGCGACCGTGAGCGCTTCATCTTCGGCGCCACGCTGCGGCCGTCGATCGCTCTGGTCCGAGCACTGCGTGGCCTGCTGCCATCACTGCTCGGCAACCCAGTGGGAAGGACCTTACTGCTGGCGCAGTTGTCGGCGCGGCCCTGGGCGCTCGCTCGCGAGACCGTGCTGCCGGATGTGCGCGGGCTGGCCGACTCCCCGGCGACTGGCGCAGCCATGGATGCGCTGACCAAGGGGCCCAAGCAACAGGGCGCCCCCGCTGGCACAGTGCCCGGCAGGGTCACGATCGGGTGGGGGCGCCGGGATCGGGTGACCTTGCCGGGACAAGCGGCGCGCGCCACGGAGCTGTTCCCCGACGCGGAGCTGCACTGGTTCGAGCGGTGCGGTCACTTCCCACAATGGGACGCGCCGCAGGAAGCGACTCGACTGATTCTCGACAGCACCGATTGAGTTGTGCTGAGCCGATGACCGCACGCGTTGCCGTCTCCGGGTCGTCCATCGTCGGTGGGCTTGGAGACAGCAGACAGCTCGCCGTGTCTTTCACGGCGGCCGTCGCTGCACAGTCCAAGATGCGTGCCCTCAACTTACTGCCGATCGAGGGCGTCAGCGAGCGACAGATGTACCTGCCCCTGCTGACACCGGCACCGGTCAGGCCCGCCTCACTGACCTGATCTCGGCGCCACCAGGCTGAACGCAGAATAATGCGTAGATCCGATACTGACGGTTACCAGAACGTGACTCTCGCGGCCCTCACCGACGAGGCAATCCTGTCCAGCGTTCCCACATCGACGACGCTTCAGCCTCCATGGTCCCTGATGCTCTCGGCGGTGGAGTCCTGGTGATGCCGAACTGAGAAAATCGCGCCACACCGATCAGTCCCGGGCGCTCGCCTCGTCTCTCTCGATGACAGCAGGTCCCGCCCCGATCGGAGAACACCCCATGAGCGCACCACGCACCCGCAGCACCACCGGTTCCGGAACCTACGCCGCGGTGAACGGCATCGAGCTGTACGTCGAGGAGCACGGTGAGGGCCGCCCCCTGGTGCTGCTGCACGGCGGGCTCGGTTCCGGCGAGATGTTCGGACCGGTGCTGACGGCCCTGGCCGAGCACCACCGGGTGATCCTGCCGGACCTGCAGGGGCATGGCCGGACCGCGGACATCGACCGGCCGATGGACCTGGGGGCGATGGCCGACGACATCGCCGACTTGATCGAGCACCTCGGGCTCGAGCAGCCGGACGTGGTCGGCTTCTCGCTCGGCGGCGGGGTCGCGCTGCAGCTCGCAGCGCGGCATCCGCAGGCGGTCGGCAAGCTCGTCCTCGCGTCCGCCGGGATCCGCCGCTCCGCTACCTACCCGGAGATCCTCGCGCAGCAGGAGCAGGTGAACGGCGCGGCCGCGGCGTTCATGACGGAGACCCCGATGTACCAGAGCTACCAGGCCAATGCTCCGCGTCCGGAGGACTTCCCGGGGCTGCTCGACAAGCTCGGCGCCTGGATGCAGGACGACTTCGACTTCACCGAGCAGACCCGGTCGCTGACCATGCCGACCCTGATCGTCGCCGCGGACGCCGACCTGTGCCCGCCGTCCCACTTCGTCGAGGTGTTCGCGCTGCTCGACGGCGGGCTGCGGGACGGCGGTTGGATGAACGAGGGTCGGCCGAAGGGTGGTCACGCGCTGGCGATCCTGCCCGGGCTGACGCACTACTCGCTCAGCGACGCACCGCTGTTCGCGGCGACCGTCCAGGCGTTCCTGGGCTGACTCCCGTGCGCGGGACGGTGATCGAGCCAGCGTGCGGCCAGGCTCTTGACTCGCCGATGAACCAGCTCCTGGCCTTCGGCGGTGATGAATCCTGCGTAGCTCGGCCAGACGAAGAGGAAGATCATGAGCTCAGCGGCCAGCACCGAGCGGGCGAGCGCGACCGGATCGAGTCGGCGGCGGACTGCGTAGAGCTCGACCATTTCGGTGAGCGGAAGCATCGCTCCTTCCGGAGTGGCCCGCACCGACGGGAAGGCGAGCTCGTGCGCCGGATGGACAAGTCCGGCCTGTTGCCAGTCGATCCAGATCAACGAGCTGCCGTCGAAGAGCAGGTTCTCGGTGTGGCAGTCGCCGTGGCCGAAACAGCTCTCCTGTCGGTCGGTCTCGGCCAGGAGTGCTGCGGGGTCGTCGATGATGCTCACCGCCAGTTCGGCGGCAGCGACGCCCCTCCAGTACGACCCCGCGCCCCGTCGATCGATTCCCGCCGACGGCTCCACGTTCCGCCACCATCGGCTGCCGGACGGGAACGGGATGTCGTGCAGGGCAGCGAGATCCGCGGCGAGCGTCAGCCATATGCCGTGCGTCCAGTGCACCGCAGGCAGCAGCCGGTGGTGTGGGGTCAGCAGCAGCGCAATGCTGGTCGCATCCCGATGGGAGTCGAGCAAGGTCGGGGTCAGGAGTGGCACGATCGGGGCGACGTCGAGGTAGAAAGCACACTCCCGTTCCGCGGCCGCGAGGTCCTCACCGTCCGCAGCCAGGGTGGCCTTGAGGACCGCCGGCGCACCGTTCCGTCGAACGACCCGGTGGACGTGGGCGCCGGACCGGGAACCGATCAGTGGTTCCGGCACAAGGGTGACGTCGAGTGAATGGGCAAGACGCTCGATCTCAGGTGCCACCGCGGCGGGGTTGTGGTTTTGCGGGGCCGACACGAGGCAACCGTAGGTGTCTGCACCGACAGCCGTCCGGTGGACCTCCACGCCCTGGAGTGCGGCCGGATCCGCTCAGTGCTTCTCCTGCAGGCTGTTGCGCACCACACGCCCCTGTTGCAGCACCATCCGGACCCGTTCGGCGTGGGTGGCCACGGCGTACGGATCACCGTCGACGACCACCAGATCGGCGCGCAGGCCGACCGCGATCCGGCCCCGGTCGGGCAGCTCCAGCAGCTCGGCAGCGCTCGAGGTGGCGGCGGTGAGCGCCTGGGCGGGCGTCATCCCGGCGTCGACCATCAGGACGAGTTCCTCGGCGTTCAGGCCGTGCTCGAACACACCGGCGTCGGTGCCCATCGCGATCCGGACGCCGTCGGAGATTGCCGCGGCGACCGCCTCGCGGTGGATGTCGACCACCGCTCTTGCCTTGTCCTCCACGGCTTTCGGGACGGCGGCGCCGGCGTCGATGGAGCGGATCAGGGCCACCGGTGCCAGCAGGGTCGGCACCAGCCAGGTACCCCGCTCCAGCATCTCGGCGCGGCAGCGGTCGTCTGCATAGATGCCGTGCTCGATCGAACGCACCCCCGCCCGGACCGCGTTGAGGATGCCCTGGGTGCCCTGCGCATGCGCCATCACGGAGATGCCCGCGGCCCGCGCCTCGCTGACGCAGACGTCCAGCTCGTCCATCGCGAACTGCGGATGCCGGGGGTCATCGCGCGGTGACAGCACACCACCGGTGGTGCAGATCTTGATCACGTTCGCGCCGGCCCGCACCAGTTCGCGGACCCGGCGGCGCATCTCGTCCGGGCCGTCCACGATGCCGCCGGGTCGTCCCGGGTGCGGCACGAAGATGTGCGCGACGTCGCCGTGCACGTTCCAACCGTCGGTGTGGCCGCCGGTCTGGCCGAGGATGCTGACGGCCAGCCGCAGATCTGGCCCGTCGATGAGCCCCTCGGTAGTGGCCACCTGCATGCCCAGATCCGCGCCCCCGGCGTCCCGCACCGTGGTGATGCCCAGGTCGAGGGTTCTCGCCAGATTCCGTTGCGCTGCATAGAATTGGTAGGAGAACGGTTCCTGCATCAACCGCAACGAGTCGGCACCGGACATGGTGGCGTGCACATGACAGTCGATCAGGCCCGGCAGGATCGTGTGACCGGTGAGGTGATGGGTCTGCTCGACCGGCGCGGAGGGCGACGCGCCGTCGGCGAGGATCTCGGTGATCACCCCGCCGTCGAGGACGAGGTCGGCGCGCTCGGGATCGCTGCCGGTGCCGTCGAAGACGCGTGCTCCACTGAGCAGGGTGCGCATTTCTCTGTGCTCCGTTCCGGACGGCGCGCGGGGCGCCGACCGATCGCACGGTGGCCGGGATCCGGCTCTCAGACCGTGGTGAGGAAGTCCTGCAGTACCGTCGCCCCCCACCGTAGCGAGTCGATGCTGATGTTCTCGTCGACCCCGTGCACCCCGTCGCCGTAGCTGCCCAGGGCCGCCGGGCCGTGCGGGGCGAACCCGTAGCAGGCGATCCCCAAGCGGGAGAACGCCTTGGCGTCGGTGCCGCCGCCCATGCAGAACGGGACGACCAGGGCGTCCGGCAGCGCGCGCCGGATGGCGGCGCTGATCGCCGCGAACCACGGGCTGTCGACCGGGGCCTGGACCGGCGGTTCGAAATGGGTGAACACGAAGCTGACGTCGTCCCCGACGAGTGCGGCGAGCGCAGGGGGCAGAGCCTGCTCGAAACCCGGTGGGCAGCGCACATCGACTGCGGCAGTGGCGATCCCGGGGATCACGTTGACCTTGTAACCGGCGGTCATCATGGTCGGTGTGCTGGAGGCACGCACGGTGAACCTGGCGACGTCGGCATGCTCGCCGAGTGCCTCGACGCAGGCCTGCACGCCCGCGTCGCTGTCCAGGTCGGCAGGGATTCCCAGCGCTGTCGCGACGCCGTCCAGGTAGGCACGGACAGCGGGGGACAGGTGGATCGGCCAGGCGTGGGTGGCGATCCGGTGCAGGGCGTCCAGCAGCCGCCGGACAGCGTCGTCGCCGGTGGGGCGGGACGCATGACCCGAGCGGCCGCGCGCGGTCAGCACCATGTGCATGGTGCCGCGTTCTGCGGCGGCGATCGCGAACAGGTCGACGGTTCCACCCGGAGCGGGCAACGCCCGGTGGCTGCCGCCGCTCTCGCCGACGGCCGCCTCGACACCGGCGAACAGCGCGGAGTGCTCCGCCACCAACCATGCGGCACCGAACTCGCCGCGGTCCTCCTCGTCGGCCACGAAGGCCACCACCACGTCGCGGGTGGGACGCTCGCCGCTGCGTCCCCAGTGCAGCAGGGTCGACAGGACCGACGCACACATGTCCTTCATGTCCAGGGCGCCGCGGCCCCAGATCCTGCCGTCAGCGACGCCCGCACCGAACGGATGCCGCGTCCACTGCTCCGGTTCGGCGGGAACCACGTCCAGATGGGCGTGCACCAGCAGTGCCGGCAGCGAGCGGTCGATGCCCGGCACCCGTAGGACGAGGTTCGCCCGTCCGGGCGCGTCGGTCCTGGCCAGCAGCACGGGCTCGAAACCGACTGCGGTGAGCTGCGCTGCGATCCACTTCGCGGCGTCGCGCTCGCCCGCCGACCGCCCGTCGCCCCAGTTGGTGGTGTCGAACCGGATCAGGGCGCGCAGGAGCTCGACGACCTCCTCCGGTGGGGTCTCGTCCACGCGGCGCTCCCTCTGCTCGGTGCCCGTCTCGTCAGACCGAGACCGGGCGTGCTTACGATACAAATACCCGAGCATCGGCGATCCCGCTGGCTGGGATCTGTTGACAACGGGCCAGGTCTCGGCTGGGCGGCACCCAGGATGTGGAACGCATCTCAGGAGCCGTCCGCAGGCTCGGGCCACCGCCGGACGGCGTCCGCTGTCGAGCGCAGAATGACCGGGTGACCACTGACGCCCCTGCCCGATCCGAACGCCTCGCGGGTACGAGCCCGACGGCACCCCGCGGTGCACGCCGCGCCCCCGGTCCGCTCCGACCCGGCGCACGGGTCGCGCTCGTCGCGCCGGCGGGTGCCGCTCCGCAGGAGCGGCTGGAGGCTGCGCTGGCGATGCTGCGTTCCTGGGGTCTGGAGCCGGTGGCGATGCCGTCGGCGACCGCTCGGCATCCGCGCGCCGACTACCTGTCGGGGCCGGACGAGGTGCGGGCCCGAGACATCCAGGACGCCTGGTGCGACCCGGAGATCGAGGGGATCTTTTGCCTGCGCGGCGGGTACGGCGCGATCCGCACGCTCGAGAAGTTGGACGTCGAGCGGATGCGATCGGCCGGCGTGACCCCGCTGTTCGGAAGCTCCGACATCACCGCGCTGCACGAGTGGATCCGGGAGATGCTGGGAGCGCCGACCTGGTTCGCGCCGATGCCCAGCACCCAGGCCGTCCTCGAGGATCCGGAGGCCGCCAGGCTGTTGCGACAGGCGGTGTTCGACCCGTCGCCGTCCAGGACGGTCGGTGCGTCGACGGCCAGGACGTTGATCGCCGGCAGTGCGGAGGGGATGACGATCGGCGGCAACCTGTCGTTGCTGGCCATGACGATCGGCGCCCGCAGCCGGCCCCTGGTCGACAACGCGGACACGATCGTGCTGCTGGAGGACGTCACCGAGGAGACGTACAAGATCGACGGCTACCTGCAGAGCCTGCTGCGCGCCGGCTGGTTCGACGGTGTGCAGGGGGTGGTGCTGGGGAGCTGGGCCGAGTGCAGCCCGGTCGCAGAGATCGAGGCACTGGCGGTGGAGACGCTCGGTCCGTTGGGGATCCCGGTGATCGGCGAGCTGGGCTTCGGTCACGGACCGGCGTCGGCCACGATCGCGCTGGGGGTGCGGGCCACGATGACGGCCCCGCAGGACGGCGTGCCCACCCTGACGGTGGGAGTTCCGCCCGAGGAGCTGCGGTAGCGGACGACAAGAGCGGCATCCGCTACCAGAGCATGCCCTTCGGCGGTGAGCTCGCACGCTGTGCGGCTCGCTACCCGGAGGTGCCGCGCACCAGCAGGACGGTGGTGATCAGCAGGGCGGCGACCAGCACGCCGAAGGCGATGATCAGCGCAAGGTGCGGGGCCTGCTGCTCCGGTCGCCGGGCTTCGGCGGAGGGCAGTGGGCAGTACGGCTCCGAGAACTGTCGGCCGGGGAACTGGTCGATCGAGAACTGCTGTCCTGAGAACTGTGGGACGTGCCGCGGGGCCGGGAACTGCGGGGCGGGGAACACCTGGGCCGGCGACTGCGGGGGGCGCTGCTGCGGGACGCTGCGTCCCTGCGGTGCGTACGGATTCATCTCGATCGTCCTCGTGTCCCTGCTCGTGGCCGTTCGGGTCGACACCGCTGTCAGGGTGCCGTGGTCTGCCGGTGCGACGCCGCTGGACCGTCGTTCGGTTCCCCCGGAGTGTGACGGACGCTTCCCATCAGCCGCTTGCAGTTGCAAGCAGTCGCTCCTACCGTGGGGTGAGGAGTGGTCACCGACCGGACGCAGGAGGGAAGCATCGATGGATCTGACGCCCGTGCTCGACCAGGTCCGCGATCTGGGCGGCTACATCCGCGAGCAGCGTCAGGCAGCCGAGCTCTCGTTGCGCGGTCTGGCCCAGCGGTCCGGGATCAGCAATCCCTATCTGTCCCAGGTGGAGCGGGGGCTGCGTCGGCCGAGCGCCGCGATCATCACCCAGATCGCCGACGGCCTCTCGATCTCCGCCGAGCTGTTGCTCACCAGGGCCGGCGTGATCCCGCCGCGGATGCCGGGCTCGCCGGTCGAGGACTCGATCCGGGCGGATCCGCTGCTCACGGACCGCCACAAGAGCATCCTGATCGACACCTATCGGGCGCTGGTCGACTCTGCGGAGACAGCCGCCCGAGCATCCGAACCAGCAAGCACCGAAGCAGCAAGCACCGAGCCTGCAACCACCGAGCCTGCAACCACCGAGCCTGCAACCACCGAACCGAGCACCACCGGAGCATGAGGAGAGACACCATGGCCACCGCCACCGATCTGACCGCCAAGGCACAGGCTGCCGCCGAGCAGTTCGCCGCCCGGATCGCCGATCGACTGCCCGACCTGCCCAAGCCCGTGCTGGCTGCGATCGGCGCAGCCGATCTCGCCGGACGTCAGTTGGTCGAGCTGCTGGAGAAGATCGGGGAGCGGACGGGGCTCGCCGATCTCCCGCGGTCGCCCGGCGCGATCGGGGACAGGGTGGGCGACACCGTCGGTGGGTCCGTCTCGGGCGCGCTCGGCGACGTGCGCGGCGCGGCGGAGGACCTGCCGGCCAAGGTCTCCGAGATGGTCCAGGAACTGCCGGCCAGGGCCAAGGAGTTCGCCGACCAGCTCGAGGGCATGGCGACGCGCATCCCCGGCAAGGTGCAGCGGTTCACCGACGAGTTGCCGGGCAAGGTCGGCGAGGTGGGCGAGCAGCTGCAGCCGGAGCACCTGCGGCAGACCGCCGAGGCCTACGGGCAGCTGGCCGGCAGCATCTTCGCTTCGTTGGTCGACCGGGGCGAGAAGGCCTGGTCCGAGGTGCGCGCCGGCGGCCCGGTGCCCGGCACCGTGATCGAGGGGGAGAAGCTGGACCCGGAGAAGGTCTCGCGCGAACGTGCGGCCGCCGCGAGGGCGCCGTTCCCGAAGTCCGAGCGCCCGACACCGAATGCGGCGACCACGCCCGAGCCCGCCGCCGCGAGGAAGCCTGCTGCCACGAAGCCTGCAGCCGCGAAGCCTGCAGCCGCGAAGCCTGCTGCCGCGAGGAAGTCCGCTGCGAAGCCTGCCGCCGCGAAGAAGCCCGCCGCCGCTCGCAAGCCTGCGGCTGGAAAGACCCCGCTCGCCGAGCCGGTCGACCCCGCGACCCTGCCGGAGCACGTGGTCCCGCCGGCCGCCGGAACGCCCCGTCCGCCGCGCCGTCGTCCCACCCCGCCTGCCGGCAGCTGAGCAGGACGGGGGTTCGACGTAGTCTGGCGGGGTGACCTTCTCGCTCGACATCATGTACTGGGTCGAGGTCGCCATCGGCCTCGCGGGGCTGCTCGCGGGCGTGGTGGCGTTCGTCGACGCTGCGCTGCGGCGTCCCGACGCGTACCCCGCTGCGGACAAGCAGACGAAGGTCGCCTGGATGGCGATCACCGGGGTCTGCGCGGTGGTGCTGGTCTTCGGCAGCTACCCGTTCGCGGTCTTCGCTCCGTCGTCGATCCTCTGGATCGCGGGGATCGTCGGCACCCTGATCTACCTGGTCGACGTCCGGCCGCGGCTGCGCGAGGTCACCGGCGGCAGCTCGAACTGGTGACCCGCCCGGCCGCTCGAGCTGAGCGACTGGCGAAGGTGATGCGGCGAGAACTCTCAGAGTTCCAGACGCGGCGTCGGCTCGTTGTCCTGGACGGTGGGCTGACCCATCCCGCCTGCAGCAACGATCGCGTCGTGCGGGCTGGCTCCCGCGGCTTCAGCGGCCAGTCGCTTGACCTCACGACCGAAGGAGATGCGGATCTCGGTCTCCGCGTCGCCGCGGCCGACCCAGTTGGCACCCTCGACGCTCTTGCCGGGCTCGAGGTCCTTGTAGACCTCGAAGAAGTGCTGGATCTCCAGGCGCTCGTAGATCGGCAGATCGCCGATGTCCTGCAGGTAGTCGCGACGGGGATCGTTGGACGCGACGCAGATGACCTTGTCGTCCGGGCCCTTCTCGTCGGTCATCCGGAACATCCCGATCGCCCGTGCCATCACCAGGCATCCGGGGAAGGTCGGCTCCGTCAGCAGGACCAGAGCGTCCAGCGGGTCGCCGTCCTGGCCGAGGGTGTTCTCGATGTAGCCGTAGTCGGCCGGGTACTGGGTGGCGGTGAACAAGGTCCGGTCCAGGCGCAGACGGCCGGTGTGGTGATCGACCTCGTACTTGTTGCGAGACCCCTTGGGAATCTCGATAAGGACGTCGAAGTCCACCGGGTACCTGCCCTTCTGTCACTGGGCATGTGCCTCGCGACGCTGCGAACTCATCATGGATCCGGGGGCGAACGTCACCGATCGCGACCCGTCGGGTCGGTCCCCGCCACGGGCGGCTCCCACGCTCTGAGGTCCGTCACCGCTGACCAGACTCTAGTCTGTCGGGAGGTCTGGTCCCTCCTCGTCGACTGTCGAGGAGGCAGGGGTCACATCCGCGAGGGACCCGCCGGCACCGACGCTGCCGGCACCCACCGGTGGACAGGCCAGGGCGGCAGGACGAGAGGACGACGTGAGCGGAAATCGACGGGCACCGGGTGGCGGTGGGCGGATCAGGACGTTGGTCGTCTCGGTGGTGGTACTCGCGGTGGTGGCTGCGCTCGGCCTGGGCACCTACTGGTTCCTGACGGCCGATCGGGGCAGCGGCACGGCTGATGGCGGGGAGACCACCCAGACCGTGCAGACCCCGGCGCCCGGCGTCGCCGATCCGGCGCCGGTCAAGCCGAAGTTGGCCATCGCGCCACTGCGGCAGTCCGCAGTGGTTCCGGACGAGGCAGGGCTGCAGACTGCGCTCAGCCAGACCCTGGCCGATCCGGGGATGGCCGACTCCTCCTGGCAGGTGATGGACGCCACGACGGGCAAGGCGCTGTTTGGCAACAACCCGACCACCCCGCAGCTCCCGGGTTCGACGCAGAAATTGCTTACCGCTGCCGCGTTGCTGTCGTCGGTCAAGGACCCGAACGCACGGCTGACCACGTCGATCGTGCAGGGCGCCCAGGCGGGCGACATCGTGTTCGTCGGTGGTGGCGACGTGACCCTCTCCGCTGCGTCCGCCGGTGTCCAGAGCGTGTACGACGGTGCGCCGACTGTCCTCGACCTGGCCAACCAGATCAAGGCGTCGGGGGTCGACGTCAAGCGCATCGTGCTGGACACGTCGTTCTGGACCGGCCCGGACATGGCCGACGGGTGGAAGGTGGCCGACATCAAGGGCGGCTACATCACGCACATGTCGGCCCTGATGGTCGACGGCGACCGGGAGGATCCGTCCGCCGAGAACTCGCCGCGGTCCGGTACCCCCGCGCAGACGGCCGGCCAGGCGCTCGCCCGTGCCCTCGGCAACTCCGGGCTGACGATCGTCGACGGGACGGCTCCGCCCGGTGCGAAGGTGCTCGCGCAGGTGCAGTCGCAGCCGCTGTCGATCCTGGTCTCGCAGGCGCTGATCAACTCCGACAACGTGCTCGCCGAGGCCTTGTTGCGGGAGGTCGCCGCAGCCAAGGGGACGGCCCGCTCGTTCGTCGGCGCGACCGCTGCGACCCGTGTCGCGCTGCAGGACCTGGGCATCCCGTTGGACGGCATCACCAACTACGACGGCAGTGGGATGAGCGACAAGGACCGGGTCAGCCCCGACACGCTCGCCCGGATCCTGGCCGTTGCGGTGTCCGGCAAGAAGCCGGCCCTGCGGTACCTGCTCAGTGGTCTTCCGGTCGCCGGACTGACCGGGACGCTCGGGTCGGACCCCAGTCATCAGCGCTTCGACGACGACCGTTCGGCCGCCGGTCGCGGCTGGGTGCGGGCCAAGACCGGCTCGCTGAACTCGACACTGGCCATCGCCGGCTACGTACCGGACGAGGACGGCCGGTTGTTGGTGTTCTCGATGATCACCAACGCCTCGATCTCCGGCAACGACGTCGGCGGGACCCGCGCGGCACAGGATTGGTTCGCCGCCACGCTGCGCCAGTGCGGATGCCGGTGAGCGCTTCGCTGGTCGACTGGACCGGCGCCGTGCGCACCGGCGCCCGGTTGGCGCCGCTCGGGCCCCGACTCACACCGGCGGAGGCCGGCCAGGTCGTCGACGAACTCCGCACGCTGTCGGCCGTTGCCGAACTCACGGTGCGCGAGGTGACGGGGTTGGGTGCCGGGTTGCCGGTGGCGCAGGCCCACGTGGTGGACCGTCCCGGCTGGGTGGCGGCCACCGCAGAGGGGATGGCGCTGCTCACCGAGCCGCTCGAGCGTCGGCTGCAGCGCGGCTCGGACCGGCCGCAGAAGGTCTCCAGTGTCGGCGGGTCCCAGGTCGGTGCGGTTCTCGGATTCCTCTCCGGCAAGGTGCTCGGCCAGTTCGACCCGGTGGTCGGAGAGGGTCGGCTGCTGCTGGTCGCTCCCAACATCGTCAAGGTCGAGCGAGAGTTGGAGGCCGACCCGACCGACTTCCGGATGTGGGTCTGCCTGCACGAGAGCACCCACCGGCTGCAGTTCACCGCAGTGCCGTGGCTGCGCGAGTACTTCCGCGACCTCACTCGGCAGTTCGGCGAGGCCGCCGAGCTGGACGCCCGTGAGCTGGTGCGGCGTCTGCGGTCTGCGCTGGGTCGGAACGGGGCGGCCGGCGAGAGCTGGATCGAACGGGTCCAGACACCTGCGCAGCGCGAGATCTTCGACCGGGTGATGGCGCTGATGACGCTGCTCGAGGGTCACGCCGATCACGTGATGGATGCCGTCGGACCGCGGGTGATCCCGTCGGTCGCCGCGATCCGGCGCTCGTTCACCGAGCGCCGCCGCAAGGGGTCTTCTCCGATGGACCGGGTGCTGCGTTCCCTGCTGGGCATGGACGTCAAGATGTCGCAGTACGTCAAGGGCGAGAAGTTCGTCTCGGCCGTCGTCGGTGCCCACGGGATGGCAGCGTTCAACCAGGTCTGGACGTCGCCGGAGACGCTGCCGACCCGGGACGAGATCGCCGATCCGGAGGCCTGGGCGCAGCGCGTCCTTCCGTGAGCGACACCGCCCGGGACCCGGTCGACGTGGCCGTGACCGACTGGCTCGCGCGGTACGCCCCGACCGGCCCGGTGGTCGTCGGGGTGTCGGGCGGGGCCGACTCGTTAGCACTGGCGCTCGCTGTCCGGCAGCGCGCCGGTGATCGTGCCGTCGCCGTCACGGTGGATCACGGCCTGCAACCCGGTTCGACCGATCGGGCCCAGCGGACAGCTGAACTGTTGCGGCACAGCGGTTTTCAGACGGTGCTGCTGCGAACGGTCGACGTGGGCGCCGCGGGTGGCCCGGAGGCGGCCGCCAGGACTGCCCGGCTGGCCGCCCTGCGCTCGGTCGCCGGCGAATGCGGCCTCGCGACCCCGATCCTGTTGGCGCACACCATGGACGACCAGGCAGAGACCGTGCTGCTCGGTCTCGGGCGGGGCTCCGGCCCCCGATCGATCGCCGGGATGCGGGCGTGGCGAGCACCGTTCGGACGACCGCTGCTGGGCGTGCGGCGCAGCGACACCGAGGCGAGCTGCCGCGCCGCTGGACTCGAGTTCTGGACCGACCCGCACAACGCGGATCCGCGCTACACCCGCGTGCGACTGCGCCACGAGGTGTTGCCGCTGCTCGAGCAGGTACTGGGCGGCGGGGTCACCGCTGCGCTGGCCAGGACCGCAGCACTCATCGACGACGATCTCACCGCCCTCGACGAGCTGGCGGCCTCGCTGCATGCCGGACTGTGCAACCCGGCCCCGACGGTGGCCGGACTGGCGCCGCTGGCTGCCGCACTCCGGCGGCGGGTGCTCCGGAGGTGGTTGCAGGACAACAAGATCGGCGAGCTGACCGCCGATCACTACGCACGGATCGACGACGTCCTGATCCTGCGGTCGGTGCCGGGTGCACAGGTGCGGCTGCCCGGTGGGATCGACCTGACGGTGAAGAACGGAGTGCTGCAGTTGGTGCCCGTGGCGCGGTGATGGCGCCGGCTCAGTTGTCGCACATCAGCCAGGCGCCGCTCTCGAACCTCATGTCCCAGGGGGTGGTGTCGGTCTTCTCGCCCGGGAAGGCGACCGTCTCCTGCACCCGCGCCGACGTGCCGGTGATGGTGGCGCCCTTGATCGTGACCTTCAAATCCTTCTCCCGGCCGTTCAGGTAGCGCTCCAGCGCGTCCGGGAGCTTCGACCGGTACTGCCGACAGGTCAGGTCGGCGACCTTGTCGTAGTCGGCGGCCTTCACCGCTGCCCAGAACGACTGGTTCGCCGCGATCACTGATTTCTCGTCGCCTACGGCGCTAGTGGGCTGGTCGGTGGTGGGTTCGGTGGTGGTGGGTTCGGTGGTGGTGGGTTCGGTGGTGGTGGGTTCGTCGGTGGTGAGCTGATCCGTCGTCGGTTCGTCGGTGGACGGACTCGCGGAGGTCGGGTTGCTCGGCGGGAGGGGGCTCGGATACGGCGCGGCGGTGGTCGGGACCTGAGGGCCGCCGGCGTTCTTCGAGTCGTCCTTGTTCACCAGCAGGATCGTGACGACGGCGCCCACGATCAACACGACGAGTGCGGCGCTCAGACCGATGAAGAGACCCCGACGTCGTCCTCCGGGTGGCGGGTAGGGGCCGCCGGGCAGATACGGGTTCTGCTGGTATCCACCCTGCGGATACGGGCTCTGCTGATGCCCACCCTGCGGATACGGGCTCTGCTGATACCCACCCTGCGGATACGGGCTCTGCTGATACCCACCCTGCGGATACGGGCTCTGCTGATACCCACCCTGCGACGGATCCGGCGGAAAGCCGCCCTGCCGGCCGGGGTTCTGCGGATAGCCACTCTGCTGGTACGGATCGGGCGGGCCTCCGGGCTGGGCGCCCCACTGCCCGCCCCACTGATCGGGTGGCTGCGTCATGGCGTGCTGTCCTCTCCCTGGCGGGCGGCTGGGCCCGCACCTGCACCGGTTCGGTACCCGGGTGCGACGGTCCTACGCCCAGCCCGGTTCCCGGTGCGTCAGCGGGAGGTCGCCGACCCGTGGACACCGGCTCGGTCCGGGGATGGCAGGCTGTGCAGGGAGCGTGCCGTAGCCGCACGAAATGCTGCGTTCCCCGTCCGCTGTGCCCCCTGCCGTGAGGATGACGCCGTGTCCGACGCGACCGCTGGTCTCACCACCGTCCTGACCTCCGAAGATGCCGTCCGCATCACCCCGGACGGCGCCGACCCCGGTGCCGCGCACGGGTATCCCGGGGAACTCGCCGCGGTACTGATCGACTCCGAGACGTTGCAGGCCAAGATCATCGAGCTGGCGCAGGCCGTCGGCACGGCGCAGCAGGGGAGTGAACCTCCGTTGCTGGTCTGCGTCCTCAAGGGCGCAGTGATGTTCACCACCGACTTCGCCAGGGCACTCCCCATTCCGTCCCACATGGAGTTCATGGCGGTCTCGTCCTACGGCTCGTCCACCACCAGCTCGGGTGTCGTACGGATCCTGAAGGACCTCGACTCCGACATCGCCGGCCGCCGCGTCGTGATCGTCGAGGACATCATCGACTCCGGTCTCACCCTGTCGTGGTTGGTCCGCAACCTGGAATCCCGGGGACCGGCGTCGATCGAGGTCTGCGCGCTGCTGCGCAAGCCGGCGGCGCTCAAGGTGGACGTCGACGTCCGCTACATCGGCTTCGACATCCCCACGGAGTTCGTCGTCGGATACGGCCTCGACTTCGCCGAGCGGTACCGCGACCTGCCGTTCGTGGGTCTGCTCGCCGACCACATGTACAGCTGAGCCGATCGGCGCACCCGCCTCGAACGGGGATCCGGCAGGGGGCACGGCGGACGGGCCGTCCCGGTGGGTCCGGCCATCCTTCGCTGTGCTCTGCGCGAACTCAACGAGGACCCGCGGGAACCGTGGGACGATAGTCTGAGTTGATCCACCGACCGCTGGTCAAGAACTCGTTGATCTGACGATCGAATGATCCAGCGTCGATCCGGGACCTCACTCCCGGGGTTCCGATATCAGGGAGGGTCGAGGCCGCCCGTCGGCCGCTCACCGATGGACCGTAAGAAACTAGTCAAGTCGCCACTGCTGTGGATCCTCGTGCTGTTGTTCGTCTACCTGCTGTACAGCTTCCTCTCGGACGAGACGCGCGGGTTCAAGCAGGAGAGCACCTCGGTCGCCCTCAGCCAGCTGACGAACAAGAACGTCAGCGAGGTGATGGTCGACGACAAGGAACAGCGCCTGCGGCTGACGCTGAAGACGCCTGTCGATGGCGCGATGAAGATCATCGCCCAGTACCCCGCCGGGTCCGTCGACCAGGTCTTCGACGCCGTGAAGCTCTCCGGTGCCGACAAGTACGACACCGAGGTGACCAGCGAGTCCGCGCTGTTCTCGATCCTGCTGTACCTGATCCCGGTCGCGCTCATCCTGGTGTTCTTCCTGTGGATGATGAACAACGCGCAGGGCGGCGGCAACAAGGTGATGTCGTTCGGCAAGTCCAAGGCGAAGTTGTTGACCAAGGACATGCCGCAGACGAAGTTCGCCGACGTCGCCGGCGCGGACGAGGCCGTCGAGGAGCTCGACGAGATCCGGGACTTCCTGCAGAACCCCGGTCGGTACCAGGCTCTGGGCGCCAAGATCCCGAAGGGCGTGCTGCTCTACGGCCCACCCGGAACGGGTAAGACGCTGCTCGCCCGCGCGGTCGCCGGCGAGGCAGGGGTGCCGTTCTACACGATCTCCGGCTCGGACTTCGTCGAGATGTTCGTCGGTGTCGGTGCTTCCCGGGTGCGCGATCTGTTCGAGCAGGCCAAGGCCAACGCGCCGTCGATCGTGTTCATCGACGAGATCGACGCCGTCGGCCGGCACCGCGGCGCCGGCATGGGCGGCGGGCACGACGAGCGCGAGCAGACCCTCAATCAGCTTCTGGTGGAGATGGACGGCTTCGACACCAAGGGCGGCGTCATCCTGATCGCGGCCACCAACCGGCCCGACATCCTGGACCCCGCGCTGCTGCGGCCCGGTCGCTTCGACCGCCAGGTCCCCGTCTCCGCACCCGATCTGCGTGGCCGCCAAGCGGTGCTGGCCGTCCACTCGCGGGGCAAGCCGTTCGCCGCCGGCGTCGATTTCCTGTCGTTGGCGAAGCGCACCGTGGGGATGTCCGGCGCCGATCTGGCGAACGTGATCAACGAGGCCGCGCTGCTCACCGCGCGTACCCACGGCACGCTGATCACCAACGAGGCCCTCGAAGAATCCGTCGACCGTGTCGTCGGTGGGCCGGCCCGCAAGGGTCGGGTGATCTCCGAGCACGAACGCAAGATCACCGCGTACCACGAGGGTGGTCACGCGTTGGCGGCCTGGGCGATGCCCGGTCTCGAACCGGTCTACAAGGTCACGATCCTGCCGCGTGGACGGACCGGTGGCCATGCCCTCGTCGTCCCCGAGGACGACAAGCAGCTGATGACGCGGTCCGAGATGATCAACCGCCTGGTGATGGCCATGGGTGGCCGCGCCGCGGAGGAGCTGGTCTTCGCCGAGCCGACCACAGGCGCGTCCTCGGACATCGCCCAGGCGACCAAGATCGCCCGCGCCATGGTCACCGAGTACGGCATGAGCGCCAAGCTCGGCGCCGTCAAGTACGGCACCGGTGACGACGAGCCGTTCCTGGGTCGCACCTACGGGCACGGCCCTGACTACTCCGCCGAGGTCGGCTCGGAGATCGACCATGCGGTGCGGGCACTGATCGAGGCTGCGCACACCGAGGCCTACGAGGTGCTCAACACCTACCGCGACATCCTCGACGTGTTGGCCGGCAAGCTGCTCGAGAAGGAGACGCTGGACCGCAAGGACCTCGAGGAGATCTTCCGCGGCGTCGAGAAGCGGCCGCGCATCACCGCCTTCGACGAGTGGGGCGAGCGGCTGCCGAGCGATCGGCCGCCGATCAAGACGCCGCGCGAGCTGGCCATCGAACGCGGTGAGCCGTCGCCCGAACCGCCCGTGCTGCAGAAGGTTCCGGTGGCATCGGCGCAGCAGCAGGGCCAGCCGGGCCAGTACGGTCCACCGACCGGGCAGCAGCCCTACCGTCCGTACGGTGCTCCGCCGCCCCCGGGGCCGGGCTACCAGCCGCCGCCGAACTGGAACGGTGGCGTCGTCTCGGGACCGCTGGGTCCGCCGCAGTGGCAGGGCGGTCAACGTGGCCCGAACAGTGCGCCCGGCCAGCAGCCGACGGGTCACCCCGGCGGTCCGCACCAGGCCAACGGTCAGCCTCGGCCGCCCCAGAACGGTGCTCCGTACCAGGGCAACGGCCAGCACGGGCAGGGTCAGAACGGGCCGGCTCAGAACGGGCAGCACGGACCGGGCCAGAACGGCCAGCAGGCCCAGCAGCCGCCCGCCGATCCACCGGCTGATCCCTGGGCGGCGCCCGGGGACGAGCGGTGACCACCCCGGGCGATCGTGTCTTCGATCAGCCCCGTGCTGAGGCTGCCGTCCGCGAACTGCTCCTCGCTGTTGGCGAGGACCCGGAACGTGCCGGCCTGCTCGACACCCCTCGCCGGGTTGCGAAGGCATACGCCGAGCAGTTCTCCGGGCTGTACAGCGAGCCGGACGAAGTACTGCTCACCCAGTTCGAGGAGCGGCACTCGGAGCTCGTGCTGATGCGCGACATCGACATGTACTCCACCTGCGAACACCACCTGGTTCCGTTCTTCGGCAAGGCCCACGTCTCCTACATCCCCGGTGTGGACGGCCGGGTCACCGGTCTGTCGAAGTTGGCGCGCCTGGTGGACGGCTACGCGAAGCGTCCGCAGGTGCAGGAGCGCCTCACCACCGAGATCGCCGATGCCATGGTGCGCAGGCTGCAACCAGCCGGAGTGATCGTGGTCGTCGAGGCAGAGCACCTGTGCATGGCCATGCGGGGGATCCGCAAACCCGGAGCGGTGACCACCACGTCCGCGGTGCGGGGGATCCTGCAATCGCAGGCCAGCACGAGAGCCGAGGCCATGAGCCTCATCACCGGGCGATGACCGACGGCGCATCGTCGCCGGCTCGCCCGTACGTGGCATTCGCGCCGCAGCCCTGGGTGATGGGAATCCTCAACGTCACCCCCGACTCCTTCTCCGACGGTGGTCTGTTCGCCACCACCGTGAGTGCGCTGGAACACGGCCGACAGCTGGTGGCCGAGGGCGCCGACCTGGTCGACGTCGGCGGTGAGTCGACCAGACCCGGCGCCCACCGGGTGCCGATCGAGCAGGAGCTGGCCAGGGTGTTGCCGGTGATCACCGAGCTCGCGGGTGAGGGCATCATCTGCTCCGTCGACACGACCCGTGCCGCGGTGGCGGAAGCGGCGATCGAGGCCGGTGCGGCGCTGGTGAACGACGTCTCCGGCGGCCTGGCCGATCCGCGGATGGCCGCCGTCGTGGCAGCCGCCGGAGTGCCGTGGGTGCTCATGCACTGGCGTGGGCACAGTGCGCAGATGGCTGGCCTGGCCGACTACCGGAACGTCGTGACCGAGGTTCGGGACGAATTGCTGCGGCAGGTGGAGCGGGCGCTGCGGGCCGGCGTCGACGAGCGGGCGCTGGTGCTCGACCCCGGGTTGGGCTTCGCCAAGTCCGGCGGCCACAACTGGACGCTGTTGGCGCACCTGGAGGTGCTCGTCGAGCTCGGACTGCCGGTGCTCGTCGGGACCTCCCGCAAGCGCTTCCTGGGCGACCTCCTGGCCGACGCAGATGCGGTACCCCGGCCGCCCGCAGAGCGTGACGTCGCGACCGCCGTCACCTCGGCCCTCGCGGGCGGGGCCGGAGTCTGGGGGGTACGCGTGCACGCCCCACGACCGACCAGGGACGCGCTCGCCGTCGCTGCTGCCGTCCGGGGACCGGGACTGCGGCGCACGCCGTCCGGAGACACCCCGTCGTCGCCGCTGGTCGGCGACGGCCCCTATGAGTTCGGGAGAGTGACCCATGGCTGACCGGATCATGTTGACGGGGCTGACGGTCCGTGGCCATCACGGCGTCTTCGAGCACGAGAAGCGGGACGGCCAGGACTTCGTCGTCGACGTCACCGTGTGGCTGGACCTCGCCCCGGCCGCGGAGACGGACGACCTGACGCGCACGGTGAACTACGCAGAGCTGGCCGAGCTGGCCGGGGCGGTGGTCGCCGGGACGCCGCGGGATCTCATCGAGACGGTCGCGGCCGAGATCGCGGACGGCGTGATGGGCAGGTTCGGGCCCACCCTCGGCGTGCACGCGGTCGAGGTGACCGTGCACAAACCCCGGGCGCCGATCCCGATGGATTTCGCGGATGTCGCGGTGACCGCCCGTCGGTCTGTCCGCGGTGGTCGCGGATCGTCGGGCACCCCGGCGGGGAGCGAGGCCGGATGAGCGAGGCAGTGCTGTCGCTGGGGGCGAACATCGGGGACAGTCGGCAGTTCCTGGCCGATTCCTTCGAGCAACTCGGCATCGAGGTGCGTGCGGTGTCGTCGCTGTACCGGACGCCGCCGTGGGGAGGCGTCGACCAGGACGACTTCCTGAACATCGCAGTGCTCTGCACCAGCTCGCAGGACGCTGCCGACGACCCACATTTCTGGTTGCGGCGCTGCCACGAGCTGGAGGCGACCGCCGGACGGACGCGCGAAGTGCGCTGGGGGCCGCGCACCCTCGATGCCGACGTGGTGGTCGTCGGCGAGCTGCAGTTCTCGGACGCGACCCTGACGATCCCGCACCCGCTCGCGCACGAGCGGGCGTTCGTGCTGGTGCCGTGGGCGGAGATCGATCCGGCCGCGGAACTGCCCGGTCACGGTCCGATCGAGCGCCTGATCGCCGGGCTCGATGTCTCCGGCATCGAACGGGTCGGAACGCTGGGATGAGCGGGCCTCCCGGCGACTCCGGGCTGGGTCTGACCCGCTGGCGTGACCTGGCGATCGTGGCCGTGGTTGCAGCAGTAGCAGTGAAACTGCTGTTGGTGTGGAACTACCAACGCATCCCGGCGCTCCCCGCCGCCGCCGGCGTACCGGCTGCGCTGATCGGCCTCGGCGAGCTCGCCTTCGGGATCGGGTTGCGTCGTCGGATCGCCGAGCGGGCAGCCGAGCGGACCAGGGGCACGCTGGATCCGGCGGCCGTTCGACGGCGCCCGCTGGACTCGCTGATGGTTGCCCGGGTGCTCGCAGTGGCCAAGGCCACAGCGCTGGCCGGAGCCGCGGTGATCGGGCTGTTCGTCGGGATCCTGGTGCACGTGGTGCCATCTGCGGCGTTGGTGGCCGCAGCAGGTCAGGACCGGACGGCCGCGGTGATCGGTGGGGTGTGCGCACTGGTGATGACCGGGGGAGGGTTGTTCCTGGAACGCAGCTGCCGGGCGCCGGGGGAAGCTGTCGCCGACCCGCAAGGCCGGTATTCTCCCGAGACATGACCACGTCAGCGACACCACGCCGTCGCGGGTCGAGCCCTCTGTCGTTGCGGCTGCTGCTCATCTCCGGATTCCTGTTCGCCGCCGGGGCCGTGGTGATGGTGTTCGTGTTCCCGCAGGACGAGCGGTGGCTGCGGCTGGGCGTGTTGCTGGCGGTGTGGGCGGCGCTCCTGACGGCGTTCGCAGTGGCGCGAGCCCGACGTGAGTCGCAGGCGGTGGTCCAACGGGAAGCCGAGATCACCCGCACGTACGAGCTGGAGCTGCACCGCGAGGTGACGGCCCGGCGTGAGTTCGAGCTGTCGTTGAGCCAGCAGGTGCGCAGCGAGGTCGAGACACAGCACACCCAGGAGATCAAGGGACTGCGCGAGCAGCTGGATCGGCTGACCGAGACGCTCAGCTCCCTGCTCGACGGCGACCTGCTGGTGGAGCGGTTGACCTTGTCGGCCGAGTCCACCCGGGTGCGAGGGCTGGGTGACGGTCAGCGCGGCCGGCTCACCGGCGTGCAGCGCGCTGCCCTGCAACGCGCGCAGGACACGGCGCACGAGGACACAGCGCACGAGGACACAGCGCACGAGGACGAGACGATCGAGGCCGAGCTGGTCGAGGACGCCCATCCGGGGCCCGCGAGCGGAACTGCCGGAGTACCGGCCCGGATGACGGATCCCGTGCGGATCGGCGACGTGCACCCGGTCGTCCGCAGCGAGGCGCCGGCCGCGGCCTGGGCGAGCCGTCACCGCCACGATGTACAGCAGGCGGCGGCCGCTGTGGCCGCGGATGCCGATGCGCGGCGGCGGGCCGGCGAGTGGGCACGCGAGCAGGAGCAGGCGCAGGTGAAGGCGCGGCAGGAGCAGCAGCAAACCGAGCAGGACAGGGCCGCCCGTGCGGCTCGCGAACAGCGCGAGCGCGAGGCAGCGGAGAAGGCTGCACGGGAGACTGCTGAGCGGTTGACCAGAGAGCGTCAGGAAGCGATCGCGACGGCCGAGGCCGAGCGCACGGCCAGGGCGACGGCCGAGGAAGCAGCGCGGGCCGCCGCGGCAGAGGCCGAGAGCGAGCGTCGTGCCAGGGAAGCGGCGCAGGAGGCCGCGCGCGTGCAGGCGGCCCAACGCGAGGAGCAACTGCGCAAGGCCACGAGCGAACGGGACGCCGAGGCTGCCAGGGCGGCGTCGATCGCCAGAGCCGAGCAGAACGCCCGCGCCGCTGCGGCGGCGCGGCAGACGGAGATCGACCGGCAGGACCGTGAGCGTCGGGATGCCGAGGCCGCAGCTCTGCAGCAGCAGTTGGCCCAGGAGCGCGCTGAGCAGGAGCGGGTCGAGCGGGAGCGGCGTGAACAGGAGCGGGAGCGTCGCGCGCAGGAGGATGCCCAGCGGTTCGGGCGGCAGCGCGGCGAGAGCGAGCGGCAGGCTCCGGTGCTGCGCGGTGCGTTCTCGGTGGTCGCCCGCGGACCGGAGCCGATGCCGTGGCCGCCCGGAGCTGCTCCGACTCCTGCGCCTCAGCGTGAACCTGCGCCCGAGGCTGTGGCCGAATCGGCAGCTGACCTCGCGGTCGCCGAAGCTGCAGAGGCGTCCGACCCAGCGGTGGAATCAGGCGACTCGCCGGCCGCTGGTGGACACGAGAACGACGGCACCAGGACGTCGGTGGCCGATCTGATCGCCTCTCTGGGAGCGAACACCGGAGAGCCGCGGCGGCGGCGTCGCGCAGAGGACTGAGTTCCTGGCTCGGTCGATGCGGGGCCTGGGTGGCCGACGAACCTGCGGTGAACGACAGGACAGGGATCGAGATCCCGTTGCGACACGGCGGGTCTCGCGGCGGGGTCTCGACGCACTGCGTGTGCTCGACCACCTCGCCCTCTGCTCAGCCCGCGAGCAACTGCTCCGCCACCGCACGCACCCGATCCCGCAGCGGCGCGCTCTCGACCGCGAACTGACGCTGTCGCGCCACGTACTCCGCCTTGCCCTCCGGCGTCTCGATGGCGATCGGAGCGAGGTCGAGGGCGCTCAGGTCGTACGGCGACGCCCGCATGTCGACCTCGCGGATTCGCCTGGCCAACCGATAGCAGTCCAGCAGCAGCTCACCGGACACCGCAGGCAGCAGCTTGTAGGCCCACTTGTACAGATCCATCCCGACGTGCAGACACCCTGGCTGCTCGGTCGCCACCCGCTCGGACAGGCTGAGCTGCACCAGGTTCCGGCCGCGCGCCGCCGGCGTGAAGAAGCGGAACGCGTCGTAGTGCGAGCACTTCACCGGATGGCTCTCGACCACCGCATCGGTTCCGGCGCTCCCCAGCCGCAACGGGACCCCGCCGTGCCGGATCTCGTCCGGATCCGCCCGGTAGACCATCGCCCACTCGTGCAGACCGAAACAGCCGAACTGCGCCGGCCGATCCCCGGAAGCACGCAGAAGCTCTGCCACGAAACTGATCTGATCGCCGTGTACCTGCACCATCGCAGCCGCATCGACCGTCGTCACCTCCGCCTCGGTGCGGTGGAATCGCCACTCGGCGCGCTCGCCCGCATCCAGCAGGCCGACTCCCAGCCCCGGATGCCAGCGTCTGAGCTGCGCAGGTCGCAGGGAGTAGTAGGTGTGCAGGAAGTCCTCCACCGGATGCCGCTGCCCCGTCGAGGCGCGCGCACGATGGCCGGCCGTGAGCGCATCCACAGCTGCGGCATGCTCCCCGTCCCGCCGCTCCCAATCCGTGCGCTCGAGAACGACCGTCGGGGCGGCCGATCCGATTCGGACGATGCGCGCGATCACACCCTCACCGCGGTCCAGACCTGGCACCGTTCGGCGATCGCCACGTCCGATCGCATGTCGATCAGCTCGTCCAGCTGTCGATGGAGCGCCTCCCGCGACGACGGCTCGGCAGTCAGCACGTACGAGTACGTGTCCGCCAGGCCGTGCAGCTCGTCACCGGTCATTCGATGATTCCAGTCGATGAGTTGCAGCGCAGGATCGGCGAAGTGGGCGTTGCCGGTGAAAGGGGCTTCCGGAACCGAATCCGGTGGTGCGGTCTGCCCGGTGGCCCCGCCGTGCGGTCGCACGGCCGCATCCAGGGCCCGCACCCACTGCGCGGTGAACGGGTCGCGAGGGTCGGAGGAATTCCACATACAGGCCAGCCTGCCACCGGGCTGCAGCACCCGGGCGATCTCCGGGAGCGCGATGTCGAGATCGAACCAGTGCAGAGCCTGCCCGACGACCACCACATCGAGGGTTGCATCCGGAAGTGGGATCTGCTCTGCGGAACCCTGGAGGGCGGTCGCATCCGCTGTCGCGGCCGCGAGCACCGCGAGCATCTGCGGATCCGGTTCGACGGCCCAGACCTGTCGGGCCCCGGCCGCCGGGAGCAGCCTGGTCAGCTTGCCGGTCCCGGCTCCCAGATCGAGCACTCGATGAGCGCTGTCGACGGCTGCGGCCACAGCGTCCGCCGGGTAGGCCGGCCGGAACCGGTCGTAGGACTCGGCTGCCTGCCCGAAGGAGTTCGCGAGCCGTCGCCGCCGGGCACCGGTCCGGAACGGCGAAGGAGGTCATCCCTCCATCCTGTCGTGCCTCGTGCCGTCACTGAATCGCCCAGTTCCGGACATCTTGTTCACCGTTCGGCTACAGATCACCGAGATGTGGTGCGCGAACCCGTATTCCAGCGTTGAATGAGGGGGTGATGTGAGCTGCACGTCACCCAGGTGGACGAGTGGGCGGGGTTCGATGCGTAGTCGGTCGGTGTCGAGGGGCCCCCGCAGGGGGCTGGCCTCGGCTCTCGCGCTGGGTGTGGTGATCTCCGGGTGGTCGATGGCGCCTGCTGCGGCTGCTCCGGTGGCCGGTGCGAACGTGCCCGTGCCCAGCAGGACCACCACGGCCTCGTGGTGCTGGACGCCCGACGGGACGACGGTCGATCCGAACGTCTTCGCCGGAGTGCGACTGTCCGACGCGCAGATCGCCACCGCGCAGGCGATCGCCGATCTCGGTCGTTCACGCGGCCTCGGTGAACGGGGCATCCGGATCGCCATCTCCGTCGCGCTCCAGGCCTCGAACCTGGATCCGACCTATCGCGGAGTGACCGGGTCGGGTCTGTTCAGTGCCGGACCCAGTGCTGGATCAGGTCCGACACGTTCGCTGATCGACGCCACCGACACGTTCTTCGACGCCCTCGCGGTACGCACCCCGGGTTACGTCTCCGACCGACGGTCCGATGCGGTCTTGGCGGAATCGCTGACCAGCAGGGTGATCGTTGCTGGGATCGCAGCGCGCGGACCGGTCGCCTCGGCACTCACCCGGCACCTGCTGGTGACCGATCGGGACCAGCTCGGCCACCGCATCGCCGCACTGCTGCGACTGAGGTTGACCGGCACGAACCCCACCCCGACCCTGGTCGTCGCCGAGGCAGGACCGCTGTCCCTGTCGAGGTCCGCCGATCGTCTTCTGCTGCGAGCGGCGGGGGAGACCCTCACCGCCCGGGCCCGGGTCAACGATGCAGCATCCACCGGCGTGAACCCCGGCGGTTACCGGTTGCGCGCTGGCGACGCCGCGAACTCCGCCTCCGACGGCGCCGCGAACTCCGCCCCCGGCAGCGCCGGCGACCCCGCCGCCGACATCTCCGGTGCTCGCCCGGCCGCTGCGCCGGCCGCTGCACTTCCCGCGGCCCCCACCACCACCACCGCCGTTCCCTCCACCGTCGCGTCCTCCGGTTCGCCTGCGGTGCCGTCGAGCGGGGCATCGTCGAGCGGTGCGCCGTCGACCACGCCCACCTCCACACCGCCCTCGAGTTCGTCCCCGGCCAGCACGCCGCCGTCCACGACGAAGCCCTCGAGCACTGCGCCGCCGACGACCACGGTGCCGACGACCACGAAGCCGACCACCACGAAGCCGAGCACCACGAAACCGTCGCCGACGGTGCCGACGACGACGGTGCCGACGACCACGGCGCAGCCGACCACGGTGCCGACCACCCCGAAACCGCCGACCACGACGGTGCCGTCCACCCCGGCCACTCGGCCCACCACCACCACCGCGCCGCCGGCCACCACCAGCGCACCGCCGGCAACCACCGTCGCTCCACCGTCCGTGGTGCCCGATCCGTCGGCCCCCGTGCCTTCGGCACCCAGCACCGCGACCCCGGCTTCGCCCGCCCTGCCGCCGGTCGACAGCGGCGACACCCCGGCCCGGCCCGATCCGAACGAGCCGGTGGGGACGGACGACCCCGAGCAGGTCACCCCTGACCCGGTCGACGCCGGAGCCACTCCTGTACCGGCCGGTGTCATCGCGCGTGACGCCTCCGACTGCGTGCCTGCCGGGAGCAGTCTGGCCGCCTTCGACCCGGGCGAGATCATCTCCGACGCCGTGTTCTACGACAGCGGGGCCATGGACGCCGCAGCAGTCCAGGAGTTCGCCGATGTGCGCGGCGCAGGCTGCACGAGTGCACAGTGTCTTCGCTCGCTCGCCGTCGACGCTCCCGCCGAGCCCGCGAACAAGTACTGCTCGGCCCTCCCGGCGCGTCGCTGGACCGCCGCTGCCGCCATCGCCGCCGTCTCGGTCGCCTGCGGTATCAACCCGCAGGTCATGATCGTCACGCTGCAGAAGGAATCCGGCTTGGTCACCCGCAGCGACGTCACCGCGTCGAGTTGGGCGGCGGCCTGGGGCTGGCACTGCCCCGACACCGGCCCCGGCGGAACTGCCAACTGTGATCCCGCCCATTCCGGATTCTGGAACCAGCTCTACGGGATGGCGCAGCAATGGGCCCGTTATCGCCTCGATCCGCAGAACTATTCCTACCGGGCCGGTCAGCGCGCGGACATCCGTTGGAACGTCCAGGAAACGGGGTGCGGATCGTCGTCGGTGCAGATCAGGAATGCAGCCACCGCTGCGCTGTACAACTACACCCCCTACCAGCCCAATGCAGCCTCGCTCGCCGCATACCCGGGTACCGGAGATGCCTGTTCCGCGTACGGGAATCGCAACTTCTTCGTGTTGTTCGGCAAGTATTTCGGAGGTACCGGCACTCGGGCCACCACTCCGGTGTCGATCTCGGGGGTGGCTGTCACCATCCCGGCAGCCCGGGACGTCGATCCGCACGTCGCCGGTCGTCGCGTGATGGCGCCGACCGCCGGGGTGGCGCGAGGTATCGCCGCAGGTCTCGCCGCGGTCGGTCTGCCCTACGTCTGGGGTGGTGGCACCGCAGGCAGTGGCCCCGACCAGGGCTGCAGCCGCGGTGGTGGTTCGAAGAACTCCTGCAGCGGAAGCACCGGATTCGACTGCTCGGGCCTCACCGCGTTCGTCCTGCGCCAGGCCGGCTTCGTCATCGGTGGCGACTCGTCCGCGCAACGCTCCGGCGGCCGCTCGATCCCGTTCGCCCAGGCGCTGCCCGGCGACATCATCGGTTATCCGGGGCACGTTTCGGTGTTCCTGGGCCAGTTCGACGGAACCGCGTACATGTTGCAGGCTCCGCAGGTGGGCAAACAGGTCCAGGTGCGGCCGGTCTACTACGCCGGAATGGATCCGAACGTCCATCGTTACTGGACCTGAACACCCGCCCGCCCGGGAACGAGCGCGTCGCCGATGGCGCGGCTCGGGGTCGAGGATGATCGGTCTGTTGTATTAGAGTGTCTGCGACAGCAGGAATGGCGGCCCGCAATTGTCGGCCACTGCAATTCCCGACAAACAATCCAGCAGGAAGGCCATTCATGGCTAAGCAGACGATCGTCACCCTCATCGACGACATCGACGGCTCGGCAGCAGCCGAGACCATCACCTTCGGGATCGACGGCGCCTCGTACGTCATCGACCTCAACGACAAGAATGCGAAGAAACTGCGCGATGCGGTCGCGACGTTCGTCGCCCATGCCCGAAGGGAGAACTCCGCGCGTCCGTCCCGCCCGGCATCCAGCAGCGGCCGCGGCCGCGTCGGCGGTGCCCGTGGTGATCGCGAGCACCTGCAGGCCGTGCGCGCCTGGGCTCGGGACAACAACAAGCCGGTGTCGGACCGTGGTCGAGTGTCCAAGACGCTGCTGGACGAGTACGCCGAAGCGCACTGATCCACCGACTCCCATCCCGCACGCCCCGACTGCCCGTCCGGAGGGGCGTGCGGTGTTTTCGGCCCCTCCCGTACTCCGAACGGCCGCAGACTGCCGAACGAGGCACGTGGCGTTCGATGGTGCATTAGGGTCTGCGCGATGAGGCCGGTGCTGTTCTCGTGGGGCGGGGTGGATGTCGGAACCCACGAGTTCTTCGTCGGGGCGGGGGTCGCGACCGCTCTGGTCGTGTTCGTCCTGGAAGCACGGGCGCGAGGACAATGGAACTCCGGAACCGTGATCGCGGTGTGTGGCGCATTGATCGGCGGAGCTGTCGGCATGCGATTGTCCGGGTTGCTCCCGCACCTGAGCGCTGCGGCGAATCCCACCCTGGTGGAGGCGTGGGAATACGGAGCCCGAAGCATTCTGGGTGGACTCACCGGTGCTTATGTCGGCGTGCTGATCGCCAAGCGGATCATCGGCTATCGCGTCAGCACCGGAGATCTGTTCGCCCCTGCCGTGGCCATCGGTATGGCCGTCGGTCGGATCGGCTGCCTGCTGACCGAAGCGCCCGGCCGACCCACCACCCTGCCCTGGGCGGTGCACGCTCCGAGCAGCGTCGCTCAATGTCCCGGCTGCCTCGCCGGTGTCGGCATGCATCCTTCGTACCTGTACGAGATCATCTTCCAATCGCTTGCCTTCGTCGGTCTGCTGTGGCTCCGGGGCCGGGTGACGTACCCCGGTCTGCTGCTGACCAGCTATCTGGCCGGCTATGCAGCGTTCCGATTCCTCGTCGAGTTCACCCGGGCCAATCCGACCGTCTGGCTCGGCCTGACCCGGCCGCAGTGGTTCGTGCTGATCCTGTTGCCCCTGGTCATCTGGCGGTTGGTCGTCCGGTTCCGCTCCGGTGCTTTCGCCGACGTCCTGACCCGTCGATCACCCCGCCGAGAGGTGCACCCATGACCGAGCCCCCTCCGCCACCGAGCGGACCGCCGCCTCCGACGGGACCACCGCCCGACTTCCCGGCAGGACCGGACCCACAACGCAGGCCGCCCGCCGTCTCGGTGGGACTTGCCGTGCTCGGGGTGCTGGCGGTCGTCCCGATGAGCTTCCTGCTGATCTTCCTGATGGAGGGCGCGGGCACCGAGCTCGGAGTGCGGGCCGGGATCTTCGCCGGCCTGGTGTTCCTCGGGGGCGGCGGGCTGTGCTTCGTCTCCTCGCCCCAGGCGCGGGGTTTCGGTATCGGACTGATGACCGGGTGGGCGCTGCTGTCGATCACCACCGCCGGCGTCTGTACCGGACTGCAGAAGTTCATCCTGTGACGCCGCCGACCACGGGCATGGGCCTGCGCGGGGACCGGATCCATCGGTACGTGAACGCGTTCTGCCCGCAGTGTCACGACGAGTCCCCGGAGTCGTCGCTGGCCGATGTCCGACGGCTCTCCGGTGTCCTCGCGGAGCGGGACGGGGCGGTCTGGCTGGAGCGCGGCTGCCCCGACCACGGCCTGGTGCGCACGCTCTACGACGAGGATCCGGAGATCCTCTCCTACCTGGAGGAGTGGACGGCGCCGACCAAGCAGCACACCCCCGACACCATCGGGAACTTCGATCCCGTTCCGCTGGCCTATGCCCGCGGTCTCGGCGAGACGCAGACCCAGCACACCTGCATCCTGCTGGAGGACATCGTCGAGGCCTGCAACCTGCGCTGCCCCACCTGTTTCGCCGGCTCCGCTCCGGACCTGCGCGGCGCGGTCCCCGTCGAGGAGGTGCTGAGGAACGTCGACCAGCGGCTCGCGCGGGAGAACGGCAAGCTCGACGTACTGATGCTCAGTGGCGGCGAACCGACGCTGCACCCGGAACTGGGTCGGCTGCTGGATGCCCTCGTCGCCCGCCCGATCGTCCGGATCCTGGTCAACACCAACGGGCTGCTGATCGCCCGCGACGACGCGCTGCTCGAGAAGCTGTCCCGGCACCGCGAGCGGGTCGAGGTCTACCTGCAGTTCGACGGTCTCTCGGCCGAGGCGTCCCGGCACCACAGGGGCGCCGACCTGCGGCGGATCAAGGCGGACGCCGTGCGGCGGCTGTCCGGGGAGCAGATCTTCACCACCCTGGTGATGACGGCCGCGCTCGACGTCAACGACTCCGAGCTCGGCGACGTCATCCGGGTGGCCCTGGACACGCCGTACGTGGGGGGCGTGTCGATCCAGCCGCAGTTCAGCTCGGGCCGGTCGGGCGAGATCGACCCGCAGCGCCGGCTGACCCACACCGGGGTGCTCTCCCGGCTCGGACCGCAGACCGACGGCCTGGTGACCTGGCGGGACCTGACCGCGCTGCCGTGCTCGCACCCGCACTGCTGCAGCGTCGGGTACCTGATCAAGGACGACAGCGGGCAGTGGCGGTCGCTGGTCGGCCTGATCGGGCACGACCGGATGAAGCAGCGGCTCGGGCTCGTCGCCAACCGGATCGCCGACGACGAACTGCCCCGGCAGCTCGCGGCTGCGGTGAAGGCGTCGCTGATGGACCTGCTCAGCGAGCAGAGCAGCCTGTCGCACCCGGACATCGGCGATCT
Organism: Nakamurella sp.; assembly: GCA_037720195.1. Lineage (GTDB taxonomy): Bacteria > Actinomycetota > Actinomycetes > Mycobacteriales > Nakamurellaceae > Nakamurella. Next base: position 17,834 of record JBBJML010000018.1, on the reverse strand, counting down.
CTGGCGGGACATCTGCGAGAACTGCGACCTGGGCATGTCCACCCTGTTGACGTTGGCCTCCGGCGTCCTGCCGGGGCGTGGCCGGCGGCTCCGCACGCTGCTGGGGGAGCGGGTCAAGCGGATCACCGTGAAACCGTTCATGGACATCAACACGATGATCGAGGAGCGGCTGACCCAGTGCTGCGTGCACGTGGGGACCCGCAGCGCCGAGCAGGACCAGTGCGCGCCGTTCTGCGCCGTCCAGGCCTGGGCGCCGCTCGGGGCTTCCCGGCTGTCCGCGGTCGCGTCAGAGCCGGCGAAACGGGGCCGGTCGCTCCCGCTGGAGGTGCGATGAGCAGCGCCCCCACTGGTGCCCCCGGCAGTGCTGCGGGTGGCTCGGCGACGGCGTCGCCCCCGGACCCGCTGCGACTGTGCGTGTACGCAACGGTCGCGGCGCTGGCCTGGTGGCTGGGCCCGTTCGCGCTGCTGGCCTTGGCCGCACTCGGTCTGGCCGGGTATCTGCGGGCCCGCAGGGCCGGGCTGACCCGCAGCAAGTGCGTACTGCGGGACACCCGCCTGGTGATCGCCTACCTGGCGGTCTTGGCGGCGGCGGCATCGGTCGGGATCGGGTTCGTGGTCGCCGACTGGGTGCGCTGAGGCGGGCCCCGGCCTGCTGTTCGCCCTCGGCGTAGGTCGTTCGCTGGCGGAACGTCCCGCCGACCGGCAGCGTTGGAAGCGGATGTCAACCTCTTCGGATCAGGGGGTCGACCGCAGGCCGTCGGGACGAGAACCGGCAGGTCACCGCGGTGATCACCAGTCCCGATCCGGTCGACACCCGAATCCCCTCGTAACAACGCTGCAATGGTGACGTCGTTCGATGGTGGGTACAGGACCCGCGCGCGGATCCTTCCGACCATCTCCCGGCGGCACCGGCCGCACTACAGTGGGGTATCCCCGCAAAGGAGTGCACATGTTCGAACGGTTCACCGACCGAGCCCGTCGCGTGGTCGTCCTGGCGCAGGAAGAAGCCAGGATGCTCAACCACAACTACATCGGTACGGAACACATCCTGTTGGGGCTCATCCACGAGGGTGAGGGCGTCGCTGCGAAGGCCCTCGAGTCGCTGGGGATCGCTCTGGAGGGTGTCCGTGCCCAGGTCGAGGAGATCATCGGTCAGGGCGCGCAGGCTCCCTCCGGTCACATCCCCTTCACCCCGCGTGCCAAGAAGGTCCTGGAGCTCAGCCTGCGTGAGGCGCTGCAGCTCGGCCACAACTACATCGGCACCGAGCACATCCTGCTCGGGCTGATCCGCGAGGGCGAGGGCGTTGCCGCGCAGGTGCTGATCAAGCTCGGCGCTGATCTCAACCGGGTCCGCCAGCAGGTCCTGCAGCTGCTGTCCGGGTACCAGGGCAAGGAGACGGCCGCCGCCGAGGGTGGTCGCACCGAAGGCACCCCGTCCACCTCGCTGGTGCTCGACCAGTTCGGTCGCAACCTCACCCAGTCGGCCCGTGAGGGCAAGCTGGACCCGGTCATCAACCGGGAGAAGGAGATCGAGCGTGTAATGCAGGTGCTCTCCCGTCGCACCAAGAACAACCCGGTGCTGATCGGTGAGCCCGGCGTCGGCAAGACCGCTGTCGTCGAGGGTCTGGCTCAGGCGATCGTCCGTGGCGACGTCCCGCAGACCCTCAAGGACAAGCAGCTCTACACTCTCGACCTCGGGTCGCTCGTGGCCGGCAGCCGGTACCGCGGTGACTTCGAGGAGCGCCTGAAGAAGGTCCTCAAGGAGATCCGCACCCGCGGCGACATCATCCTGTTCATCGACGAGATCCACACCCTGGTGGGTGCGGGTGCTGCCGAGGGCGCGATCGATGCCGCCAGCATCCTCAAGCCGATGCTGGCCCGCGGTGAGCTGCAGACCATCGGTGCGACCACCCTCGACGAGTACCGCAAGTACGTCGAGAAGGACGCGGCCCTGGAGCGGCGTTTCCAGCCGATCCAGGTCGGCGAGCCGACGGTGGCGCACACCATCGAGATCCTCAAGGGTCTGCGCGACCGCTACGAGTCGCACCACCGCATCACCATCACCGACGATGCGTTGGTGGCGGCGGCCACGTTGGCCGACCGCTACATCAACGACCGTTTCCTGCCGGACAAGGCGATCGACCTGATCGACGAGGCCGGCGCCCGGATGCGGATCCGCCGGATGACGGCGCCGCCGGACCTGCGCGACTTCGACGACAAGCTCGCGAACGTCCGCCGGGACAAGGAATCCGCGATCGACTCGCAGGACTTCGAGAAGGCAGCCTCGCTGCGCGACTCCGAGAAGCAGCTCCTGCAGAAGAAGTCCGAGCGGGAGAAGGCCTGGAAGGACGGCGACCTGGACGTCGTCTCCGAGGTCACCGACGAGGAGATCGCCGAGGTGCTGGCCAACTGGACCGGCATCCCGGTCTTCAAGCTGACCGAGGAGGAGACCACCCGGCTGCTCAAGATGGAAGATGCCCTGCACAAGCGGATCATCGGCCAGCACGAAGCGGTCAAGGCAGTCTCCAAGGCCATCCGGCGTACCCGCGCCGGCCTCAAGGATCCGAAGCGTCCGTCGGGCTCGTTCATCTTCGCCGGCCCGTCCGGCGTCGGTAAGACCGAGCTCACCAAGGCGCTGGCCGAGTTCCTCTTCGGTGACGAGGATGCGCTGATCCAGGTCGACATGGGCGAGTTCCACGACCGCTACACCGCCTCGCGGCTCTTCGGTGCCCCTCCCGGGTACGTCGGCTACGAGGAGGGCGGCCAGCTCACCGAGAAGGTGCGGCGCAAGCCGTTCTCGGTGGTGCTGTTCGACGAGATCGAGAAGGCGCACCCGGACATCTACAACACGCTGTTGCAGGTGTTGGAGGACGGTCGCCTGACCGACGGTCAGGGTCGCACGGTCGACTTCAAGAACACCGTCATCGTCTTCACCTCCAACCTCGGCACCTCGGACATCTCCAAGGCCGTCGGGATGGGCTTCTCGTCGGGGAACGATGCGGACTCCAACTACGAGCGGATGAAGTCGAAGGTCAACGACGAGCTCAAGAAGCACTTCCGCCCGGAGTTCCTCAACCGGATCGACGACGTGGTGGTCTTCCACCAGCTCACCACCAGCGAGATCGAGCTGATGGTCGACCTGATGCTCAAGCGCGTCGAGAAGGCCCTGAAGAACAAGGACATGGACCTCGCGGTCAGCCCGGCGGGCAAGGCACTGCTCGCCGAACGCGGCTTCGACCCGGTCCTGGGTGCGCGTCCGTTGCGCCGCACGATCCAGCGCGAGATCGAGGACGCGCTCTCGGAGAAGATCCTGTTCGACGAGATCAAGCCCGGTCAGGTCATCAAGATCGATGCCAGCGGTCTCGGCGCCGAAGCGACGTTCTCCTTCGTCGGTGAGCCGCGGTCGGCGTCGATGGTGAAGGAGCCGGAGCCGGTCGCCGTCGGGATGGCCAAGCACGCCGCATCCGCGGCGTCCGAGGTCACGTCGCCGATGGAGCCGACCGGTACCGAGTGACCTCGGTCGGTTGACAGTGCAGTACGCAGGGCCCGCAACCCCCTCGGGGATGCGGGCCCTGCGTCATTTCGCGTAGATCCGCCGGACGACGTCCTCGATGTCGGGCTCCTCGATCGAGAGGTCACGGACCTCCGCCCGCGTCGCGATCGACTGCAGCACTGTCGGCACTGTCGTGCCGGCCGAATCGAAGGCCAGTCGTTGGCGGAGGCCGCCGGCCTCGGACGCGAGATGCCAGGTACCCGGAACGTCGGTCAGATCGGCGGCGGGGGTTGCGAGGTCGACGACCAGGATGCGCCGTGCGCCGACCGTATCGGCCAGACCCGAAAGCGTGCCGTCGAAGGCGAGGTGCCCCCGGTCCACCACCAGCACCCGGTCGCAGAGCCGTTCGATGTCACCCATGTCGTGGGTGGTCAACAACAGCGTCATGCCGGTGCGGGCGCGCTCCGCGATCAGGAACTGGCGCAGCTGCTGCTTGCTCAGCACGTCAAGGCCGATGGTCGGCTCGTCGAGGATCAGCAGGCTCGGCGAGTGCAGCAGGGCCGCGGCCACTTCGGCGCGCATCCGCTGTCCGAGGGACAACTGACGCACCGGCGTCGACCAGAATCCGGCCATGTCGAGGGTGTCGACCAGCAGTCGGGTGCGCTCGCGGACAGCCGCGCCGCCCATCCGATGGATGTCGCCGAGGATGGCGAGTGACTCGCTGACCGGCAGGTCCCACCACAGTTGGCTGCGCTGGCCGAACACGACGCCGATGTGCCGGGCGAGTTCCCGGCGTTCGCGGATCGGGTCGAGCCCGCAGGTTCGCACCGTGCCGGCCGTCGGAACCAGGATGCCGGCTGACATCTTGATGGTGGTGGACTTGCCGGCACCGTTGGCGCCGATGTATCCGACCGATTCGCCGGCGGCGACCGAGAAGCCCATCCGATCGACGGCGGTCACCGTGTCCCACCGCACGGATCGCCGGGCGCGTACCCGGAACGTCCGGGTGACGCCCTCCAGCGCCAGCGTTCCTGCCCTCCGGTCGCGCATCATCCGCCCCCTCCCTGGTAGTGGCAGACCCCGGCCCGCCAGAGTGTCATCGCCACTGCCCAGGCGAGCGCGGCGGCCACCGGCAGGAACCAGCCGAGCCAGGCCGGCAGCCAGCCGCCGCCCGGGAGACCGAGGATCAACAGCGCCGGCAGATAGGCACAGAAGGCAACGGGGAACAGGAAGCCGAACACCACCTGGAGCGGCCGCGGCCAGATGGAGGCGGGTTGCTCGGAGGCGTAGGACCCGCCGTAGACGACCGCGTTCGTGGCCTCGGCGCCGTTCACCAGGAAGAACTGGACGCCCGCGGCAGCGACGAACAGCGACGTGTAGATGGCCGTTCCGCAGCCGAGCGACAGTGCCAGCGCGAGGACGGCCCTGGGGCCCCAGTCCACCTCCGCGACGATCAGGGCGACCACCACGCAGATCGCTCCGACCAGGGCCCGGACCAGTCGACGCAACTGCAGATCCGAGGTGATCAGCTGCGCGAGCAGCGGTTGGGGCCGCAGGTACAACACGTCCAGCGTCCCGGCTCTGAGCAGCCTGCTGAGGCCGTCGAGGTGTCCGGCGATCATGTCCGCGAGAGCGAACCCCACGTTGGCCAGTCCGAAGATCAGCACCACCGAACCGAAGTCGAGGCCGCCCAGGGTCCGGACGTTGCTGAAGATCACGAAGAGCTCACCGAACTCGATCACCCCGGCCAGGCCGGCGCCGATCAGATCGGTGACGAACGACGCCCGATGACTGCGTTGGGAGCGGACCCGCGACCTGAGCACCGTGCGGTAGGGCTGCCACCGGCTCGGGGTGACGTCGTCAGGGATCGAGTCCGGGATCGGGTCGGTGGCGGTGTCGGGGCCGGCGCCGGGATCAGCCACCCTGCACCTCCATGCGGAGCCGACCCCGATGCAGCAGCACGGACCCCAGGGCAACGAGCACCAGCAGCCATCCGCACTGGACCGCCACAGCATGCACGGCCTCCCGACCGACGATCCGGCCGGAGATCACGTCGATCGGGGTCTGCAGGATCGCCGGGAACGGGGTGGCCAGCGCCACGGTGCGCAGCCACCCGGGGAACAGGGCGAGCGGAGTGTAGAGACCGGCCAGGAAGGTCGAGCCGACCAGGTACAGGATCTGCAGCCCCCGGGTCTCGACGACCCAGAAACCGCAGGCGGCCAACGCGAACCGGGCGATGGCCGAGATCACCATGGCCAGCAGCACCGCCACCGCTCCGAGCAGGTACGGAGCCACCGCCGACGGCAGCGCCATCGCGGTGGTGAAGGAGCCGACGAGCAGCGCCGGCAGCAGCCTGATCGGGATCTGGAAGACGCCACTACCGAGGTCGGTCGCGACCGTCGCCGCCAGCACATTCATCGGCCGGAGCAGGTCGACGGCCACATCACCGGACTTGATGCGGTCGGCGATGTCCGAGCGGGGCGCCAGGTTCACCACGCCGATCAGCCCCTGGGAGAGCCACACATACGCGGCCATCGTCGGCAGGTCGTACCCGGCGACGGCGCCGCCCGCGCTGGTGACCACCGCGGTCAGCACGGCGCCCTTGAGGAACCCGAACGTGGTGTTGGCGATGAACCCGCCCGCAGCTGCCGGCAGATACCGGGCCTGCGCCTGGAAACCGGCTCGGAGCAGCCGGAACCAAGGTCTCAGAGCGGGGGGCACAAGGAGGTGACCCTACGCGGCATCGGGTGCGTGCGCACCAGGAACGGCCCCGTCCCCCGGTCAGCTCGACGGGGCTGGTGACGGACCGCCGGATCTTCTCAGCCGGCCGCCGCGGTGAACACCGGCAGGTAGCCGCCGCGCTGTCCGCTCTCGAACGGGTGGTAGCTGACCGTCAGGTCGGAGACGTTCAGCGCGTGCAGCCATTTGCTGCCCGAGCACAACTGGTGGCCGTCGAAGTTGCTGCGGACGTCGCCGAAGGCGAACCCGGCCCGGGCGGCGGCCTCGCTGATGACACCATCGATCACGTTGATTCCCTCGTTGATCTTGGTGCGCGACTTCTCGCTCAGGCCGATGCAGAACGTGTGACCCAGCTCGTAGAACTCCGGATAGCTGAGTACGACGACCTGGGCGCTCGGCGCTGCCGAGGAGATGGCGCCGTAGGTGGTGTCGAGCATCCCGGGCAGTTCGGCGCGACCCTTGTCCTCGGCGGCCGGGACGGCGCTGATGCAGGCACCCTCCCCTTCCAGGACGCAGGTCTTGATGATGTCGCTGAAGCCGGCATCGTTGCCCCCGATGGTGATGGAGACCAGCGTCGTCGAACTGCTGAGCGCCGAGATCTGGTTGGCCAGCACGTCACCGGTCCGGGCGCCCGAGCAGGCGACGGAGCGGTAGGAGGCCGGCGCGTTCTGCGCGGCCCAGACCGCCGAGTAGGCGTTCTCCGACCGCAGGCAGTTGCCGCTGGAGTCGAGGTAGTCGTCCGCGCCGACCCCGGAGGAGTACGAGTCGCCCAGCGGGACGTAGTTCACTCCGGCAGCGGCCGCGGGCAGGGTGATGCCGACGGCAGCCGTAGCCGCCACGGCGAGGGCGGCGAGGCCGCGGGTGAACAAGGATCGCATGGCGGAAACTCCCGGGATGAGGGCGAGGCGCGGACCTTTCTCCCAAACATTGGCCCCGTCCGGGACTGCCGGCAAGTCGGAGCGCTCCCGAACCGTGCGGATCCTTCCGGAATTCGGCGCCCGGTCGCCGGGCGTTCAGCCGGGCAGGACGAAGGTGCCCGCCGGCGTTCGTGCGAGCAACCCGTCGTGCAGCAGCGAGCCGAGGCAGCGCTCGCGCTGGGTGTCGTCCGGCCAGAGCGCGGCGATGTCGTCGGCCGCGACCGCGCCCGGCGCCGCCTGCAGCAGGGCCAGGATCCGGCCGCGCACCTGGCGGTCGGTTCCGTGCCAGGCCTGCTTCACCGCATGCACGGTGCGGGCCGGTCGCCCGTCGGCGAGCCACCGGCAGTGCTCGCGCACCGGGCACTTGTCGCAGCGCGGTCGTACCGACGTGCAGACGGTGGCGCCGAGTTCCATCAGCGCGGCCGACAGTTCCGCTGCCGCAACATCTTCGACGGGCAGCAACGGTTCCAGCAGCGCCCGGTCGGCGGCTGTCGCCGGACCGGCATCGTCGTTGCCGCGCACGATCCGGTTGAGCACCCGCCGGACGTTGGTGTCGACCACCGGCACCCGCTGGCGATGGGCGAATGCGGCCACGGCGCGGGCGGTGTAGTCGCCGACACCCGGCAGCGCGAGCAGGTCATCGACCTCCCACGGCACCACACCGTCGTGCTGGACGACGATCTGCGTGGCCGCTGCGTGCAGCCGGAGGGCTCGGCGCGGATACCCCAGTCGACCCCAGGCGCGGATCGCGTCGCCCGGCGCGTCTGCGGCGAGCGCGGCCGGGGAGGGCCAGCGCTCCAGCCACGCCTCGAAGGCCGGCAGTACCCGGCTGACCGGCGTCTGCTGCAACATGAACTCACTGACCAGCACCGCCCAGGGGCCTGCGTTCGCACGCCGCCACGGAAGGTCGCGAGCCTGTGCGCGGTAGAACTGCGCCAGCAGTCCCACCGGGAGCGCGGGGGCATCGGTCGGCACCCGCCCACGCTAGCGCTCGGTCGGGCGCGGTCGCCGCGCTGGTCACCCGGCGTTGCTCCGCAGTTCAGTGCGGGTCCGAAGCTACCGTCGAGTGGTGATCAATCCGGTCGGACCCCTGCCCCCCACCGTCTACTGGCGGCGCCGCGCACTGGTGATCGTGGTGGCCGTGCTGGTGCTGGTCGGTCTGATCTGGTTCGTCGTGGCCAAAGCCAGCGGATCCGGGGCGCAGCCATCGCCGACCGCAGGTACCGGCAGCTCGACGGCTCCCGCCACCGCTCTCACCGGCGTGCTCGCATCGAGCGGCGGTGCAAGTTCCGGCGGGCCGAGCTCGGTGTCGAGCGGGACCTCCTCCTCCGGGGCAAGCGCATCGGGCTCCAACGGAAGCGACCCGGCGCCGAGCACGACCGGGCAGTCGAGTGTGGGTTCGTCGTCCGCAAAGCCTTCGACCACCGCGCCTTCGACCACCGCGCCCTCGTCCACCGGGAAGCCGTCCACCACCGCACCCTCGTCCACTGCGAAGCCGACGACCACCAAGCCGCCCACCACCGAGCCGCCCACCACCAAGCCGCCCACCACCAAGCCGTCGACCACGAAGCCGACGACCACGAAGCCGTCGACCACGAAGCCGACGACCACCAAGCCGGTCGCGCCGTCGACCGATGCGCAGGGCCGATTGCTGTGCACGCCGTCGACGCTGCAGCTGACGGTCACCTCGCGGAGTTCCACCTACCCGACCGGCGCGCAGCCGGTGCTGGGCCTGAGCGTCACCAACTCGGGCTCCCAGGCATGCACCCAGGACGTCTCCGGTAGCAAGCAGGTCTTCTCGGTCTACTCGGCCGCCGGGGCGAGGGTCTGGTCGACGGCCGACTGCTTCCCCGGGACCGGCACCGAGGTCCGGACGCTGCAGCCGACCGAGACCGTGCAGTACAACATCCGGTGGGCCGGCACCACCTCGCGGCCGGGCTGTGCGGGCGAGCGAACCGCGGTGCCCGCCGGGGTCTACCAGGTACGGGCCGTGCTCGGCTCCCTGTCAGCGACGCCGATCCGGATCACCATCGGCTGATCCAGCCCGGGACGGCGTCCCGAACCGTGCGGTCCGTCAGCTGAACCGGTCGCTGATGGCCAGGTCGGCCAGCCGGGACAGTCCTTCACGGACCCCGCGAGCCCTGGCCTCACCGATCCCGTCGACGGTCTGCAGATCGGCGGCGGTGGCGCCGAGCAGCGCCTGGAACGTGCTGAACTGGCTGATCAATCGCTCCAGCACCAGCGGTGGCAGGCGGTGCAGGCCGGTCAGCTGCCGATATCCGCGGGCGCTGACCTGGTGATCCGGGGATTCGCCACTGCGACCGAGAGCCGCGGTGATCGCGCCCAGGTCCAGCAGCGCCGCCCCGGTGAAGCCGGACAGCACCTCGACCGCGGTCGCCACCTGCTCTGCGTCGTCGACGGCGCAGTAGTCGCGGATCAGCAGTTCGGCGACCCCCTCGGTGCCGGCGAGCAGTTCGTCTAGCTGCAGGCCGATCAACCGACCGTCGGAACCGAGCTCGATGACGTCGCCGATCAGCTCGTCGGCGATGCGATGCACCATCAGCACCCGCTGGATCGCGGTGACGGCCTCCCGCAGCGTGACCTGGTCTTCGATCTCCAGCTTCGACAGCGACTGGGCCACCTGGTCGAATCGCGAGCGATACCGCTCCAACGTCGACAGGGCCTGGTTGGCCCGGCCGATGATGGTGGACGGATCGGGAACCTCGTGCCTGGTGCCGCGGTAGTACAGGGAGATGATCGACATCGAGTGGCTGACCGCCAGCACCGGCTGACCGACCTGTCCGCCAACCCGCTCCGCAGTGCGGTGCCGGGTGCCGGACTCGACGGTGGGCAGCGATGCATCGGGCATGAGCTGGACGTTGGCCCGCAGGATCCGGGTGGCGTTCTGGTCGAGCACGACCGCGCCGTCCATCTTGCACAGCTCGCGCAGCCGGGTCGGGGAGAACTCCATGTCGATGATGAACCCGCCGTCGCAGATCGCTTCGACCGCCGGCGTCATGCCGAGCACGATGAGTGCACCCGTGCGGCCGTGCAGGATCCGCTCCAGCCCGTCGCGCAGCGCGGTGCCGGGGGCCAGCTGAGCCAGAATGCTGAGGTGATCGCTCTGGTCGGGTCGGTCGTCCACCGGGTCAGTGTAGGAGTCGAGGTCTGCGGCGCGCGGACCGATCACCGACGCTCGACCGCGTTCAGCGCTGCAGCCACCGCACCACGCCCTCGTCGGAGCCGACGGTGCGCAGCGCCGCCCCCAGATCGCGGACCGGGACGACGGCCAGGCCGGCCGGGGCCGCCGCGTCCGTGCCGGCCGGCACGACTGCGCGGGTGAAACCGAGCCGAGCCGCTTCTGCCAGCCGTCGGCCGAGCGCGGGCACGCTGCGGATGTCGGCCGACAGACCCACCTCACCGATGAACACGGTGCGTTGTGGCAGGGCGATGTCGCGGACGGACGACCAGACCGCCATCGCCAGGCCCAGGTCGACGGCCGGCTCGGTCACCTTGACTCCTCCGGTGGTTGCGGCGATCACATCGCAGCCGCCCAGCGCGACCCCGCCGAAGCGTTGCAGCACAGCGAGTGTCATGTTGACCCGGCTGGTGTCGAGGCCGGACACGGTGCGTCGGCCGCTCTCGCCGCCCGACTTGCAGACCAGCGCCTGCACCTCCACCGGCAGCGGGCGCCTGCCCTGCAGGGCGATGGAGACGGCGCTGCCGGGAACCACCGGGCGGTCGCCGGAGACGAACACCTCCGACGGCTCGAGGACTTCTTCGATGCCGCCTGCGATCATCCGGAAACAGCCCACCTCGTCGGATGCGCCGAAGCGGTTCTTGACGCCCCGGACCAATCGCACGCTGGAGTGCCGGTCGCCCTCGAAGTGCAGCACCACGTCGACCAGGTGTTCCAGCGTCCGCGGGCCGGCGATGGCGCCGTCCTTGGTGACGTGGCCGACCAGCACGCAGGCCATCCCGCGCTGTTTGGCGATCGCGGTCAGCGCTCCGGCCACTGCCCGGACCTGGGTGACGGAACCGGGGGAGGAATCGACCTCGGCCGAGGCGATCGTCTGCACGGAGTCGACGATCAGCAGCTCGGGGGCGACGGCGTCGATGTGGCCGAGCAGGGCGGAGAGCTCGGTCTCCGCCGCCAGGAACAGGTTCTCGTGCAGGGCACCCATCCGCCCCGCCCGCAGCCGCACCTGACCGGCCGACTCCTCGCCGGTGACGATCAACACCCGACCCTGGCCGGACGCCGCCCAGGTCTGCGCCGCCGACAGCAGCAGCGTGGACTTCCCGACACCGGGCTCGCCGGCCAGCAGCACGACGCTGCCGGGAACCAGCCCGCCGCCGAGCACCCGGTCGAGTTCGGTGACCCCGCTCGGGCGCGGCCGGGCGATGGTCGCATCGACCGAGGCGATCGGCTGGGCTGGGGAGGAGACCGGACCGGCGACGACCGCCCGCATGCTGCCGCGGGCCGGCCCCACCGCCGTCTCGGACAGTGATCCCCAGGCCTGGCAGTCCGGGCACCGGCCCACCCACTTCGCCGCCTGGTGGCCGCACTCGGTGCACGAATAGGCGGTCCGGACGCGGGCAGCAGGTCGCGATGTCATGGCTGGAACACTAGAACACCTGTCCGACAACGGGTCGTGACAGCGCCGTGTCGGCCCGTCGGAACGCGGTTGACCACCGCACCGCCGAGCGGCGACGGGAACAGGTGCGGGACGAGCTGACGGCGATGCTGGGCGACCCGGTCCCGACCAGCGCAGGCGACTACCGGGTCCTGGTCGGCATCGGATCAGCGGTGGACTCGAATCCGTGCGACGTCGCCGAACTGCTGCGTCAGGCGGACGTCGACATGTACGTGACGAAACGGGCGTGCAGGTGAGCTGTCCCGGCCCGCGACCCGGCCGGGACAGCTGTCACGGTGCAGGAACCACTGCTGTCGGCCCCGCTGTGGTCGTCCGCTGCTGGTACCCGGCGGCGGTGGCGGTCACCTGCACGGTGATCCGGCGCCCGACGACGCTCCGGGGAACGATCAGCGTCGAGGCGGTGGCCCCGACGATCGGGGTAGCGCCGGCCAGCCAGCGGTAGGTCGAGCGCACCGGCACCTGGTACCGCGCGGCCACCGCGGTCAGTCGTGCGCCGACCCGGGCCGCACCTGTTATCCGAGGTGCCGCGGCGAGGAAGAGCACGCCGGCCCGGATGAGGACCGGCGCGGTCCTGAGCACCACCGGGGTGTAACCGGCGAGCCGGGCGGTGGTGATCAGCACCAACTGCTGGCCGACGGCGCCCGGCGGAATCCGGAGCGTCGGTCCGGAGCCGAGCTGGCGGCTACTACTCACCCAGGTGTACTCGACGCTGACGCCGGCCATCGACCAGGCGGGGGCGACCGCGCTCACCTGCTCGCCGACCATCGGGATACCGCTGATGCGGGTGACCCGGGTCGCGGTGAAGGTGCCCGCCACCACGGTCGCCGGCGCTGAGGTGACGGCTGCGGGCGCCCACCCGGCGGCTGTGCCCGTCACGGTGACGGTCACCGACTTCCCGAGATCTGCCGGCCGGAGCGTGAACAGCCGCCCGGTCGCACCGGCCACTGCCTGGCCGTCCACGTTCCACTGGTAGCCGGTCGTCACCGTCGTCGAGGCGGGCACGTCCCACACCGGCGGGTCCACCGCGACGGTGCGGCCGACGCCGGGAGTCCCGATCACGACCGGGGCCGTGGTGGGCGTGGGGGCCTGCGGGTCGCCGTCGGCAGCGATGGCGAACACGTGGAACTTCGGATTCGCGCCGAAGGTGATGGAGCGCAGGGCGATTCCGGGTTTCAGCGCGATCGGTGCCGAGGCGTACAGCCCGCAACCGACGGATTGCACGTCGGTGCCCCGGCCGCGGACCGGCATCGAGGACACCGTGGTGATGCCCGCGGGTGGCGTACCTCCGCACCAGTCGGGCAGCGTGACGTCCGGCCTGGTACTGGTGCCGTCGGCGTAGGTGAGCGTCGCCGTGGTGGTGATCGGTCCGTTCGCTGCGGCTCCGACGATCGCGATGCGGCTCGACCCGGCGAGCCCGTGGCTGACATCGATCGGCCGGCCCGTTGCGACGAAGTTGTCGGCGGCGCTGCTGGGCGGCGCCAGCACGAAGCTCAGATCGGAGGATCCCGGCACCAGCTGCGGGAGGGCCTGTGCCACACCGGATGTGGCGAGCGCGTCGGCGAGGTGGTACGCGGTGTCGCCGTCAAAATCCGCGTCGGCGCCGCCGCGGGTGCCGATGGCCCGCTGGGTCAGGCTCGAGGTCAGCCAGGGCGCGGTCGGGACGACGATGTCCAGCGCTGTCGAGCGGGTCAACGATCCTGCGCTGACCCGCAACGGGACCGAGTAGCGCCCCGGAGCTGTGCCCGCGTCGACGCGCACCGCCACGTCCGTGGTGATCTGGGTCGGTAGTCGATCGCCCGAGATCGCTGCTGCTGTCGGTAGTTCGACCCGCAGACCGGCGGGCAGGGCTCCGTCGAGTGCGATGACGGGCGTGACGGGGGCACTGGTCTGGGCCACCACCGTCAGCGGGACCCGGGCGCTGCGGCCGGCCGCGATGGTCGCCGCCGCCGCTCCGGCTGTGGCGGTCAACCGGTCCACCGGTACGGCGGTCGTCAGGGGCGCGGGAGCGGCGTCCGGCCCGGTGGCCCAGGCAGAGGGCGCCGAGCCGAGGGTGAAGGCGATGGTGTCGGCCGCGGTGAGTTCCGTACCGCTGAGGTACCCGCGGTCCAGTGCCTGACCGTCGACGTCGACCGACCGGATGTAGTGCGAGGCGTCGGAGACACCGGGGGCGGTGAGGGTGACGGTCCTGTCGGCGGCGGCGCCGCCGGGATGCACCACGACCCGTTCGAAGGCCGGAGTGGTGAGAGCCCACTGATCGGTGCCGGGCACCGCCGGATAGAGGCCGATGGACGACAGGACGTGCCAGGCGGACATGGTGCCCAGGTCGTCGTTGCCGGTGACGCCGGTCGGTCCATCGGTGAACAGCGTCAGCGCGGCCCGGACCACATCACTGGTCTTCCACGGTTGCCCGGCCCAGAGGTAGGCGTAGGGCGCGTGCAGGTCGGGCTCGTTGTTCGGGTTGTACGTCGTGCGGCCGTAGTAGTCGTACGAACCGGTGACCCAGACGTTGTGGACGGTGTCGCTCGAGTCCGTCAGCAGCGCGTCGTAGGCGAAGAAATCGTCCAGTCGCTGCTGCGTCGACCCCTTGCCGCCCAACAGCTGTACCAGCTGCGGGAAGTTCTGCTGGTGCAACCAGGTGTACTGCAACGTGGTGCCCTCGTGGAAGCCGGGCGCATAGGCGGGATCGTCCTGCGGATCGAAGGTCCCGCCCGGCGTTCTGGCTCTGAACGTCTTCGTGTCCCGGTCCCAGAGGGTGCTCGCGTTCGCCGCCCTGGCCGCGTACCGATCGGCGTCCGCACCATGACCGAGCGCTCTGGCCATCGTCGACAGCGTGCCGTCGGCGAGTGCGTACTCGAGCGTGGCGGAACCGCCGTGCTGCAGGTCGAAGTCGCCCTCCTTGCCGGTCGCGCCTTCGGCGTAGGGCACGAAACCGTCGGCGAGGTAGCTCTCGTTGCCGGCCCGGCCGTTGTAGGGGGAGTCGGTAGGCGGGACGCCGTCGGCGTTCCGCTTCAGCACCGCGTAGGTGCGTTCCTCGTGGCCGGCGAGCAGCCCCTGGGACCAGGCGGTCACCAGGAACGGGGTGACCGGGTCGCCGGTCATGATGTTCGTCTCGACGGGGCCGTAGCTCCACCTCGGTGCCCAACCACCCTGTTCCGCTTGCAGGAGAAGGGAAACCGCCTGATCGCCGGCCTCCTTCGGCGCGAGCAGCGCGAGCAGTTGTTCCTGGGTGCGGTAGGTGTCCCAGAGCGAGAAGTTCTGGTAGTACTGCCGACCGGGCTCGACCTGGTGCAGCTGGTCGGCACCGGTTCCCCAGCCGCGGTAGCGGCCGTCGACGTCGGAGCCGACGGTCGGGGCCAGGAAGCTGCGGTAGAGCGAGGAGTAGAAGGTGGTGCGTTGTTCGGCGCTGCCGCCGGTGATGTCGATCGTGCCGAGCCGGGCGTCCCAGAGTGCCGTGGCCGCAGCCCGGGCCGCGTCCAGAGTGGTGGCCTCGGCGGCCAGGTTCGCGTCGGCTCCGGCGGCGTCGACGTAGCTGATCGCGGTCTGCGCCTGCACCGTGCGATCGGTCGTCGGGTCGAACACCAGCACGGCCCCGGTGCGCCCGGACGCGGCTTCGGTGGATCCGGCGGTGACGGTGTTGCCCGACCAGGTCCCGCTGGTGGACAACGAGAACGGCCGGTCGAACCTGGTGGTGGAGAAGACGGTGAACGGTGCGGTGTCCCGGCAGAACCCGCGGACGGTCGAGCTGGTGCGGACGGTGCGGTCGTCGACGATGGCAACGCTGGAGGTACTGACGGTGGACAGCGACTGGCCGGCGTTGATCAGCACCGCGGCCGTGCCGGTGGCCGGGAAGGTGTACTGCTGGACGCCGGTGTGTTCGGTGGCCCCGAGCTCGGCTCTGACGTCGCCTCCACCGGTGGTCTGCAGGGTGACGTCGTACGCGCCGGGGGACGCGTCCTCGCTCGCGTGGTCGAAGGTGGCGGCGTACGCGCCGTAGTCGGTGTTCGTCGGGATGCTGGTCGCGGGGAGCACGGGCAGCACCCCGGCGAGCCCGCACCCGACCCCGGACAGGTGGGTCATCGAGAAGCCACGGATCTTGTTCTAGGTGTAGTCGTACCCGGTGTTGTGACCGGTGTCCGGCGACAGCTGCACCATGCCGAACGGCACTGCCGCTCCGGGGAAGGTGTCGCCCTCGTTCTGGGTGCCGATGAACGGGTTCACGGCCTCGACGGAGGAGACCGCCGCCGCGGCAGCACCCGGCGCCGCGGCAGCACCCGGCGACGCTGCGGCAGCGGTCGGGACAGCCACCGCGACGCCGACCACCAGCACGGCCACCGACAGGGTCGAGACCACTCGTCGCGGGTGGGTGAGCGATCGGTCTGCCCTGCTGCGGTGCACCGCCATGGTGTTTCCTCTCCGGGGAGTACTGGCTGGACGGGTTGGTGCCGGTCGTACCTAGCGGGAACGGATCACGACCACCGCCGACGTCTTCCCCGCGACGTGGATGCGGTCCGTCGGGACGAAGGTGGCCTGGACCCGGATCGTCCGGGACGAGACGGGCAACGGGGCCCTCGCGGTGCCGCGGGCGGTGAGGGTCACCACTGCGACCCGCCGCCCCGACTCGAAGACCTCCACCCGACCGCTCGGCCGGGAGCCGTTGGTGAGCGTGCCGACGCTCACGTCGACCACCGGTCGGGTGCCAGCGCGGAACGTCGATCCGGTGACCCGGATGCTGCGCGGTGCGGCCTTCACGACCGTCACCGTCGCCCCGGGACGTGAGGTCCCCATCGCGGTGGTCGCGCCGGCGGCCAGTGTCGCGGTGATCGACGCATAGCGGCCGACCGGCAGGGTCCGGCGCAGGGCCAGGGTGGCGACGGAGCCGCCACCCCGCCGAGCGGTGATGATGCCCTGGCCCAGCACGGTGGACCCGCTGCGGAACGTCACCCGACCATGGGTCTGGCCGGTGACCACGGTGCTGAGCGTCGCCACCGACGGCGATCCCCAGACCTGCTGCGGGCGACTGGTGGTCGGCGCCGACAGGGTGACCTTCTTCTTCGTGATGGTCACCGACTTCGCCGACGTGGTCTGCGGCAGATACCGCTCGTCGCCGAGGAACCTGGCGGTGATGCGGTGCGTGCCGACGCCCAGGGTCGACACCCGCAGCGTGGCGCGACCTCCCGCCAGGGTGACCGTGCGGAGCGGTCGGCTGCCGTCGAGGAATTCGATGCCGCCGTTCACTCCCTTGTCGGCGGTGGCCGTCAGCGAGATCGTCGCGCCGAAGGGTGCGCTGGTCGGGGTGAGCGCCAGTGCGAGCCTCGGCGAGACCCGTGGGACGACGACCGTCAGGTCGGCGGTGGCCACCGTCATCGAACGAGCGCCGAATGCCCTGACCGGATAGGTACCGGCCATCGCGGTGGCGGGCACGCTCAGCTGCATCGTGAACGTGCCGTCCGTGGCGGCCTTCACCGAGCGTTCCATCGGCTTGTTGGTGTCGAGCCGCACGACCACCGACTCGCCCGCGGCGAAACCGGTGCCGGCGACGGTGAACGTCTCACCGGGCTTACGACTGCCGGGGGACAGCGTGATCGCGGCGTCGTAGTCGGTGCGCGCCACGGTGATCGTGGTGGTGGCCGCGCTGCTGGTGCGACCGTCCGACCCGGTGACAATGACGAGGTAGCGGCCGGGCTCGGCGTAGCGGTGACCACCGCTCACCCGTCCGTCGGCCCCGGTGGTCACGGTGTCGACTGCACTCTCGTCCCCCCAGCTGACGGTGGCGGTATAGCCGGTAGCTCCCGGTCGGCCACCGGTGACGGTGGCCAGCTCGGCCCGGAAGAGCGTGCCGACGGTCTGTTCGGCGACGTCCCGCGCGGCGGTCCGCACGGGTGTGACCGGGGTTCTGGTGCCGTCGGAAGCGACGGCGAAGACGTGCAGCTGCCCTTCCCCGATGCTCTGCTCCAGGTCGGGCATGGTCAGCCACTGTGCGGTCTTGCCGGCCGCGAGGGTGATCGGGTCCAGGTAGAAGATCCCAGTGGT